>NZ_JBIAKM010000003.1:0-143215 GCF_042872525.1 Micromonospora sp. NPDC005254 | reverse complement strand
AGTTTATTTCCGTTTCTACTCCGCCCCCCCTCGCCGCCCCCCCCCCCCCCCCCGCCGCCCCCCCCCCCCCCCCCCCCCCCCCCCCCCCCCCGGCCCGTTTCGTGACCGCCACCGGGGCGGCTGGGCCCTGTTGATCCTGCTCACCCCGGTGGGCCTGCTGGCCCTGGAACCGCTGGCCGGGGCCGCGGACGGCATGCCGGCCGCGTTCCCCCCGAACTGGACGACGCTCGCCGCGACGGCGGCAGTGGTCGGCCTGGTCGGTCCCGCCCTGCTGCCGGTGGCACTTGCCGTACGCACCCGGCTGGCCCGGCCCGCCGCGCCGAGCGCCCACCGCTGACCGCGCCGCGCCGCGCCGCGCCGCGCCGCGCCAAGATCGTGCTCGATCCTGGGTGTAGTGGTCTCGATCGCGCCAGAAGCCACTACATCCACGTTCGAGCACGATCTTGCACGTCGGACCGATTGTCAGGAACGTGGCCGGCGCTCCGGTCCGTTCCGCCGCACCCGCTCCCGCACCCGAAGGAGCAGGAAGAGGAGCAGGACGGTCATCGCCAGGGCGCCGGGGGCCTTGGTGAAGCGGGCCAGGTTGGTGCCGTCGGGCAGGACCAGGAAGGCCGCGACCGCCACCGGCAGCGCGAACCACGTGGTCCGGGCGGAGGTGAGCGCGAGCAGCGCCAGCGGCCAGGTCGCGTACCAGGGGTGGAAGACCGGGGCCAGGACGACGGTGGCGACCAGTGCGAGGCCCGCGCCGTGCAGTGCCGCACGGCACCGCGCCGAGCCGGCCGCCGGCCTGTCCACGCCGCTCGGATCGCGATCATCTGCCCGCAGCTCTCGCGGCGGCGCTCCGGGCGGGCCAGCCCGCAGTTCTCGCCAGGCGCGCCACCACAGCACCAGGAGCACGACCGCGAGCAGCACCAACGCGACCGCGCGGGTCACCGGCACCGCCTGCGGGTCCCGCCCGACCAGCGCGCCGGCGTAGTCCACCACCAGGCCGACGGCGGTGGGCGGCGACGTCCACTGCTCGGAGTCTCCGCTGCGGGTCAGCCCGCCCACCCAGCCGAAGCCGAGGCCGGACAGGGCCGAGGTGACCAGCAGCGCGGCCAGCAGCCCGCCGGCCAGCCAGCCGCCGTCGCGCAGCAGCGCGCGTACGGTGTGCCGGCCGTGCACCGCGGCCAGCGCGGCGAACGGGGCGACCACCACGGCGGTGGCCTTCACCGTGACCGCCAGGCCGAGCAGCACGCCGGCGAGCAGCAGCGCCGCGGGCCGGCCCGGCCGGCGGACCACCACCAGCAGCCCGCACAGCAGCAGCCCGAGCATCACGGCGTCGTTGTGCGCCCCGGCCACCAGGTGCACGCCGACCACCGGCGCGGCCAGCGCCAACCAGGCCGCTCGCCGGGTCGGCACGCCGGCCGCCCGCGCCAGGCCGGGCAGGCAGTACGCCGCCAGGAGCAGGCCCGCCACGGCGATGACCCGCAGCGCCACGATCGTGCCGGTGAGGCCACCACCGACGCCCACCGCGAACGCCGCGAGCAGCACGAAGACCGGCCCGTACGGAGCAGGCGTGTCCCGCCAGATCGGCGCCACCGTCTCCAGCCACGGGCAGCCGGCCGCCGCCACCGGAACCGCGTACGGGTCGACGCCGTGCGCGTACGTCCAGCCCTGGCAGGCGTACGAGTAGACGTCCCGGCTGCCCAGCGGCGGCGCGACCAGCAGCGGGAGGGCCCACAGCCCGGCGGTGACGTACGCCCACCGGCTCGACGGCGCACCGGCGCGCAGTGACCACCAGGCGCCGACCAGCAGCGCCGTGCCGATGAGCCAGCAGGTCAGCGTCGCCGGGCCGTGCGGGGCTCGCCAGATCGACGCCGGTGTCGCGCCGAGCGGGGCGTCGGGCAGCGCCCCGCCGAGATACCCGGCAACGGTGAGCAGGATCGCGCCGACCAGGCCGGCATACCGGGCAAAACGGGCCATCGAAAGACCGTAGAGCGGCGGCGGTGCGCCGGGAGTGGTTACCGGCGCACCGTCCCTCAGTCGGCGGCGACCGGCTGACGGGCCGCCCGAGCCGACCGTACCAACCGGATGACCAGCACGATCACCAACAGCGTCATCAGCGGCGCCCCGACCGACTTGGTGAACCGGGGCAGCCCGGTGCCGTCGGGCAGCACCAGGAACGACGCGACCAGCGCGACCACCGTGAACCATCCGGTACGCCGGGCGGTGGCCGCGAGCACGGCCAGCGGCCAGATCCAGTACCAGGGGTGGAACAGCGGCGCGAGGGCGACCGTGGCGGCCAGCGCCAGGGCGGCGTGCCACAGCGGCTCCCGGGTGCGGGCCCGCAACCACAGCCACACCAGCAGCAGCGCCAGCACGGCCATGCCGATCCCCCGGGTGACCGGCAGGGCGTCGAGGTGCCCGCCGAAGGGCACCGCCAGGTAGCCGACGGTCTGGCCGACCGCCGTGGACGGCGACGTCCAGGCGATCACGTCGCCGCCTCGGGCCAGGCCGCCGACCCAGCCGAAGTCCAGTCCGGCGGCGAAGGTCACCCCGACCACGACGGCGACCGCGCCGCCGACGACCCAGCCGCCGTGGCGGATCAGCGCGCGGATCGAGTACCCGCCGACGATCGCCGCCAGCGCCGCGAACGGCACCACGACCAGCGCCGTCACCTTGATCGCGGCGGCCAGCCCGAGCAGCGCGCCACCGGCGAGCAGCGGACCGGGGCGGCCGGGCCGCGAGGCGATCACCGCGAGCCCGGCGACCAGCAGGCCGACCATCAGGGCGTCGTTGTGCGCGCCGGAGACCAGGTGCACGGCGACCAGCGGGCAGCCGAGCGTCAGCCAGACCGCCCGGGGAGCCGGTACGCCGGCGCGACGGGCCAGCACCGGCAGGCTGGCCGCAGTCAGCGCCACCCCGGCCACGGCGATCAGCCGGAACACCACGATCGCGCCGGTCAGCGAGCCGGTGGCCTTGACCACCGCGCCGGCGAGCACCACGAACAGCGGCCCGTACGGCGCCGGCGTGTCGCGCCAGATGTAGGAGATGGTGTCCAGCCAGGGGCAGGGCAGCGCGGACACCCCCTGCTCGTACGGGTTGATCCCAGCGGCGTAGCTGGCGCCCTGGCAGGCGTACGCGTAGACGTCGCGGCTGGCCAGCGGCGGCGCGATCAGCACCGGCAGCAGCCAGAGCCCGACGGTGACCAGCGCCCAGCGGGTCGACGGCACGCGCTCGCGCAGCGACCACCAGGCGTACGCCAGCAGCGCGGTGCCGACCAGCCAGGCGGCGAGGACCAGCGGCCCGTTCGGGCCCTGCCAGATGCTGACCGGGGTGGGGCGCAGGGGTGACCCGGGCAGGGCGCCGCCGAGGAACGCGGCGACGGCGAGCAACGCCGATCCGGCCAGTCCGGTCCAGCGCGCGAGGTGGTGAGGCACGCCGGACATGCTGCCAGTACGGTTGTCGCGGTACGGAGGTGGGCATGCGGCGCAGTCGGGTGGTGGCGGTGGCCACCGGTTCCGCAGTCGTGCTCGGCGCGCTCTGGCTGGCCCTGCCGCTGATGGGCTCGGACCTCGCCGCACAGGTCGCCCGGGCGGACTTCTTCGCCGCCCACGGCCTGACACCGATCGATCTGCGCTGGTACGGCGGGGTGCAGCAGTTCGGCTACAGCCTCGTGTCCCAGCCGGTGATGGCCCTGCTCGGCGTGCGGGTGACCGGTGCGCTGGCGCTGGTGGCGTCGGCCGCCGCGCTGGCCGCGCTGCTGGTCCGCAGCCCGGTGCCCCGACCGCTGCTGGGCAGCCTGGTCGGCGTGGTCACGCTGACCGGCAACCTGGTCTCCGGCCGGGTGACGTACGCCCTGGGGGTGGCGTTCGGGCTGGCCGCGCTGCTGGCGCTGACTCGGGGCGTACCCCCGCGTCGGCGGCTCGCGCTCGCCGCGGTCGGCGCGCTGCTGGCGTCGGCGACGAGCCCGGTGGCGGGCCTGTTCGTCGGCCTGGCGGGCGTGGCGCTGCTGCTCACCCGCCGCTACGCCGACGGTCTGACACTCGCTGTCGCGGCGGCCGTGCCGCTGGCCGCGACCGCGCTGCTCTTCGGCGACGGCGGCTGGATGAACATCAGCCGCACCGACACCCTGCGCGCGGTGGTGACCAGCCTGGTGGTGGCGGCGCTGGTGGCGTACCGGCCGGTGCGGGTCGGCGCGCTCCTCGCCGCCGCCGGGGTGCTCGCCGCCGCGCTGGTCCACACCCCGGTGGGGTTGAACGCGACCCGGCTGGCGACGATGTTCGCGCTGCCGGTGCTGGCCGCCGCCGCCCGGCCACCAGCCTGGCTCACCGCCCGCCTCGCCCGCCGGCACGCCGACCGCCCCGCGCCGCCCAATGCCGCCCGGCCCGACGCCGCGCCGCCCAGCACCGCGACGCCCGAGCGGTCGCGGCGTGCCCGCCTGCTGGGTGCCGTGGGCCTGACCGCGCTGCTGGTGGCCGTCTGCGGGTGGCAGCCGCCGGTGGTCCCCGCCGACCTGCGCGGCATCGGCGACCCGACCAGCGCGCCCGGCTACCACGCGCCGCTGCGCGCGTTCCTGGCCGGGCAGCGGCTCACCGGCCGGGTCGAGGTGCCGCCGACGCGCAACTACTGGGAGGCGGCCCGCCTCGGCGAGGTGCCACTGGCCCGGGGCTGGCTGCGGCAGGCCGACATCGACCGAAACCCGCTGTTCTTCACCACCGTGCCCGGCGCGACCGGCACCGGCGTGCCGCTGACCCGGGAGAGCTACCGGGCCTGGCTGGCGAAGAACGCCGTGCAGTACGTGGCGGTGCCGGACGCCCCGCTGTCCTGGGTGGGACGGGCCGAGGCGGAGCTGGTCGAGGGCGGCCTGCCGTACCTGACGCCGGTCTGGTCCGGCGCGCACTGGCGGGTCTGGGCGGTGGCCGACCCGACGCCGCTGGTCGCCGCGCCCGCTGAACTGGTCCGCGCCGACGGCGCGGCGCTGACCTTCCGGGCCCCGACCGCCGGCCCGGTCGCGGTCCGCGTCCGCTACAGCCGCTGGCTGGCCGCGTCCGGTGGCGCCACCGTCTCCGCCGACGGGGTCTGGAGCGTCGTCACCGTTCCCCACGCCGGCGAGTACACCGTCGGCAGTTGACCGGCGCTACGCCTCCAGCACCCGCTGCGCGGCGGCGCGGGAGCGCCGGCCGGTGCGCAGGTACTCGTCGAGGAACTCCCCCGGGTCGTCGCGGCCGAGCAGCCGCACCACCCCGGCCAACTCCACCCCGTGCCGGGGCAGTTGGTCACCGGCGCGGCCCCGGACCAGCATCAACGCGTTGCGGACCTGCGCGGCCAGGGACCAGCCGGCGGCCATCTCCGCGGCGTCCGCCGGGTCGATCAGGCCGGCCCGCTCGGCGGCCGCGAGGGCATCGAGGGTACGCGTGCCGCGCAGCTCCGGGATCGCTCCGGCGTGCCGGAGCTGGACGAGCTGGACCGCCCACTCCACGTCGGCCAGCCCGCCCCGGCCCAGCTTGGTGTGGGTGGCCGGGTCGGCGCCGCGCGGCAGCCGCTCGGTCTCCACCCGGGCCTTGATCCGGCGGATCTCAACGATCTGCTCGCGGGTCAGCCCCTCGGCCGGGTAGCGCACCGGCTCGATCATCGCCTCGAACTCGGCGCCCAGGTCGGCGTCGCCGCAGACGAACCGGGCACGCAGCAGCGCCTGCGCCTCCCACACCCGCGACCAGCGGGCGTAGTACTGCGCGTACGCGGCGAGGCTGCGCACCAGCGGACCCTGCCGGCCCTCCGGACGCAGGTCGGCGTCGACACCGAGCGGCGGGTCGGGGGCGGGCACCCCGAGCAGTCGCCGCAGCTCCTCGGCGATCGCGTGCGCGGCGGCGCTGGCCGCGCTCTCGCCGCTGTCGGCGGGCGGGTCGTAGACGAAGAGCACGTCGGCGTCGGAGAGGTAGTTCGACTCGTACCCGCCCAGCCGGCCCATCCCGATCACCGCGAACCGCAGCCCGGCCGGCGCCGGCTGGCTGGCCCGGGCGGCGCGCAGCGCGGCGGCGAGAGTGGCGTCGGTGACGTCGGAGAGCGCCGTGCCGACCTCGGTGATGTCGGCCAGGCCGACGGCGGGCCGCGTCGTGCCGTCCGGCCGGGTCGGGGTCGGGGCGAGCGCGCCGGCGCGACAGAGCACGTCGGCGCACGCCACGCGGACCAGTTCCCGGCGGCGCAGCGCCCGCACCGCGCGGGTCGCCTCGACCGGGTCGGTGTGGCGGGCCGCCGCCGCCAGGAAGCCTTCCCGCAGCACCGCCCGTGGGCGCGGCGCCAACTCGTTCTCCTCTGCCAGCAGCCGCAGCGCCTCCGGATCGCGGGCGAGCAGGTCGGCGACGTACCGGGAGAGGGCCAGGACCCGGGCCAGCCGCCGGGCGACGGGACCGCCGTCGCGCAGCAGCCGCAGGTACCAGGGGGTGCTGCCCAGCTTGTCGGAGACCTTGCGGTAGTTGAGCAGCCCCCGGTCCGGCTCCGGCGCGTCGGCGAACTCGCTGAGCAGCACCGGGAGCAGGGTCCGCTGGATGGCCGCGGTACGGCTCACCCCGCCGGTGAGCGCCTGGAGGTGCCGCAGCGCCCCGGCCGGGTCGGCGAAGCCGAGGATCTCCAACCGGTGCCGGGCGGCCTCCGGAGTGAGCCGCAGCCCGTCGGCCGGCACCCGGGCCACCGACTCCAGCAGCGGCCGGTAGAGCAGCTTGGCGTGCAGCCGGCGTACCTCGGTGGCGTGGGTGACCCACTCGGCCCGGAAGCTCTCCACGGCGTTGCGTCCCGGCGTGGCCGTGAAACCCAGCGCGGCGGCCAGCCAGCGCAGCGCGGACGGCTCGGTGGGCACGGTGTGCGTACGCCGCAGGGCCTGCAACTGGAGCCGGTGCTCGACGCTGCGCAGGAAGCGGTAGCCGCGCAGCAGCGACTCGCCGTCGGCGCGGCCGACGTAGCCACCCGCGACCAGCGCACGCAGCGCCGGGATGGTGCCCGGCGCCCGCAGCGTCTCGTCGCCGCGACCGTGCACCAGTTGCAGGAGCTGGACGGCGAACTCGATGTCGCGCAGCCCGCCGGGACCGCGTTTGATCTCGCGTTCCAGCTCCTTCGGCGGGATGTTGTCGATGATCCGGCGGCGCATCGCACGGACGTCCTCGACCGCCTCGGGTCGTTCGGCGGCCCGCCACACCAGCGGGGCGAGCTGGTCGATCCACTCCTGGGCCAGCGGCAGGTCCCCGGCGGCCGGACGGGCCTTGAGCAACGCCTGGAACTCCCAGGTGCGCGCCCACCGCCGGTAGTAGGCCAGGTGGCTGGCGAGGGTGCGCACCAGCGGGCCGCGGTTGCCCTCGGGCCGCAGCGCGGCGTCCACCGGCCAGGCGACAAGCCCGCAGATGTGGATCAGCCGGGTCGCCACCAGGGTCGCGGCGGGCAGGTCGCCGTCCTCGGCCGCCACGAAGATCACGTCCACGTCGGAGACGTAGTTCAGTTCACCGCCGCCGCACTTGCCCATCGCCACCACGGCCAGCCGGGGTCGCTCGGTGCCCTCCGCCAGCTCGTCGACGGCGATCTCGTACGCCGCGGCAAGCGTCGCGTCGGCCAGCGCGGACAGCGCCGCCATGGTCTGCTCCAGGGCCCGGCCGCCGGTGAGGTCGGCCGCCGCGATCCGCAGCAACGCCAGCCGGTACGCGGTCCGCAGCACCGCCACGGGGTTGCCGTCGCCGGCCGGTTCCAGTCGACCCTCGGCGATCGGCGCGAGCCCGTCCGGGGCGGTGCGCAGCGCCAGACAGTGCTCCGGGTTGGCCACCAGATGATCACCGAGCGCCGACGACGCGCCCAGGACGGCGATCAGTCGACGCCGCAGCCCAGGGTCGGCGAGCAGCTCCGCGATCAGCGGCGAGCTCGCGCCGCTGCCGCCAGGCGCGCCGTCGCCGCTGATGCGCCGTTCGGCCTCGACGATGCGGTGCAGTTGGCGCAGCGCCAGATCCGGGTCGGCGGCGCGGGACAGCGCGGCGAGCAGCTCCCTGGCCGGCTCGTCGACCGGCTCCTGCTCGACCGGCTGCCAGAGGCCCAACCCGTCCGGGCCGAGCAGGTCGGCGGCGCGGGCTCCGCCGTCGCCCTCGGCGACGCCGAAGCCGTAGCGGGCGAGCCGGCCCGGCGCCCTCGTCGGCCGGCTCATCAGTGCCCGAGCAGCGGCAGGCCCCGCCGCGTCGTGCTGTCGTCCAGCTCGCCGAGGGCCAGCGCCGCGAACCGGGCGGCGAACGGCTGCCAGACCTCCTCGACGTCGACCATCACCGAGTCGCAGGCCGCCACGACCAGCTCCGGGTCGTAGCCCAGCTCCGCGAGCTGGGCCGAGTCGGTGGCCCAGTCGGCGATCATCGCGGTGTCGCACTCGATGTGGAACTGCAGCCCCCAGGCCCGGTCGCCGAGCCGGAACGCCTGGTGCGGATACCGGGTGGAGGCCGCCAGCAGGGTGGCGCCCCGGGGCAGCTCGGTGATCTCGTCGGAGTGCCACTGGAGCACGTCCGGGATCAGCGGCACGTACCGGAACAGCGGGTCGCCCTCCGCGGCGTCACGCCGACCGACCACGCCGGGGCCGATCTCCGGCCCGGACGGGCTCCGCTCGACCAGCCCGGCGTGCGCGGTGGCGAGCAGCTGCGCGCCCAGGCAGACGGCCAGGGTGGGCACGCGGTACCGGACCGCCTTGCGCAGCAGCCCCTCCACCGCCGGGAACCAGGGTGCGCCGGGCGAGCCGTCCGGCAGCGGGTACGCCTGCTGGTCGCCGCCGAGCACCACCAGCGCCGCGTACCCCTCCAGGTCGGCGGGGAGCTCGTCGCCGGCGTGCGGGCGGACCACCCACAGCTCCAGCCCAGCCTCGGTCAGCCACTCACCCAACCGGCGTGCGTCGTCCGTCGGGTCGTTCTCGATCACCAGCGCGGTTGCCACGCGTCGAGGCTAGCCGGTACGTCCCGCAGCGCCACGCCCCGCCACTCGGATCCCCCCCGCCGCGCACCGGGGTTGCTGGCCGGCGCGTGCACCGGCGTCGACGGCCGGCGTTCGCTGCTCGTCAGGCTCCGCGGTGTCGTTAGGCTCTGCGGTTGTGATCAACGAGGATTCGGCAGTCGTCCGCCCACCCGTCCTGCGCCCCGGGGACACGGTGCTGCTGGTGTCACCGTCCGGGCCGACCTCGCCGGAGCGGGTCGCCCGGGGGATGGAGTTGCTCACCGGGTGGGGCCTGCGGCCGGTGCCGGCGCCGAACGCGTACGCACGCCACGGCTACCTCGCCGGCACCGACGACCTGCGGGCCGCCGACCTGAACGCGGCGTTCGCCGACCCGCAGGTGCGCGGCGTGATCTGCACCCGGGGCGGGTACGGCGCCCAGCGGATCGTGGACGCCATCGACATGGCCGCCGTCCGCCGCGACCCGAAGGTGGTGGCCGGCTTCTCGGACATCACCGCGTTGCAGCTCGCCCTGTGGCGGGGCGCCCGGCTGGCCGGGGTGCACGGCCCGGGGGCCGCCTGGCGGGACGAGCGGACGTCGCTGCGCTCCGCCGAGTCCCTGCACGCGGCGCTGATGACCACCGAGCCGGTGACCGTCGAGGCGGTGCCCACCGAGGAGACCTTCGGCGTACGGGTGCCGGGTCGCGCCACCGGCACCCTGCTGGGCGGCAACCTGTGCCTGATCGCCGCGTCGATCGGCACTCCGGACCTGCCCGATCTGACCGGTGCCGTGCTGTTGATCGAGGACGTGCAGGAGCCCCCGTACAAGGTCGACCGGATGCTCACCCACCTGCGCCGCGCCGGAGCGTTGGACGGGCTGGCCGGTGTGGCGGTCGGGCAGTTCTCCGACTGCGGCGACGGCTGGGAGACCACGATCGTCGACGTCCTCACCGAACGCCTCGGCGACCTGGGCGTACCGGTCCTCGGCGGCCTCCCCATCGGCCACGGCCCCGACCAGCTGACCGTCCCGGTAGGCACCACCGCAACCCTGGACACCGACACCGGAACCCTGACGGCCACCCCCGCCGTCCGCTAGCCCCGCCTCCCACCCTCCCGCCGCCTCCCGCCCGCTTCCCACCCCGGTGATCAAGAGGTTTGGGTCATTTTCGGGCCGGATCGTGACGCAAACCTCTTGATCACCGGGGTCAGGGGGTGGGGGTGGGGTCAGGTGGGCTACTGCGCCGATCTCCAGGGCTGCCCAGACTCCGTCTCGCCGTCGGGCCCCAGGCGGGCGATCCCGCCGGCCTGGACCAGCGTCAGCCACAACGCGCCGTCGGGCCCAACCGTGATGCCGTACGGGCCGGTGTCCGACCCGGTGAGAGGAATCTCCCGAATCTCGACGGTCATCTCGAGGTGTCCCTCCATTGGCGACCACCAACCCTGACCGCCTGACCAACGACGACACAACCGATTTCCCCGCGCACCGCCTCGATCGGCTGCCCGCTGCTCGACGGGCAGCCCGCTGCTCGATTTTCAGCTCGCTGACAGGGTCGCCACGGGTCGCGCCCAGAATCAGCCGTCACTGTCGGTGACGACATTGCCGCATCACCGACTTTCTGGAGGACAGCATGTCCCGCACCATCCGTAGGAAGCACCTGCTGGCCGGCCTGGCCACCGCGGGCGTCCTCGGCGTGGGGATCGCCGCCCCGACGATCGCGTTCGCCGCGGGCACCCCGACGCCGACCCCGAGCGCCAGCACCGCCACCGCTCCCGGAGCGAAGGCGGACCGGCAGGGTGAGTTCGCCGAGGCGCTCGCCAAGGAGCTGGGTGTCCCCACCGACAAGGTGACCGCCGCGCTGGAGAAGGTCCGCGAGCAGCACCGGCCCGCCGATCGTCCGGCGCGCCCGTCCGCCGAGGACCGGCAGGCCGCGCTCAAGGAGCGGCTGGACCAGGCGGTCAAGGACGGCAAGCTCACCCAGGAGCAGGCCGACGCCATCACCAAGGCCGTCGAGGCCGGCGTCTTCCCTGGCCCCGGCGGCGGCCACCGTGGGCCGGGCGGCGACCGTGGGCCGGACGGCCACGGCGCTCCCGCGGGTACGCCGGGCAAGTAGCCCGACAGGTCGGCCTCCGACCACCCCGGGCAGGCGTGCCCCCAGGGGTCCCGCGTGATCCACTCCGTTTCGCCGATGTGGCGGCGTCCATCGCACTCGGACACCGCCACATCGGCGACCTGGAGTCGATCATGCCCCTGGGACTGACGTCAGCCCCGGCGTGGCGGGGCCGCGCGCGTCAGCCCTGGGTGGGCGGGGGTGCGAACACGCCGATGCGATTTCCCGTCGGGTCGAGCAGGTGGGCGAGCGTGAGTCCGCTGGGTGCGGTCCGCGCGGGCACCAGCACCTTCGCGCCGGCGGCCTCGGCCCGCCGGCAGGTCTCCGCCACGTCGTCGACCTCGGCGTAGAACACCGCGTAGTTCGGGGACGTCCCGTCGGTCGCCCGGATCGCGCCGCCGATCCCGGTGTCACCGCCGGCACCAGTCACCCGATAGGACCCGCCGCTGCCGGCGCCCTGCTCCTCGAAGGTCCAGCCGAACAGCTCGCCGTAGAAGCGTTCCGCCTCCTCCGGCCGGTCGGTGCCGATCTCGAACCAGGTGATGGGCGTCGTGGACACGTGCTGCCTCCAGAGTTGCCGGGACGGCGGTTCGCCGTCGTCCAGAGCAGTTTCGGGGCCGTCCGCGACACCGTCCTGTCGGTGTTTCCGGATCACCCGACGGAGATCGGCGCGTGCCCGACCCGACTCAGACCAGGCTCAGCGGGCGGACCCGTTCCCGGGGGATGTCGAGATCCGTCAGGCGGAGCTCCCGGACCACCACCTCGGGCAGCGCCCGGACGTCCCCGATCCGGTCGGTACGGAAGCAGCGCAGCTCGTCGCGCAGCCGGCACCAGGCGAGCAGATACCAGTGTCGGGGGTTGCCGAGGTAGCCCAGCGGCTCGACGTCGCGCACCGAGTCGGTGCCGGCGCGGTCGGCGTACCGGATGCGCAGCACCCGCCGCGCGGTGACCGCGTCGGCGACGGTGGCCGGGACGGGCGTGGCCGGCCCGTCGCCGATCAGGTGCACCCGGCCGGCGAGGCGGTGCGCCTCGGCGGCGTCGGCGGCCGGCAGCACCGCCACCAGCTTGCGCAGCGCGGTGGCGCCCGGCCCGGCGAACGGGGTGCCGGCGAGCCGGTGCAGCGCGACGGCCATCGCCACCGCCTCGGCCGGGGTCAGGTTGACCGGCGGCAGGGTGCGGGCGCGGTCCAGGACGTAGCCGCCGGTGCGCCCGGGCTCGGCCCAGATCGGCACCCCGGCCTCCTGGAGCGCGCCGATGTCCCGCTCGATGGTCCGGCTGCTCACCTCGAAGTGGGCGGCCAGCCAGCGGGCGCTGCGGGGCCGGGGCGACACCGCCCGCAGCTCCTCGACCAGGGCGTAGAGCCGGTCCGTGCGGTTCATACCCGGCACGCTACGGCCGGGGTACGACGACAGCCCGGGACGCGGCGCGCTCAGGCGACCGGCCTCAGGCGATGCAGGCGCAGACGATCAGCGCCGCGCCGAAGTGCGTGGCGGCGCTGACCCGGGCCGCCGGATGCGGCTCGGACGAGCAGATGACCTCACCGAGCTTGCCGGGGGTGAGCAGGTCGAGCACGAAGAAGGCGAGCGCCATGATGGCCAGCCCGACGAGCCCGAAGACCACGGTGGAGGCCAGCCCTCGGCCGAAGTCGCTGTAGCTCGTCAGGATCGCCGTGAAGACGATGCCGGCGATGCCGAGCTGGTTGGCGGCGAGCAGCAACCCCGCGTTGGCGTTGCGCTCGACCCAGATCAGCTCCCGCAACCGCCCCGGGGTCAGCAGGTCGACGAGCCCGAACCCGGCAGCCATGAGCCCGACGCCCACGACCCCGAACACGACGCTCTGCCAGGCACCGCTGAGCAGGTCCTCCAGCACCGACTGCCTCCCGACTCTCCGCCCGGAGGGGTACCGGCGCGGTGATCGAGACGATAGCGGCAGCGCGCCACCCCGTCAGCCCCGCGACTACAGCGCCAGGTAACGCTGCCGCTCGTACGGGGTGACCTCGCGGCGGTACTGCTCCCACTCGGCCCGCTTGTTGCGCAGGAAGAAGTCGAAGACGTGCTCGCCGAGCACCTCGGCGACCAGTTCGGATCCGGCCATCACGTCGATCGCCTCGGCCAGGTTCTCCGGCAGCGCCTCGTACCCCATGGCGCGGCGCTCGGCGCTGCTCAGCGACCAGACGTCGTCCTCGGCGCCCGGCGGCAGCTCGTAGCCCTCCTCGATGCCCTTCAGGCCGGCGCCGAGCAGCACCGCGAAGGCGAGGTACGGGTTGGTCGCCGAGTCCAGCGACCGGACCTCGACCCGGGCGGAGTTCGGCTTGCCGTACGCCGGGACCCGGACCAGCGCGGACCGGTTCAGGTGACCCCAGCAGACGTACGCCGGGCTCTCGGTGATCCGGTCCGGCAGGGCCTGCGGGAACAGCCGCTTGTACGAGTTGACCCACTGGTTGGTGACCGCCGTGTACTCCCGGGCGTGCACCAGCAGGCCGGCGATGAAGGACTTCGCCACCTTGGAGAGCTTCATCGGGTCGCCGCTGTCGTGGAAGGCGTTGCGCTCGCCCTCGAACAGCGACAGGTGGGTGTGCATGCCGCTGCCCGGCTGGTCGGTGAACGGCTTCGGCATGAAGCTGGCCTGCACACCGGTGGAGAGCGCGACCTCCTTCACCACGTGCCGGAAGGTCATGATGTTGTCGGCGGTGGTCAGCGCGTCGGCGTAGCGCAGGTCGATCTCCTGCTGGCCGGGGGCGACCTCGTGGTGGCTGAACTCCACCGAGATGCCGATCCGCTCCAGCGCCAGCACGCCCTGGCGGCGGAAGTCGCGGGCCACCGCGTGGGTGGTGTGCTCGAAGTAGCCGCCGGTGTCCACCGGGGTGGGCACCGAACCGTCCTGCGGGCCGTTCTCCAGCAGGAAGAACTCGATCTCGGGGTGGGTGTAGAAGGTGAAGCCCTTCTCGGCCGCCTTGGACAGCGCGCGGCGCAGCACGTGCCGCGGGTCGGCCCAGGACGGGCCGCCGTCGGGCAGCAGGATGTCGCAGAACATCCGGGCGCTCTCGCCGCTGACCCCGCCCTCGAACGGGAAGACCTGGAAGGTGGTCGGGTCGGGCATGGCCACCATGTCCGATTCGAAGACCCGGGCGAAGCCTTCGATGGCCGAGCCGTCGAAGCCGATGCCCTCCTCGAAGGCCGCTTCCAGCTCGGCGGGCGCCACCGAGACGCTCTTGAGCGTGCCCAGCACGTCCGTGAACCACAGCCGGACGAACCGGATGTCCCGCTCTTCCAGCGTACGGAGGACGAACTCCTGCTGACGGTCCACTTCCCCAACCCCTCGCGACAACTCTTTTGTCCGCCTTGGTCGGGCTGTACCCGACCTGACCGCCCAGTGTTCCCGGGCCTGGTTACGCAGACGTTACGCGAACCGCCGCCGTCCGTCCCCTCGCGTCCCGCCGCCGAACGGTACCGATCCGGCCTGGCCGTCGCGCGGCGCTCGCGCGTGGCCGCCATCTCGTCCGACGGTACGGATTGCTCCGGTCATGCTGAGGCAAGATGAGGACATGCCCACCCTGCGTCTCGCCCTGTCCCAGGTCAACCCGAGCGTCGGCGACCTCGCCGGCAATGCCGACCTGGTCCGCAGCTGGACCCGCCAGGCCGCCGACGCCGGCGCCCAGCTCGTGCTCTTTCCGGAGATGATGCTGACCGGCTACCCGGTCGAGGACCTGGTCTTCCGGCGTTCCTTCGTCGCCGCGTCCCAGGCCGCCCTCCAGCGGCTCGCCGCCGACCTCGCCGAGGACGGTCTCGGTGACCTGCCGGTCGTGGTCGGCTACCTGGACGCCGACGGGCCGCCGCAGATCAGCGGGGACGCCGAGCCGGGCCGGGGTGCCCGCAACGCCGCCGCGCTGCTGCACCGGGGCACGGTGGTCGCCCGCTACTTCAAGCACCACCTGCCCAACTACGGCGTCTTCGACGAGGACCGCTACTTCGTCTCCGGCGACCAGCTGACCGTGGTGCGGATCGGCGGGGTGGACGTCGCGCTGACCATCTGCGAGGACCTGTGGCAGGCCGGCGGCCCGTTCGCCGCCGCCCGGCAGGCCGGCGTCGGCCTGGTGGTCAACATCAACGGTTCGCCGTACGAGCTGAACAAGGACGACATCCGGCTGCCGTTGGTTCGCCGCCGGGCCGCCGAGGCGAACGCCGCCATCGCGTACGTCAACATGATCGGCGGCCAGGACGAGCTGGTCTTCGAGGGCGACTCGATGATCGTCACCTCCGACGGCGAGCTGCTCACCCGCGCCCCGCAGTTCGTCGAGCACCTGCTCGTGCACGACGTCGAGCTGCCGGCCGCGACCACGGCCCCGGGCAGCCGGAACGTCGCGGACGACATGCGGGTCGCGCACCACACCGTGGACGTGATCCCGCCCGCGCCGTCCGGCCCGGCCGCCGTCGGCGGGCTGATCGAGCCGGTGGCCGACGAGGCCGAGGTGTGGCACGCGCTGGTGCTCGGCCTGCGCGACTACGTCAACAAGAACCGGTTCGCGTCGGTGGCGCTCGGCCTCTCCGGCGGCATCGACTCGGCGGTGGTGGCCGCCCTCGCCGTCGACGCGCTCGGCCCGGACCGGGTGGTCGGGGTGTCGCTGCCCAGCCAGCACTCCTCCGAGCACTCCCGTGAGGACGCCGCCGACCTGGCCAAGCGCACCGGGCTGGACTACCGCGTCGAGCCGATCCAGCCGATGGTGGACGCCTTCCTCGCCAACCTGTCGCTGTCCGGGATCGCCGTGGAGAACCTCCAGGCCCGGGTCCGCGGTGTCATCCTGATGGCGCTGTCGAACCAGGAGGGCCACCTGGTGCTCACCACCGGCAACAAGAGCGAGCTGGCGGTCGGCTACTCCACCCTGTACGGCGACTCGGTGGGCGGCTTCAACCCGATCAAGGACGTTTGGAAGACGCTGGTCTGGCGGCTGGCGAAGTGGCGCAACGCGGACGCGGCCCGCCGCGGCGAGACCGCCCCGATCCCGGAGAACTCGATCGGCAAGCCGCCGAGCGCCGAGCTGAGCCCGGGCCAGCTCGACAGCGATTCCCTGCCCGACTACGACGTGCTGGACCCGATCCTGATCGGCTACGTCGACGGCGACCTGGGCCGCGACGGGCTGATCGAGTCGGGCCACGACCCGGCCGTCGTCGACAAGGTGCTGCGGCTGGTGGATACCGCCGAGTACAAGCGACGCCAGTCGGCGCCCGGCACGAAGATCTCCATGAAGGCGTTCGGCCGCGACCGTCGTCTGCCGATCACCAACCGGTGGCGCGAGCACGGCTGAGCCCGTACACCCGGGTCGGGTCATCGGACCCGGGCCGGCGCGTGCGGCGTGCCCGGTGCGCGACGGTCGTGAGTGACATCTTCCACTGCGCCCTGCCGTCGCCGGGCCTGGCGGTGCGACGATCGCGACGGAACCCGGGGACCGCGCAGGCGGCCTCGAGGAAGGAGACAGTCATGACCGAGTCCACTCCCAACGAGGTGACCGCGCTGTACGGCGGACCGGCCACCCGTCGGGTCCGCACCCGCGACCTGATCGCCGCCAAGGAGCGTGGCGAGCGGTGGCCGATGCTCACCTCGTACGACCAGTACACGGCGGGCATCTTCGACCGGGCCGGCGTGCCGGTGCTGCTGGTCGGCGACTCGGCCGCGAACAACGTGTTCGGCTACGAGACCACCCTGCCGGTGACCGCCGACGACCTGCTTCCCCTGGTACGGGCCGTGGTGCGCTCGACCCAGCAGGCCCTCGTCGTCGGTGACCTGCCCTTCGGCTCGTACGAGGAGGGCCCCACCCAGGCGCTGCGCACCGCCGTACGGTTCATGAAGGAGGGTGGCTGCCACGCGGTGAAGCTGGAGGGCGGCCGACGCTGCGCCGCGCAGATCGCCGCGATCGTCGGGGCCGGCATCCCGGTGATGGCGCACATCGGCTTCACCCCGCAGAGCGAGCACACCCTGGGCGGCTACCGCGTACAGGGCCGGGGCGACACGGCCGACGAGGTGCTGGCCGACGCGCGGGCGGTGGCCGAGGCCGGCGCGTTCGCGGTGGTGCTGGAGATGGTGCCGGGTGAGGTGGCCAAGCAGATCACCCACGAACTGGCGATCCCCACGGTCGGCATCGGCGCCGGCCCGGACACCGACGCCCAGGTGCTGGTCTGGCAGGACATGGCCGGCCTACGCACCGGCAAGGCGCCGCGCTTCGTGAAGCGCTACGCCGACCTGGCCGACGTCCTCACCGGCGCCACCCGCCGCTTCGCCGACGAGGTCCGCGGCGGCGAGTTCCCGGCAGCCGAACACACCTTCTAGAGCGCTGCACGGGCCACGAGCCACGGACCACGGGCCGGGCCACGGACCACGGGCCGGGCCACGGACCACGGGCCGGGCCACGGGGCCACAGCCCTGCCGCTCCCACGCAGCTCCGGGCCGTGCCCAAACGAGGTGGGGCCGGCGGGAGCGGGCAGCGGGCAACACGCCCACACCGCCACGCAGATCGCGGGTTGTGACGGCCACAGGCTGCAGCCCCTGGACTCGGCCTGCGGCCCGTGTGTTGCGGCCCAGGGACTCGGCCTGCGGTCCGTGGCCCCGTGGTCCGTGGTCCGTGGCCCGTGGCCCGTGGCCCGGCGGCACGGTGTCTCGTTCGCTGGCTGGTCCCTCCGCTTTCAGTCTGAGCGCTGACAGATCATCGATCTTGGTCGCTGAAAGTGTCGTACAGGTGTTCTAGTCTCGGGTCATGGTGGAGGGGCTGGCGCAGGCAGAAGCCGCAATCCTGTCCTGCGCCGATTCGGCCACCTGGGCTCTGCCCGAGCAGGAACTGATCGCCGCGCTCGATGCCGCGCACCGCATCGAGCAGCGCCTCGCCGCCGTCAAGCTGGCGCTGATCCGAGAGTTCGACGGCCGGGGCGCGGCGACCGCGCAGGGCGCGTCCTCCACGGCGGTGTGGCTGCGCGAGCGCCTGCACCTCACCGTCCCCGCCGCCCGCCGCCTCGTCGACCTCGCCACCACCCTCGACACCGGCAACCCCGGCATACGACAGGCACTGGCCGATGCCGACATCACGCTCGACCAGGCCCGGGTCATCGCCGACACCGTCACCACCGTCGAGGCCGCCGCCGGCAGCGCGGCGGCCGACAAGGCGGTCGGCTTGCTGGTCGAGTGGGCTGGGCAGTTCGACCCCACCCTGCTGCGCAAACTCGGCACCCGCATCCTTGACCACGTCGCCCCCGACATCGCCGACGCCGCCGCCCAGGCCGCTCTCGACGCCGAGGCCCGACGAGCCGCCCGCGACCGCCACCTCACCCTCTCCACCCTCACCGACGGCCGTCTGCGCCTCACCGGCACCCTCGACACCGAAACCGCCGGCCTGCTCCGCGCCGCCATCGATCCGCTGACCGCGCCCACCGGCCCCGACGACCAACGCTCCCCCGGCCAACGCCGCCACGACGCCCTCGCCGACCTGTGCCGACTCAGCCTGCGTACCGGCGAGCTACCCGAGCACGGCGGCGAGCCCGCGCAGATCGTCGTCACCACCAGCTACGACGGTCTCGGCCGACAGCTCGGCGGAGGCACGTTGGACACCGGTTTCGAGCTCGCCCCGGAGACCGTGCGGCGCCTCGCCTGCGACGCCGCGATCCTGCCCGCCGTCCTCGGCAGCGCCGGCCAGACCCTCGACGTCGGCCGACAACGCCGCCTCATCACCGGCCCACTCCGCCGCGCCCTCGTCCTGCGCGACCGCGGCTGCGCCTTCCCCGGCTGCGACCGCCCACCCCGCTGGTGCGACGCCCACCACATCCGACACTGGGCCAACGGCGGCAACACCAGCCTGCCCAACGCAGTGCTCCTCTGCGGCCACCACCACCGACACATCCACCACAGCGACTGGACCGTCCAGTTGAGCGGCGACGGCCACCCCGAATTCATCCCACCGGCCTGGCTCGACCCCGAACAGGTCCCCCGCCGCAACCACTACCACCGGCGGACGTGACCACACCGAGACAGCCAATCACCCCAGTAGGGCCGCCGTTTCAGCCTCGTTAGCTCGTGGCCAGATGCTGCGCGTGCGTAAGCCGACAAGGGGTGCCGCGGGGTGCAGCCTGGCGGCGCATGGGCCGAGCCGCCCGGCCTCGGCGCGACCGGCATGGGCGGCTCGATCGGTAGCGACACCTGGCTCGATCGGTAGCGACACCTAGTTTTCGCGCACCTGGCGAGTGTCGGGCAGGTCGAGGTACGCCAGCAGCCGCAAGAGCCCGCTCACATGCGAAAGGTCGTGCCACAGCGACACGACGACCTCCGGATCATCTCGCTGTAGGAGGCTCGTCAGCTCTGCGAGGCGATCCTCAGCACCCCATCAGCATCGGTCACGCCGCATGGTCCCTCAGGGCGCTGTCATCTGACCAGCCGATTCAGAGCGACCGGGCAGACCCTGGCCGTCCGGCCAAGAGCGGTGCGCCCGACCGTCCCTACCCGGAGCGGACGTGCGCTCTCAGAGGTCGGTGACGCGGATGCCGGCGTGCGCCTTGTAGCGCTTGTTGATGGCGATCAGATTCGCGGTGAACGCCTCGATCTGGTGGGCGTTGCGCAGCCGGCCGGCGTAGATGCCGCGCATTCCGGGGATCCGGGCGGCGAGCGCTCCGACGATGTCGACGAGCTCCCGGTCTTCGGTGCAGATCAGCACGTCGAGGTCGATCCGGTCGACCTCGGGGTCGGCCAGCAGCGGGGCGCTGACATGGTTGAACGCGGCGCAGACGCGGGAGTCGGGCAACAGCGCGGCGGCCTGCTGGACGGCGCTGCCCTCGGCGACGGGGAGGGCGTACGGGCCCTGCTTGTCGAAGCCCAGCGGGTTGACGCAGTCGACGACGATCGTTCCGGCGAGCGGCTCGGCGAGGGCGGCGACGGTGGCGGCGTGCCCGTCCCACGGGACCGCGATGATCACGACGTCGCTGCGGCGAGCCACCTCGTCGTTGGCCGCGCCGGTGATGCGGACGTCGGCCGGCATCCGGGGCAGAGCGGCGATCTCGGCGGCGGACTCGGCGGCCCGCTCCGCCGATCGGGAGCCGATCAGCACCGTCTGCCCGGCCCGGGCGAGCCGGTAGGCGAGGCCACGGCCCTGGTCGCCGGTGCCGCCGATGATGCCGACCGTCAGCCCGGACACGTCGGGCAGCGTGCTCGCGTCGTATGCCATGGGCTCATCCTCGCAAACCGCCCGGTCCGTCAGCAGCGCGAGCCGCTGTGACAATCCCCGCTACCCGAGCGAACCACTCCCGAACGACACCGCTCAGGCCAGCTCGAACAGCACCGTGCGGGCCGCCGGGTCGGCGGTGACCAGGCGGACCCGGACCCGTTCGCCGAGCGGCAGCGCACCGAGGCAGCGGCCACGTACCGGTGGGGCGTCCAGGGCCACCGTTCCGCCGGGCGGGCGGGGCCGGGACTTGCCGTTGGGCGGGGCGTCGACGTCGAGCACCGCCGCGTCGAAGGTCTCCCCCACCCGGTGCTCCAACAGCACCGCCTCGGTGAGCTCGACGGCGCCGCGGCTGGCCGCCGAGGCGGTCCGGTCGGTGCTGGCCATCACCTCGGGCAGCCGGGGCAGCGCCGCGCGGGCCCAGTCGGGCACCTCGCGGCCCGCGTGCAGGGCCAGGCAGACCTCGGTGGCGTACCGGTCGGCGAGGCGCCGCAACGGCGCCGTGACATGGGCGTACGCGGCGGCCACCCCGCCGTGCTCCGGCTGCTCCGGCCGAGTGCCGTCGAAGGCGGTGTACGCGGCGCCGCGCATCAGCTCGGCCGCCTGGTCGATGAACGCGGCGGAACGCGGCTGCGCGGCGTCCAGGCCGGCGATCACCTCGCCGGGGCCCGCGCCGTCCGGCCAGTGCACGCCCAGCGGAGCGGCGGCCGCCCGCAGGCGTTGCACCGCCTCCGGCTTCGGTGCCGGCATCGTCCGCAGCAGGCCCACCCCGCCGGCCAGCATGATGTCGGCAGCGGCCATCCCGGTCAGCAACGAGATCTGCGCGTTGTGCTCCTCCATCGGCACCGGCCCGCGCAGCACCAGCCGCCAGCCGTCACCGTCGGGCTCCACGTCCTGCTCGGGTAGCGGCAGGTTGATGGCGCCACGGCGCAGCCCCCGGGCCGTCAGCCGGTCGCCGATCTCGGGCAGCAGCGCGATCGGCTCGGGCAGCCGGCCTGCCTCGGCCGCCGCCTGCACGCCGGTGTAGTCGAGTTTCGCCCGACTGCGCACCAGGGCGCGCTCCAGCTCGACGGCCACGGTGCCGCCGTCGGCGTCCAGGTCGATGGTCCACACCACGGCGGCGCGGTCGTCGTCGGGCAGCAGGCTGGCCGCGCCCTCGCTGAGCGTCAGCGGGTGCAGCGGCACGTTGCCGTCGGGCAGGTAGACCGTCTGCCCGCGCCGCCAGGTCTCCTCCTCGAGCGCGCCGCCCGGCTCGACGTGCGCGGCGACGTCCGCGATCGCGTACCGCACCCGGTAGCCGCCGCCCGGCCGGCGGGCGAGGTGCATCGCCTGGTCCAGGTCACGTGAGGTGGCCGGGTCGACCGTCACGAACGGTATGTCGGTGCGGTCGACGGACGGCCGGGGCGGCGCGGCAGCCGCCGCGTCGGCCTCCCGTTGGGCAGCCGCCGGGAAACCCTCGGGCAGGCCGAGTTCGCGGCGCAGCGCGCCGAAGTCGATGCGGGGCGCGAGTACGCGTCGGATGACCACGGGGTCAATCCTGACAGCGCCACCGGTGATCCGCTTCCGGTGACCGGCCGAGATCTCCGTGGGTGTCGAGCCGAGGCTGCCTGCGCTCAGCCGGTCGCCTTGCGGGCGGTGCTGCGCGTACCCCGTGGGGTGGTGGCTCGTGCGGCGACCGGGCGGGCGGGTGACTTGCGGGCGGTCACCGTGCGGGCCGGCGCCTTGGCCGCGGTGGTCTTCTTCGCCGGGGCCTTCTTCGCCGCCGCCTTGCGGGCGGTGATCGAGGAGGTGCCGGTCGCCTTCGCGGCCGGCGCCTTCTTCGCCGGGGCGTTGCGGGCGCCGCCGCTCGGGCGGGTGGAAGCGGTCTTCTTCGCCGCCGCCTTCTTGGCGGGCGCCTTCGTCGCCGCCGTCTTCTTCGCCGGGGCCTTCTTGGCGGCCGTCTTCTTCGCCGTGGACGCCTTGGTCGCGACCTTGCGCGCGGGCGCCTTCGCGGCGGCGGTCGTCCTCTTCGCCGCCGACGCCGTGGTCTTCTTCGCGGCGCTGGTCGTCTTCTTCGCCGTACCCGTCGTCCTGCTCGCGGCGGTGGTGCTCTTGCGCGCTGGGGTCCGCTTCGCGGCGGTGGTCGTCTTGCGGGTGGCGGGCGAGGTCCTGGCCGGGGCCTTCTTCGCCGGAGCCTTCTTCGCCGCCGCGCTGGTCCTGGTCGCGGTCTTCTTCGCCGCCGCTGTCTTCTTCGCCGCCGCTGTCTTCTTCGCCGCAGCGGTCTTGGCGGCGGCGGTCGTGGTGGCGGCCGTCTTGGAGGGAGCGGCCTTCTTCGCCGGGGCCTTCTTCGCCGCCGCGGTGGTCTTCTTGGCCGGCGCACGCCCCGCGCCGCCGGCCGCCTTGCGGGCCGGCGCCTTCGCGGCGCCAGTGGTGGACTTGCGCACGGGGGTGGTCCGGCTCGCCGCCGTGTTGCGCTCCGCCGCGGCGGTCTTCTTCGCGGTGGTGCGTCGGGCGGCCGGACGGGTGGTGGCCTGCTGTGCTTCGGCCATCGTGGTTCCCTCCTCGGGGACGTGCTCTCGCGTGCGTCCTCGCGGAGCACGAACTACCGCGACGCGGGCCGTCCCGCGCCGTCTACCTGTCGTCCCCGGCCCAACGGGCGTCCTCGGCCTCCCACGCCTCGTTCCGCTCCTGCACTCGCTGCAGGGCGTTCTCCGCGTCGGCCGCCGAGTTGTACGGGCCGAGGACGTGCTTCGCCGGACACACGTCGGTGTCCGTCTCGACCCGGTGGTGCCGGGTGCACCAGTAGAACTGCCCATTGCGTCCGCTGTCGCTCATGGCAATCACTGTGCACCGCGAACCGGCTGACCGCCACCGGATCACACAAGTCGCCGAACCCTCTCCACAGTAGAGACGCTTACCGCGCTCCGGGCGAAAACACCGAAAGAAGTGCAGGTGGGGGCACTGGGCGCGCGCGAACGCCGGTGACCGAACGGTCGATTCCCGCGTACGGCGATCCGGGGCAGGATTCGTGGCCGTGATCAACATGGCGACCGGCGCGGGGGCGTGCCCGGGATGCGGAACCACCACCGCATCGCTTCGGGACGCGGTGCCGTGGTGCCCCGGCTGTGAGTGGAACCTGGACGCCTACGACCCCCGGCGGCGCGAGCGCGAGTTCGGCTGGACCTGGGTCGACCGGTGGACCCACCGGTTGGCGTTCCAGGCGACCGGGCGGCAGTTCCGGCAGTTGGTTGGCCGCCCGCTCGGTGATGGCGGGTCGAACGGGGCACGGGTGCTGACCGCGGTGGTGTCCCTGCTGCTGGTCGCGGCCGTGCTCGCCCTCGCGGTCGTCGGCGGGTGGCTGATCGTGGCGTTCCCCTTTCCCAACCTGGCGATCGTGCTGGGCGTGGCGATGGTCGGCCTGGCGGTCGCTCTGCGGCCGCGCTTCGGCCGGGTCGACCCGGATCTGGAGGTGCTGTCCCGCGACCGGGCGCCGGAGCTGTTCGGGCTGATCGACGAAGTGGCCGCGGCGATCGGCGCACCAGCGCCGCACGTGGTCGGGGTCGACGGCGACATCAACGCGTACGCGAACGCGGTCGGGGTGCGACGCCGCAGGGTGCTGGGGCTCGGGCTGCCGTTGTGGGGCTCGCTTCCCGCCGGCGAACGGGTGGCGTTGCTCGGGCACGAACTCGGCCACTTCGTCAACGGCGACCCGCGTCGGGGTCTGCTCACCCAACCCGCGTTCACCATGCTCGCGTCGGCCGCCGACCTGTTCCGGCCGGTACGGACCACCATCGGCGCCGGCCTGGTGGAGATGGTGGGTGACGCGCTGGGCCGCGCGTTCCAGTGGGTGGTGTCCCGGGTGCTGTTCGGCGCGCACCTGGTGCTGGTGAGCGTGGCGCTGCGGGACAGCCAGCGCGCCGAGTACCTGGCCGACGACCTGGCCGCCCGCGTCGCCGGCACGACGGCCGCCACCGGCCTGCTCGACGCCCTGCTGGCCGGCGAGTCGATGGCGTTGGCGGTGCGCGTCCAGACGCGGGCGGGGCACGGCCCGGACCGCTGGCGATCGGCGTTCGCCGAGGCCCGGGCGGCGAGCAGCGACCGGCTGCCGCTGCTGCGCCAACTGTCGGTCCGCGACGAAGCCTCGCTCTTCGCCGCCCACCCGCCGATCGGGCTACGCCGCCGGATGCTCGCCGGACGCCCGTGGCAGGATCCGGCGGTGGTGCTCACCCCCGCCCGGATGGAGCGGATCGACGCCGAGCTGGCCGGGGAGTACGCGCGCTTTCGTCGTACCGTCGCCTGGTCGGGCTGAGCGCGGCGCGGCGCTGCCGGGACGGCGGCGGGCGCCCACGCGCGGCCTATGATCGCCCGATGGCGGTACCGGACTACATCGCGGGGATGCGCAAACACGTCGGCCACGACCTGCTGTGGCTGCCCAGCGTCAGCGCGGTGATCCGCAACGACGCCGGCGAGGTGCTGCTCGGCCAGCGCTCCGACGACGGACGGTGGTCGGTGATCAGCGGCTTCGTGGAGCCGGGCGAGCAGCCGGCCACCGCGCTCGTCCGGGAGGTACGGGAGGAGACGGGCCTGGACGTGACGCCGGTACGGCTGTCCAGTGCCGTCTCGCACCCGCACACCTACCCCAACGGGGACCACTGCGAATACCTGAACCTGGGCTTCGTCTGCCGGGTCATGGCCGGCACCGCCCGGGTCAACGACGACGAGTCGCTGGCCGTGCGGTGGTTCCCGCTCGATCGGCTGCCCGAGTTGGACAAGCACGCGCTGCTGGTCCTCGCCTACGCGCTGCGCGAGAACCCGTCAGCCGGCTACCTCCCGCCCGGCACGACCTGGGACGACGTCCCCGCCTGAGCCGCGTCCGTCAGGCCGCGACGCGCTCGACGGGGATCCACAGTTCGGCGTCCGCCGTGGTCCCGTCCGTGGACACCCGGACCCGGGAGATCTCCGGTCCCGGTCGGCTGCGGTACGGGTTGGACGGGAACCACTGGGTGAAGACGTCCCGCCACAGGTACTGCACGGCCTGCGGGAACGCGCCGGAGGTGGTGAACACCGCCCACGTTCCGGCCGCCACCGGCAGCGCGTCCAGGTCGCCCGGCGGCGTGGCGCCGGTGACCGCCCCGTGCCAGTAGTCCAGCTCGCTGCCCTCGGCCCGACCGTCGGCGAGGTTGTCGCTGACGTTGACGATCCCGGCCGGCTCCTGATCGGAGAGCGCCTCGATCCGGGCTGTCGTTCCCGCGTCGATGCTGCGGATGAACGCGACGATCGCCGGGTTCATCCCCTCGTGCACCAGCGGGACGCGGGCCTTGCGCCCCACCAGCGCGAACGCGTCCTTGGTGACGATGCGGTACTCCATGCTGCCACTCCCTTCCACGGTGAGTCGGAAGGACATCCGGGGCTGGGCGCGCAGCGCTGCCCCCGTACGCCGAGCTTCTCCCGGCCCCACGCCGTGCACGGCGTGGAACGCCCGGGCGAACGCCTCGGCCGATCCGTAGCCGTAGCGCACGGCGACGTCGAGCAACGTCCGCTCCCCCGCCAGCACGTCCGCTCCGGCGACGGTGAGCCGACGCCGACGGATGTACTCCGACAGCGGCATGCCGGCCAGCGCGGAGAACAGCCGCCGGAAGTGGTACTCCGACGTCAGCGCGATCCGCGCCAGGTCGGCCACCTCGATCTGCTGGTTGAGGTGCCGCTCGATGTGCGCCATGGCCTCGTTGAGCCGCTCCAGCACCCGGACCTCCTTCCCCTTACGAGCAGCAACGCTAGGAGGCAGGGCAGGTGGCCCACCCGACATCCGATGCCCGCAACGGTCGGGTGGGCGGGGAGGCAGGGCTGGCAGCCGGCGGCGGCCACGGCTCAGCGGGGTGACTGCTGCATGATCCAGGTGGGCCTGGGCTCCGACAGCGACCCCACCACCTCCCAGCCGGCGCGGCGGTACAGCTCGACGTTGGCGGGGTTGCTGGTCTCCAGGATCGCCGGCAGGCCGTCGGCGGCGGCGCGGGCCAGCCCGGCCCGCATCACCGCGCGGCCCCAGCCGCGTCCGGCGCTGTCCGGGTGGGTGCCGAGGACACCGAGATACCAGAACGGGTACGTCGGCAGGGCCGCGTGCACGGCCTCGTCGTAGCCCTGAACGCGGGCCCACACGTCAGCCGGGTATCGAGCTTCCGCCGGCGATCCGTGCCCAGCCGCCGGGGATTCGGCCGGGGGCTCCCAGATGGCGACGGACGCACCCCCGCCGATCGTCCAGATCGACGACCGGTGCACCCGCCTGTCGAAGAGGTTCCCGAAGAAGGTGGCGGCGTAGCGCGGATAGGTCGCCTCGTCGGGGAACAGGTGCCGCAGGATGGGATCCTTGACGAACGCGGCGACCAGCGAGTCGACCACCGCGGAACGGTCTGCTGGCGTGGCGATGGAGATCTCGGGCGCTGTCACAGCAGGCGACACTATCGCGTGCGGACGCCTTGACCCTGACACGGTGGCAGGACGAAGACTTGCCCCATGGGCATCGACAACTACCGACAGCACTCCCCGTACAGCGACCCCGGCGGTTCGACGGCTACGACATCGATCCGACGGCAGGGCTCTTCGACTCGGCGGCGCGGGTCTGGTCGGCGTACCGGTCCGGGGCGATCGATCCCGACTCCTACGGCGTGAGCCCGGAACTGCCGACCCGCGGCCCGTGGTTCATCCATGACTACGTCCTGCACGAGCTGGCCCATCGGCAAAAGGACGAGTTGCTGCTCTGGGACGGCTTCGGCGCGATGACCGACGACCTCGCCGACGCCGACCTCACCCTCGTGGACGAGATCGCCGCGTTACTGCTCGCCGCCGACGACGGCGACGAGGCCGCGGAGAAGACACTCGCCGACCGGTACGCGACGGACGCCCGCCTACGCCCCGGCCCCGAGGTACGCAGGCGGCCGTCCTCCAGGACGCCGTTGCCATCGGCGTCGACGTCGACCCCGTGGGAGGGGCCGGGAGCCTCGCCGTCGAGGAGCACCCGGAACGGGATCGACCGTCCCGCCCCGGGGGTCAGCACGAGATGCGCGTCGCGGGCGTGGAACCGGAAGGCGATGCTGCCGCCGGCTTGATCGACCACGACGTTCTCCGACCCGATCGTCCACTCCCCGGCCAGGGCCCACTGGTTGAGGGCCAGGGCATCGGGGAGGTCGTAGGCGCGGCGTTCGTCGAGCGCGGGGCCGTTCGGCGACGCGAAGTGTTCGCCGCGACTGAACCCGAGGTACGTCTCGGGCGTCCGCAGGTTGCCCCAGTCGGCCTCCGCCTCCGGGCCGAGCCCGTTGACGGGTACGGGGTCGCGCTCGACGCCGAGCAGTTGCTGAAGCCTGCGCTCGGACTGCTCGTAGCGCCCCTCTCCGAAGTGCTCGTCGCGGATGACGCCGTCCGTGTCGACGAAGTACAGCGCTGGCCAGTACTGGTTGTCGAAGGCACGCCAGATCGCGTAGTCGTTGTCGACCGCGACCGGGTAGTCGATCGAGCGCGCCGCGACCGCCCGGCGCACCCAGTCGACCTGATGCTCGAAGGTGAACTCCGGCGTGTGCACCCCGACGACGACGAGGCCGTCGTCGCGGTATGCCTGCGACCAGGCCCGGACGTACGGCTCCTGACGCAGCCAGTTGATGCAGGTCAGCGTCCAGAAGTTCACCAGGACGACGCGACCCCGCAGCTCGGCGGGGCCGAGCGGCTCGGAGTTGAGCCACTCGACCGCCCCGTTCAGCGGGGGCAGGTGCACCGCCATCTAGCGAAGCGACCGGAAGGCGGTGCGAAGCTCTTCGGAGAAGATTTTCGGCTGCTCCCAGGCCGCGAAGTGCCCGCCGACGTCGAGCTTGTTGAAGTAGATGAGGTTCGGGTACGCCTGCTCCGCCCAACTCTGCGGGGCCTCGTACAGCTCGTCGGGGAAGACGCTCACGGCCACCGGGACGTTGACGCCCTTGGCGGCGAAGAAGGAGAGCTTGTTCTCCGCGTACAGGCGGGCCGCCGAGATCGCGGTGTTCGTCAACCAGTAGAGCGAGATGTTGTCCAGGATGTCGTCGCGGGTCAGACCCGCCTGGGCGCCGTCGAAGACCTGCGCGATCAGGGCCAGACTCTTCGCGTCGTGGTCGAGCAGGAACGCCGCCAGGCCGACCGGAGAGTCCGCGAGCCCGGTCAGCGTCTGCGGACGCGTCGCCATCATCAGGGCGTACGCGACGTGCTTCCAGACGTAGTCCAGTTCGGTGGCCGCGCGCATCTCGTCGTCGGACAGACCCGAAGGCAGCGAACCCATGGCGTTGTTCGCGCCGGTGGTGTCGCCCTGGAACAGCAGGTCGATCTCGGGCGGCACCGCGCCGGCCATGTTGGTGTGGATGCCGAGCAGTTCCGGCGGCGCCTGCACGCCCATCTGGTCCACGATGACCGCGCCCCAGTCGCCGCCCTGGGCGACGAACCGCGAGTAGCCGAGGCGCGTCATCAGCTCGGTCCAGGCGGTCGCGATCTTCTGCGGGTTCCAGCCCAGCGCTGTCGGCTTGCCGGAGAAGCCGTGGCCGGGTAGCGACGGGATCACCACGTGGAAGGCGTCCGACGCGCTGCCGCCGTGTGCGGTGGGGTCGGTGAGCGGCTCGATGATCTTCAACTGCTCGATCACCGAACCGGGCCACCCGTGCGTGATGATGAGCGGAAGGGCGTCCTCGTGCTTCGAGCGCACGTGGATGAAGTGAATGTCCACCCCGTCGATGGTGGTCATGAACTGCGGTAGGGCGTTCAGCCGTGATTCGACCTTGCGCCAGTCGTACTCATTTTCCCAGTAACGGGCGAGGGCCTGGATCGTCGCGAGTGGCACGCCCTGCGACTGGTCGTCGACGATTTCCTTTTCCGGCCAACGGGTGGCCGCGATCCGTCGTTTCATGTCGTCCAGGTCCGCTTGCGGGATTTCCACCTGGACCGGGCGAATCTCCGTGGTGCCGGGACGTGTCTTCGTCTTGACCGCCATGCGTGCTTCCTCCCTGTCTGAGTTCGCGCCTCGCGAGGGGAATCATCGGGTGAGGGCATTGCCCGGACTTGTGCGCCAATGTCGAGAAGGGCACGCCACCGCCATATCTCGGAGCCTAGAACGCCGCACGCAGGCGCCGTGGCCATACGAGAAGTCACGGCGGACGCAACGGACTGCGCACCCGCCGGTTCCGGGGCGTGACGGTCCGCTCGACGGCTTTGCGCTGCCGTGGCACGGTGCGGCAACATCAGCCGCCGTGACGGCAGCACCAAGCACGGATCCGGAGAACGCCAACCCGGCCGGCGACAACCTCACGCCCCGGCTGAATCGGCGGGTCAGGCACTGGTTGGCCGGTACCGGGATCGCCGCCCTGGCCGCCGTACTCGGCATAACGCTCGCCGTACGCGGCGGCGCCGCCCCGGCCTGCGCCGCGCCGCCCGCGGGCAACACCGTCCACAAGGGAACTGCGAGCTTCTACGACGCGGGCCGCTCAGGCGGCACCTGCTCCTTCCCGGGCCCTCCCGCGGACCGGCTCTACGTGGCCCTCGGCGCCTCGCAGTACGCCGGGGCGGCGGCCTGCGGCAGCTACCTGGACGTCAGCGGCCCGAAGGGCACTGTCCGGGTGATGGTCATGGACCAGTGCGTCGGGTGCGGACCCAGCAAGATCGACCTCTCCGACGAGGCGTTCGCCCGGATCGCCGACCGGGCGCAGGGCATCGCGCAGGTGACGTACCGGGCGGTGGTGGACCCACCGCTCGACGGCGGCCTCACCTTCCGGATGAAGGGCGGCGCGTCGCAGTGGTGGTTCGCCGTGCAGGTCGGCAACCACGGCAACCCGCTGCGCTCGGTCGAGGCGCAGGGGTCGAGCGGGGGCTTTCGCAAGGCGGCCCGCCAGGTCGACAACTACTGGACCATCGAGGACGGGATCGGTCCCGGGCCGTACACCATCAGGGTCACCGACGTGTACGGCCACCAGACGACCGCCACCGGCATCAAGATGGTCACGAAGCAGGTCCAACGCAGCACGGCCTCCCTCGTCACGTCGACGCCGAGCAGTTCACCGTCGGCCTCGCCGAGCCCCACCATCGCGCCCTCGCCGACCCCGGCGGAGCCGACCGCACCACCGGCGACAGTCGAAGCCATCGCCGGCGCAGCCCCACTCGACCGCCCCCGCTGCTGACCAGGCGAACGAGAAGGGCGACGCTGGCCCGCAGAGAGGGATACGTGTTCCGGGTCAGCGTGAAATTGCTGCACTGCCTTGGCCTGCGCTGGAAAACCTCCGAACGTCGGACCGCTAGGGCATGCCCGCGTAGCGGAGGGGCAGCGGAGGTCGCGGCCGGCGCCAGACGACGTAGGCCATGATGACGGCGGCGGTCAGAATCACCACCGCGATGATGAAGATGTACCAAGGCGACCGGTCGCCGACCTCGCGCACTCCTAGACAGGGGTGGGTCTCGCCGTAGGTGACGCGGATACGCTCGCCGATGGTCACGGCTCGGTTCGCAGCGACCGACGAGCGAAAGCTCGCCTCACACACCTCGCCACGCTCGGTGCTGAACTGAACCGTCAGGATGGTTCGCGTCCCGCGCCCCTCGACGTCCAGCACCTCGGCCGATGTCTCCGATCCCCGCTGCTCGCCTGCGAGCGACCAGGCGACAAGCGCCACGCCCGTCATCGCGAAGGCGAGATAGAACGCCGAGAACACTCGTAGAAAAGTTCGGCTCGGCCGTCGACGGGGCATGGTCGGCACTTTAGAAGGGCCCAGCAACGCAGCCGGACGGGCGGCGCCGCTCACCCATGAGGTCGACCTGGCAGAGGCCGATGGGTTCGAGCCTCGCGAGAACCTGGTACGCGCGCCGTACCGGAGCGAGGTGCGTCTCCGGCTGGCGGACGGTCAACTCCGGGTTGAACTGCTGGCGTCGGCCTGGGGTATGCCGCGCCGTCACCGCCGGCCGCCCGCAGTGCGGCTCGCACACGGCGAATGGCTGCGCTGGCAGATCAACTACCGTTTCACCGGGATGAATGGTGGCACGTGGCTGTACCGGCTGGACACCCTCAACCTGGCGCACGGTGCGGTTCCGGTCGACACCTTCCTCGGCGATCCGCCTCGATCCATCGACGAACGCGGACACATCTGGTAGCTACCCGCGTGGACGCGGTGCTGCGTGAACTCGCCGAGCTGCTTTGGGGCACGCCGAAGGCCCACGAAAGAGAGAAGAGACACTCTCTGACGCCCGTTGACAGGTGTTTCAGGCGAGTGACAGCGTTGTCATCGACTCATTTCCTCCATATGAGACGAGGAGCGCACCTTGCTCTATCGGAACTCACCGCGCCGGCGTGCGACAGCAGCCGCCGCAGTCGGCATCCTCATCACGGGACTGGCGCTCGCTCCGGCCGGGCCGGCCCAGGCCAGCTCCAACAAGGACCAAGACGCAGCCGTACGGTCGGGCAACGCACGTTTCGAGGTGCTGTCCCCGACCCTGATCCGCACCGAGTACCAGAAGGACGGCAGGTTCACCGACGCCGCCACGTTCAACGCCATCGGGCGCGATGACTTCCCCCGTACGCGTTTCACGAAGCACGTCGAGCACGGCTGGCTCACCATCGACACCGGCGCGATGACGCTGCGGTACCAGGTCGGCTCGGGCGCGTTCACCGCCGACAACCTGACGGTGCGGCTCAAGACCGGCAAGCAACTCGTGCAGGGCCAGCCCTGGGCCGGCCACACTGCTCCGGCGTGCGCGTTCGGCGCGCTCTGCGAGGCCGAATCACTACAGCTGAGCGGTCCCGGCGTGGCCACCGACCACCGGGGGTACACCGGGCGCGGCTTCGCGGCCGGTTTCGCCTCGTCCGGCGACTCGGTCACGTTCGCGCTCGACGCGCCGGCCGGCGGCACGAAGCAGCTCGCCGTCCGCTACGCCAACAGCACCGGCGGCGACGGCCAGAACGTGACCCGCACCCTGACGGTTCTCATCGACGGCGACGCCGGCCGTTCGCTGACGCTGCCGCCCACCGCAAACTGGGACACCTGGGGCCTGGCCACCGTGCCGGTCGACCTCGCCGCCGGCCGGCACGAGATCAGCGTCGTGCGGGGCCCCAACGACTCCGGCAATGTGAACATCGACAGCCTCGCGGTGGTCAACCCGGGTGATCCGTTCCCGGCGCCGGCCGCGCCCGAGCCGCAGTCCCTGCGATTCGGCACGCTGGGTGAGGCCGAGACCGGCGCGCTGACCGGCGGCGCGAAGCCCGCGAACGACCACAACGGCGCTTCCGGTACGGGGTTCCTGGCCGGCCTGGAGAGCACCACGTCGGCAGTCGCGCTCACCGTGACGGATGTCCCGGCCCCGGGTGACTACCAGGTGCAGATCCGCTACGCCAACGGCCAGGCCGGTGCCCAGCCGAGCCAGGCGCGCACCATGTCGGTCACGGCCGGAACGGCGGCGCCGGTCACGGCGACCCTTGCGCCGACCAGCGGGTGGGACTACTGGAACACCGTTTCCGTCCCGGTCCACCTCGACCGTGGCACCAACACGGTGACGCTGGGGTGCCCCACGGACGCCAGTTGCAACGTCAACGTCGACACGGTCGCCGTCACGAGCAAGGACTCCCCGCTGCTCGCCCCGCACGCGCCGCTCGGCGGCTACCGCCGGGGTCTGGACGGCGTGACCGGTGCCGCGCTCACCGCCCCCGGCCTGCTCTACCAGGACGGCTGGTACCTGCTCGACGACTCCGCCTCGGCCCTGCGCACCACCAAGCCCCGGCCCGCCTCGGAGCAGGACGGCTACGTCTTCGCGTACGGGCAGGACTTCACCCGTGGCCTCAAGGACCTGTCCACCCTGACCGGGCCCACGAAGCTGCTGCCCAAGTGGGCGTACGGGGTGTGGTACTCCGAGTACTACGACCGCACCGCCAGCGAATTCCAGGACCTGGTGGCCCGGGCCAGGGCTGAGGGCGTACCCATGGATGTTCTTGTCCTTGACACCGACATCAAGGCGCCGGACAAGTGGAACGGCTGGAGCATCGACCCCACTCGGATTCCTGACCCGAAGGCGTTCTTCGACTGGGCCCGCAAGCAGGGCCTGCACACCGGCATCAACATCCACCCCAGCATCCTCGGCTCGGACCCGAAGTTCGCCCAGGCGCAGGCCACCGCGAAGGGCAAGCTCCAGCGCGTCGGCTGCAACGGCGGGCCCGACTGCTACGCGTTCGACTTCGGCGACCCGGACCAGCTCAAGGCATATATGCAGCTGCACGACGGGATGATCCCGAAGGGCACCAAGGGCCCGGACCTCTGGTGGCTGGACTGGTGCTGCGACAACACGAAGTCCTCCCTCGCCGGGGTGACGGCGGACGCGTGGATCAACCAGCAGTACGCCGACAAGACCGGCTTCGCGTTCTCCCGGGCGTACGGCTCGTTGCAGGCCGGCGGCTACGGCAGCCCGACCCCGGTGGCGACCGGCCCGTGGGCCGACAAGCGCACCACGCTGCACTTCACCGGCGACACCACCTCCGACTGGTCGACCCTGCAGATGGAGGTCGGCTACACGCCGGGCGAGTCGGCAGCGACCGGACTGGCCGCGGTCAGCCACGACATCGGCGGGCACACCGGCGGCCTCCAGGAGCCGGGCAGCGAACCGGGCAGCACCAAGCTGCCCGACGACCTGTACGCCCGGTGGGTGCAGTTCGGCACGTTCCAGCCGATCGACCGGCTGCACTCCAACCACAGCGACCGGCTGCCCTGGCAGTACGGCCCGGCGGCGAACGCGTCGGCCAAGAAGTTCCTCAACCTGCGTAAGGAACTGCAGCCGTACACCTACGCCGCCGCGAAGGAGGCCACCCGCACGGGTACGCCAATCGTCCGCTCCATGTACCTGGCGTACCCGAATGAGCAGGCCGCGTACGCCACCGCCGGTTCCGAGTACCTCTACGGGCCGGACTACCTGGTGGCACCCGTGACGACGCCCGGCAGCACCGCCACCACCTCGGTGTGGTTCCCGCCAGGCAACAGCTGGACCGACATCTTCACCGGGAAGACGTACCGGGGCGGCACCACGCAGAACATCACCACCACGCTGGACACCATGCCGGTGTTCAAGAAGCAGTGAACTTTTAGAGATCCGGACGGCCGGGTGGGGGCAACCCCGCCCGGCCGGTTCGTTTGATTGGGCTGGATTCAGTGTCGGCGGGGTCGGCGGGCCAGCGACAGCCAGCCGAGGAAGCGGGCGTGCAGCGTGGGCAGGTCCGGGCGCAACCCCAGGTTGTACGCGTCGTCGATGGCGTCGTGCATCGACGCGGCCAGGTAGAACGCCAGAGCAATGGAGTGACCGTAGAACTCGTTGGCGAGGGCGAGTTGGGCCGGGGCGCACGGCCAGGGCGCGGCGCAGTTGCGGCACAGCCACGCCGGACGCATCGGCAGGTGCGGGCGAGGGCGGACGGTCATCCGACCCGCACCGGCTGCCGGGTCGCTCCGCGTTTGACGGGCTTGATTGGTACGGCGGGCAGGGGTTGCAGCCGTACGCCCGCGCGCATCACGTACAACTCGCGCCGCGCGACCGCGTCGCCCGCCGCGTTCAGCTCGTAGCCTTCAATCCAGACCCACCCGTCGTACGTGTGCCGCTCGGGCAACTCGCGGATAACGCGTACGAAGATCGGGCGTAGGAACTGCACGCTCGCCGCGGTGGTCAGGTGGATTACGTCGCCAGCCTTCATCTTCCCGAACTTCTCGGACTTGTCGTCGGGCACGGTCTTCCCCTGGGTGCTGTTGGGAAGGGGCCGCTCCCGTGAGTGCTCGCCCGTCGGGAGCGGCCCCGTTACGCACGCGACCACCGGATCTCGTGGGCCTGCCAGCCGCGCCGCCTGGTGACACTCTGCTGTGAAGGCCACTACGCTCGGAAGGTGTTCCAGGTGTCCGGGCCGGAGCTGGCAGAACAGGCTCCAGGCGTGTGGCACCTCGGGTAGTCGATCTCCGATTTGAGGAGCGTTGAATGGCTGACGTGCCGAGTCCTCTCGCGGACTTCATCGTGAGCGAGATCCGCCGTGCTCGTGGAGCGTCCGGGATGACGCAGGAGTCGTTCGGCCGGGCGGCGGGCTTCAGCGCTTCGCATGTCAGCGCCGTGGAGAGCGGCACCCGAGCGCTGACGATGGACTTCATTCGGGGAGCGGACCGCGCCTTCAACAACGACGGGCTGTTCGGACGCCTGGTGGTGAAACTCGGCGCGCCGTCGTGGTTTCTGCCGTGGCTGGACGCCGAGCGCGGCGCTCGGCAGCTTCGTCTCTTCGAGCCGCTACTGATCCCGGGCCTGCTTCAGACCGAGAACTACGCCCATGTCGTGATGCGCTTGAACGACCTCATGTCGGCCACCGAGGTCGACCAGCAGGTAAGCGCCCGCATGAGTCGACACAAGATCCTCACCGGCGACAGCCCACCGCAGGTGGTGGCTGTGCTGGACGAATCCACGCTCCGCCGCGCGGGCGACGAACACGCCGGCATCATGGCCGAACAGGTCGCCCACCTCATCACCGTCGCCCAGCTGCCGCACGTTCACATCCACGTGATCCCGGCAAGCGCCGGCCTCCACATTGGGCTGTCCGGGCCGTTCGCGCTGGCGCGGGCTGGCGACGGGTCCTGGGTCGGGCACCTCGAAAATCAGCTGGGCGGGATCGTGGTCGACAACGAAGATGGGCTACATACTCTTCATGCGAGGTGGGAGAACGTTCGGAACGAAGCACTCCCGCGCCGACAGTCCGACGAGCTGATGAAGGAAGTGCACGGCCACCATGGACCTCACTAACGCCATCTGGCGCAAGTCCCGGCGCAGCGGATCGTCGGGGGGCAACTGCGTCGAAGTTGCTGACAACCTGCCCGGCGTCATCGGTGTCCGAGACAGCAAGGATCCTGCGGGCCCGATCCTGGCCTTCGCCCCGGCAGCCTGGCGGGCGTTCGTCGCCCAGGTCGCCGGGCGGCCGTAACTATAGTCAGGCGCGCGAGCCCTTTGCGCCGGATCAATGCGCCGCGTTCGACCATGGCTCAAATCGCCGCGCTACCGCGCCGTTAGTCCACCTGCTGAAGGAAGTTGAGAGCCATCATGGACCTCAGTAACGCCCGGTGGCGCAAGTCCACCCGCAGCGGCGCGAGCGGCGGCAACTGCGTCGAGGTGGCGCGCAACCTGCCCGGTGTCGTGGCGGTACGCGACTCGAAAGACGCTGCCGGTCCGGCACTGACCTTCACCCCGGCAGCCTGGGCCAGGTTCGTCGCCCAGGTCGCTGGGCGGCCGTAGCGCCGCGACGCACTACGGCCTCACCCGGCGCATCGGGGAGTCCACAAACCGGGCGGGTTCCCCACATACACAACTGCGGCCCACTACCGCTGATCAGCATGCGTCCTTTCCGAGACTCGCGAACTCATCGACAGATACGCTTCTCTGCACCTCGCCGTTGCCCACAATTTCGGTGATCAGAACCGATCCGGGCCGCATGTCTTCCAATTCAGTAAGCCGGAAGGTCACCGAACGCGAGGTGAAGCTGCTGTCGCTGGCGACACCGAACAGCTGGAAGGCCGCGTTCGGGCTGGGGGCCGGGTCACGTGGGAAGCCCTCCAGACGCACCGTCGTCGGCGAGGTCGCCGCACGCGGTACGGCGTACCGTCGTCCCGGCCAGTAGGGCCAGCTCGTGGAAGTCGCCACGGCGGACGGGGATGGCGAGATCGACGCCCGTTCGGCAAAGAACATAACAACGTCTGGCGGACGGTCCGCGCACCAGGACAAAACCGCAACGGGCTGCCCATCGGCATCCACGCCCACGCCGGTAACGCCTTTGATCTCAGGCGTGCAAGCGGTCAACCCGGCCAGCACGAGAATGGCAGCCGCCAGCAAGACACTGAGCCGCCGCGCCTTCAGCAGCATTTGAACGGCCATGCCCGACGGTCGCAGCGCCGCGTCAACCTGCGACCCCAACTCCGTCACAGACTGATGACGATTAGTGACCCCCGGTCTGTAGCCCGAACAGGTTGTCGAGCACCTTCCTCTGCCACCTCGACAGAACTGCCGAGGTGGCAGCTGAGAGCCTGGAGCTGACGCACCACCCGTCGTCAGTCCTCGTCGAGGAGGCCTCTGTCCCGGTCCCAGAGCAGCCCTTGATGACCGTGGCCGCCGCCTGGCGCTCGTCGCAGGCCCTCAAGCGCCTCAACCAGCGGTGAACCATGCTGACTCCTCAGCGGCAGCCAGAGCCCTCGTTCCCCGTCCTGATGGCTGGCTACGTCATCGACTTCCATCACCGGTCAGTCTGCTCGAAGTGCTCTGACGACGGATGCCCGCGACTGACGGCGGCCGGCGAGACCCTACGCGCCTGGAGGTACCGGAAGAGCCGACGTGAAGGCCGGTGACGTGTTGTATCTGACCACTTCAGCAAGCCCACAGTTCGCACAACCGATCCTCTGCCGCCTGATTAAAATCCGCAGGGATCTCCACACTTATGACGGGTGGGTGTGGCTTGACGGGCTACCAACTGCACCAAGAAGGCGAAGCTATAGCCCGCAGGGAGTTGTTTGCTCTTAGAAAGGGCGTGCAGATACTGCCATTGGACAACGAAAAGCCCCACCAATAGCAGTTTGAAGCCCTCAAGGCACCGGGAGATGGACCAACCTGAACTGTACTCGCCGGCCCTCCGCCTCAACTCCCATCCAGGCCGCTAGGAGCACACACCGGATCTTCGCGCCTAACGTGCCGCCGCGCCGCTCGACCCGATTGCGATCCACCACCGCTGGCTTCGAAGATGAGCAAATTCCAACCATCGAGCTATTTGCGCCCCTAAAAGAGCCGCGGTCTTTCGCTGCGATCGTCACCACGACGTATCACCCTGTCTTTACCTGCACTCCGACGGGTGGATGGGACCACCCCAGGCTTAACAAGATCGATCTTCGCTAGCGCGACACCCAGTCCAGCGCCACGGATAGCACGCTCAGCAAGGTCAAGATTGACCTTGCTGAAAAAGAACAGTGAATCCGCAAGCTTTCCAGGCTTGTCAGTAGCTATTGCAAAAACAATCTTCCAGTCCCCCAAGGCTCCCACCCTGGCAGCCTGAGCCATTTTGTTGAAGTGTTGTAGAACAGCGCTCTGATACTGCCTACTGTCACTAAAGAGTCGAGCCGAAACCGCACCCTGCGCAAAAAGGTGAGAAAGCGTAGGCGAGGACTCTTTCATTTTCTTCACACAAATCAGCTCCTTGCGACGCGTCAGCAGATCGCAAATTTCTACTTTTAGATTCCTTCCTCCTTTGCTGTAGAAAAGGGACTGATCCAAAACCACGTGGTCGATGTTACTACCCAACGCCTCGAGATTGTAATCGCCTTCATCTTCCGCTCCAGCAAACCAGGAGCGCAGCGACAATTCTTCAGTCAGGTCAGGAATTCGCCGGATCCGTTCCTGCAGGCCCGCAAGGTGGTCTCTATCGATGCGATACCATGCGCCAGCGCATGGCGCATAAATCCCCTCGCCTAGCTCCACCTCTGCCACAACGTAGGGCATGAGCGAGGTCTTAACAGGCTTCTCGACGCCCTCGTAAAAGGCATGAACTTGAACTGATGCCATCGGATCGGGGATGTCCCATTGAGAAACGGCCCCCAAGACGGCATCCTTGTTTATCTCACCTTGAACTTGGTAAGACTTGCGACCCCATTTAAGAAGAACACGATCAGGCCTGGCCAGCCGATCCGAGTCGGGATTCATAAATTCGATGTCCTCGCCACCCGACAGGATCTTCTTATCCAACTCCGCTTTAAGTTTCAAGTGGAGTTCGCCTCTTGTGCGGGGAACGCGAGTAAAGTAATCCAAGAACGGAAACTTCTCTTTGTACTCCCGCGAATCATACGCCGCGATTACTTCATCAAGCTTCTCCGGCAACGATCTATAACTAAAGGACTTCATCGTGAGCCGTAGGGAATCACCCCCCGCCACACCCGTGCCAAGCTCTTCTGGTGGCTTTCCTTCTAAGTATCGAACGAGATCAGCGGTGGGTTCGATGCCAAGCTTGTGCAGAGAGCCAGCCGACGGCATCGAGATAACTTGACTTCGTCCCGAGCCGACGATCGCCCGTGTATCTACACCCCTCAGCGCTTCAGGGTCAACTACATTCGCCGCCACCCTCAGGCCAAATCCAGCCTCAATCGAACTTGAATCAACCGCGTGACGACCTGTGCCGTAGACGAGCAGGAAGCGGTGGCCGCTTCGCTCTATTCGGACTACCGCCCCTGTGCTCTGATTCTTGAGCCCAATTATTTCCTCTGCAGTCTGGTCGAGCGCCAAAAGCATCAAGTCTTTCTGCCATTTGGGTACATTAACCTTGGCAGTCTTAACGTACAGGCCGATCTCTAGGCCAACTATCTCCTTGACGGGGACTGGCTTATATTCCTCGTCGACCACAGCCCTGAGACCCCAATCACCCTCGTCGAGATCATCGCGAAGCTTGAATAGGACTAGATCCACTTCCCCTCCCAACGACAAGGAATAGGCCAGGCTAACGGACCAGTCGTAGTCGGTGAAGGATGCGATCGCCCTTCAGTCGGATTAATGACGGCGCTCTTGACGGCTCGCCAACGCCAAACGCACAACCGCGCTGTGGCAATGGAGCCAGCGGACAAGTCCACCCCACCGATCCGCCCTGGTCATCCATCCTGGGGCATCCATCCTGGGCGAGGAATTGCCGAATAGGCCTGTTGTAGATCAAGGCACCGCGCTCCGCGCGGTGCGGGCGGCAAGCCCGGCCGGCGGCAAGCCGCCGGGAAACCGCCCCCACGGTCGGATCTCAGCGCAGCGCGAGTTCGTCCGGGAAGCGCTCATGAAGCGCGGCGACCGCATCCTTCAGGCAGTAGTCGAGGCTGTGGCCGTCGACCCTGATCGACGCGCCGTCGAGCCCCTGACCCGAGATCACCACGGTCCAGGGCTTGCGCTCCCGCTCCCCGTCAATCTTGACCAGCCCGACCAGACCCATCTCCCCCAGGTGCTCCAGCACCTCCAGCACGCACTCGTCCCACCTCATCCACGAATGGGACCACCAAGACCGCTACGGAAGCCAGCCGGTCGGTCCGGTCGTGCGTCAGGGCTTCTGAGCCACCCCCGCTTTATGGAGCTTCTTGACCATGGCCTGATGGCCATGGGGAGGAAGTCGTCCGTGGCAGCACCGAAGAAGTACCCCGACGAGCTACGTCCGCGCTGTGCGCTTGTACCGCGAGTCGGACCCGAAGCCGGTGATCCGGCGCCTGGCCGAGCAGCTGGGCGTGCATCACGAGGCATTGCGGAACTGGATCCGCCAAGCCGAGGCCGACGCCGGCGAGCGTCACGACCGGCCGACCAGCAAGATGGCTGAGGAGAACCGCCAGCTGCGCAGAGAAGTCACCGAGCTGCGGCGGGCGAACGAGATCCTGAAAGCGGCGAGCGCGTATTTCGCGGCGGAGCTCGACCCGACCCGGCGACGGTCATGACGTTCATTTATGAACACCGTGACCAATTCGCGGTCGCGCTCCTGCTACGGGTCCTGAACATCGACGCCTCGACCTACTACGCGTGGGTCAGGCAGGCCGAGCAGCCCTGCGACCGCGACGTGGTCGACCTGGGCCTGTTGTCGAACATCTACGAGATCTGGGAGACCTCCGGACGCACCTACGGCGCGGACCGGGTGCACCGGCAGCTACGCCGTGACGGCATCGGTGTGGGTCGCAAGCGGGTCGAGCGGTTGATGGCGGCCCACGGCTGGCAGGGTGCGTTCCTGCGTCGAGGCTGGCGCGGCGGCTCCACCCGGCAGGATCCACGGCACACGCCGGCGCCAGATCTGGTCAACCGGCAGTTCACCGCCGCCGGGCCGAACCGGCTCTGGGTCGCCGACCCCACCCGCATCCCCTGCGGCGAGGGCGTGTTCTGGCTCGCCGCGGTCCGGGATGCGTTCTCCCGCCGGACCGTCGGCGGGAAGACCTCCGACCGCTGCGACACCGACCTGATCCTCGCCGCCCTCGAATACGGCATCTGGTCCCGCGACGTCCGCGACGGCCAACTGATCCACCACTCGGACCGTGGGTCGAACTACACGTCGTTTCGCTTCGCGGAACGCTTACAGGACAACGGGATCCTGCCGTCGATGGGCTCCGTCGGCGACTCCTACGACAACGCCCTGATGGAGAACTTCTGGTCCACGCTGAAGATCGAACTCGTCTACCGCACGAGCTGGCGGACCCGCGACGAGGCCGAGAACGCGATCTTCGCCTACATCGACGGCTGGTACAACACCCGCCGCATCCAGAAGGAACTGGGCTACCTCAGCCCGGACGAGTAGGAGACCGCCTGGCACAGCCGCCAGACGCAACCCTCCGAGCCACCTATCGCCATCCCTGCACCAGCCGGGAGCAGGTAACCACCGCTCCATCAAAGCGGGGGAACTCATTCGCACCTCGGATTCCAGCTTTGACCGATAGGCGCGTTTCCGTCGAAGGACCGGGTCGTTTACCAAGGTTGGGTACGCTTGAGGTCGCGGATGCCGCGTTGAGCCGCAAACCCTGCTCTGTTTGGACGCCAGCACTACGGGTAGGCCTCGACTGTGGGTGGTAGCTGCCGTTAACGCGGGCATGGTACGGTGCCGTCCTTCGGACGCGATCTTTAGGCAGCGCGCACATCGCCGTGCGGCATGCAGTCGTTAGCCGCGGGCAACCAGAGGCTACCGGAATGGTTAGGGGGTAGCGGTGGCACTCTTTCCAGGTCACCGCCCAAACGGCACTGTCTCGGCCGTTACGCCCAAAGTCGCCCAAACCCCTCTGGTCGATGCTATCGCTACCGCCCCCGATGCCTCGCTGGCCCAACTGCCCTGCTACGACATCCTGATCCGGCCACTTCAAGGCATCGATCTGCTGCCAGTCATGCAGTCGGTAGGACCCACAGTGAGGCAGCTCTATCCTCAGGGGGACCAGCAACTCTTCCGGAGGCTAGGCGAGGTTCTAGACGGGCAAGCTAGGTGCACCGTCGCCGTAGCCCTCGGGCGTGCCGGAGGCCAACATCTGGTCGGGGTAGCGGTTGAAACGCCAAAGGGCCCGGACCGCTTCAAGCTCAGCACGCTCTGGGTTGACCCGACAATGCGCCGAAGAGGCGTGGGCCGTCGTTTGGTGCAGAATTGTCTTTGCAGATGGGCTCGAGAAGAGACGGAAGTCGGATTTCTGACAGTGCGGAACCAGCACTCCGCGAGCGTACGCTCACTTCTGGTACCGTTCGGCTTTGACCAAGCTTCTCTTGAGTTGAACAGATACGGCTTTGGCGAGGATGAGCTTGTCCTGCAGTGGTCACTGGCGGAGCAGCTCGCGGCGGCGGACTTCGCAACACCTTCCATGCTTGACAACGCCGAACTAAAGTAAGGCACCTGCACCCCCCGTCGAGTGCCCTCACGCTCGGCTACACCCCTCGGTTCTTCGAAGGTGAAGCTTAATGGGCTTCTTCGCGGTCGTCCGCCATCCCAGGCCACCTGCATTCGAAGTCTGCAAGCTTGACATCAATCTGTGGTGCCTGCCGGGCCTATTTCGCAGGTCCTTGTTCTTGTGTGACATCGGCTTGAAGGTAAGACCATCCTCCTCAGCGTTGGACTCCTTCCGGATCGCCGTACCTTTCGGAACCGCTGAAGGGGAGTTGACAGACGTAATTCCCCGGATGCTGAATCGCACCGCAGACCTGAATCTTGTCTTCGGCAATACGGCCGTCAGTGTTGCCACAGACGGGAACGGAGAGCGGGTCTACGACGACGGTGATGGGCCGATGATCCTTATGTCACTCGACACAAGAAAATGCGTTCGCGACTCGAAGATAAGCACGGCAGAGTTCTCACTGTGGGAGATTTTCCCGGCTCGAGCGATAGAGGCAGAGGAGGAGGTTTACCTCAGATTTCGCCTTCCGGTCAGGAACCCTGGGCGGATGTGGACTTGGCACCGCCTCGGACACCGCCGTGCGGGCGCACTTCTCGATATGCGAGTAAATGAGCTCCGCGAGACGGTTGCGGTTTCATCGGACCTTGACTGGTCACATCTGGTCGTGGACGTGCAGCATGTCAACTGTCTTGCCGTAGTGCCTGCCTCACTGCAGAGCTACCAGCAGGCGCCCGAGATGCACTACACGCGAATTCTCGAGGGCCTCGTGTGGGAACCATATCTCGATCGTGCGATAAACCTGTTCAGCAAAAGCAAGGTCCTCGTCTACTTCTGGCGAAGCAAGGGCGTAGTTTCTCGAGATAACGAGTTCCGGTCCTTTGCGGCGTTTTCGAGAGCTCGCGGTGGTTCGGTCATGCGGACGGCTATGACCGCAGCTCTCTTCGTTTCCGTTCTCCTGTTTCTTACCCAGGACCCGGTTACATTTGAGCGGAGCTACCTCTTTAGGGCATTCAGTGGGACCTGGACGGCGATGCGCAGTCATCTGCTGCTCCTCGGCGGCGGCGCCGGCACTCTGCTAATTGCTAGCAAATTTGCTGCACCGGCTCTGCGATACATCCCTCTTCTGAAGAAGTTGCCCAAGTGGGCGCGCGGAGTGGAGCAGAAGATATACCGGAGCCGCAGATACAGAAATGGCTAGCCTCAGGCCGGGTACTGGCAATCTCTTTGTCGAGCCTGTCGGCAGGGATGGACCAGCCCTGGCTCATCAGGCGGACCAGGTAGCACGACAGGAGCAGGCGACCCGGCCATAGGGTGGAGGTCCGTTCATCCGGTCACACGGCCCCTTAACCTCAGTGTGAGCCGGCGGGCGTTGGGGATAGGTTGCACTCCGCTCATCAACTTCATCGGGCACACTCTTGAACAGAACTGAGGCCGACAGGGCGCCGTCTGCCGCGCCAGTCCCACCCTGGGACTGGCTTGCCGCTGGATCACAGGTCGCGGCGCCATCTCCACCGGCGGGACGTTCCCGCCCCTCCCCCACAGCTGCTGCCCGACTCGGGGACTATCAAGCGGGGGCCTGAAGATGACCCACGACGGCACAGCCAGCCCGATCTGAGACGAGGTTCGACTCAGTCGACCCTCAGGGCGTCTCCAGGGCACCGGATGCCGCCCGACGTTTGACCATGAATGACGCCTCAACATCGAACCAGCTCAAGCCTTGATCAGGTCTCTGAGCTGGGGGGCGACGGACGAGTCGACCTGTACGCCGGATTCTGTGCGCGGCGCGTACCCCAAAGGGGTTCCGCGCCGGCGGCGGCCATCCATCTCGGCCTGCCGTTGCCGGCAGGCTCTAGCGGCCTACCCGCAGACATCGGGCGGGCAGCCCTCAAGCGTCTGCGCCGGGTCGTCATCTTGCGGTGACGGCCCTTGCTTGGCCTTGCTCCGGGTGGGGTTTACCGAGCCACCCCGGTCACCCGGGGTGCTGGTGGGCTCTTACCCCACCGTTTCACCCTTACCGTCCCCGTTGGGGTCGGCGGTCTGTTTTCTGTGGCACTGTCCCGCGGGTCGCCCCGGGTTGCCGTTAACAACCACCCTGCCCTGTGGAGTCCGGACGTTCCTCGGCGGCGGGCCGGAGCCCGCCGACGCGACCGCCCGGTCGACTCGTCCGTCGCGCTCCCATCCTAACGACGGACGCTCTTCCAGTATTGCCGCCCCGCCTGGGCAAGATCGGGCAGCTCATAGGCGATCCGGCGACGCCAGCCTAAAAGGCGGCGGCTAGCCTCGTGGGGCTATGGATCTCTCCCACGCCGCGCTGCTGCTCGCCGCCGGTCTCGCCGCTGGCACGGTCAACGCGGTGGCCGGTGGCGGTTCGCTGATCACCTTCCCGGCGATGATCGCGGTCGGGTTGCCGCCGGTGCCGGCGAACGTGAGCAACTCCGTCGCCGTGTTCCCCGGGTACGTGGCCAGCGTGGCGGGCAGCCGGCAGGACCTGCCGCGCCCGCGGGCGCTGGCCACGCTGGTGCCGACCACAATCGTGGGCACGATCGTCGGGGCGCTGCTGTTGCTGGCCACCCCGGCCCGCGCGTTCGAGCTGGTCGTACCGTTTCTGGTCCTCGGCGCGACCGCGGTCCTGGCCTTCCAGGACCCGCTGCGCCGGCTGGTCGGTCACCCCCGCGACCTGTCGCCACGGCGGCGGACGGTCGCGGTGCAGACGATGGTCGCGCTCGGCGCGGTGTACGGCGGGTACTTCGGCGCGGCGCTCGGGGTGATGCTGGTCGCCGGCCTGGCTCTGGTGCTGGACGCGACGCTGGCGCGGGTGAGCGCCATCAAGAATCTGCTCTCCGCATTGGTGGGGCTCACGACGCTTGTGGTGTTCGCCCTGTTCGGCCCGGTGAACTGGGCGGCGGTCGCGGTGGTCGCGCCGGCGACGCTGATCGGGGGGTACGCGGGCGCCCGGCTCGTCCGTCGGCTGCCGCCGGTGCTGCTCAAGACGCTGATCGTGGTGTTCGGTACGACGATCGGCCTCTACCTGCTCTGGCGTGCCCTGCACTGAGCGGCGTCAACGCCAAGATCCGCGCAACTTCCGGGATGTTGCTGCCTCGGCGAACCCGGAGGCAATATCCCCGAAAGTGCGCGGATCTCGAACGGCGCAGCGGACCGGCGGGAGCCGGGGGTCAGTACGCCTCGCCGACCGGCTCCTCGGCGGTGTTCTCGGCACTCGCGGCGCTGCGGTTCCAGCGGGACCACAGCACCCGCTCGCCGTAGCCGGCGGCCATCACGTGCGCGAAGGCCAGGTAGACCAGCACGCCGACGGCGAGCACCCCGAAGCCGACCCAGAACGGCAGCGACAGCGAGCGCTCGGCGAGCTTTCCGGAGATGATCGGCGCGGGCGCGGCGGCGCCCCAGCGGACCAGGTTGAACGCGCCGGTGGCGAGCCTGCGGTCGCTGGAGCCGAGGCCGAGCGCCAGGTCGGTGAGGTTGGCGTTGGCCAGGCCCATGCAGAGGCCGGCGAGCACGAGCACCACGAGCGCCTCGGCGGTGCTGGTGGAGGTGGCGAAGAGGACCATGCAGACCAGCAGCCCGGCGATGGCCACGCCGACGGTCTGCACCGCGCCGATCCGGTGGGCCAGCCGGTGGCCGATCACCAGGATGCCGGTGGCCAGGCCGAGCCCCCAGCCGGTGAACGCGAGCCCCAGCGGGACGACGTCCAGGCCGAGGAAGAGCGGCGTGTAGCCGAGCACGACGAAGAACACGAAGTTGTACGCGGCGGTCACCACGCAGAGGGCGATGAACGCCGGTCGGCGGTAGGTGGCGAAGATCTGGCCGACGCGTACCGGGGCCTGCCGGTTGGTGGGTTCGCGCAGCTTGCGGGCGGCCACGCCGAGCGCGAGCACCATGAAGACGCCGCAGACGAAGAACGGCAGCCGCCAGCTGACCTGGCCGAGCAGGCCGCCGATCAGCGGTCCGACGGCGAAGCCGAGGCCGAGGGCTGTCTCGAACAGGCCGACCACCCACTCCCGGTCGACGGCCAGGTTGACCAGCACCACCATGGCGGTGGCGAAGAACATCGCGTTGCCCAGCCCCCAGACGCCGCGCAGCACGGACAGCTGCACGATGTTGTCGCTGAACGAGGCGAGGATGGCGGCCAGCCCGACCACCGAGACCCCGGTGATCAGCACCGGCTTGAACCCGAAGCGGCCGCTGGCGAGCGTCGCCGGGATCATGCCGAGGGCCATGACCGCGATGTACGCGGTGAACAGCAACTCGACCTGCCAGGCGGTGACCCCGATCGCGTCGCCGATGGCCGGCAGGATCGGGTCGACCACGGCGATGCCGGCGATCGCGAGGAAGGCCACCAGTGTGGTGGCGTAGATGGCACTGCGGTTTGGTTCGGATGACCGATCCACTCCGACTCCCCAATTAGCTGTATCGTACAGGTACTTACGCTGTATCATACAGCTATGAGCGACGACCACGAGAGCACCCTCGGCCGGATCGAGACCGAGGTGGCCCTGTTGATGCGCTTCGGCGAGGCCACCCGGCGGGCCACCGGCACCGCCGAGCACCGGGTGCTCGACCGCGCGGCGTACGTCATCCTGCGCCACCTGGACGCCGCCGGCCCGCAGAACGTCTCCGCCCTCGCCGCGCGACTCAACCTGGACGGCTCGACGGTGACCCGGCAGGTCTCCGCCCTGCAACGCGACGGCCTGATCGTCCGCGCCCCCGACCCGACGGACGGCCGAGGCACGGTCATCTCCCCCACCCCGGCCGGGCTACAGCGGATGGCCGCCGTGCAGGCCGCCCGCACCCGGCTCTACGGCGACATGCTGGCCGACTGGAGCACCGAGGACCGGGCCACCCTGGCGACCCTGCTGGGCCGCCTCAACCAGGCCCTGGTGAACCGCAACCGCCGCTGACCCACGCCGCTGACCCGCCACCGCCCGGGGCGCCGGACGACGCGTGACCCTTCGACCGCCCAGATCGCGCAACATCCTTGTTGTAGTGGCATCCCCAGGGCCCGACACCACTACAACAAGGATCGAGCACGATCTTGAGGCGAAGCCGCGACAGGCGACGACGCGACCGGGCCACGGGCACCCCGGGCGCCGACCTCGCGGCGGGCGCCCGGGGAACGGGGAACGGGAACGGGGTCAGGCGACCGGTTCGCGGGCCGAGTCGGCGTCGCGGTCGGCGCCGGGGGTGATGCGGGGGTCGCCCTCGTCGGCGAAGTAGTCGTCCGGCGTGGTGCCGTCGACTCCCTCGGGCGCCTTGGCGGCCCGCAGGATCAGCGTCAACAGCGCGGCGACCGCCAGGTTGACCAGCACGGCCACGATGCCGACGTAGATCGTCTTGGGCGTGTCGAACCCGAACTTCTCCAGCGGGAACGCCGACCCGCCGAAGTGCTTCCGGGTGGGGCTGGCCACCTGGTAGAGCATCCACATGCCGAGCCCCATCCCGGCGACCCAGCCGGCTATCAGGGCGGTCCGGTGGAACCAGCGGGTGTAGAGGCCCAGCGCCACGGCCGGCAGCGTCTGCAGGATGATCACGCCGCCGATGAGCTGGAGGTCGATCGAGAACTGCGGGTCGAGGAACACGATGCAGGCCACGGCCCCGACCTTGACCACCAGCGAGGCGATCTTCGAGACGTTCGCCTCCTGCGCCGGGGAGGCGTCCCGCTTCAGGTACTCCTTGTAGATGTTGCGGGTGAACAGGTTCGCCGCCGCGATCGACATGATCGCCGCCGGCACCAGCGCGCCGATGCCGATGGCGGCGTACGCGACCCCGGCGAACCAGTCCGGGAACTGCTGGTCGAACAGCAGCGGCACGATCGTGTTGTTGTCGACGCTGCCGGCCGATGCTCCCGCCAGCGGCTTCACCCCGGCCGCGATGGCCATGTAGCCGAGCAACGCGATCAGACCGAGCAGGAGGCTGTACGCCGGCAGCGCCGACATGTTGCGCTTGATCACGTCGCGGTTCCGGCTGGCCAGCACGCCGGTGATGCTGTGCGGGTAGAGGAACAGCGCCAGCGCCGAGCCGAACGCCAACGTGACGTACTGCAGCTGGTTGTTGCCGTTGAGCAGGATGCCGTCGTTCGGGTTCGGTGACGCCTGGAACTTCGCGTCCGCCGCGTCGAAGATGTCGCCCCAGCCACCGAGCTTGTACGGCAGGTAGATGACCGCCACCAGGATGACGATGTAGATCAGGCTGTCCTTGACGAACGCGATCAGCGCCGGGGCGCGCAGCCCCGACTGGTAGGTGTACGCCGCCAGGATGGCGAACGCGATGATGATCGGCAGGTGCCGGGCCAGGGTGCTCTCACCCGTGACGCCCATCGTCTTGAGGACCGCCTCGATGCCCACCAGTTGCAGCGCGATGTAGGGCATCGTGGCCACGATGCCGGTGATCGCGATCAGCAGCGCCAGCACCGGCGAGTCGAACCGCGTACGGACGAAGTCGGCCGGGGTGACGAAGCCGTGCCGGTGCGAGACCGACCAGAGCCGGATCAGCACCAGGAAGACCAGCGGGTAGACGACGATCGTGTACGGCACCGCGAAGAACCCGGCCGCCCCGGCTCCGAACATCAGCGCCGGCACCGCCACGAAGGTGTACGCGGTGTAGAGGTCACCGCCGATAAGGAACCAGGTGATCCAGCCGCCGAAGCTGCGCCCGCCTAGGCCCCACTCGTCGAGGTGCGCCATGTCCTTCGGCCGCCGCCACCGTGCGGCCACGAAGCCCATCGCGCTGACCAGCAGGAACAGCAGGGAGAAGACGATGATCTCGGTGAGATGGTCCCGCCACATCAGTGCTCACCCCGCTTCTTCGTCATCTGGTAGACCAGCGTCGTCGTGGAGACGCCGAGCAGGATCCAGGCCAGTTGCAGCCAGTAGTAGCGCGGGAACCCGAAGATCCGGGGCGCGTCGCCGTTGAAGAACGCCGGGATCAGCGGCACCACGATGGGGAGAAAGAGCAACCAGTTCCAGGGACTGTGGTCCTTCGCCCGGGTTGGCGCCGTGGTGGGCGCCTCCGGTTCCGGTGCAGGCATCTGACACACCTCCGGGGAGTCGAGGCACTCGATGTAACGGCCGGAGGCTACGACTCTGTGACCGCCGTCACGATCAGCGCGCGGACGGCTCTGCGCCGAACGGCGCACCGGCTGCGCCGAACGGCGCGACAGTTCCGCCGGCGGGCGAGGTGCGACGGGTGCCGGAGGGGCGCGGCTCAGGCGGCGGGCAGGTGCGCGGTGTCGTTGACCGTGCGGACCGCGATGCCGCCGTCGGGCCACATGTCGAACACCGAGATGCCGGCCGCGTCCAAAAAGAGCCGGTGCAGGAAGGCGTCGCTGGCGGCGAGGGCGTCGCGCAGCGCCAGCTTGATCGGCGAGACGTGCGAGACGACCACCACGGTCTCCCCGGGGTACGCCGCCGGCAGCGCGTTGACGACCCGGTGGACGCGTTCGGCCACCTGCGTGAACGACTCGCCGCCCGGCGGTGCGATCCGCGGCGAGGCGAGCCAGGCGTCCATCTCCCCCGGCCACTCCTGGCGTACCTCGGCGAAGGTGCGCCCCTCCCACTGCCCGAAGTCGCACTCGATCAGGTCGGTCTCGGTGCGGACCGGCACGTCACCGAGCGCCCCGGCGATCGCCGCGGCGGTGGCCGTACACCGGGACAGGGGTGAGCTGAGCACGGCCGCGACGGACGGGGCCAGCGCGGCCACCCGGGCGCCGGTGGCGCGGGCCTGGGCCCGGCCGCGCTCGGAGAGCGGCACGTCGCCGCGGCCGGAGTAGCGGCCCTGCTCGGTGTACGCGGTCTCGCCGTGCCGCACGAGGATCAGGCGGGTGGCCGTGAAGCTCGGGCGGGGCTCCCAGGAGGCCGGCGCGGTGGCCGGATCGCTGCCCGTCGACGCGCCTCCGGCCGGGGCGCTGGCCGAGGCCGGTGCGCCGAGGGAGGCCGGCGGCGGGGTGGGCCGGCCGGCGGCGGCGTCCATGGCGGCGTTGGCCAGCGCGTCGGCGTGCCGGTTCTGCTCGCGGGGGATCCAGGTGAAGCGGACCGCGCCGAAGCGGCCCACAAGCGTGGCCGCCTGGGCGGCGAGCGGGCGCAGGCCCGGGTGCTTGATCTGCCACCGGCCGCACATCTGCTCGACCACCAGCTTGGAGTCCATCCGGACGTCCACCTCGGCGGCGTTCAGCTCGGCGGCGGCCCGCAGACCGGCGATCAGGCCCTGGTACTCGGCGACGTTGTTGGTCGCCGTACCCAACGACTCGGAACGCTCGGCGAGCACCTCGCCGGTCTCCGGGTCCCGCACCACCGCGCCGTAGCCGGCCGGCCCCGGGTTGCCCCGGGACCCGCCGTCGGCCTCGACGACGACCACGCGCGGCGCCACGACCTACAGGCCCGACTCATTGGTACGGACCATGATCCGCCGGCAGTCCTCGCAGCGGACCACGTCGTCCGGGGCCGCCTTGCGGATGCGGGCCAGGTCGGCGCCGGAGAGGTCCAGCCGGCAGCCGCCGCAGCGGCCCGCGGTGAGCAGCGCCGCGCCCAACCCGGTGTCCGCGCGGATCTTGTCGTAGAGGGTGACCAGCTCGGCCGGGAGGTCGGCCGCGAGCGGCTGCCGGGCCCCCCGCTTGAACTCCTCGTCCTTGGCGATCTCGGCCAGCGCGTCGTCACGGCGCTGCTCGGTGGCGGCCCGCTTCTCCCGGGTGTCGGCCAGCCGCTGCTCCACGCCGTCCAGCACGCCCTGCGCGGTCTCCCGCTGCTCCATCAGCTCCAGCTCGGCGTCCTCCAGGTCGCCCTGGCGCCGGTTGAGCGAGGCCAGCTCGTGCTGGAGCGCCTCCAGCTCCCGGGCCGGGCCGGTGCCGGCGGCGAGCCGGTTCTGGTCCTTCTCCTTGCGGGCCCGCACCTGCTCGACGTCCTTCTCCAGGCGGGCGATGTCCCGGTCCAGGTCGTCGACCGCGACCTGGGCGCGAACCCGCTCGTCCTCCAGCGACGACAGCTCCCGGGCCAGCGCCTCCAGTTCGGCCCGCTCCGGCAGCGAGCGGCGGCGGTGCGCGAGCTGGGCGAGGTTGGTGTCGATCGCCTGAAGGTCGAGCAGGCGGCGCTGGACCTGGGGGTCAGCCTTCACGGTCGGGCTCCTTGTCGTCCACAACGGGTGCGGCGGCGTGCATGGTCCACGGATCGGTGTCCAGGTCGGACACCAGCGTCTCGACGCCCGGCGCCTCTCGCAGGAGGGCGGCCAGGTCGTCCAGCCACGGTCGTTCGGTCGCCCAGTGGGCGGCGTCGATCAGGGCGGGACCATCGGCGGCGAGGTGCTCGCTGGCCGGATGGTGCCGCAGGTCGGAGGTGAGAAACGCGTCCACCCCGGCGGCGGTCGCGGCGCCGAGGAAGCTGTCCCCCGACCCACCGCTGACGGCGAGGGTACGAACCCTACGCCCGGGATGCCCCGCGGCGCGAACTCCCCAGGACGTGACGGGGAGCACGGCTGCGGCGTGCCGGGTCAGCTCGGCGAGGGTCATCGGGCGGGGCAACTCCCCGATCCGGCCGATGCCCCGGTCGTCGCCGTGAGCGGCCGAGCCGGCCGCCGGCCGCTGCAACGGGCGCAGGCCGGTCAGGCCGAACCGGGCGGCGAGGGCGTCGGAGACGCCGGGGGACGCGACGTCGGCGTTGGTGTGCGCCACGTACAGCGCCACGCCGGCCCGGATCAGCTGGTGGACGATCCGCCCCTTGACTGTCGTCGCGGCGACCGAGGAGACCCCCCGCAGCAGCAGCGGGTGATGCGCGACGATCATGTCCGCGCCGACGGCCAGCGCCTCGGCGACCGTCTCGGGCACCACGTCGACCACGCAGAGCACCCGACGGACCGGGGCGGTCGGCTCGCCGAGCACCAGGCCGACGCGGTCCCACTCCTCGGCCCAGCTCGGCGGATAGCGCCGTTCCAACTCGGCGACGACGTCCGTCACCGTGGCTGTGGATGCGCTGATGCTCACGGCGGGCCAGCTTACCGGCGCGGGGACCTTCGGGCGGCGACGCCCGGCCCGGCCGCGCCGGTCTGTCGACCCGTGGGAGGCGACCGGCGGGCGCTCAGGCGGCCCGGTACGCGACGGTCCGCAGCGCGGCCAGCGGCATCTGCCAGGGGAACGCGTGCAGGTGCTGCTCACCCGTCCCCGGCGGGTGCAGGGCGACCACATGATCACCGAAGAGCACCGTGACGCCCCAGTCGGCCAGCCGGGCCACACCGGCCCGGAACGCCGGGTGGGCGGCCATCGCGACATTGGTGTACGGCACCGCGACGATCGGAACGCCCTTGCCCTGCGCCTCGACGAGCAGCCCGAGAGCGAGGGTGTCGGCGATGCCGGCCGCCCACTTGTTGACCGTGTTCACGGTCGCCGGGCAGACGATCATGGCGTCGGCGGGCGGCAGCACGTCCGGGTCACCGGGATTCTTGTAGTGCGTCCGCACCGGGTGGCCGGTCTGCCGAACCAGGGCCGGGCGGTCGACGAACTTGGCGCCGTCCGGCGTGGTGATCACGCAGACGTCCCAGTCATCCGACTGGGCCAGCTCGACCAGACGGCCGACGTGGCGGGCCAGCGGCGAACCGCAGGCGATGACGTAGAGCACCGCACGGTGCTCGCTGGTGTGTGGTCCGCCGGTCATCAAGCCGGCTCCGCGCTCATACCCCTACTCCCATGTGCTCAGCCAACTCCGCTACCGGAGAAGGCGGCGCACCACGTGTGCGACGAAGGACGTCCGACATCACCTCGTGGGCGATCGGCCGGCAGCGGATCTCCGACGGCGCGAGCCGATCGCCGAGCAGCAGCATCTCGCCGGCGTTCGCCACGTCGCCGATCTGGGCGTACCCCCGGGCGATGTCGAGCAGGTGGTGGGCGCGGCGCTCGGGCAGCAACGCGTTGAACGCGGGCTCCACGATGCGCACCTGGTGCACCTCCACCGCGCGGCCCCCGTCACCCAACTCGACGGCGGCGGCGGCCCGGTGCAACTCGACGTTCGTCGGGCCGAACGAGGTCCAGTAGTGGTTGTGGTCGCCGCCGAGCAGGGTGGCGGCCTCCTGCGCGCAGTTGATCAGGTCGTCGACGCTGGCCGAGTCGCCGATCCGGGACGCGGCCATGGCCCCCTGCAACAGCAGCATCCCGTAGACCGACAACCGGGCCGGGGAGACCTCGTTGCTGCCGCCGGGAGCCAGCCGGTTGGCGATCTGGACGTTCAGCTCCAGCGCCGGCCGGGCCCGACCCATGGCGACCAGGGCGTTGCAGACCCGGGTGGTGGCGATGCCGGCCAGCAGCGGGTCGTCGGCCCGCTGGGCCACCGCCATCGACCGGTCGGCGGCCAGCCAGGCCAGCTCGCACTCGCCGAGCTTGCGCAGCACCGACGAGGCGATCTGGTAGACCTGCCCGAGCAGGTGGGCCGCCTCCGGCGCCTGCGCTCCCCCGTAGGCGGCGTCGGCCGCCTGAGCGTCGCGCAGCAGCTTGGGCAGCGCCCGGGTGAGCATCCCGTAGCGGCCGTACTGGTAGGTGAGCCAGGCGTGGTTGACGGCCTTGCGCATGTCGTCCAGCGGAGGCGGGTACGGCACGGCGTCGAAGTAGGCGCTCATCGAGTCGTACCGCTCCAGGGCGGCCCGGATCTCCTGCACCTCGACCTGGTCGATGCAGTTCAGCGCGTCGGTACGCCGCTCCGGGTCACGACCCAGCAGCAGTTGCACGTCCATCTGCAGGATGTCGGCGATCTCGTAGAGAACGGAGAACTTGTCCAGCCGGCGGACGCCCCGCTCGACCTTGTCCACCCAGCTCTTGGACTTGCCCAGACGGTCCGCGAAGACCTGCTGCGACATCTTGCGTCGCCCCCGCCAGTAGGCCACTCGCCGTCCAATGGGTAGCTCGTCCATCTCCCCATCCCTCCCCTGCCGCCGCCACCCATCGGTTGGCGGCGATGTCCGCGGGTGCGGCGATCCGTCGTTCGTCTTGCAGTTTTCGCTGGTCGCACAGCCTGTACGTCAGCCGGACAGCCAGTCCTCGTACTTTTCGTGCAAGTTGCACGAGCCGTTCGTCAACCTCAACGATCGTGGGTTACGGCAGTGACGGTGCTCGACATGCGACCTGGCGTTCGCCGGGCCCGACGAGGGGAGATGGCACACATGTGGGGGAACGTCGTACCGCGCGTCGCCGAACTGTCGCCGCTGGAACGCGTCCGGCTGCGCCGGGTCGCCATCCGGTACGCCGTACACGGCTGGGAGGTGACCCCCGGCGCCTGCCTCGCCCGCAGCCGGTTCGTGTGCGGTCGGGCCGGCTGCCCCACGGTGGGCTGCCACCCCGCCCTGGAGAACTGGGAGCTGGCCGCCACCACCGATCCGGCCCGGGTGGCCACCTGGTGGCGCACCCGCCCGCACGGCGTGCTGCTGCCCACCGGCCGGACCTTCGACGTGCTGGAGGTGCCGGCCCACCTCGGCCGGCACGTGCTCGACGCCGTGCAGGTCCACCCGGCCGGCACCGGCGTACGCGGGCCCGTGCTGGTCACCCCCACCGGCCGGTGGATGTTCCTGGTCCGCCCCGGCGACCCGCTCCGACCGGAGTTGGAGCACTGCTTCCACGTCGTCCGGCACGGGCCGGGCTCGTGGATCCCGGCGCCACCCACCCGGCTGCCCGAGGGGACCGTCCGCTGGGCGGTCGCCCCGGAGCAGGCCCGCTGGCGGCTTCCGGACTCCTACCTGGTGCAGAACACCCTGATCGAGGCGCTGCGGGCCAGCGGCGTGACGCTCGCCCCCGACCTGCTCCCGGGTCACCTGCCCCTGCCCCGCCGGGGCAGGTGACCCGGGCCCCGGCCGACGATTCGATCCGGTGACCGACAGCGTCGCCGGACGGCCGGTGCTCGTTGAGCAGGTGACAGCGCGAACGCGCGCCACGAACGGGGGAACGATGTCCACGGACGACAGGTCGCCGTATCCCGGCGGCACCGAACCGCCCCGTCGCAGCTATCCGCGGCACCGCTGGGCGGGCACCCGCCCGGCCGGCTCGCGCCCCGGGCGGCCCCGCCCCACCGGCACCCGCCCCGCCGGCACCCATCGCCCGCTGCGCTAGACCGTCTCTCCGGATCGTCGCCGGCTCGCGCCCGGATCCAGAAGACACGCGTCTAGACCGTCAGCGGAAGCGCGGTGGAGTGGAACTGGCGGGCGTCGTCGGTGACGACCGCGTGCGTGTGGTCGCCGAGACGGTCCAGCCAGCCGATCCCCGCCGCCCCCATGGCCAGGGCGGCGGTGGCGTAGGCGTCGGCGACGCCGAGGTCGCTGCCGACCACGGTCACCGAGCGCAGCCCGCTGGCCGGCGCGCCCCGCCGGGGGTCCAGCACGTGCCGACCCCGCTCGTAGACCCCCGAGGTGGCCACGGCCAGGTCGGTGCCGGCGAGCACCAGACACGTCGCCATCGCGTCCCAGGGGTGCCGGATGCCGACCCGCCACGGCTCCCCCGCCGGCGAGAAGCCGCGGACGCGCACGTCACCGCCGGCGTTGACGCAGTGGTTCGCCGCGCCCGCGGCGAGCAGCCGGTCGGAGGCGACCTGCGCCGCCCAGCCCTTCACGAACCCGGACGGGTCGAGCCGGCCGGTGGCGTACGCGTCGAAGAACCCGTCGGTGGCGCCCCACAGGTCGGCGCACGCCTCCAGGACGAAGCGCAGGTCCGCCGACGCCTCGGAGAGCAGCACCTCGCCCCGGTCGAAGCGGCACACCTCGCTGTCGGCCTTGTACGTGCTGAAGCGGCCGTCGACCTCACGCATCCAGGCGAAGACGTCATCGGCCAGTTCGTGCAGGCGGCCCGGTGGCAGGTCGTCGGCGAGGTCCAGGGTGATCGTCGTACCCATGATCTGCTCGACCCGGCAGAGCCCGGGTCGGATCATCGCGGCCGGCACGTCAGAATGCCTGCTCGATCGCGGCCCGCAGTGAGCTCTTGTAGGCGTTGCTGGTGGCGGTGGCGCCGGAGACGGTGTTCAGGTTGGCGCTCTGTTTCCGCACCACCTCACTGGGGGTGTTGGGAGCGCCGGTGCCGTTGTACGTGTCCCGCACGTCGCCGCTGTGGATGTCGGACTCGCCGCCGCTCGGCAACGCCAGGGTGGTGGCTTCGATGATCTTGCTGCCGGAGACCACGATCTGCACCTGCACGTACCCGTAGCCATTGGCCGTGTCCACCGGAGGGCCGGTGACCCGGCGGGTGGTCGACTGGGGCGCCTTGGTGGTGGTCTTCGGCGCCGAGGGCGCCTTCGCGGTGGTCTTCGTGCCCGACGGGCGGGCGGTGGTCTTGCTGGGCTTGGGCGACGTGGAGGCGCCGGCGGTCACCGACGGCTTCGGGCCCGCGCCAGCCGGGTCGGTCCCGGGCGCCTCGGGGTCGGCGCTCGGGTCGACGCCCGGCCCGGCGGGGTTGACCGGCTGCGCGGTCGGCAGGTTCTGGGCGACCTGGGTGGCGCCCGGCGAGCCCTTGAGCACCACCAGGGCGGTGGTGCTGGCGGCCAGACCGGTGATCGCGAACAACGCGCGACGCATGCGATGCCTTCCTACAGCTCGAAGGTGGCCAGGTGGATCTGCCGGCGGGGCACGCCGGCACGGCGCAGCGCGCGCACCGACTGCTCGACCAGCCCGGAGGGCCCGCAGAGGTAGACGTCGCGCCGGGCCACGTCGGGCACCAGTTGGCGCAGCCCGTCCGGGCTCATGAGCTGGCGGGGGCCGGGGTCGTCGCGGGAGCCGATGACGTACCAGATGGAGGTGTCGCGTTCCTGGGCCAGCCAGTCCAGTTCCCGGCTGAGCAGCACGTCGGCCGGCGTACGGGCCCGGTAGATCAGGGCCGCGCCGGGCGGCAGCTCCTCCAGCATGGCTCGGATGGGCGTGATGCCGCTGCCACCGGCGATCAGCAGCGCCCGCTCGCGCACCCGGTGCGCGGCGGTGAAGGTGCCCGACGGTCCGTGGGCCCAGACCCGGGTTCCCGGGTCCAGGTCGCGCAGGTCGGCGGTGTGCCGGCCGACGACCTTGACGGTGAGTCGCAGCCAGCGGCCGTTGGCGGCGGCCGAGACGGAGAACGGGTGCGACTGCCACCAGCAGCCGGGGGTGAGGAAGCGCCAGCGGAAGTACTGCCCGCCGAGCATCTCCAGGCGGCCCAGCCGCTCCCCGGTGAGGTAGATGGAGATGGTGTCCGGGCTCTCCGCGACCACGTCGGCGACCCGCAGCCGGTAACGCAGGTTGAACGCCAGTGGCGCGATCACCCGACCCCAGAGCAGGGCGGCGACCACCAGCAGGTACAGGGCGATCCAACCGGTCCGCACCGGGCCCGGCTTGTAGAGCTGCGCGCCGTGGGTGAACTGGTGCCCGTAGCCGAGCAGCAGCACCAGATAGCTCGACCGGTGCAGCAGGTGCCACGCCTCGTAGGGCAGCGCCCGGCGGATCGCCCGGACGCTGCTGAAGCCGACCACCAGCATGATGCCGGTGGCGACGAAGGCCGAGAGCATGTCCTCGTAGCCGCCGAGCAGCGTGCCCACCTCGGCGAGGACCGAGTGGTTTCGCAGGTCGGCGTACCCGACGAGGATCAGCGACAGGTGCGACAGCACGGCGACCAGCAGCGTCGCGCCGATGTCGCGGTGCCAGCGGCCGAGCTGCTCGCCGCCGATCCACCGCTCCAGCACCGGCAGCCGGCTCATCATGAGCACCTGCACCAGGAGCAGGTAGCCGGCGATCAGGCCGGTGATCCGGCCGGCCGCAGTGACGGTGGCCGCGGTGGTCCGCAGCGAACCGGCGGGGGTGCCCAGCCACCAGGGCAGCACGCTGGCGAGCAGCCCGACCAGGAGCAGCGCGGCCAGCAGCCGCCGGCCGCCGGGTCCGCGCCGGGCCGGGATCTGCGGGGGTACGGGTTCCGCCGACCGGCCGCCGTGCCAGGACGAGGTCGTCCCGGTGCGGCGGCCGGCGGCGTGGGTGTGCGAATGCGTCACGCGTACAGCTTCATCGGTGCGTACTTCATGCGGGGGAACACCTTCTGCACCTCGGCGTTGGTGAGCCCGAAGCGGCCCTGCGCCAGGGAGCCGTACACGTTGAACATGTTGTTGTATTCCGGCACGTCACCGGAGTCCAGCTTGTCCAGGCCGTTCCAGGTGCCGAGCAGCGATCCGGCCAGCTTCTTGCCGGACAGGACGGTGACCACGCCGCCGTGGCCGTGGTCGGTGCCGCCGGTGTTCGAGCTGACCCGGCGGCCGAACTCGCTGGACACCATGATCGTGACGTCGGCGGCCTGCGGGCCGAGGTCGGTGAAGAACGCCGCCATCGCGCTGGCCAGCTCGTTCAGCCGGCGGTGCAGCTGGCCGCCCTCGCGGGTGCCCTGGTTCTCGTGGGTGTCGTAGCCGCCCATGCCGACGGTCGCGACCCGGACGTTGGCACCACCCTTGATCAGCTGCGCGAGCTGCTGGAACGCGTTGCCGACGCCCTCGTACTTGACGCCCGCGGCGGGCTGGTACGGCTTGGCGGCGAGCTTCTGCGCCGTGGCCAGCGCGCCCATGCCCTCCTGCACGGCCTCCTCGACCGGGTGGTTGATCCCGGTGAAGAGCCCCTTGATGGCCTTCTCGGTGGCGGCCCGGAACTTGTCGTCGCCGTTGAGCCGCAGCGAGCCGACGCTGTTGAGCGAGAGCGCGCCGTTGTTGCCGACCAGCGAGCGGGGCAGCGTGCTGCCGATGCCGACGCTACGGAACGCGGTGCCCTTGCCCAGGTGGTCGACCAGGCCGTCGAGCCAGCCCCGGCCGCCGGTCTCGTTGGGCAGGCCGCCCAGGTTGCAGGCGTCCGCGGCCTGGAAGTGGCTGCGGGACAGCCGCTCGTCGGAGACCGCCGGGATGAAGCCCAGCTGACCGGCCTTGAGGTACTGCTCCAGCGGCTTGAACGCGCTGGTCAGCTTGAAGCCGCGGCTCAGGGCCAGCGAGTCGTTGCCGAGCAGCAGGTCGGGCCGGGCCTTGGCGAGCACCGGGTCGTTGTCCGGTGCGACCAGGCTCAGCCCGTCCAGGCCGCCGTAGAGGAAGACGTGGATCAGCGTGCCGGTCTTGGTCGCCGCGAACGACGCCGAGGTGGTGACGAACTGCGCGGTGGCCAGGGCGGTGGCGGTGGCCGCCGCACCGGCGACGAACGTCCGCCGGGTGACGCCGCGCCCGTCCTGCTGGGCCTCCTCCAGGTCCTCCAGCGTGCGGTAGCGGTCGGCCTCGGCCGCGTTCTCGGCGGCGACCAGGTCGGCCTCCGCGCGCAGCAGCGCCTCGGCCGGGTTGTCGGCCAGTCGCCGCAGGTCGGGGCATTCGGGGTGCAGGGGGAAAGAGTTGTACACAGTCTTCTCCATCGGGTGCCTCACCGGAGGTGGTGCTGGGGGGACGCGAGGATCGCCCGCGCGACGGCGGTGATGGCCCCGTTGAACGTGGCATCGACCTTGGCGGTCGCCGGCACGCCGGCCACGCCGAGGATCAGGTTCTTCTCCCGGGTGCTCAGCTTCTGGTTGACCAGTCGCATCGAGAGCGCGTCCACGTACGCCCCGGCGGTGGCCGGCGGCTTGGCGACCAGCTTCTCCGGCGCCGTGTACGTGAAGGCGGTGCGGTAGCCCGCCACGATCTCGCCGGCCTCGTTCCAGCCGTTGACCATCGTGCCGGCCGAGGTCCACGCGACGTAGACGTCGGGGTAGCCGTCCGGGGTGGGCTGACCCATCGGGTACTGGCCCAGCTCACGCAGCTTGTCCTGGATCTGCCGCAGGCCCCGGGCGAACGGGGTGCGCTTGTTGTCGCCGTTGTCGTTCTTCGCCGACGCCTCCGGCGCGACGCCCAGGGTGCGGTACGTGGCGACCAGGTACTCCATCGGCCGGCGCACCTTCTGACCCACCGCCGCCCAGAACTCCGACGAGCTGAACAGCGTCATCAGCACCGGCTTGATCATGCCGTTGTTGCTGGTGTACGACTTGGCCAGCCGGTCCACGAGGGACTTCGGCGGGGTGTCCGAGACGAACCGGGTCGCGAGGCTCTGCGCCACGTACTTCGCGGTCGAGGGGTGCAGCGCGATGTAGGTGATGTACTTGTCGATCGCCGCGTCCACGGCGGCGATCTGCTGCTTCGTCGGCTCCTTGTTGTCCTCGATGCCGAACGTGTTCGCGTGGGTGAAGCCGAGAATCTTCACCTTGCCCTGGTAGTGATTCCGGGCGTTCAGGACGTACTCGCCCTTGTCGTTGACGCCACGGCCGGTCTGCAGCATGGCGGCCTGCCGGACGTCGCCCTCCTTGTAGCCGCCGTCGACGCCGACCGAGTACAGCTCCAGGTTCTCCCGGGCGAGGTTCTCGTTGATGGCGTCCTTGCGGGAGTCCTTCTGGTTCAGGTAGATCAGCAGCGCGGGGTGCTTGTTCGCCGCGACCAGCATCTCGGGGTAGCTGCCCAGCGCGTGCTTGCGTACCACGTCCTTGTCGAACGACGTGCGGTACACCTCGCCGCCGTCGAAGTCGGCGGCGACGTGCAGGAAGTCGTTCCAGAAGTCGACCATGACCTCGAACAGCTGGCGCTTCGACCAGATCTGGCGGGCCAGGGTGGCGTCGACCACCTCACGCTCCGGCTGGGCGCCCTGCTCGTTGAGCTTGTCGCGCTGGGTCCGCAGCTGCTCCACCGAGAGCGTCTGGGTGGGCAGCTCGGCGAGCTTCAGCTCGGCCTTGCTCGGCTCGATCTTGTCCGGGTCGAGCTGCCCGCGGATCCACGCGTCGATGCCCTGGCGCTTGATGTCGGCGACCACGGCGGGCGTCGCGCCGAAGGTGGCCCGCCGGGCCAGGTGCAGGATCGGGTCCTTGGCGAGCACCGTCTTGACGGTCACCGTGGTCTCCGCGGCGGCCGCCGCCGGGCCGGAGAAGGTCCGGCCACCGGTCGGCGCGTTCTTCTTCAGCGCCTCGCCGGCCCGGGAGCCCATGTAGCTCTCGTTCTGCTCGGTGTAGGTACGCACCGTGCTGGGCTGCTGGCCGCTGGGACGCGCCGCGGTCCCGTCGGTCACCGTGTTGCCCGTCGCGTCGCCCGCGGCCGCCTCGTCACCGAAGAGGCTGCGGAACTGCGGCGTCATGGCGAGCGCCGCGCCACCGGCCACGACGGCGGCGGTGCCACCGAGCGCGACAATGGCCTTGCGCCGGCCGACCTTGCGGCCCGGCTCGTCGTCATCGTCCAGGGTGGGCAGTGCAGCACCGGCCGGACGCGCCGGGGCCGGACGACCCAGACCTTCCGGGCCGACCCACTGCGGCCCACGCGGGGCGGGGGCGGGTTGTCCGGCGTGCGCGTACCCGTCGCCGTACTGCTCGCGCGGGTCCCCCTGCGCCGGGTAGCCGCCCTGGTAGGGGTGGGGCGAGTCGTATCCGTACGACGCGGACGCGGTGGGGTCGCCGTAACTGTCCGAGGTGTGGTGCTGGCGTCCGTCCCAGCCGCGGTCGTCCCGCGGTCGACGTGGTGGCACATTCTGGTCGGCCATGTACCAATCCCGATTTCTGATGAGCGCCGGAAGCTGCGACCGAGCAGGTGCGGCAGGTGCGGCGACTGTTGCCTGAGGGGGTTGCTACGGCAAGGTAACCAAGCGCTCAGGTGCCTTCAAGGTGAGCCGAACGCGCCGGTGAGGGCACTTAAGACAGCCCTCACCACCGCGTTCGTGGCAGGCCGGGGACGCGGGCCGGGCTCCGACCTTCCCAGCAGGGCGGACGTGCGGCAGCCGGGTACGGATCGGACCTGGCCGCCGTACGCGACACGTTCCGCGTCGTTCACCACCACAGGCAAACTTAAGGCTCGGCTAAGCCGGACGTGAAGTGTCCTCACGCTGGGAAAAGGAGGAGCGGGCGAGCGTGAGCCGCCGCCGCAGCGGGTATGCCGCCGAACCGCTGAACGCGTGAGGGGAAGGCAGCGCCATGCTCAGCAAAGAGGATCAGCGCAGGTTCGACCAGATCACCCGTCAGCTCCGGGAGAGTGACCCGGCCTTCTTCGCCCGGCTGGACCACCGGGTCCGAGCCCGCAGGGGCCGCTACCTGATGTTGTTGACCATCGTGCTGTGGGCGTCGCTCCCGGCGATGGCCGTGTTCGCCGGCCGGCTGGCCGGCGCGATCTGCGCGGTGGTGCTGGTGGCCAACGCGGCGATCATGTGGCGGTTCCGCCGCCGCTGGACGTGAGGGCTCACCCCGGGCCGAACGCCCGGTACGCACGACGCAGCCGCTCCAGCAGGCCCGGCCCTCCGATGGCCGGCGCCGGCGGGCCGAGCTGGCGCAGCAGGAGATCCGGCCCGGTCGCCAGTCGGGGTGGCCGGTCGGGCAGCGGCACCGGCGACGCCCAGAAGCGGTCCACCGCCTCCGCGAGGGGGGTGGTCGCCAGCCCGGCGAGCGCCCGGGCCGCACCGACCGGCGGCAGCGCGTCCACCGCGGACGAACTGTCGTCCGAAGTGGACCCGGGGGCGGCAGCCGGCGCGGGCGACACCGCCGTGCCGGTGGCCTCGGCCCGACGGGCGCGCAACCGGTCGAGCAGGTCCGCGCGCGAGCGGCCACGCCAGTGCAGCAGCTCGAACGGGTCCGCGTCGAACGCCTCGGCGAGCAGATAGAACGTGGCCGCGAGGTGCTTGCACGGCACCGCGAAGTCGGGGCAGTTGCAGCGTTGGGTCAGCTCGTCCACGGCGGCCGGGAAGAGCGGGGCGCCCGCCGCCACGAACAGCTCCTCCAGCTCGTCGGGCAGGTCCCCGGCGAGCAGGCGGGCGCTGAAGAACGCCTGCCCGGCCAACTCGTCCTCAATCCGGGTCCAGAGCGCGGCCGGGAACGTCGCCAGCGCGATGGAGACCTCGTACGGGCGGGGCCGGGAACCCTGCACCTGGGCGGTGACCCGGCCCGGCGCGATGTCGAGCCGGAGCACCTGACCGGCCCGCGCGTACGACCGGCCACGGGTCAGCCGGGTGCCGAGCGCGAACGACTCCAGCACCTCCAGGAAGCGCCGGGACCACCAGGACCGCCCGATCGCGCCTCGGGCGCTGCGCGCCCGAAGCCCACCGTCGACCCGCCGGGGACGGCCGTAGTCGGCGAACCGGTCCGTGCTCATCACTCCACCACCGCCCCGGCCTCCAGGGCGAACAGCTCCCGCAGCTGACCCGTGGACAGCTCGGTGATCCACTGTTCGCCGGTGCCCACCACCCGCTCGGCGAGGGCGCGCTTGTCGGCGATCATCGCGGCGACCTTCTCCTCCACGGTGCCGGCGCAGACGAACTTGCGGACCTGCACCCGCCGGCGCTGCCCGATCCGGAACGCCCGGTCGGTGGCCTGGTCCTCGACCGCCGGGTTCCACCACCGGTCCACGTGCACCACGTGGTTGGCGGCGGTCAGGGTGAGCCCGGTGCCACCGGCCTTGAGGGACAGGACGAACAGCGGCGGGCCGTCGGCCGACTGGAAGCGCTGCACCAGGGCGTCCCGCTCGGCCTTGCCGAGCCCACCGTGCAGGAACAGCACCTCGCGGCCGAACCGCGCCGACAGGTGACCGCGCAACATCGCGCCGAACTCCGCGTACTGGGTGAACAGCAGCGCCCGCTCCCCCGCCGCCAGCACCTCCTCCAGGATCTCGGTCAGCCGGGCCAGCTTTCCGGAGCGGCCCTCCAGCGCCGAGCCGTCGCGCAGCAGCTGGGCGGGGTGGTTGCAGACCTGCTTGAGCCGGGTCATGGTGGCCAGCACCAGCCCGCGCCGCTCGATGCCGTCGCTGGTCTCGATCCGGGCCAGCATGTCGTCGACCACCACCCGGTACAGGGCGGCCTGCTCGGCCGTGAGGTTGCAGAGCACCTCCATCTCCAGCTTCTCCGGCAGGTCGGAGATGATCGACGAGTCGGTCTTGAGCCGGCGCAGCACGAACGGGCCGGTGATCCGGCGCAGCCGCTCGGCGGCCTCGACGTCGCCGTGGCGCTCGATCGGCTCGGCGAACCGCTTGCGGAACGTCGCGGCCGGGCCGAGCAGCCCCGGATTGGCGAACTGCATGATCGACCAGAGATCGGCGAGCCGGTTCTCCACCGGCGTACCGGTCACCGCCACCCGCTGCCGGGCCGGCAGCGCGCGGACCGCCTCGGCCTGCCGGGTCGACGCGTTCTTGATCGCCTGCGCCTCGTCCACCACCACCCGGTGCCAGTCGATGCCGGCCAGGTCGACGGCGTCGCGCGCGGCCACCGAGTAGGTGGTGAGGACCAGGTCCGCGCCGTGCGCGGCAGTCGTGAACTCCGCCCCCCGCGCCCGCTCCGCCCCATGGTGTACGTGCACCCGCAGCGTCGGCGTGAACCGGGCCGCCTCCCGCTGCCAGTTGCCGACCAGCGACATCGGACAGACCAGCAGGGTCGGTCCGGCCTCCGGCGGGTCCCCGGCGAGAAGCGCCAGCAACTGCACGGTCTTGCCCAGCCCCATGTCGTCGGCGAGCACCCCGCCCAGGCCGAGTGACCGCAGGAACGCCAGCCAGGCCAGTCCCCGCCGCTGGTACGGCCGCAGCGTCCCCTGGAAACCCGGCGGCGGGTCGAGCGGGGTGAGCCGGCGCTCGACCGCGCCGGCGAGCAGGTCGCCCAGCGCCCCGTCGGCGGTCACCTCCAGCACCGGCAGCGCCTCGGTGTCGTCGCCGTCGGCGAGCCCGAGGCGCAACAGGTCGGCGACGGTCAGCTCGCCGGCCGAGCGCAGCAGACGCAGACCGGCCGCGAGCCGACCTGGGTCCAGCTCCACCCATCGGCCGCGCAGCCGTACCAGCGGGGTCTTCAGCTCGGCCAGCGCCGCCAGTTCGTCGGCCGACAGCGGCTGGTCGCCGAGCGCGACCTCCCAGCGGTAGTCGACGAGCGCGTCCAACCCGACGCCGGCCTCGGTGCTGGCCACCGTGCCGGGCGCGGTCCGGCTGCGGGCGCGCAGCCGAGCGCCGAGCCGCGCCGACGGACGCCGCCACCAGGAGGGCAGCAGCACCCCGAAGCCGGCGGCGTGCAGCACCGGGGCGCCCTCGCTGAGGAACCGGTGGGCGCCCTCGACGTCCAACTCCATCGCCTCGGGCGCGGCGGTGCGCAGCGCGGCGTCCAGGTCGGGCCAGAGCCGGCTGGCCCGGCCCAGCTCCGCGAGCAGGGTCTCCTGCGGGCTGGCCGTACGGTCGGCGAGACCGTCGAGCGGGTGCGCCCGCCAGACCTCCCCGGCGTCGATGTGCAGACCCGGCTCATCGGCCGCCTGCAACCCGAACTCCAGCCGCCACCGCGCCGCCGGGGAGTCCTCGTCGCCTGTCGGGCCACCCTCGGCCAGCTCACCGCCGCCCGTGCGAACAGACGCGGGCGGCGCGTCGCCCGGCACCGGGCGGGTGGCCAGGATCGGCTCGGTGACCTCGTCCGGGGCCGGCTCCACCAGGCGGAAGCTCGCCCGGACCGCGCCGCCGGCCGCGTCGCGCTGCCAGTCGTCGAGTTCGGCGCGCAGGATGTCCAGTGCGGCCCGGTCGACGGTGAAGTCGCGGCGGGGGCCGGCGAGCGCGGCCAACCAGGCCGGCGCGGGCCCGCCGGGGCGTACTCCTCGGGCCAGCGTGGTGGTCACGAGGGCCGCTCGGGCGGCGGCGTCGGTGAGCGCGTCCAGCGCGTCCGCCACCAGTTCGGCGGCCGGCACCGCAGCAGCGGTAGCGGCAACGGCCGGCGCGGTGGCAGTCCCAGCGGGGACGACGACCGGGACGGGGGCAGCGGCGGCGCGGGCTGCGGGCGGCAGCGCCAGTGCCAGCGAGCGCGCCCAGGCGGCGTCGGTGCCGGTCAGCAGCGGACGCCAGACGGCCCGCGCAGCCACCTGGGCTGCCCGGTCTGCCACCAGCCCGGTCACGTCGACATCGGCCGACCCGGCCTGCGACGCCACGCCGGCATCCGGCGAGCCGACAGGGGCATCGACCGAGCCGGCCGTGGGGATCGGCGTGCTGACGCCGGGCAGGACCCGGCCCCGGGCCACGAGGTCGGCGGCGAAGTCGGCCAGCTCGGCGAGGTGGCGCAGGGTCGCCCCGGGCACCGCCGGGAGGTCGTCCAGGGCGCGCAGCAGTGCGAGGGCGTCGTCTGGGGCGTACACCAGGGTGGGCACCCGCCACGCGGCGAGGGTGAGCTGGCCGCGGGCCGGGGGTGCGACGGTGGTCCGGATCAGCTCGGGTGAGTCGGTCGGCGCGCCCGCCCGGGTGGGCAGGGTGAGCAGCGCGGTGGCCGGGCGGGCCGGCTCGGCGGCGTCGGCGAGAGCCGCGACCAGGTCCGCGTGCCCGGCGGCGAAGGGATGCGGGCGCTCCCGGGGCGGCCTGCCGGGGCGGACCGGAGACGGCGGCGCGGCGCTGTCCTCGGCCCAGACCGCGAGGCCAGCGGTCGAGTCGTCGCAGGGCTTCCACAGCCCATGGATGACCAGCACCTACTCCCCCTCCGCCGCCCGCGCCCAGGATAGGCGGCCCGGGGCGACGAGCGTCAGCGCCCACCGCACGACACACGCCGCCGACGGGTTGATCGACTCCAGGTCGGGGGTGTGGGGGTGCCCACGCCGGGCTGGGCTAGCGTCGGCACCATGGTCGATCTCCTGGTTGTCGGCGGGCTCGGGGTGGATGTGCGGGTTCGGGTGCCCGCGCTGCCGCTGCCGGCCGCCGACTCGCACACCGTCGAACCGATCGAGCTGCGGATCGGCAACACCGGCGCCGGGGTGGCGCTGGCCGGCCGGGCGCTCGGGCTGCGGGTACGGGTGGTCGACACGCTCGGCGCCGACCCGGCCGGCGATCTGATCCGGGCGGCGCTGACCCGGGCCGCGGTGCCGGCGGTGCTGGCGCAGGACAGCGGCGGGACCCGACGGTCGGTGAACCTGGTGGACCCGGGCGGCCGGCGCACCTCGCTGTACGACCCGCGCCCGTGGCGGGGCGACCCGCCGTTCTCGCCCGCGGAGGTGGCCGAGCTGGTCGCGGACGCCCGGCACGTACACCTTTCGATCATGGACTGGGTGGTGCCGTTGCTGCCCGCCGTGCGGGCCGCGCTCCCGGCGGGCGTGTCGCTCTCCACCGACCTGCACGACTGGGACGGCACGAACCCCTACCACCGGCCGTTCGCCGAGGTCGCCGACCTGGTCCTGGTCAGCGGGGTGCGGCTGGGCGAGCGGGCCGCGGCCCTCGCCGGCACGCTGGCGCCCCGGACCGTGGTGGTGACCCGGGGCGCGGACGGCGCGGAGCTGTACCCGGGCGACGGCACGCGGGTGCCGGTGCCGCCCGCCGCCGCGCCGGGGCCGGTGGTGGACAGCAACGGGGCCGGCGACGCGTTCGCGGCCGGGCTGATCGCCGGGCGGCTGCGGGGCGAGCCCCTGCCCGAGGCGGCCCGGTACGCGGCACGGGTCGCCGCGGCGGCCTGCGCCCACGACGGCATGGAGTATCCGCCGGGCCTGTTACCCGCCGGATGACGACGGGCGGCCGGGCTCAGAGCGCGCCGATGGTCTGCTCCGTCATTCGCCGACCGTAACCACGTCTGGCCCCTCGCGCTGCCCCGTATCCCGCTGCGAGGCGCCCTCGTGACGGGCAGGATGGGCGCATGGCTTCATCCGTGCAGATCCTCCTCGTCGGCGGCGCGGCGGACGGGCAGACCGTGACCGTCGAACTGGACACCAACGGCCGGCCGCCGCTCACCCACCACCACATCGGGTCCGGTGGGCTGGCGGAGGCGCAGATCTACGAGTTGGAGTCCGCCCGCGAGGAGGGCCGCGAGTGGCGCTACCGGTGGACCGGTCCGGCGGTGTGACGCGGGTCAGACTCGGGTGAGGGCCTGAGCGCGCAGCCTGTCCAACACGCCACGGGTGACCTCCGAGGTGCCCCGCGCCTGCTCGCAGACCTCCGCGACCCGACGGGCCGTGGCCTCGGCGCGTTCCTCGCGTTCGTCCCAGAGCCGGTCGACCTCGGCCAGCAGCGGCCCCTCCACCTCCCGCTCCACGCCCCGCAGCGCCGGCACACCGAGCCGCTGGGCCAGGTCGAAGACCTTGCCGGCGTACGGCAGCGGCAGGAACGGCGTGCCCACCATCGCCGCGAAGATCAGGAAGTGCAGACGCATGCCGACGGCCAGGTCGAAGTGGCGCATCAGCCCGAGCACCTGCTCCGGTGAGTAGGTGCCGTGCAGGATCCGCCCCCGCTCGGCGGCGACCATGTGCGACAACACCCCGTGCGAGTGCCGGATGTCGTCGCGTTCCATCGGCACGAACAGCACGTACGCGTCGATGCGGTGCACCAGGAAGTCACCGATCTGGGCCAGCAGCCGGTGGTAGCCGTCGACGTCGAGGCGTTCGGCGGCCCGTCCCGGCTCCCGCACGCTGATCCCGACCAGCCTCTTACCGGCCGGCACCCCCTCCTCGCTGAGCAGGTGCACCGGAAAGTCGGCCGGCTGCAACAGGAACGCCGGGTCGGCGGTGACCGTGATCGGGTTGAGCAGTCCCGCCTCTTCCAGGACCATCCGGGACTCCTGGTCGCGGACGGTCACCTGGGTCGCGCTGGCGAGCGTCTCCCGGACCATGCCGGTGTCGACCGCGTCGCTGAGCGGCCCGACCCCCACCGCGTACGTGAGGAGGGGCAGGCCCCGTTCCTGGGCGACCCGCACGACCCGCAGGTAGCGGCGGGCCTCCCGGTCGTAGAGGATCCCGCCGCCACCGAGGATGAGCAGGTCGAGTTGAGCCAGCACCAACGCCGAGTCGGTACGGCTGACGCCTTCCCAGGGCACCGCCTCGACGTCCGGGTGGGCGGCACGGGTGTGTTCCGGGTTGCGGGAGAAGACGATGATCCGGGCGTTCGGTTCCTGCATGCGTAGATCGATGAGGAGACCGGTGAGGATCGCCTCATCGCCGAGGTTCCGGCCACCGTACGAGCCGAGCACACCGATGGTCAGTCCGGCGCCATGCGTCATCCGTCGCTCCTCCCCGGGTGCGGTCCGCAGCGGTTTCCCGCTGGTCGGGCGAACAGTCCTGAACCGGGGCCGGGGCGGCTCAGCCCGCCGGATCGATGCGCTTGGCCATCTGCTGCGCGGTGACCTCGAAGCCCAGGCTCCGGTAGAGCCCGATCGCCACGGTGTTCGTTCCGAAGACGTTCAACCCCAGCTCGGGCACCCCGAGTCCGGCCAGTTCGGCCTCGATGAGCTGGATCATCCGCCGCGCGTGGCCACGCCCCCGGTGCGTCGGATGTACCTCGATGTTCTGAATCCAGGCCCGCGTCGGGCCGGGTGCCGCAGAACCACGCAGACGCCGCCACCGTGATACCCGCGACGGGGCCGCGACCCGGCCGATTTCCCAAAGAGGCCCGGCAACCACATGATCATCGAGCCCGGGAAATGGGTTGTTCGTCGGGGCGGGGCCGGCGCACCGTGGCGGGATGCAGGGGACAGCGACGCGGATCGGCTGGGGTGATCTGCCGGTGGCGGTCCGATCCGCGGTGGAGGGCATCATCGGTGATCGGGTGGTCGAGGCGGTGTCCCAGTCGGGTGGCTTCTCGCCGGGCACCGCCGACCGGGTCCGCACCGCGACCGGGCGGCGGGCTTTCGTGAAGGCGGTCAGCCCGGCACAGAACCCGGACAGCCCGGTCATGCACCGCGCCGAGGCCCGTACCGCCGGCGCGCTACCGCCGACGGCGCCGACGCCCCGCCTGCTGGGCTGCCACGACGACGGCGAGTGGGTGGCACTGGTCTTCTCCGACGTGGACGGACGGCACCCGACAACCCCGTGGCGGGCGGACGAGCTGACCCGCGTGCTGGACGCCCTGGAGGCGATGGCCGTCGCGCTCACCCCGAACCCCGTCGCGCACGTGCCGGCCGCCGCCGAGCTGCTGGCCGGGGACTTCGCCGGCTGGCACCGGATCGCCGCCGACCCGCCGCCACGACTCGATCCGTGGGTTCGGGCCCACCTGGATGACCTGCGGCACGCCGCCGACGAGGGCGTCGCCGCGTTGAGCGGGGACACGCTCTGCCACCTGGACGTGCGGGCCGACAACCTGCTGCTCGACGCGGCCGGCACGGTGACAGTCGTCGACTGGCCGTGGGCCTGCCGGGGGCCGGCCTGGCTGGACACCGCCTTGCTGCTGGTGAACGTCCGGCTCTACGGCGGGCACGACACCGAGGCGATGCTGCGCCGGCTGCCGCTCACCGCCGGTGTCGACCCGGCCGCGCTCACCGGGGTGTACGCCGGACTGGCCGGCTTCTTCGCCGACAGCGCCCGCCGTCCGCCGCCGCCCGGCATCCCCACCGTACGGGCGTTCCAGCAGGCGCAGGCCGACGCCCTGCTCCCCTGGCTGGCCGAGCGGCTCGCCTGATGCGGCCCGTTGGCGCTGTTGCGCTGCCGGGTGCCGTACTGCGGTGCTGGGGTCAGCGTGCCGTGGGCGCCGCGGTGAACCCGTACGCCAGCTGCGTCAGGTCGACCAGCCGCAGGTCGCCGTCGAGTCCCTTGAGCGCAGCGGTCATCGCGCCGGCCGCGCGCCCGGCCTGCAACCCGACCTCGGCGTCCTCGACGACCAGGCAGCGCGCCGGTGCCACGTCGAGCAGCGCGGCGGCCCGCAGGTAGCCCTCCGGGGCCGGCTTGCCCGCGCGTACGTCCTCGACGGTGACCAGCACGGGCGCGGTGATGCCGGCGGCACCGAGCCGGGCCTCGGCCAGCCGGACGTCGGCGCTGGTCACCACCGCCCAGGGCAACCCCAACCGGGCCAACGTCGACAGCAGCTCGAGGGCGCCCGGGGTGGCGGTCACGTCGGACAGGTCGTCGTACTGCAACGCCAACTGCCGTGCCGCCGCCACGGCGACCGCTGCCTCGTCGAGCGAGGGAAGGAGCCGGCGGATCGTCTGATCGGCGGGCCTGCCGTGCGCGATCGCGAGCGCCGCCGCCGGCTCGACGGCGTACTCGGACGCCCAGCGCTCCCAGGCCCGCTCGACGGCGGCGTCGGAGTCGACCAGGGTGCCGTCCATGTCGAACAGCACCGCGTCGACGTCTGCCAGCTCCACGATCACGCTCCCCCCGTACGCTTCGTCACGAGGATAGGGCCTCCCTGGCCGGCGGCGGAAAACGGACCCGGCGCTGGGAACGAGTGGTCCGATGGCCGCCAGACTCGAAGACGAGCCGTCGACATGATCGTTTGCATGACCCGCCGACATCGCGGCGACCGTCGCGCACCTGACGGGGGTTTCACCAGCTGAGATACCCCACCCAGCTGCGTCACTCCTCCCGGCCCAACACGGAACGCACGACGTCGACGAACGCGACGCGCCGGTTGGTCCGTACCTCGATGGCCGCGAGCCAGCGCTCCCGGTGCCGGTCGCGAAGCGGCACTGCCGCGTCGCCCGGCTCGTCGGCGAGGCGGCGCTGCTCGGCGTACTCCGTCGTGAGGCTGGCCAGCACCGACCGGCCCGCCGCCGCGACGTCCGCCGGGCCTTCCAACAACACCAGGTTGTACGCCTCGTCCACGGCGCGCATCGCCGCGTACGTCTCGTCGTAGCCGGGCGTGGCCCTGTCCACGCCCGGCTCGACCCACCGGCGGTCCAGCCGCCGGTACGCCGCGTCACAGGCGCTGAGGAACCCGACGTACGCGTCGCGCCGCAGCTCGTCACGCCGGGTCGCCCACCGGTCGGCGCTCTCCTGCCGGGCGACGGTGAGCTGGTGGGCGAGTTGCCGGCGGGTACTGAACGCGCCGACCAGCCCGGTCAGGGCCGCGGCGGCCAACGTGGACAGTGAGGTGATCAGCGCGACGGCGACGGTGTCCTGCACGCGCCCATTCTGGCGGTGCCCCGCGGCCCTGTCGCAGTGGGCCACGTTCAGCGGGGCGGGTCCTCGCCGGTGAGCCCGTCCACCGACTCCCGGATCAGGTCGGCGTGCCCGACGTGCCGCGCGTACTCCTCGATGAGGTCGACCAGGACCCGGCGCAGGCTCGGCACCCGACCGTCGGGCCACTCGCCCCGGGCCAACTGCTCCGGGCCGCCGTCGGCCAGCAACTCGGTGACCGTGGCCCGGGAGCGCGCCACGGCCTCCCGCCACAGCGTGTAGAGCTGTTCCGGGGTGTCCTCGGCGGCGGAGCGCCACTCCCAGCCGGGGTTGGCGTCCCAGTCGACGGTGTCCCACGGTGGCCCGGGTGAACGTCCGGCCAGCTTGAGCGAGAAGTAGAGGTCCTCGACCAGCGCCAGGTGCTTGAGCAGCCCACCCAGGGTGATCGACGACGGGCCGAGCGTCGCCCGCAGGCCGACCGCGTCGAGCCCGCCGGTCTTCCAGGCCAGGGTGGCGCGCTGGCGGTCCAGGGAACCCAGGAGGGTGGCGGTCTCGTCGCCCGCGACCGGCGGTTCGGGGTGACCGTGCTCATCCACGTTGGTCATGGCCGTCGACGCTAACAGGTCTGGCCGGGCTGGGTGTCGCCTCGACTCAGCGCCGGGTGCGGTTGCGGCGTACGGCCCAGACTCCACCGGCGATCGCCACCACCGTCGGCAGCAGACAACAGATGCTGAGGACCGCGAGGTGCCACGGTTTGATCGCGCCCATAGCCGCGAAGGCTATCCGGTGCGGTCAAGTGATGGTCGTGGAGACCGAGACCAACGGGCCGACCGGCTCCGCGCGACGGTAGCGTCGGCACCCAGAGCCGATGCCGCGACACGGACAGGAGCGCGAGCTATGCCGACGACGCAATCCGCGAGCCGTACGGCGGTGCTCGTTTGCCAGGGCCGCGCGGCGGCGGACGGCCTGATCGCTCCCGGCCGCTTCGCGGACCCGACGGCCATGCGCCTGCTCCGCGCCGACGAACGGGAGGCCGTCGACTGGGTACGCGGCGCTTCCGCGCCCAAGCCGTGGCGGCAACGGGTCGACTACGAGACCGTACGGGCCTGCGCCGAGATGATGGTGCCCCGGACGGTCGCGATCGACGACGCCGTACGTGACCATCGCAGCTCGCAGGTGGTGATCCTGGGGGCAGGGCTGGACGGTCGCGCCTGGCGGATGCCGGAACTCGCCGACAAGACGGTCTTCGAGGTCGACCAGCCGAGCAGCCAGCGCGACAAACGCGAACGCGCCGAGGGCCTGCCCGGCACTTCACCGACGTTCGTGCCGGTGGACTTCGGCCGCGACCGCCTCGCCGAGGCGTTGGCAGCCGCCGGGCATCGCCCCGGCGAGCCGACGACGTGGATCTGGGAGGGGGTCGTGCCGTACCTGACGGCTGCCGAGGTGTCCACGACGGTTGCCGCGATCGCCGCGTGCTCTGCGCCGACGAGCCGCCTCATCGTCAACTTCCAGCTCCCCGGGAAATCCCTGACGCTGGGCCGGCTCGTCGCACGGCTGCTGATGGCGTCCACCGGCCGGCGGAGTGTCTGGGCTACCGAGCCGTGGCGCTCGACCTGGACGCCCGCCGCCATGGCCGCCCTGCTCGCCCGACACGGCTTCACCGTCACCGGCGACCACGACCTGCTCGACACGGCGCGGGCACTCGCCCTGCCGATCCGCCGTGCGTCACTCGCCCACAGTCGGGTGATGGTCGCGGATCGCGCCTGACCCCGGTGGGACTCACTGGCTCCCACAACGGCACCAGCCGGCGGATGAGGTAGTCGACGACGACAGATGTACATTCATGAATGGATTGGTTCGGACGGTGGCGCCGTCGTCCGCAGTCGGCGGCGGGTCGCCGCCCGCCCACGGAAGGACGAACGTAGTGAGACGCAACAGACGGCTTGCATCCCTGATGGCGGCGCTCACCCTGGTCGGAACGGCGATCGTGGCGGTAACCACCATGGCCGCAGCCCCGGCCCAGGCCGCGCCGGTCACGATCCCCAACGGCACTCAGTTCACCGACACCGCCGGCAACGTGCTGCACGCGCACGGCGGTGGGGTGCTCAAGGTCGGCGACTACTACTACTGGTTCGGTGAGAACCGCAACGCCAACAACACGTTCCGGGCCGTCTCCGTCTACCGCTCCACCAACCTGCGCGACTGGGAGTTCCGCAACAACGTGCTGACCCAGTCGTCGGCGGCGGAACTGCAGTCGGCCAACATCGAGCGGCCGAAGGTCATCTACAACGCCAGCACCAACCGGTACGTGATGTGGATGCACAAGGAGAACGGCAGCGACTACGGCGAGGCCAGGGCCGCCGTCGCCTCCTCGGCCACCGTGGACGGCACCTACACGTACCACGGCAGCTTCCGGCCGCTGGGAAACATGTCGCGAGACATCACGCTCTACAACGACGGCGGTACCGCCTACATGGCCTCCGCCGGCGACGAGAACCGCGACCTGCTCATCTATCGCCTCACCGCCGACTATCTCTCCGTGGCCACGCTGGTCGGCAACTTCTGGAACGACGGCAACCGTGAGGCACCGGCTCTGTTCAAGCGCGGTGGCACGTACTTCCTGCTCACCTCGGGCCTGACCGGTTGGAGCCCGAACCAGGCCAGGTACGCCACGGCGTCCAGCATTTCCGGCCCGTGGACCGGCATGACCAACGTCGGGGACTCGACCACTTTCCGCTCCCAGTCGGCCTTCGTGCTCCCCATCCAGGGCACGTCGTCGACGAGCTACCTCTACCTCGGCGACCGCTGGGCCGGCGCCTGGGGCGGGCCGGCCAACGACTCCCAGTACGTGTGGTTGCCGATCGCCTTCCCTTCGGCCACGACCATGAGCCTGACCTGGTATCCCACCATCACCATCGACGCCGCCGCGGGCACCGTCACCGGGCAGGCGCCGCTCTACTACCGCATCACCAACCGCAACAGCGGCAAGGTGGTCGACGTGCTGGACCAGGCCGTCACCGACAACGCCGAAGTCAAACAGTGGTCCTGGAACGGCGGTGCGAACCAGAAGTGGGAGTTCCGCGACGCCGGTAGCGGCTACTTCCGGATCGTCAACCAGAACAGCGGCAAATGCCTCGACGTCGCCGACGCCTCCACCGCCAACAACGCCAACGTCATCCAGTACAGCTGTGGCGGGGGCACCAACCAGCAGTGGCAGTGGGTCGCCACCGGCAACTACTACCAACTGCGGGCCCGACACAGCGGCAAGTGCCTGGACGTGGTGAGCAGCGGCACCGCAGACGGCACCGACATCACTCAGTACACCTGCGGAACTGGCACCAACCAGCAGTGGACCCGCACCCAGTCCTGACATCGCCGTTCACGTCAAGACGACCTTGACGCACGTACGGACGCTGCGGGAACAGACTGAGTCGGCTCTCGTCTGACGGCGGGGCCGGCCCAGGACTCCCGCTGTCAACCGTCGGGAGACAACGGGATCGAGGGCTCGGTTCGGCTGGCGGCTTGCTGTACTTTCGCTGCCGTCAGACGAGGCGTTGGATGCGGACCTTCGGGCGCTCGTTCCTGAGGTGACCCTGCTTGTGTTGGTGGACCTGCTCATCCCAGACCTCCTGGTCGTAGTCCGGGGCCGGTGGGATCCACTTGTGCGAGCCGTCGCTGTAGTGAAACTTCTCGTCGCCAGGCCGCAGGATGCTCATCGGGTCCACCCGAGAAAGCGGTAGTGCAGGTGGCTGGCGGGAACGTGGGCCAGGTCCTGGGCGGCGTCGACGAGATGGGCGGCCAGGTAGAGAACCAGCGATACCCGGGCGCGGTCGTATTCGGCGCGCAGCTCTCGGCGCCGGGTATGGCATGGCCACTCCTCCGCACAGCCGCCGCACGTCCAGGCTGGCTTGATCGGGCGGTGATTGGTCATTGCGGGCCGTCCTGATGGGGCCAGTGGCCGCGGTTGATCGGAATGCGGTGGCGGCTTCGGCATGGCAGCTCACCTCCGCAGCGGCAGATACGCCGCCAATGTCGCCAGGACCAGACGGGCCGGTGACGGCGAGCCAGAGTCAACGCGACCGCCAAGACGTACTCGTCGTACGAGACTCGCTTCACCAGCTCGCCACTCCCGCTCGCGCCGTGGTCTGCCGTGTTGCCCAAGTCAAAGGGCGCACTGCCGCCTCCTCGTGCCGCAGCAATCTGGGGGCGTGGATGCCCGAGCGCGGGGGACGCGCCGGACATCCACGCCGGCGAGGACGGCCCACAGCGCCAACCGAGGGAATCGACCTCCTCGGCAACCTCCCACAGGTACCGTTGGGTAGTCAAGGGCTGACGTAGGTGGTCTACTCGTGTTGCCAACCGAGGAGAACCACGTGCCGCCGCGTTACCGCTATGAGCAGATCGCCGACGACCTCGCCGAACGCATCGCGTCAGGCGAGTTCCAGCCCGGCTCCAAGCTGCCCAGTCGGCGAGAACTGATTGAGCACTACGGGGTCACCGAGCCGGTGATCGACCGCGCCATGCAGGTATTACGGATCAAAGGTATGACCGAGACCCTGCCCGGCGTGGGAGTTTTCGTCGCGGAATAGCCGGGGCTGAACTTAGGCCGCCGTGTTGAAGCGGTCACCAGCGACGAAGACGACCGTCACCGGGCCCGCGCCGGCGGTGAGGAAGTGTTCGTCTATCCCCGTTCATGTGCTCGCCATCCAGTTCGTCGACCTGTTCGGCCAACAGCTCGGACTCTGGCGCGTACCCGGTAGCTTCAATGGCATGACCAGTCTGGCGGTGTCTCTCGGAGCGGTCGTCGTGTTGCTGATCGCGGCGTTCGTCTTCGTCGCTTGGCGCGATCGGAAGCGCCTTTCGTCGCCTGAGGACTCGGCTGCGGGGCGCGATGCGAGATCGGCCCAGGAGCGGCACGCGGCCGAGCGACATGGCGCGCAGGGCGAGGTGTGGCGGCGGGGCCAGAATTCCACCAGCACATAAGTAGGACGTGCGTGGGCAGGTGGGCTGCTCGGGGAGCGCCGGCGCGTCGCCAGACGTGGAGCGATGAAGGCCCGCATTCAAGCCGGAGGCCAGCTCGAAGGACTCATCATCTCGGCAGGGCCCTCTCGATGGCGACACAATCTACTCGGTGATCGCCGAAAGCTGGCAGGACGTGCGCGGGACACTGCACCACGACAGCACGTATCCAACCTGCCTGGTCGCCGAGGAGAACGAGCCCGCCTCAGGCGACCGGCACCGTGTCGAGCTTCAGGTCCTACACCGAGACACGGGCGCTCAGCCACAGCACATCGCCGTCCACGTCCACTGCCTCGATTGATGGCATGAGCCCGAGCGCCGGCGCGTCTGGCCGTCCCGCCGCCAAAAGGCCGGCCGATAGCGGCTCTCGTAGACCCGTTGCTGTTTCTCGCCCCGGGGAGTGATCCTTCCCGGGGCGTTTGATTGGTGGGCGCGGCAGGTTTCGAACCTGCGACCCCCCGCTTGTAAGGCGGGTGCTCTCCCACTGAGCTACGCGCCCGGATCGCCCGTGTGCGGCGGGCCGGTGGCTGGCAAGCCTACCTGCTCGCCGCCGGCCCGGCCGCACGGCGTACCCCTATCCGGCGGTCGCGTCGGCGATGGCCTTGCGCCAGCCCTGCTGGTCGCGGGCCTCGCCCGGGCCGTTCATCTCGGCGAAGCGGACCACGCCGGCCTTGTCGATGACGAAGGTGCCCCGGTTGGCGAAGCCGGCCACCTCGTTGAAGACCCCGTACGCCTGGGCGACGGCGCCGTGCGGCCAGAAGTCGGCCAGCAACGGGAACTGGTAGCCCTCCCGGTCGGCCCAGATCTTGTGGCTGTAGGCCGAGTCGACGCTGACCGTCAGCACCTGGACGTCGTCGTTCACGTACTCGTCGAGGTTGTCCCGCACCTCGGCCAGCTCGCCCTGGCAGGTGCCGGTGAACGCCAGCGGATAGAAGACCAGCAGCACGGTGCGCCGGCCCCGGAAGTCCGACAGGCGGACCTCCTGGTTGTTCTGGTCCTTCAGCACGAAGTCCGGCGCCTCGGCGCCAACCTCGATCGGCATCTGCACTCCTCGGGGTCGAGTCGGGGGACGACGCCAGCCTGCCACACCCGGCGGTGCGGACCGCCGGGCGCGAGAAAGCGATGACGGGCTACTTCTTGGCCTTGGCCCCACGGCGCAGCACCAGGCGGGCGCCGCTCCAGTCCCGGCCGGCGTTGACGGTCGAGGTCTGCTGGAGGCCGGCGGTGGGCGCGGACTCCGCGACCTCACTCGGCTCAACGTGCCCCTCGCGCCCCGCCTTCGGGGTGAGCAGCCACACGACCCCGTTGTCGGCCAGCGGGCCGAGGGCGTCGACGAGCAGCTCGAAGAGGTCACCGTCGCCGTCGCGGTACCACACCAGCACCGCGTCGACCACCTCGTCGGTGTCCTCGTCGACCAGATCTCCACAGCGGTCGGTCAGGGCGTCGCGGAGATCCTGGTCGACGTCGTCGTCGTACCCCATCTCCATGACGACCATCCCCGGTTCGATGCCGAACCGGTCCGCCAGGCTGCGTACCCCGTCGGCGGCCTGACCAGCGGTCGCGCTCACTGTCGCGTGCCTCCTCATTTCGTCCCTGCTCGCGGCGTCGGACCGACGCCGTCAGGCAAAGTCCACACAGTTGTGCCTCTGCGCGCAAGTGGCGCACCGGGTGGAACGGAATTTACCGTGCCAGCAGCGTACGGGCACCGTCGGTAATGGCTTCCGGGGAGACCAGAACATGACGGGCTGCCGGACCCAATGGTACAAAAGAGTCAACTCCGGCCACCCGCCGCGCGGCACCCACGTATCCGGCGTCGACCAGCGCGGCGATCACCCCCTCGCCGACCCCGCCGGAGCGGCGTGTCTCGTCCACCACCAGCACCCGGCCGGTCGCCGAGGACTCCCGGATGATGTCGGCCACCGGCAGGGGCGCCAGCCAGCGCAGATCCACCACGCGGGTGCCCACCCCCTCCTCGGCGAGGACGGCGGCGGCCCGCAGTGACATCCGTACCCCGTTACCGAAGGTGATGATGGTCAGGTCATCGGCCGAGCCGACCCGGTAGACCCGGGCCCGGCCGACCGGCACGTGCCCGGCCACCCACGAGCCGGGCTCCGGATAGCCGGCCAGCCACTCCCCGTCACCCTCGGCGTACAGGTCGCGGGTGTGGTAGAGCGCGATGGGCTCCAGGAACACGCAGACGCTGCCGTCCACCGCCGCGCTCGCCAGGCAGGTCCGCAGCATGGGCGCGGCGTCGTCCGGCCGCGCCGGCACCGCGATCACCAGACCCGGCACATCCCGGAGTACGGCCACCGAGTTGTCGTTGTGGAAGTGCCCGCCGAACCCCTCCTGGTACGCCAGCCCGGCCACCCGCACGACCATCGGGTTGCGGAAGGCGCCCCGCGAGAAGAACTGCATGGTCGCGGCCTCGCCGCGCAGCTGGTCCTCGGCATTGTGCAGGTACGCCAGGTACTGGATCTCCGGCACCGGCAGCATCCCGGCCAGCCCGGCGCCGAGGCCCAGCCCGAGCACCGACGTCTCGTCGAGCAGGGTGTCGAAGACCCGGGCCGCGCCGAACCGGTCCCGCAGGCCCTTCGTCACGCCGTACACGCCACCCTTGGCGGCCACGTCCTCGCCGAAGACGGCCATCTGGGGGTGGTCGAGCAGCCCGTCGGCGAGCGCCGCGTTGATGCTCTGCGCCAGGGTGAGCGGGCCGGCCAGCTCCGGCGGTTTGCCCCCGAACGCCTCCTCCCGCGCCGCCGAGCCCGGCCCGCTGGCCCGTGCCGCCGCGTCGGCCACCGCCCGCGCCACCCGCACCGGGCGGCGGGGCGCCAGCGCCGACACCACGTCGGCGGCGGAGGCCAGCTTCGGCTCGCCCAGCACCTCCTCGGCCAGCCGGCGGACCTGCCAGCCGGTCTCGTCGTACCGGGCCAGCAGTTCGTCGGCGGTCGCCACACCGGCGTCGACGAGCAGCCGGGCGGTGGCGGCCACCGGATCCCGCTGAAGGTCCTCGGCCAGCTCGGCCGGGCTGCGGTACGCCGACTCCGCGTCCGCCCCGGCGTGGCCCATCAGCCGGACGGTGCGCAGGTGCAGTACGGCGGGCCGCCGGTGCCGGCGTACCCAGGCCGCGGCCTCCTGCGCCGCCTCGTACGCCCGTACCGGGTCGGCCCCGTCGGCGCTGAAGTAGTGGATGCCCGGTTTGGCGCGCAGCGTCGCCTCCACCCAGCCCTCCGGCGAGCGGACGCTGATGCCCAGCCCGTTGTCCTCGCAGACGAAGAGCACCGGGATGCGCAGTCCGGCGTGGTCGTACCAGCCGGCGGTGTTGAAGGCGGCGGTGGCGCTGGCGTGGTTGACCGACGCGTCGCCGAACGAGCAGACCACGATGGCGTCCGGCGGCCAGGGGGCGTGCGCCGCGCCGGCCCCGCTGCCGACCCGTACCCCGGCCCCGGCACGGCGCCCGACGGTGTCCAGCCGGCGCAGCCGCTCCACGGCCAGCCCCATCCCGACCGCGCGGGGCAGGTGCGAGGCGATGGTGGAGGTGGTCGGCACGATCGCCAGGTCGGCGCGGCCGAACACCTTGTGCCGGCCACCGGCGATCGGCTCCTCGCTGGAGGCGACCATTCCGCGCAGCACGTCCCGGGCCGCCTCGGCGTACGCCGCGAACCCGCCGGTGGGCCGCTCGGACCCGGCCGGCTCGGGCTCCGCGGCCGGCTCCGGGTCGGCGGCAGCCTCCCGCGCGGTGGCTGACTCCTGGTCGGTTGCCCGCTTCGGGTCGGCGGCAGGCTCCCGGCCGGTGGCCGGTTCGGCGTCGGCGGTGTCGGTCGGCGTCATGGCGTCGGCGACCTGGGCCGCCCGCACGCAGTAGAACGCCCCGGAGCGGTAGTGCAGCAACGCCGGGTCGGTGGGGCGCAGCGCGGCGGCGACCGCCGCGTTGCCCTCGTGCCCGGCCGAGCCGATGGTGTAGAAACCCTCCCCGAAACTGCGCAGCCAACGACCGGCGAGGTCGAGCTGGCGGCTGGTCACCTGCGCGTCGAACAGGTCCAGCAGCTGCGCGCCGGTCAGCGGGGCGTCGTCGGTGACCGGGTCGGCGGGGTCACGCCTCCGCTGCGCGGCGGGCAGCGCCGCCAGCGTCTCCCGGAACCGGTCGTCGAGATCTTGCGGGGTGGTCACGTCCGACAGCATTACCGACGCGGGCCATGCTCGCCCAGTGGGACACGGCCGGCGCCTGTCGACTCACGCCGGGTCGCACGGCTCCGGACAGCCGCCGTCGGACACCTTCCACACCAGGTCACGCAGGGTGGACAGCTCCTGGTCACTCAGCCCGGCCAGGAGTCGGGAGTCGGACATCACCTCGGTCACCCGGTCCCGCACGCCCCGGCCGTCCTCGGTCACCACGAGCGTCTTCTGCCGGCGGTCGGTCGGGTCGGTACGACGCTCGACCAGGCCGGCCTGCTCCAGCCGGTCGACAAGCGCCGTCACGTTGGACCGGTCACAGCCCAGCCGATCGGCGAGATCCCGGGCGGGCAGTGGACGGTCCGGGTCCAGCTCGTGCAACGCCCGGGCCGTGGCCGGGGTGAGCCCCAACTCGGCGAACGCGGTGCCCTGCCGGTGTCGCAGCGAGGCGGTCAGGTGTGCCATCCGGCGCACCACGTCGGCCGCGAGGCCGGCCCGGTCCACCGGTCGACCCGCCGCGGAAACCACCTCCGGTGCCACCGCCACATCGTACGCACCACGACGACCGCCCAGCTCAACGATCAGGTTCGACCCCACACGGCGACCATGATCGCCCGGGGGTCAGGCGGGGAGGAAGGAGAAGCGGACCTGGCGGGTGGGATTGTCGCCGTTGGTGTCGACCAGGCAGATGGACTGCCAGGTGCCCAGGGCGAGGCGTCCGTCGAGCACCGGCAGCGTCGCGTACGGCGGAACGAAGGCCGGCAGCACGTGGTCCCGGCCGTGGCCGGGCGAGCCGTGGCGGTGCCGCCAGCGGTTGTCGGTGGGCAGCAGCGCGTCGAGGGCGGTGAGCAGGTCGTCGTCGGAGCCCGATCCGGTCTCGATGATCGCCAGCCCGGCGGTGGCGTGCGGCACGAAGACGTGCAGCAGGCCGTCTCCCTCGCCGGAGACGAAGCTCTGGGCCTCGGCGGTGATGTCCCGGACGGCCGGCCGGGTCCCGGTCTGGACGGTGATCACGTCACTGCGCATACGTCGCATTCTGCCGCAGCGGGCCGGGAGCCCCGGTGCATGGGGAAAGGAAGGGTCGTCGCGCTAAGTTACCGACGGGTACCTGTGTTCAGCATCGCGTCGGGGGCACCTAGACGTGACGACGGGTGCCACCAGGGGGCAGGATGGCGCTAGAGACCTATCCCACACACAACCGAGGGAACGCCTGTGGCTACGGAACGCAAGCGCCCGGTGATCAGCGACGGCCTACCGAGCCAGCTTCCGGACATCGACCCTGAAGAGACCAGCGAATGGGTCGAGTCGCTTGACGGTGTCATCGACGAGCGCGGCGCCAAACGCGCCCGCTACGTCATGCTGCGCCTGCTGGAGCGGGCCCGTGAGCGCCAGGTCGGGGTTCCGCCCCTGACCACCACCGACTACATCAACACCATCCCGCCGGAGCAGGAACCCTGGTTCCCGGGTGACGAGCACGTCGAGCGGCGCATCCGGGCGTACGTCCGGTGGAACGCCGCCATGCTGGTGCACCGGGCGCAGCGCCCGGAGATCGGCGTCGGCGGGCACATCTCCACCTTCGCCAGCTCGGCGTCGCTCTACGAGGTGGGCTTCAACCACTTCTTCCGGGGCAAGAACCACCCGGGCGGCGGCGACCAGATCTACTACCAGGGTCACGCCTCCCCCGGCATGTACGCGCGGGCGTTCCTGGAGGGGCGGCTCAGCGAGCACCAGCTCGACGGGTTCCGCCAGGAGCTGTCGCATCCGGGCGGCGGGTTGCCGTCGTACCCGCACCCGCGGCTGATGCCGGACTTCTGGGAGTTCCCCACCGTCTCGATGGGCCTCGGCGGCCTGAACGCGATCTACCAGGCCCGGTTCAACCGGTACCTGCAGCACCGCGGCATCAAGGACACCTCGCAGCAGCACGTGTGGGCGTTCCTCGGCGACGGCGAGATGGACGAGCCGGAGACGTTGGGCGCGATCGGTGTGGCCGCCCGCGAGGAGCTGGACAACCTCACCTTCGTGATCAACTGCAACCTCCAGCGGCTGGACGGCCCGGTCCGGGGCAACGGCAAGGTCATGCAGGAGCTGGAGTCGTTCTTCCGGGGCGCCGGCTGGAACGTGATCAAGGTGGTCTGGGGCCGTGAGTGGGACCCGCTGCTCGCCGCGGACACCGACGGCGCGTTGGTCAACCTCATGAACACCACGACCGACGGCGACTACCAGACCTACAAGGCCGAGTCCGGCGCGTACGTGCGGGAGCACTTCTTCGGCCGGGACGCACGGACCCGCAAGATGGTCGAGCCGCTGAGCGACGACGAGATCTGGAACCTCAAGCGGGGTGGGCACGACTACCGCAAGCTCTACGCGGCCTACAAGGCGGCCACCGAGCACACCGGTCAGCCGACGGTCATCCTGGCGAAGACGATCAAGGGCTGGACGCTCGGTTCGCACTTCGAGGGCCGCAACGCGACCCACCAGATGAAGAAGCTGACGCTGGAGGACTTGAAGACCTTCCGCGACCGGCTCTACCTGGACATCCCGGACAAGGCGCTGGAGGACAACCCCTACCTGCCGCCGTACTTCCACCCCGGTGAGAAGTCCGAGGAGCTGGCCTACCTGAAGGAGCGCCGCGAGCAGCTCGGCGGCTACCTGCCGTCGCGGCGCACCAGCACCAAGCGGCTGACCATCCCCGGTCCGGAGCGGTTCGCCGACGTCAAGCGCGGCTCGGGCAAGCAGAAGGTGGCCACCACGATGGCCTTCGTCCGCCTGCTCAAGGACATCATGAAGGACAAGGAGTTCGGCAAGCGCTGGGTGCCGATCATCCCGGACGAGGCCCGCACCTTCGGCCTCGACTCGATCTTCCCGACCGCGAAGATCTACTCGCCGCACGGGCAGCGCTACACCTCGGTCGACCGGGAGCTGTTCCTGTCGTACAAGGAGTCGACGACCGGGCAGATCCTGCACGAGGGCATCAACGAGGCCGGTTCGGTCGCCTCGTTCACCGCCGCGGGCTCGGCGTACGCCACCCACGACGAGCCGATGATCCCGATGTACATCTTCTACTCGATGTTCGGGTTCCAGCGGACCGCCGACGGACTGTGGGCGGCGGCCGACCAGATGGCGCGGGGCTTCCTGCTCGGCGCGACCGCGGGGCGGACGACGCTCAACGGTGAGGGCCTGCAGCACGAGGACGGCCACTCGCTGCTGATCGCCGCCACCAACCCGGCGGTGGTCGCGTACGACCCGGCGTTCTCCTTCGAGATCGCCCACATCATGGAAGCCGGCCTGCACCGGATGTACGGGGACGCGCAGGAGAACGTCTTCTACTACCTGACGGTCTACAACGAGCCGATCCTCCAGCCGGCCGAGCCGGCCGGGGTGGACACCGAGGGCCTGCTCAAGGGCATCTACCGCTACTCCCCGGCACCGCAGGTCGACGGCCCGAAGGCCAACGTCCTCGCCTCCGGCACCGGCATGCAGTGGGCGCTCAAGGCCCAGCAGCTGCTCGCCCAGGACTGGGGGGTGGCCGCCGACGTCTGGTCGGTGACCTCCTGGACCGAGCTGCGTCGCGACGCGGTGGAGACCGAGGAGTACAACCTGCTCAACCCGGGCGCCGAGGCCAAGGTGCCCTACGTCGCGCAGAAGCTGGCCGACGCGGACGGGCCGAAGGTCGCGGTCAGCGACTGGATGCGCGCCGTACCGGACCTGATCGCCCGCTGGGTACCCGGCGACTACACGTCGCTGGGCACCGACGGCTTCGGAATGTCGGACACCCGGCACGCGCTGCGCCGGCACTTCCACGTCGACGCCGAGTCGATCGTGGTCGCCACTCTGCGGCAGCTCGCCCGCAGCGGCGCGGTGCCGGCCACCGTGCCGGCCGAGGCCGCCAAGAAGTACGCGATCGACGACGTCAACGCCGCCCCGGTCGGAGAGACCGGCGGCGACAGCTGATCCAGCACGATCGAGAAAGGGCCCGGCGCACCCGCGCCGGGCCCTTCTTGGTGCACCCGCACCCTCGCTCCCGGCCCCGACCGACCGGGCGGACGGCGGGTGAGTGGGAAGCGGCGGCGGTCCGGGGGCCCCTGGCGGGGGCCCGGGGGCCACCGCCAGGGGCGGGTGACGCCGGGAGCAGACGCGCCCGTCAGCCGACGGCGGCCAGGTCGGTGAGCCGGGCGAGCGAGTCCTCCAGGTCGGCGCCGACCCGGCGCAGGCCCAGGCGCAGCAGGGCCGCCTTGACCGGGCCGGCCGGCCAGCGGACGACGATGAGTCGCACGATCGTCCCGCCCTCCTCCTCCTCGTCCTCGGTGAGCTGGACGTAGATCTCGGTGCGCGCCTCCGCACGAGCACCGGCACCCTTGGCCCGTTCCCGCCAGCCGATCAGCGTCGGCTCCTGATAGGCGATCACCTCGGCCTCATGCGCCGAACCGCGCCCCGCCTGGACCAGCTGCCGCCGCCCGAAGCCCTCTCCAGAGAGCACTTCGGCCGCGCGGACCCCCGCCAGCCAGGCCGGTAACTGCTCGGCCCGCTGTACGACGTCCCAGACCACTTCCACCGGCGCCGCCACGTGCGCACTGCGTTCCACGAGGATCATTTCCGTCTTTCCTCCAGTGAGGACATCCCACGATATCGGCACTCTATGCGCTAAATCGGACTTACGTGGACGGGTTAGGAAAAAGACACGCCGATCAACCATTGCGGATTGCGCCAACCCGGCCTATGGCGCATTCATCGACAGCGCCTTAGAGTCCCGAACACGTTTCACGTTGACCGGGAGGGCGCATGCCGACCGCACCGATGCCCGAGTTCCCCGCCGGCTTCCGCTGGGGCGTCTCCACGTCCGCCCACCAGATCGAGGGCGCCACCACGGCCGGCGGACGCGGAGCGTCCATCTGGGACACCTTCGCGCGCTCCCCCGGCCGGATCAGCGACGGCAGCAGCGGCGAGATCGCCTGCGACCACTACCACCGGTACGCCGAGGACGTAGCGCTGCTGGCCGGTCTGGGCGTCTCCGCGTACCGGTTCTCGATCGCCTGGCCCCGGGTGCAGCCCAGCGGCAGCGGCGCGGCCAACGCCGCCGGCCTGGACTTCTACGACCGCCTGGTCGACGACCTGCTGGCCGCCGGCGTCGACCCGGTGGCCACCCTGTACCACTGGGACCTGCCCCAACCCCTGCAGGACGCCGGTGGCTGGCTCAACCGCGACACCGCCGCCCGCTTCGCCGACTACGCCGAGCGGACCGCCGCCCGTCTCGGCGACCGCGTCCGGCTCTGGATCACCCTCAACGAGCCGTTCATCCACATGAGCCTCGGCTACGGCATGGGCGTGCACGCCCCCGGCGAGATGCTGCTCTTCGACGCCTTCCCCGTCGCCCACCACCAACTGCTCGGGCACGGGCTCGCGGTCGCCGCGCTGCGCGCCAGCAGCGCCAGCCCGGTGGCGATCGCCAACAACTACTCCCCGGTGCGGGTGCTCGGCGACCGCGACGCCGACCGGGCCGCCGGGGCCGCGTACGAGGCGCTGCACAACCGGCTCTTCACCGACCCGCTGCTCGGCCGCGGCTACCCGGAGCTGCCCGGCTTCGACCCGGGCGTCGTCCGCCCCGGCGACCTGGACATCATCGCCGCGCCCATCGACGTGCTGGGGGTCAACTACTACAACCCCACCGGCGTACGGGCCGCCGAGGAGGGCTCGCCGCTGCCGTTCGACCTGGTGCCGCTGGACGGCTACCCGCGTACCGCCTTCGACTGGCCGGTCGCCCCCGACGGGCTGCGCGAGCTGCTCGGCTGGCTGCGTGACACGTACGGCGACGCGCTGCCACCCATCGAGATCACCGAGAGCGGCTGCGCGTACGACGACGCACCCGACGCGGACGGGCAGGTGGCGGACCCGGAGCGCATCGCGTACCTCGACGGGCACCTGCGGGCGGTCCGGGCCGCCATCGACGACGGGGTGGACGTACGCGGGTACTTCGTCTGGTCGCTGCTGGACAACTGGGAGTGGGCCGAGGGGTTCACCAAGCGCTTCGGGCTGGTGCACGTCGACTACGCCGACCAGAGGCGTACACCCAAGTCGTCGTACGCCTGGTTGCGGGACGTGATCGCGGCCTCCCGGGACGGTTCGGCGCGGTGACCACCCTCGACCCCGCGCCGGCGGCGCTGCCGGCGGCGCTCGCCGAACCGACCGTGCCGGTGCGACGCGGCTGGATCGGTCTGGTCTTCGCGGCAAACCTCGGCGTGTGGATGGCGTTCTTCACCCCGATCCAGGTGCTGCTGCCGCAGCAGATCGAGCGGATCGCGCCCGCCGACAAGGAGACCATGCTGGCCGTGGTCACCGGCCTGGGCGCGTTGGCCGCGGTGCTGGCCAACCCCCTGGCGGGCGCGCTGTCCGACCGGACCTGCCTGCGGATCCTCGGCCGGGAGTTCGGTCGTCGGCACGTCTGGACCGCCGGCGGCGCGGTGCTCGGCGCGGCGGCGCTGGTGCTGCTGGCCCAGCAGCGGACCATCCTCGGGGTCGCCGTCGGTTGGGTCGCCGCCCAGGTCTGCTTCAACGCGATGCTGGCCAGCCTCACGGCCGCCATCCCGGACCGGGTTCCGGTGGCGCAGCGCGGCGCGGTCTCCGGCTGGGTGGGTATCCCGCAGGCGCTCGGGTTGGTGCTCGGCGCGGTGCTGGTCACCGCAGTCGTCACCGGCAACGCCGCCGGCTACCTGGCCATCGCGGTGGCCATCCTGGTGCTGTCGCTGCCGTTTGCGCTGCTCACTCCCGACGACCGGCTGCCCCGCGCGCACCGCCCGGCGCTGCGGGCCCGGGCGCTGTTCGCCTCGATGTGGATCAGCCCGCGCCGGCACCCGGACTTCGCCTGGGCGTGGATCACCCGGTTCCTGGTCCAGCTCGGCAACGCGCTGGGCACCCTCTACCTGCTGTACTTCCTCACCGACGGGGTGCGTTACCCCGACCCCGAGGGCGGTCTGTTGGTGCTGATCCTGCTCTACACGCTCGGCATGATGCTGACCGCGGTGGTCGCCGGCCGGCTGTCGGACCGCTCCGGGCGGCGCAAGGTCTACGTGATCGTCTCCGGCCTGATCATGGCGGTCGCGGCGCTGCTGCTCGCCATCGCGCCGGTCTGGCCGATGGCGATCGTCGCCGCCCTGCTGCTCGGCGCCGGTTACGGCGTCTACCTCTCGGTGGACGCCGCCCTGATCACCCAGGTGCTGCCCCGGGCCACCGACCGCGCCAAGGACCTGGGCGTGATCAACATTGCCAACTCCGCGCCGCAGGTGCTCGGCCCGGCGCTCTCCGCCCCGCTCGTCGTCCACCTGGGCGGGTACCCGACGCTCTACGCGGTCACCGCCGCGGTCACCCTGGTGGGCAGCGCCCTGGTCGTCAAGATCCGCTCAGTCCCCTGAGTCGGGGGGCCGTGGCCAAAAGCGGTCGCCGGCCGCCGTAGGCTGGAGGACGTGACGGTACGTGTGCGCTTCGCCCCCTCCCCGACCGGTATGTTCCACGTCGGCGGCGCCCGCTCGGCGCTGCAGAACTGGATCTACGCCAAGCAGCAGGGCGGGGTGTTCGTGCTGCGCATCGAGGACACCGACGCGGCCCGCAACAAGCCCGAGTGGACCGAGGGCATCCTCTCCGCGCTGGACTGGATCGGCATCTCCCGGGGCAGCTACGAGGGGCCCTACTTCCAGTCGGCGAACGCCGGCGAGCACCGGGCCGCCGCCACCCGGCTCTACGAGTCGGGTCGGGCCTACTACTGCGACTGCACCCGCGAGGACGTGCAGGCCCGTACCGGCTCGCAGTACCAGGGCTACGACGGCTACCACCGCGACCTCGGCCTCGGCCCGGGGCCTGGGCACGCGCTGCGCTTCCGTACGCCGGACGAGGGCACCACCGTGGTCGTCGACCTGATCCGGGGTGAGCCCACCTTCGAGAACAAGCTCATCGAGGACTTCGTCATCGCCCGCGGCGACGGCTCGCCGGTCTTCCTGCTCGCCAACGTCGTCGACGACATGACCATGGGGATCACCCACGTGATCCGGGCCGAGGAGCACCTGCCCAACACCCCCAAGCAGCAGCTGCTCTGGGACGCCCTCGGAGTCAAGCCGCCGGTCTGGGCGCACGTGCCGGTGGTGGTCAACGAGAAGCGGCAGAAGCTCTCCAAGCGCCGCGACAAGGTCGCCCTGGAGGCGTACCGCGACGAGGGCTACCTCGCCGCCGCGATGCGCAACTACCTGATGCTGCTCGGCTGGGCGCCGTCGGGCGACCGGGAGATCGTGCCCTGGTCGGTCATCGAGGACGAGTTCCGGCTGGAGGAGGTCAACCCCTCCCCCGCGTTCTTCGACGAGAAGAAGCTGCGCGCCTTCAACGGCGAGTACATTCGCGCGCTGCCGGTGCCCGAGTTCATCGACGCCTGCCAGCCGTGGCTGACCGGCACCGGGACGATCGCGCCGCCGCCGTGGCAGCCCGAGGAGTACGACGCCGACGCGTTCGCCGCCGTCGCGCCGCTGGCCCAGACCCGGCTCGCGGTGCTCAGCGAGATCGTGCCGAACGTCGACTTCCTCTTCCTGGCCTCGCCGCTGATCGACGAGGCGGCCTGGACCAAGACCATGAAGGACGGCTCGGGTGACCTGCTGGACGCCGCCGTCGCGGCCTTCGAGGCGCTGGAGTCCTGGGACGCCGAGTCGCTGAAGTCGACGCTGGAGGCGGTCGGCGCCGAGCGCGGCCTCAAGCTCGGCAAGACGCAGGCGCCCGTCCGGGTCGCGGTCACCGGCCGCACCGTCGGCCTGCCGCTGTTCGAGTCGCTGGAGGTGCTCGGTCGCGAGCGCACCCTGACCCGGATGCGCGCCGCCCGGCTCCGCCTGCCCTGACAGTCCGACCGGCAGCGGGCCGGCGTCGTACCTACGCGTCGCCCCCTTTGCTCTGCTTCAACCCACGCAACACCCGGTGTCCGAATATCGGACGCGAAGTGTTGCCTCCGCTGAAGCAGAGCAAAGGGGGACGCGGACACCCCGTTCACCAGGCCTGCGGCGATCGTGTGATCAGTGCGCCCGGTTCCTGCGACGGAACACCAGGCCGGCGGCGAGAGCAGCGAGCAACACCAGGCCGCCGAGCGCCCAGAGCCACCAGCGGCCACCAGAGTCGGACCGCTCCGAGGCCGCTGGCACAGCGGACGCCGTTGAGCTGCCCGCCGGCGCCGATGGCGGCCCGCCCGAGGACGGGTTGACTCCCGAGGGCCCGGCCGAGGGCGAGCCGGTCGGCGCTGCCGCCGGGCCGGTGCCGGCGGCCGAGGGGCTGGCGGACGGGTCGGCGGCCGTGCCGGTGGTGAGGGTGAACCGCACCTCGCCCTTGATCGGGTGGCCGTCGCTGGACGCGAGCTGGTACCCGACGATGTAGAGCCCCGCCGCGCCGGGCTTGAACGGCACGCGTACCCGACTGCCGTCGAAGGTCGGCTGCCCGCCGGCGACCACATTGTCCGGTCCGGTTATTGTGATCTTCGTCGTAGCGGGGGCCGGCTTGGCCAGGAACCGAAGCTCGACCCGGGCGGGCGCGGTGGCCACCCGGGCGCCGTCGCGCGGATCGCTGCCGGTCAGCGAGTTGTGCGCGGCGGCCGGTGTCGCCGGGGCCAGCAACGACACACCGAACGCCACGCCGAACACCACTGGCACGACCCGCGCCATTCGTGTAACCCTGCCCCCCATGAACCCCTCCGTAAGGGTACGATCCGCCCGCTGATCAAAACAGCTCCTCATTAGTCGAGCAGAGATCGCAGATAGTTCCAATTACTGTTCCACAAGCTGCAATTCATCGACGTTCTGCGGAGTCTGTGAGAGTGGGCCCGACCGCTCGGTCGGTGTTGTCACCGGCCGACCGACCCGGACGTCATGACGAAGCCATCCATCGAACGGGGCGAGGAGGCGGGATGGTCCGACAGATGAGGCGCTGGGTCGCCGTGCTGGCGGGCACGCTGGCGGCGGCACTGCTGGCGCTCGGCACCGCCGGCCCGGCCAGCGCGGCGCCCAAGCCGGCACCCGCCGGTGTGGACATCACCGGCGAAGGGCTCACCGAGCCGCTGCGGCTCCGGTCGGACACCCAGCCCACGCACGTGGTGGCGGTCATCGACCAGGTCAACTTCTTCGGTCGTACCGGCATGCCGACCGGGCCGAAGGCAGCCAACCTCGGTCCGAAGTACACGGTCGTGGTGCTCGCCGGTGAGACGCCGAAGCAGACGTTCGACCTCTACCCCAAGGCGGCCGGCGGCCCGCGCGTGTACCGACCGGCCAAGCAGCCGGACGGCCGCAAGACCAGCGCCGGCTGGTTCCTCGGCCGGCTCAGCATGTCCGAGACGCTGCGCACCGCCGGGGTGCCGCTGGAGCGGCAGTTCGACACGGTCAGCGGCGGCGTGGGCGGCGGCGAGCGGGTCCTCCCGGAGGACACGATGGACCCGGCGCGGGACATCGACGAAGCGCTCGGCGAGTTGCAGCGACTGCTGCTGCTCAACGTCGCGGTGATGCTGACCATCACGGTCGGTCTCGCCGGAATCGCCCTGCTGATCCGCCGCCGGACCCGCTGACCTCGGGCGGCGGGTCAGACCAGCCGTCGCGCGGTCAGCACCAGCGGCGCGGCGGGCGCTCCCGTCGGGTGGCCCGCTGACGCGGCCGGACCGGGCCGTGCCGGTGCGCCCCCGCCCACCCGGGCAGTTCGCTGCGGCAGCCGGTGACGTCGTCCGGCTCGGCCGGCACCGGCTCGGTGGCCCGCTGGCGTGGCACGGCCACGTCGTCGTCGGCCCGCTCGGACGGACGGCCGCCGGTCGACTCCGCCGGGTGCGCCGACGCCCCGCCGACCGGCCGGCGCGGCTTGCCGGCCGCCTGCGGGTCGTGGTGCCCCAGCCGGCAGGGCTCGCCCTGGGCGCAGCCGTGCTCGGCCTCCCCGTGCGCCATCCCCGGTCTCCTCACGCTCGCACTCACGCGCGGGGGCGCTCCCCCCGACGTGCCCTGTCACCGTACTGGCCGGGACCGACGGCCTGTGCACGGCGTACCCCGGGGTCAGCGCTGCGGGCGGCGAGGGAACAGGGTCTCCCAGACCGGGAAGGCGACCAGCCAGATCAGGATCACGACGGTGAGGCTGCGGATCCAGTTGCCCAGTTCACGGGTTCGTTCCGCGTCGTTGACCCAGAGGATCGCCGCACCGAGCAGGGCGCACGCGACAGCCCAGCCGAGGAGCGCCTTGGCCCACTCCCGCCACTCGTGGCGGGTGCGGGCCCAGCCGTAGCGGGGAGGCCGCACCGGCGGCGGACCACCGGCGAACCGGTGGGCGAAGCGCTGGTCCGCCCAGCGCACCATCGAGTGCCCGAAGGCCACCGAGAAGCCGAGGTAGGCGGCGGCGAGACCGTGACTGACGCCTGCGGTCGCGCCGCGGCGCAGGTCGATCACCGACGCGGCGAGCAGTGCCAGATCGACCAGCGGTACGCAGACCAGCAGCGCCGCGCCGAGTCGTGGCCGGCGCAGCGGATAGCGGACCACCAGCCCGGCGCCGAGCAGCACCCAGAACGCGATCTCACAACCGATGATCACCGCGACCACCATGGCGACCTCCCCCCGTCGTCGGCACCCAGCGTCGCCGATCGGCGGGGCCCGGGCCTCGACGCCGGAGACGAGATCGGGGTCCTCCCTTCGACGGACCAACCGTCCGGGACGCGCTCGACGTACCCCTTTCGGCGCATGTCGGAGCCGGCGGGCTCCTTCCCTGGTCGGAGTCGGAGGGTCGACGGTTGTGGTGGGATCGGGGCATGCGACCGCCACCGTGGCTCGGCTCCGGCACGGCCGGCCGGGATCTCACGCTGGCCGGCGCGTCGCTGATCGGTGGCCTGGTGCTGTACGGCCTGGGCATGCAGCCGCAGATCGTCCCGCACCCGGACGTGCCGCCCGAGCTGTTCCTGGCGCCGCTGCTGGCGGTGTGCGTGGCCGTCGGTCTGCGTCGGGTCGCGCCACGCGCCAGCCTGGCGGTGGGGACCGGGGCGCTCGTGGTGGACACGGCGCTGGGCAACTCGCTGGGCACCGTCGTGATCTACACGCAGGTGCTCTACGACGCCTGCGTGTACGGCCCGCCCCGGCTGTGGCGGTGGCTGCTCGGGATCACCGCGACGTTGAGCGCGATCGCGGTGGTGGCCGGCGTGCTCGGCTTCGGGCAGTGGCGCGGGGCCGCCGTCGGGGTGCCGGTGGTGCTCGCCGGGCTGCTGCCGGTGCTGACCGGGATCAGCGTGCGGCAGTACCGGGACCAGGCCGCCGCCGAGCGGGCCCGGGCCGAGCAGACCGCCCGGCTGGTCGAGCTGGACCGCCGGCAGGCGGTCAGCGCCGAACGGGCGCGGATGGCCCGGGAACTGCACGACGTGGTCGCCAACCACCTGAGCGCGGTGGCCATCCACGCTACCGCCGTGCTGTCCGTACCGGGGCTGGAGCGGGGCCAGGTGGAGTCGGCGTTGCGGGTGATCCGGGAGAGCAGCGTGCAGGGCCTGGCCGAGATGCGGCAGATGATCGAGCTGCTGCGCGAGCCGGACGCGGGTGAGCGGGGCACGGCGGGCGTGGTCGGCGCGGTGCCGGAGGCGGTCACGGCGCGGCTCGCCGAGGCGGACGGGTTGGTCGAGCGGATCCGGGCGGCCGGCCTCGCGGTACGGGTGCACACCGACGGCACCCCGGGCCCGCTGCCGGTGGGGGTCGACCTCGCCGCGTACCGGATCGTGCAGGAGTCGCTGACCAACGCGCTCAAGCACGGCACGGGCGAGGCGGAGCTGACCATCACGTACCGGCCGGCGGAGGTGGTGCTGACGGTGGAGAATCCGGTGCGCCCGGACGGGTCGGGGCTGCCGGGCGCCGGGGCCGGGCTGATCGGGATGCGGGAGCGGGCCGCGCTGCTGGCCGGCCGGTTCACCGCCGGGCCGCACGACGGCCGCTGGCAGGTCCGGGCCGCCCTGCCCACCGGGGAGGGCGGGTGACCGCGCCGCGCTCGGGCGACGCCGGCGCCGCGCCGGTACGGGTGGTGCTCGCGGACGACCAGCCGGCGGTACGGGCGGGTCTGGCCCTGATCCTGAACGGCTCGCCGGGCATCGAGGTGGTCGGCGAGGCGGCCGACGGCGACGAGGCGGTCCGGCTGTGCCGGCAGGTGCGCCCCGATGTGGCGGTGCTGGACGTGCGGATGCCACGCCTCGACGGGATCGCCGCGACCAGGGCGATCGTCGCCGACCGGCTCGCCGACGTGCTGGTGCTGACGACCTTCGACCTGGACGAGTACGTCTTCGGCGCGCTGCGCGCCGGTGCGTCCGGGTTCCTGCTCAAGGACACCGACGCGGCGGGACTGGTCGCGGCGGTGCACACCGTGGCGCGCGGTGAGGGGTTCATCGCCCCCACGGTGACCCGTCGTCTGATCGCCGCCTTCGCGGCCACCCCGCCCGGCGCGTCGGCGGCCGCCCGGGCCGCGCTGGACACCCTGACCCCGCGCGAACGCGACGTGCTGGCCTGCCTCGGCCTGGGCCTGTCCAACCAGCAGATCGCCGACCGGCTGGCGCTGGCGGAGAGCACCACCAAGACACACGTGAGCCGGATTCTGGCGAAGCTGGACCTGCGCAGCCGGGTGCAGGCCGCGATCCTGGCCCAGGAGCTGGGCCTGCTCGCGCCACCGTGACCCTGCGCCGGGACCGGCCGACCCGGGCCCGCTGACCGGTGCCGGCGTGGATGGCCTGCTCACGACGTGTCAGGCTAGGGCGGTGAGTACGCCCGACGGTGGGGAGTTGGCGGCCACGCTGCGCCGGATCGAGCGATCGGCGGGAGCGCTGGCCACCGCCAGCGTGGCCCGGATGGACGAGACGCTGCCGTGGTTCCGCGCCCTGCCGGCCGACCAGCGCTCCTGGGTGATGCTGGTGGCCCAGGCGGGCGCCCGGTCGCTGGTGCAGTGGCTGCGCGACGGCGGCGGCACGGCGGACAGCACCCAGGAGGTCTCCGACGAGGTGTTCGCCGCGGCACCCCAGGCGCTGGCCCGGTCGATCACCCTCCAGCAGACGGTGGCACTGATCAAGGTGACCATCGACGTCGTCGAGGAGCAGGTGTCGCAGCTGGCTGCCGAGGGTGAGGAGCAGCTGCTGCGCGAGGCGGTGCTGCGCTTCTCCCGGGAGATCGCGTTCGCCGCCGCCCGGGTGTACGCGCGGGCCGCCGAGTCGCGCGGCGCGTGGGACGCCCGGTTGCAGGCCCTGCTGGTCGACGCGCTGCTGCGCGGTGACTCGCCGGACGTCCTGGCGAGCCGGGCCGCCGCGCTGGGCTGGGCGGACGCGCCGCCGGTCGCGGTGGCGGTCGGCCGCTCCCCCGGCGGTGAGGTCTCCGCCGTGCTGCACGTGGTGTACCGGCAGGCGCGGCGGATCGGCGTCGAGGTGATCGGCGGAGTGCACGGCGACCGGTTGGTGATCGTCCTGGGCGGCGCGGCGGATCCGCTGAGCGCCACCGGCAAGCTGCTGGACGCGTTCGGTGACGGCCCGGTGGTGGTCGGTCCGGCCGTACCCAGTCTGGATGAGGCGACGGAGTCGGCGCGGGCCGCGCTGTCCGGTTTCCGGGCGGCGCCGGCGTGGCCGACCGCCCCCCGGCCGGTGCCGGCCGCGGACCTGTTGCCGGAGCGGGCCCTCGCCGGCGACGCGGAGGCGCGTCGCCGGTTGCGCCACGACGTGTACGCGACGCTGGTGCGCGCCGGTGGCGAGTTGCTGGAGACCCTGGACGCCTTCCTGGCCGCCGGTGGCACGCTGGAGAGCGCGGCGCGGGCGCTGTTCGTGCACCCGAACACGGTGCGCTACCGGTTGCGCCGCATCGCCGAGGTGACCGGCTTCTCGCCGCTGTCGCCCCGGGACGCGTTCGCCCTCCAGGTGGCGTTGACCGTCGGTCGACTGGATCCGGTGGTCCCGGTGGTCACGGCGGTCCCGACCCAGACATTGACCCCGGCCGCCCGGAAATCCGCCCAAAGCAGTGATGATCCTCGCCGATCTTTGTGAGAAACCTCCAAAGGTTCTAGTGCGGTTTGGTGGGCCCCGGCACAGCGCTACCCACGCGTATCCGGGAGAGTCATAGGCGTGCTCGCCGTACTTAGTCCCGGCCAGGGTTCCCAGAAACCCGGCTTCCTGACCCCCTGGCTCGACCTGACCGGCACCGAGGCGCGACTGCGCTGGTGGTCGGCGCTGGCCGGGGTGGACCTGGTGCATCTGGGCACCGCCGCGGACGCCGACGAGATCAAGGACACCGCCCGCACCCAGCCGCTGCTCGTCGCGGCGGCGCTGCTCGCCGCCGAGCACCTGCCGCTGGACGGCGTGACGCTCACCGCCGGCCACAGCGTCGGCGAGCTGGGCGCCGCGGCGGTGGCCGGGGTGCTCTCGGCCGAAGCCGCGCTCACCCTCGCCGGGATCCGGGGCCGGGAGATGGCGGCCGCGTGCGCGCTGGAGCCGACCGGAATGGCGGCCGTGCTCGGTGGCGACCCGGACGAGGTGCTCGCCGCGATCGCCGCGCACGGGCTGCACCCGGCCAACCGCAACGGCGCCGGCCAGATCGTCGCCGCCGGCGCGCTCGACGGGCTGGACAAGTTCGCCGCCGACCCGCCGGCGAAGACCCGCGTCATCCGACTCCAGGTGGCCGGCGCGTTCCACACCCCGTACATGGCCCCGGCCGAGACCGCGCTGGCCGCGGTCGCCGCCGGGATCGCCCCCGCCGACCCGGCCCGGATCCTGTTGTCGAACCTCGACGGCACCGCCGTCACCGACGGCCAGGAGCTGGTGCGCCGGCTGGTCCGCCAGGTCACCGCCCCGGTGCGCTGGGACCTGTGCATGCGCACGCTGGCCGAGCGCGGGGTGACCGGCGTGATCGAGCTGCCCCCGGCCGGCACCCTCGCCGGTCTGGTCAAGCGGGAGCTCAAGGGCGCGGGCGCCCCGGAGATCGTCACCCTGAACACCCCGGACGACCTGCCGGCCGCACGGGACCTGATCGCCCGCCACGGCACGCCGGGCCAACCGCTCGCCCCCATCGGAGGACACTCATGACCGGCAGTCGCATCGTCTCGATGGGGCACTACCAGCCCTCCCGGGTGGTGACCAACGACGACATCGCCCAGCTCGTGGACACCAACGACGAGTGGATCCGCGACCGGGTGGGCATCGTCACCCGGCGGATCGCCGACGGTGAGACGGTGGCCGACATGGCCGCCGCGGCCGCCGGCAAGGCGCTGGCCAACTCGGGGCTCACCGCCGCCGACATCGACCTGGTCGTGGTCGCCACCTGCTCCTCGATCGACCGCAGCCCCAACGTGGCCTGCCGGGTCGCCGCCAAGCTGGGCATCGCCGCGCCGGGCGCGTTCGACGTCAACACCGCCTGCTCGGGCTTCGCGTACGCCCTGGGCACCGTGGATCACGCCATCCGGGCCGGGGCGTCGCGCAACGCGATAGTCATCGGCGCCGAGAAGCTGTCCGACTTCACCGACTGGACCGACCGCTCCACCTGCATCATCTTCGGTGACGGCGCGGGGGCCGCGGTGGTCACCGCCACGGCCGAGGACGAGCCGGCCGGCATCGGCCCGGTCGTCTGGGGATCCGTGCCGGAGAAGAGCGACGCGGTCCGCATCGAGGGCTGGCGCCCGTACATCCAGCAGGAGGGGCAGGCGGTGTTCCGCTGGGCCACCACCGCGCTCGCGCCGCTGGCCCTGCAGGCGTGCGAGCGTGCCGGGGTCGACCCGTCGGAGCTGGCCGCCTTCGTGCCGCACCAGGCCAACGCCCGGATCATCGACGGCATCGCCAAGCGACTCAACATCCCCAACGCGATCATCGCGAAGGACATTGTCGAGTCCGGCAACACCTCGGCGGCGAGCGTGCCGCTGGCTCTGTCGAAGCTGGTCGAGCGCCGGGAGGTGCCGTCGGGCGCCCCGGTGCTGCTGTTCGGCTTCGGCGGCGGCCTGACCTACGCCGGTCAGGTCGTCCGCTGCCCCTGAACCCCCTCAGGCGCGTACGCGTCGAGGAGCGGCGGTCGGCGACGCCGGCCGCCGGAGACCCCCCTATGAGAGGAACCAACCGCAATGACCCGTGACGAGATCACCACCGGCCTCGCCGAGATCCTCGAAGAGGTTGCCGGGGTGAACCCGGACGACGTGGCCGAGGGGAAGTCCTTCACCGACGACCTCGATGTCGACTCGCTCTCCATGGTGGAGGTCGTGGTGGCCGCCGAGGAGAAGTTCGGCGTCAAGATCCCGGACAACGAGGTGCAGAACCTCAAGACCGTCGGGGACGCCGTCAGCTTCATCGAGGCGCAGTCCTGATCATGAGTCGTCCTGACGTCGTCGTCACCGGGCTCGGCGCGACGACCCCGCTTGGCGGGGACGTCGCGTCGACCTGGGACGCCATGCTCGCCGGCCGCTCCGGGGTGAGTGCCCTCACCCAGGAGTGGGCCGCGCAACTGCCGGTCCGGATCGCCGCCCAGCTGGCCGTGGAGCCGTCCGAGGTGCTGGACCGGGTCCGACTGCGCCGGCTCGACCGCTCCGAGGCGATCGCGATCATCGCGGCGCAGCAGGCCTGGGCGGACGCCGGCCTCGCCGACTCCGGCCTCGACGGGGAGCGGCTGGCCGTCAGCGTCGGCTCCGGCATCGGCGGTGCCACCACCCTGCTCGCCCAGGACGACATCCTGGAGGCGTCCGGGCCGCGGCGGGTTTCCCCGCACACGATCCCGATGCTGATGCCGAACGGTCCGGCCGCCTGGGTCGGGTTGGAGCTGGGCGCCAAGGCCGGCGTGCACACCGTGGCCAGCGCCTGCGCCACCGGCGCGGAGGCGATCGCGCTCGGTCTGGACATCATTCGCGCCGGCCGGGCCGACGTGGTGGTGGCCGGCGGCACCGAGGCGGTCATCCACCCGCTGCCGATCGCCGGCTTCAGCTCGATGCGGGCCATGTCGACCCGCAACGACGACCCGGAGCGGGCCTCCCGCCCGTGGGACACCGGCCGCGACGGCTTCGTCCTCGGTGAGGGCGCGGGCATCGTGGTGCTGGAGCGCGCCGACCACGCCGCAGCCCGCGGCGCTCGGGTGTACGCGCGCCTCGCCGGCGCCGGCATCACCTCCGACGCGTACGACATCGTGCAGCCGCACGCCGAGGGTGAGGGCGCCATCCGGGCCATCGCTCGGGCGATCGCGGACGCGGACATCGCCAAGCAGGACATCGTGCACGTCAACGCGCACGCCACGTCGACCCCGGTCGGCGACATGCTGGAGATCGGCGCGCTGCACAAGGCGCTCGGCGACCACCCGGTGCTGGCCGCGACGAAGTCGATGACCGGTCACCTGCTCGGTGCGGCCGGAGCGCTGGAGTCGATCGCCACGATCCTGGCCATCCGCGACGGCGTCGTCCCGCCGACGATCAACCTCGACGACCCGGAGCCGGGCCTCAGCCTGGAGGTCGCCGCGCACAAGGCACGCCACATGGAGATCCCCGCCGCGCTGAACAACGCGTTCGGCTTCGGCGGCCACAACGTGGCGCTGGTCTTCGCACGACCGTGAGACAGCGGCCGTGAGACGGCCGATCTGCGGGTTTACCGAAGGGGCCCCCTCAGCAAAGGGGGCCCTTCGGCACGTTCAGCCCCGGTTGCGGGGATGCTGCTTGGCGGTGCGTTCGTTGCCGTGGCGGTAGTTGCCGGTCCAGCGGGCCATCACCAGTTGTGGGTCGTCGTCGACCTCGGCGAGGAACTCCGCCGCCCGGGCGCCGCGCAGCGTGCCCGCCACCCGGCCGTGATGCATGATCACCACCGTGCCGTCGGCGCGCTGGTCGTAGCGGAAGCCCTGTGCGGTTGCCATGACAGCGAGGCTGCCAGGTCGACGCCCTCGCCGGCGACGCGATTTCCGACCTGCGGGCCCCGGCGGAATCAGGCGCCGCAGGTGGTGGCGGGCAGGCCGGGCACAGCCACCGGGGACCGACCACCCGGGCGGGCCTTGCCGGCCAGCACGGCGGCCAGGGCGGTCATCGACGACCGACTGGAGGAGTACGTCGCCAGCAGCGTCGGCGACGTGGCCTTGGCCAGCACGTACGGGGTGTCCATGGCGACGGTGACCGCCGCGTCGGCGCGCAGGTCGCTGTCGCCGTCGCCGTAGCCGACCAGGTGCACCACGGTCCCGCCGCTCGGCTTCACGGTCACGCCGGCCTTGGTCAACGCGGCGGTGAGCGCCGCCCGGGTGCCGTCGCGGCCGTCGGAGGAGGTGACGGTGACGGGCCCGTGCACCGCTTTGCCGCAGGCGCCCCGCAGCACGGTGACCGCGCCGGCGGCCAGCGCGTCCGCCGCCGCCCGGTGCGCCGGGCTGTTGAGCGTGGACATCGGCTCGGTGGGGGCCGTCGCCAGCCGGAACTTCATGGTCAGCACCCGGGTGACCGCGTCGACCAGCCGGGCCCGGGGCAGCGAGCCTCCGCGCAGGGCGGCGAGCAGCCCGTCGTACGCCTGGCCGACGTTCGGGGTCATGAGGATCAGGTCGTTGCCGGCGTTCAGCGCCCGGACGGCGGCCTCGCCGGGCGCCCAGCGCTTCGCCGGCGGCATGTTCATCCCGTCGGTGATCACCACGCCCTGGAAGCCGAGCTGGCCGCGCAGTACGTCGGTGAGCAGCTTGTGGGAGAAGGTCGCCGGGGTGCCCGGGTCGATGGCCTGCGCGTCCAGGTGGCCGGACATCACGGCCATCGCGCCGGCCTCGAAACCGGCGGTGAACGGCGGCCACGCGCCGCTCTGCAGCTCCGCCGCGGACTGGGTGAGCACCGGCAGGTCCTTGTGCGAGTCGTCAGCGCTGTGGCCGTGCCCCGGGAAGTGCTTCAGGGTGGCCGCGACGCCGCTGGCCTGCAGGCCCCGGACCGCGCCGCCGACCTGCGCGGCGGCCTGCTGGGGGTCGGCGCCGAACGACCGCGAGCCGATCACCGTGCTGCGGGTGGCCAGCACGTCGGCCACCGGGGCGAAGTCGACGTTGATGCCCAGCGCGGCGAGTTCGGCGCCGGCGGCCCGCCAGGCGGCCTCGGTCAGCTTCGGGTCGCCGGCCGCACCGGCGGCGAGCGCGGTGGGCAGGATGGTGACCCCGTCGGTGACCCGGGTGACGACGCCGTACTCCTGGTCGGTGCCGATCAGAAAGGGCGCCGGGCCGGCGGCCAGCCGTCCGGCGGCGCCCCGCAGCCCGGTGGTCAGCTCGTGGACCTGCTTGGGGTTGTCGACGTTGGTGGTCTCCTGGTTGCCCTTGGTCGGGTCGTCGGCGCTGAAGCCGACCAGGATCAACCCGCCGAGCCGGTACTTGGCGATCATCTCGGCGGGGGTGTCGACGCCGGCGAGGGCCTGGTTGCCGGCCGCGGAGCCGGGCGAGACCTTCGTGGCCGAGTCGCCGTACGCGTACGGCATCAGCACCTGCCCGACCAGGTCCTCGTCGGAGAGCGTCGCGACGAGGGCGGCGGCCCGCGCGGCCGGATCGTCGGCAGGGGTCGCTGCGGGAGCGCTCGGGGCCGCCGAGACGCCGGTCGGACCGGGCGTCGGGTCGGGCCGGTCCGGGGCGCCGGAGCAGCCGGAGACGAGCAGGGCGGTCAGGGCGGCGACGGCGACACCGGCGTGTCGCGGGCGAATCGGCACCCGCCCATCCCACCAGGTTCCCCCTTATCGGGGCAACTTGACCTTACCGGTCGCAGCGCCCGGGAGCGTCTGGCCAGCGGGGCGGTGGCGGAGGTCAGCCGACCCGGGTGAGCAACGTCACCGGCGCCCCGTCCCCGGCGTACCGGTAGGGCTCCAGGTCAGCGTCCCACGCGGTGCCGAGCGCCTTGTCGAGGGCGTGCGACAGCGCCTCGGGGGCCCGGGCGGAGGCCATCAGCGCCCGCAGCCGGTCCTCGCCGAGTTGGATGTCGCCGGCTGCCCCGACCGTGGCCCGGAAGAGGCCACGGGCGGGCACGTACATGAAGCGCTCACCGTCGGCGCCGGGACTCGGCTCCTCGGTGACCTCGAAACGGATCATGGGCCACTGCCGGAGGGCAGCAGCCAGCTCGGCGCCCGTCCCCGGACGGCCGGTCCACCCGCACTCGGCCCGGCGGGCGCCGGGATCGACGGGCTGAGCCGTCCACTGCAGGTTGACCGGCGCGGCTAGGACGCGCGCGATCGCCCACTCGACGTGCGAGCACACGGCGAGCGGGGTCGAGTGGACGTATACGACGCCACGCGTTGGCACGGTGACCTCCCGGAGAGCGAGGTGCGTCTTCCCCTACGACCTCGTCCACCGGAGTGGTTGCTGCAACACATGATGACTCCTGTGACGGATGGTGCGCCAGGGAATCGGAAAAAACGCCTGCCGGAATAGCCGGACGGGTGGTCTCCGTTGCCTCTCAGGACACCGCGACGACCAGCCTGATGTCGTGGTCCTGTACAGTTCCATCGGCGGCTTCTGCCGCGTTACACCTTCGCGGGCCGACTCAGTGTCACCCGCACACAGCCCCCGGACGTCCAGTCCTCCCGTACGTCTTGCAAGGAGTACCTCCGTGGCGAGCAACACCTCTAAGACCGCGCGCGCGTCCGTCCGGGCCGGCCAGGCTGGCCAGGGTGGCGCCCTCAGCGTGCTGGGCGAGTTCAAGTACCTCATCCCGCTCAACGGCGGCAAGCACGCCTACGTGCGCAACCTGACCAACGGCAAGACCGCGCACCTGCGCACCGACTCCGACGCCTTCGTCGAGGAGATCCGGGTGCTGGCCGCCGCCGGCCACGCCGCCAAGATCCGGGCGGAGATCAACAACCTGGCTGCCGTTCACCCGAACGACGGCTGGGAGGCCACCGAGAAGCGCCTGGTCGCGGCCGGCGTCTTCGAGGGCTGAGCCCTCCCCCACCGCAGCACCAGCAGACCGCCCGCCGGGAGTTCCCGGCGGGCGGTTTCGCGTCCGGCGTGTTCAGCTCGGGTCGAGCAGGGCGACCTCGCCGGTGCTCAGGTCGTAGAGGCCGCCCACCACCGCCACCCGACCAGCCGCGACCGGCCCGGCCAGCAGGTCGTCCGCGCGCAGCGCGTGGACCGTACGCCGGACGTGCCGGCGGATCGCCTGGGGATGCACCGCCGGATCGTCGAGCCCGGCCTCGGTGACCGCCGGGGCGATCTCGTCGACCAGGTGAGCGAGCGAGCCGCCGGGCCGCTCCCCCGATCGCAGCGCGTCCACCGTCGCTCCCACCGCCCCGCACCGCTCGTGTCCGAGCACCAGCACCAGCGGCACGCCGAGCTGACCGACCACGTACTCGATGGAGCCGCACACGGCGCGGTCGAGCACGTGCCCGCCGGTACGGATCACGCAGATCGCACCGAAGGTCTGGTCGAAGATCGCCTCCAGCGGCACCCGCGAGTCGATGCAGCCGAGCACCACCGCGTACGGCTGCTGGTCCCCGGAGGCGGCCGCCGCCGCGGCGGTGACGTCGTGGCCGTGCACGGGTTGGCCGCTGACGAACCGCCGGTTGCCGGCGAGCAGCTCGGCGAGCGCGGCGCGGGGCGTACCCCCGGCCTGCCGCCCCTGTCCCGCCACCTCCATGCCGTTCAGCTTGGCTCGCCGCCGACGGTCACGGGCGGGGTCGGGAATGTTCGCCCGGCGCGATTGGCGTGGCGTCCCGGCGGGTAGCCGGTGTTACCGCCGGGTATCCCGGTGCTGATGAGGCCGGGGCGGCCCGGGGAGGTGGCGATGCCGGAGCGGTTCGAGGTCGGGATGCCCGACGACGTACGACTGCACGTGGAGGTCACGGGGCCTGCGGACGCCCCGGTCACGGCCGTCCTGCTGCACGGCTGGACGCTGGACGGGCGCAGCTGGCACCGGCAGGTGGACGCGCTGACCGCCTCGGCCGGCGACGCGGTGCGGGTGGTCACCTACGACGCGCGCGGCCACGGTCGGTCCAGCTGCATGGCGTTGCCCACGGCCACCCTGGCCCAGCTCGGCGACGATCTGGCCGCCGTCCTCGACGCGGTCGCGCCGACCGGTCGGGTGGTCCTGGTCGGGCACTCGATGGGCGGAATGACGATCATGGAGTACGCGCACCGCCACCCCGGCCACTTCGCCGCCCGTACGGCCGGCCTGGTCTTCGTCTCGACCACCGCCGAGGGGCACACGCACACCGTCTACGGGCTCTCGCCGCGCATCGCCCGGCTGATCCGGCTCGCCGAGACGACGGGCGCCGGTGTCCTGGCCCGGTGCGGCTCGTGGCGCGCGCCCCGGGCGCTGCTGAACGCGTTGCAACCGAGCATCCGGTGGATGCTCTTCGGCGACCGCTGTGATCCCTCCGACATTCGGCTGGTGACCTCGGCGGTGGCCCGCGCCTCGCTGCGCTCGATCGGCGGCTTCCGCGCCTCGATCGGCGCCCAGCGCCGGCTGGACACCCTCACCGCGCTGGCCCACCTGCCGGCCGCCGCCCTGGTCGGTGACCGGGACCGGCTGACCCCACCGCCGTGCGCCGAGTCGATCGCCGCCGCCCTGCCGGCCACCGAGCTGACCGTCTGTCCGGGTGCCGGACACATGCTGATGATGGAGCGCCCGGACGAGGTGAACGCCGCGCTGACCGGCGTACTGCGTCGGGTGCTCGCCGCGCCGGCGCGCGACGGGCACGACGCGAGCGCGACCGGGACGGGTCGCTGAGCACGTTCCCGCACCTCGGGCGCGAAGCCCCGGGCCCGGGGCCGTACCCTTCTGCGGTTGGCCCGCGCGGTTCGCGCCGTCTGCCGGCGACATCGAAGGAGCGTGCGTTGACCGACCAGACCGCCCTGGAGCAGGAGATCGCCGTCGAGCAACGGCACCTCGACCGGGTGTACGCCCGACTGGCCGAGCTGCGCCAGTCCGCGGTTCGGGCCGAACGGGACGGTTACCGGATGGCCCGGGTCGGCACGTTCGGCGCGCTGGTCGAGCGCGACGCGATGGTCTTCCACGCCGCGCAGCGACGGCACACCCTCGACGCCGAGCACGAGGGGCTGGTCTTCGGCCGTCTGGACCTGCGCGACCGGCAGGTGCTGCACGTCGGGCGGCTCGGCATCCGCGACGAGGACGCCACCACGCTGGTCGTCGACTGGCGCGCGCCGGCCGCCTCCGCGTTCTACCAGGCCACCCCGGCGCAGCCGCTGGGCGTGGTGCGTCGCCGCACCATCTCCTCGCGCGCCGAGCGGGTCACCCGGATCGAGGACGACCTGCTGGACCCGACCGCCGCGCCGGAGGGGATGACTGTGGTCGGTGACGGCGCGTTGCTGGCCACCCTGTCCCGCGCCACCGGTCGGGGCATGCGCGACATCGTGGCGACGATCCAGCGGGAGCAGGACGAGGCCATCCGGTCGCCCGGTTCCGGGGTGACGATCGTGGCGGGCGGTCCGGGCACCGGCAAGACGGCGGTCGCCCTGCACCGGGCGGCCTTCCTGCTCTACTCCGACCGCAGCCGGTACGCCGGCGGGGGCATCCTGGTGGTCGGGCCGTCCACCGTCTTCGTCGAGTACATCGCCTCGGTGCTGCCCTCGCTCGGTGAGGACACGGCGACCCTGCACTCGCTGGGCAGCCTCTTTCCGGGAATGACCGCCACCCGCGCCGACCCGCCCGAGGTGGCGGCGGTGAAGGGCTCGCTGCGGATGCGCCGGGTGCTGGAGCGCGCGGCCCGCGACGCGGTGCCGGGCGGCCCGGGTGAGCTGCGGCTGCTCTACCGGGGCACGCTGCTGCGGCTGGACCGGGCCGAGCTGGACCGGATCCGGGACCGCGCGCTGCACCGTGGCGCCCGGCGCAACGAGGCACGCCGGGCCGGCTTCGACGGGGTGTTCGCCGCGCTCTGGGCGCAGGCCCGGGCGGTGGGCATCACCCGGCTGCCCGAGCACCGGGCCTTCGAGGGCGAGATCGCCGAGCGGCCAGAGTTCCGGGAGTTCCTCAAGGCGTGGTGGCCCCGCCTGCACCCCCGACACGTGCTCGGCTGGCTGGCCCGCCCGGACCGGCTACGTCGGTACGCCGGCGGCATCCTCTCCGGCGCGGAGATCAGGCTGCTCACCGCCGCGTACCAGAATCTGGACACCGCGGGCCTGACCATCGCGGACGTGGCGTTATTGGACGAGTTGGACGCGCTGCTCGGCAAGCCCATGCAGCCGGCGCGGGCCCGCCGTGACCCGTTCCAACTCGCCGGCGGCGTGCGCGAGCTGAGCACCGCCAGCGACCGGCAGCGGGCCGCCCGCGCGGCGGCCCGGGAGCGTCCGGAGGACTACCGGGAGTACGCGCATGTGGTGGTGGACGAGGCGCAGGACGTCTCGCCGATGCAGTGGCGGATGGTCGGACGGCGCGGCCGCCTGGCCTCCTGGACCGTCGTGGGCGACCCGGCGCAGACCGCGTGGATCGGTGATCCCCAGGAGCTGACCCACGCCCGGGACCAGGCGCTGGGCCGTCGCAAGCGGCACGATTTCACGCTCACCACCAACTACCGCAACTCGGCGGAGATCTTCGCGGTGGCGGCGGCGGAGATCCGCCGGCTCTACCCCGACCTGCCGCTGCCGAACGCCGTACGCTCCACCGGTATCGACCCCGTCGAGCTGGTGGTGCCGCCGGCCGGGTTGGAGACCGCGGTCGTGGAGGCGGCCACCGGCCTGCTGGCCGAGGTGGACGGCACGGTCGGGGTGATCACGCCGGTCACCCGCCGCGACGAGGTCGCCGGTTGGCTCGGCTCACTCGGCGCGGCGCGGCTGCAGGTGGTGACCAGCCTGGAGGCGAAGGGCATGGAGTACGACGGGGTGGTGCTGGTCGCCCCGAGCGAGATCCGGGCCGATCCGGGCTCCGGCGTACGAACGCTCTACGTGGCGCTCTCCCGGGCCACCCAGCGGCTCACCACCATCGACCCGACCGGCTGACCTGCGGGTTGCCGTGTCGAAGGGTGGGCCGGTCCGTACACTTGCATACATAGCGATGTGAGCATACATTTGACCGGGTCCCGGGTGGCGACGGAGGGTGGATTTCGTGGGAGCAGGTCATGACCACCACCACGGGTCGGTCACCAACGCCGCCCACCAGCACCGGGGCCGACTCTGGACCGCGTTCGGGCTGCTCGCGACGCTGATGGTGGTCGAGGGTGTGGCCGCCTTCCACACCGGCTCGCTCGCCCTGCTCTCCGACGCCGGGCACATGTTCACCGACGTGCTGGGCATCGGGATGGCGCTCGCCGCGATCACCGCCACCCGGCGGGCCACCGGCGACCCGCAGCGCACCTTCGGGCTCTACCGCCTCGAGGTGCTCGCCGCCCTGGCCAACGCCGTCCTGCTCTCCGGCGTGGCGGTCTACGTGGTGATCGAGGCGATCGGCCGGTTCGGCGACCCGCACGAGGTGCTGACCGGCCCGATGCTCGCGGTGGCCGTCCTCGGCCTGCTCGCGAACGTGATCGCGTTCGCGCTGCTGCGCGCCGGCGCCCGGGAGAGCATCAACCTCCAGGGCGCCTACCTGGAGGTGCTCGGCGACCTGCTCGGCTCGCTCGGCGTGATCGGCGCGGCGCTGCTCATCGCGGTCACCGAGTGGTGGTGGGCCGACCCGTTGGTAGCGGTCGCCATCGGCGTGTTCATCCTGCCGCGCACCTGGCGGCTGGGGCGCGCGGCCGTCCGCATCCTGGTGCAGGCCGCCCCGGAACACCTCCAGGTCACCGCCGTGCACGACCGACTGGCCGCGGTGCCCGGCGTGGTGGAGGTGCACGACCTGCACGTCTGGACGCTCACCTCGGGCATGGAGGTGGCCTCCGCACACCTGATCATGGCGCCCGGCGGGGAGGTCGGCACGGTGCTCACCGCGGCGCGTACCGCCCTGCGGGAGGACTTCCGCATCGAGCACGCCACGCTGCAGATCGAGCCCGGGTCCGCCACGGGCGCCTGCGGTTCGATCGAGTGGTGAGCACCTATCTGACGAAAAGACCGTTTTGCCGTCATCTTCGGTGGCGGCGCAGACACCTTCCGTCACATCGACTGCACACGTCCCACCTGCCCCGGTAGGCTCGTCCCCGGCCACCACCCGGCGGCGCCCTCCCGGCGCCGGTGGCGGCCGCCGCCTAATCACCCGAGAGGGCGAACCGGGGAACCACGTTCCTGGGGTGCATCCGCGTCAGCGGTAGGGATCTTCCGTCCCGAACCCGTCAGCTAACCCGGTCGGCGGCTGACGGAAGGACATGCGTAGTGGCACCAGCACGACCACCCGCCGCCCGACTCGCGGCACTGATCGTCATGATGGTCACCCTCGGCGTCGCCCTACCGGTGGGCGCCGCCACCGCCGCTCCCCCCGGCGGCCTGCGGGCCGCCGCGGCGCCCGACGGCGACGAGGAGGGCGGCACCCCCGCGCTGCGGGCCCAACTGGAGGCCGCCAGCAAGGGCTACCTGGACGCGAAGCGCGCCCTGGACACCTCCGTCAAGCGCCAGCAGCAACTCGCGGCCAAGCTGAAGACCACCGAGGCCGAGATGACCGTGCGCAACGGCAAGGTCGGCGAGATCGCCGGCGTGGCGTACCGCACCGGCCGGCTCAGCACCGTCTCGGCGTTGCTCAACACCAACACCCCCGAGGGCTTCATGGACCGGGCGGCCGCGCTGGACGTGGTGGCCGCCAACGAGGACCGGGTGCTGCGCGACCTGCACGCCACCCGGGACGAGGCCAACCGCACCCGCACCGCCCTGGACGGCGAGATCCGCGAGCAGCGCAAGCAGGTCGAGGTGATGGCCAAGCGCAAGGAACAGGCCGAACGGGCCCTGGCGGTCGCCACCAGCAAGCCGCGCACCACCGCTGCCGACACCAGTTCCAACCGGGGCACCTCCACCGCCAACGCCCAGCCCGCGCCGCGCAACTCCGACGGCTCCTGGCCCTCCGAGTCGTGCAGCATCAACGACCCCACCCCGGCCAGCGGCTGCATCACCCCCCGCACCCTGCACGCCCTCAACCAGGCGAAGGCCGCCGGCTTCACCCGGTACGTCTCCTGCCACCGCTCGGGCGGCTCCGGCGAACACCCGAAGGGTCGGGCCTGCGACTTCGCCGCCCAGAAGGGCGGCTTCGGCGGGGACGCCACCGGCGGCGACAAGACGTACGGCAACAACCTGGCCGCGTACTTCATCCGCAACTCCGACCGGCTCGCCGTGCTCTACGTGATCTGGTACAGGCAGATCTGGCTGCCCAGCAGCGGGTGGAAGTCGTACAGCGGGGGGAACGGCGACCCCTCCAGCGAACACACCAACCACGTACACCTGTCGGTGTACTGACCCCACCGGTGGCCGGCGCACCGTCGAGCGGGTGCGCCGGCCCCGGGTACGTCAGCGGACGTACCCCGGACGCCGCCGGTGATCGGACGACCCGGCCGGGCCGGGCCGGCAGCATGTCGGGTATGCCGCGAATCCCACCCGCCACCCGCAAGGCGCTGCTCACCCTGCACCTCATCACCTCGCTCGGTTGGCTCGGGGCCGACCTGGTGCTGCTCACCCTCGGCATCGCGGCACAGCGCGGCGCCGACCCGGCCGTGGTCTATCCGGTCGCCGGGCTCGTCGGCACGGTGCTGTTCGCGCCGCTGAGCGTGCTCGTCTGGCTCGTCGGCGTCGCCAGCGCGCTGCTCACCCCCTGGGGCCTGGTGCGCTACCGGTGGGTGCTGGTCAAGCTCGTGATCACCACGGTGATGGTCGGGCTGGTGCTGTTCCTGCTCACCCCGAACCTGCGGCACGCGAGCGCGCTGGGCGCCGCCCTCCCCGCCCGGGATCGCGCCGACCTGGTGATCGCGCCCGCGGTGTCGACCAGCCTCATGATCATCGCGACCGTGCTCTCCACGTACAAGCCCTGGGGCCGCCGACCCGCCCGACCCACCGGCGCACGCCATACCTCCGCCGCCGCGAGCCCGGCACGCAACGCGCCACAAGATCGCGCAACAACACGGAAGTCAACAGTGTTGCGTTAGGGCTCCGGCCGGCCAACCCGTGCTGGATGGCCCGGCGATCATGGAGTTGTGGTGCCTGCCTTGGCGTTGTATGGGCGTTTTGTGGCCCACCACAACTCCATGATCGGCGAGGCACGATCATGACGCGGGGCGGTCGAGGGCCGCACCGAGGCGGGTGGCCAGGGCGAGGTGGGCGGCGCGGGCCTGTTGGAAGGCGTACCGGAACAGGGGCGTCGGCGCGCGCAGGGTGATGTCGACGTCGATCCGGACCAGGCCGTCCGGCTCGGCGCGCAACCGGGTGTGGTTGCGGACGGTGGTGGCCGGCCACTGGCGGGCCACCGTGACGATCTCGTCAGGTTCGCTGATCAGCACGTCCGCCTGGTAGGTGGTGCGGAAGCGCAACGGCCCCACCGCCAGCCTGTCGTTGATCGTGTAGCTGGCTCGGGCGCCCGGACGGGGCGGCACCCGGCGGACCCGGACGATCAGGGGGTGCAGTTCGCCCTGGCGGGTCAGGTCGCTCAACAACGCCGCCGCCTCGGCGAGTGAGCAGCGGGCCTGGACGGTGTAGCTGAAGCTGTCGCTGCTGAGCACACAGTCTCCCGACGTCGCTGGTCGCACGATCGTCCCGTACGCGGCTCAGGCTGGCAACGCCCGGACGGACACCGTCCGTTGTCCCGGTATTCGCCCAGCATTCCCACTACGGTCGGCTGATGGGAAATCACCGGTTGTGACGGAGGGTGGACACATGTTCGGTGACGACCGGTGAGCGGGCACGTGATGGTCTTCGCGCCCACCCCGCAACTGACGGTGACCGTGGATCAGCCGAACGACCAGCCCGAACTGCACCTGCACCCCGGCGGCCAGGGCGTCTGGCAGGCCCGCATGGTGCTGTCGCTCGGGGTCGACGTGGTGCTCTGCGCCGCGCTCGGTGGCGAGGTCGGTCAGGTGCTGGAGCCGCTGCTGGTCAGCGAGGGGGTGGACCTGAAGGTGGTGATGCGCGACTCCGGCAGCGGCGGGTACGTGCACGACCGGCGGGGCGGGTCCCGACAGGAGGTCGTGGACGTGCCCGGGGACCGACTGAGCCGCCACGAGCTGGACGAGTTGTACAACCTGGCGCTCGGCGAGGGACTGCGCGCCGACGTGAGCGTCCTCAGTGGCCCGAATGCGCCGTGGCTCGTCCCGGCCGACCTGTACCGCCGCTTCGCCGCCGACCTCGGCGCCAACGGCAGTCGGGTGGTGGCTGATCTGTCCGGTGACCACCTGGGCGCCGTACTGGACGGCGGTGTGTTCTTCCTGAAGGTGAGTCACGAGGAGCTGATCCGGGACGGTCGGGCCCGCAGTGGGGACGGCGCCGAGCTGACCCGGGCGATGTACGACCTGCACGCCGCCGGCGCCGAGACGGTGGTGGTGAGCCGAGCCGACCAGCCGGCGCTGGCTCTCATCGACGGGGAGCTCTTCGAGGTGGAGATGCCCCGGCTGGAGGCCGCCGATCCGCGCGGCGCGGGCGACTCGATGACCGCCGGCGTGGCGGCCGTGATCGCCCGTGGTGGCGACATCCGGACGGCCATCCGTACCGGCGCCGCGGCCGGCGCACTGAACGTGACCCGGCACGGGCTGGGCACCGGACGGTTGGACTCGATCACCGGGCTGGTGGAGCGGGTCCGGCTCGTCCCGGCGGACAGTCGGCAACAGGAGCGGACCACCCCCGACGAGTTGGCCGACCGGGCGGTCGAGCGATGACGCTGCGGGTGCTCGTGACCAACGACGACGGGATCGCCGCGCCGGGCATCCAGGCGTTGGCCGTGGCCGCCGCCCAGCGGGGCCTGGACGTGGTGGTCGCCGCGCCGATGGAGGAGGCCAGCGGCACCAGCGCCGCGATGAGCGCGGTGGAACGGGACGGGCGGGTGGTGGTGCACGACCACCCGCTGCCCGACCTGGCGGGCGTGCCGGCGTACGGGGTCGCCGGCTCGCCCGGTTTCATCACGCTGATCGCGCTGCACGGCGCGTTCGGCCCGCCGCCGTCGGTGGTGCTGTCGGGGATCAACCGGGGTGCCAACGCCGGCCGCGCCGTGCTGCACTCCGGCACGGTGGGCGCCGCCTTCACCGCCGCCTCGAACGGGTGCCGGGCCATGGCCGTCTCACTGGACGTGCTCTCCGCGGGCGAGGCGACGGCCGGCAGCGGCGGGGCCGCGGTGGACGCCGCAGCCCGCGTACGCGACGCCGAACGGCACTGGGTCACCGCCGCGCGGGTCGCCCTGGACCTGCTCCCCCGGCTGACCGCCGCGCCGCCGGAGAGCGTGCTCAACGTCAACGCCCCCGACCTGCCGCACGGACGGCTGCGCGGGGTACGTCGCGGCTCCCTGGCCAGCTTCGGTCAGGTGCAGATGACGGTGGCCGAGTCGGGGCACGGCTTCGTGCGTACCGCGCTGGAGGAGCCCGGCCAGGCCGCGCAGCCCGGCACGGACCTGGCTTTGCTGGCCGCCGGGTACGCGTCGGTGACGGCCATCCGAGCGGTCACCGAGGTGACCGACGTGGACCTGACCGGTCTGGACGAGCAGCCTTGACGGAGGGCGCTCAGGCGCCCGGAAGCACCTCGGGGGTGGCGGCCCCGGCGAAGTAGGGCTCCGGTGCGCCGAAGAGACCGAGCAGACCGGTCACCCAGAGCTGACGGTGCACGAACCGGCTCGGCTCGGTGACCACCAGCTTGACGCCGCTGACCTCGGCGGTCTGGAAGCCGGCGACCATGGCGCTGATGCCGACCGAGTCGATGAAGGTGACCAGCCTCATGTTCAGCTCGATGCGGACCGGACGGCTCTTGGCCAGCACCTCCGCAATCGCCTCACGCACCTCGTACGCTGTGTCGACGTCGATCTCGCCCCGGGGGGCGATCTCCACGACACCACCGGACAGGACCGACTTCACGATCGACAGGCTCACGCGAGCACCTCCACCCGCCCGTCCCCCGGGCGTCTCATCAGTACGCGGGCCGCGACCGAGAGTATTCCTCCGACGGCCTCGGTCGCCACCCCTCGGGATGAGCAATTCACGGATCCGGGCGAACAAAGTCGCCCATATCCCCACTTTTCGGTATCTGATCAACCAATACTTTTCGTTATCTGACCACTCCACGATCGGTCGGAACCGACGCGTCGCCGGACCAGGGTAACGGGCGTGACCCGACACGCCCGACAACCAACCCATCCCGTACGCCGGCCGCGCCTGGGACCGGCGTGTCGCGCCACGATCGCCCGAACGCGTCCGGTCCGATCCGGTCGGGCGGTTGCCGACGCCACCTAGCATCAGCCCCGGGACACCCACCGCGGCGGAGAGGACCTTCGATGATCAAGCGATTGGCCGGGCTGGCCGGAGTCGGCGTACTGCTCGCCCTCGTACTGGCCTGCGGTTTCGGCGGCGGGGACGACGATGACGACGACGATGACGACGACTTCGCCCGCGGTGCGGCCGTGGTGGCGGTGCGCTGAGGGGGCGGGTGAGCCGCGGCCGACCGGGTTTGCGGCCGACCGGCCCGGGGCACTGCGGAATCAGCGAAACCCTGCCGCGCTGGACAGACGCCGAAGTCCGAAGTGGCCGGCGGCTTCGGCACCCGAGGAGGTAACCACGATGTTCGGAACCAACCTGCTGGACCGGCGCAGCAAGCCGGAGCGGATCGCGGACCAGGCGTGGGAGCACCTGCTCTCCGCCGTCAGCTCCGCAGGCGACAGTGTCCGGGACACCGCCCGTTCGGCCCGTCGCAGCAGCGGCGATCTCGCCGACGGGGCGGGTGACCTGGTCGGCTCCGCGGCGGAGGAGGCCCGGCGTCGGGCCTCGCGCGCCTTTGACGCGCTCGCCGGGCGCCAGCCGGCGCTGCCGTGGACGCTCCTGATCGGGGCCGCGCTGGTCGGCGCGGCGGTCGGCTGGGCCGTCGGCTCCGCTGCCCGTGCCGCCGGCAGCCGGGACGACCGCGCGGTGGACGACGTCGAGTTCGTCGACGTCGACCGCCCCAACTCCCCCGTCGGCCTGGACGACTAGCCCCGAGCGGGCCCCGCCGACCTTCTGGTCGACGGGGCCCGTTCGCATTTCTCGGTGGGTGGCTCGACGATCGGGATGGGGCCGGTCCGCCGGGGTGCCGGACCCCTCAGGCAGCCCCGGCGGACCGGTGTTCTCGGGTGGCCCGGACGACGCCGGGCCACCGGGTCAGCGACTCGTGCAGCTCACGGTGGCCGGCGGCGCGTTGCTGCCGGTCCAGGAAGCGAGGAAGCCGATCGTGGTGCTGGCACCGGCGCCGAGCGCGCCGTTCCAGCCGCTGTCCACGACCGAGACGACCGCCCCGGTCTGGGTGTGGGTGCCGCCCCAGAGCTGACTGATCCGCTGGCCGTTGGGGAAGGTCCAGCCCAGCGTCCAACCGGCGATGGGCCGGGTGCCCGGGTTGCTGACCACCACTTCGGCCTGGAAGCCGCCCGACCAGGACCCGGTCACCCGGTAGGTCGCCGCACACCCACCAGCCGGGGGCGGCGTGGTCGGAGGCGGTGTCGTCGGGGGCGGGGTGGTCGGGGGCGGTGTCGTCGGAGGCGGGGTGGTCGGAGGAGGCGTGGTCGGCGGTGGCGTGGTGGGAGGAGGCGTGGTCGGCGGTGGCGTGGTGGGAGGAGGCGTGGTCGGTGTGCCGCCGGTGCGGTCGGCGACCAGGATGCCGCGACCGTTGGTGCCGAGGTAGACGCGTCCGTAGACACGCGGGTCGCCGGTCAGCGCCTCGGTCGGGTTGCCGTACTGGTGGCGGTCGTCGTTGACGCGTACCCAGGTCGTTCCGCCGTCGTCGGAGCGGTGTACGCCGGGCTGACCGTTCACCGTGCCGTAGAGGAAGACGGCGGGGTTGGTCCGGCCGGGTGCCGCCTTGCCGAAGCCGACGTTGCCGGAGGCGCTGACGCCGCCCAGTTTGGTGAAGCTGGCACCGGAGTCGGTGGAGCGCCACAGCCCGCCCGGCCCGGCCAGCCACAGCTCACCCGACTGACCGGGCAGCGCCTTGAACCGGACGTCGGAGGTGGGCAGGCCGGTCGCCGCCGTGGCGGTGAAGGTCGCGCCGCCGTTGGTGCTCAGGTAGACCCGCCCGGCGCTAAAGCCGTAGAACCGGTTGGGGTCGACCCGGTCGGATTCGATGATCGCGTTGGCCGGGATGCCGGCGGACGGCGCCCACGAGTTGCCGAAGCCTACTGAGTAGACGACGCGTTGGCCGGCGTCGCCGGGCGCCCAGACGAACCGGCTGCCGTCGGCTGCGGCGGCGACCGTGCCGCCGGTGTTGACCCCGGACGGCTCGGTGCCCTGGAACCAGTTCGTGCCGCCGTCGGTGGAGAAGGCGACGTGGCTGTCGTTGGGCCGGTCGGCGTCGGTGAAGTTGCCCGCCCGCACCAGCACGGCGGGCTTGCTCTCGGCGTAGTCCAGGCTGGTGGTGCTCGTGAAGATCGGCTGGGTGAAGAGCATCGACGGAATGGTGTCGAGGTCGGTGTGTCGGAAGCCGCCGACGTCGCCGAGCGCGCTGATCAGTGGTGCCCCGCTGGGCGGGCTGACCAGGTCGAGGACGGCGGTCTCCTCCAGGCCACGGACCATCGGCCGGAGGGTGAGCTGACCGCCGGTGTCCCACTTGGTGAGGTCGGTGGTGCCGTAGATGGTGGCGCCGGTGCCGTACATCATCCGGTTGGAGTCGTGCGGGTCGATCTCGACCGACTCGTTCATCCAGCCGAGCTTGGGCGCGGATTCCGGAGGCGCCGGGTTGACGCCGAACGTCAGCCAGGGCACCGAGCTGATGTCCATGGTGTAGCGGCGGGACCGCTCGGGATAGCTGGTGAAGTCCCAGATCCGGGTCCAGGTCGCTCCGCCGTCCGTGCTGCGGAAGAAGATCGCGTCCGGCCACCAGGAGACCTGGGTGGCCACCATCAGCGTGTTCGGGTGCTGCCGGTCGATGGTCAGACCGCTGTAGCCGAAGTAGTCGTCGGCGCTGCTGGAGGGCACCGGGCTGATCCGCGTCCAGGCCCCGGTCGAGCGGGTGAACTTCCAGACGTCGCCCTTGCCGCCGTCGTACGGGCCGCCGGTGTCGCTGGTGGCGATGTAGAGGTGACCGCCGACCGGGTCGACGACACCCTTGTGCGCCAGGTAGCCGGTGGGCTGCCCGGGGATGCGCGTCCAGGTGACACCGCCGTCGGTGCTGCGGTAGACCGGATTCTCCTTGTCCGCCACGCCGACGTAGATCGTCTGGGTGGTGGAGCCGGCAGTGCCGGTGCTCTTGTCGAAGCTGACCCAGGTGAGGCCCTGGTTCTGCCCGTTGTAGCCGTTCGGGTCACTGGGGTCGGCCCGGTAGTTGCCGGCGTTGGGGAAGGCCGTGACCCGGGCCCAGGTCGCCCCGTAGTCGGTGCTGCGCCACAGCCCGTTGCCGCCCTCGGCGCCGTAGTAGACGATGTTGTTCCGGTTGGGGTCGACGGCCAGCCGCTCACCCATGCCCCGGCCCGGCATGTTGCCACCGTTCTTGAACGGCAACTCGGTGACCTGCCAGGTGGCGCCCTTGTCGGAAGAGCGCAGGATCGCGCCGTTGTTCGGGTCCCAGCCGTTGGTGTACATGCCGACCGCCGCGTACACCCGGTTGGTCTGCACCGGGTCGGTGGCGATGCTGACCACGCCGTTGTAGCCCCAGCGGTCCGTGCCGACCCAGTCGAGCAGCGGCGTCCACGACTGGCTGGACTGCTCCCAGCGGTAGGCCCCGCCGATGTCCGTCCGCGCGTAGATCAGGTTTTTCTCGGTGGGGTTGAAGACGATGCCGGGCACGAAGCCGCCGCCGCCGACCGGCACGTTGCGCCAGGTGTACGCCTCGGCGGCGGCCGGGGCCGGCGCCGAGCCAGCGGCGGTGATGGGGACCGCCACGACGGCCGTTGCGACGGCCAACGCCGACACGAGAGCGCCGGCCAGTGATCTGGGCATCTGTGGTTCCTCTCGGGGGTGTAGACCCGGGAGACGGGATCGACCAGGGTGGCGTCGCGGCCCGGGGGACGGGCGACGACGCGGGGAAGGATCGACCGAAGGTGGTGCGCCGTGGCCCGGGGGACGGACGACGACGCGGGTGACGGATCGGAGCTTGCCCTGGCTCCAACCACCCGACGCGAGGCTCCCGCGATCGAGGAACGCACTCACCCTAACCGATTCGACGCCGCTATGGAAGCGCTCCCACCATCGACGGCGGGACCGGTCGACGCGCGGCGCGGGCAGGTCCGGTGGGTCCGTCGTCCGGATCGGGTGAGGTCCGCTCACCCCGGTGGCCGACACCATCGGAGCCGGCGGGCCAGCCGGCCACTCGCGTCAACCGGTCCGCCAGCCAGCGCACGCAGCGAGGGAGGGCCGATGGCCATCGCGACGATCACGCGCACCGACCAGGACATCCAGTCCGCCGTACTCGACGAGTTGACCTGGGAACCCCGGGTGCAGCCGCACGAGATCGGCGTGACCGTCGCCGAGGGCGTCGTCACGTTGACCGGGCGGGTGGACAGCTACGCGAAGAAGTGGGCCGCAGAACGGGCCGCGCACCGGGTCGTCGGAGTCCGCGCGGTCGCCAACGATCTGACCGTGCAGCTGCCCGGCAGCCACGAGCGCGCCGACCCGGACGTGGCCGCCGCGGCGGGCCACGCCCTGGAGTGGGACGCGTTCGTGCCCATCGAGAAGCTCCAGGTCACCGTCTCAGCCGGCTGGGTGACGCTGCACGGCGAGGTCGAGTGGGAGTACCAGCGCCGGGCCGCCGAACGGGCGGTCTCCCGGCTCACCGGCGTGCGGGGCGTCAGCAACGGCGTCACCGTGCGGCCGAGCGCGCCGCCGGACAGCGCGAACGTGGCCGACCGGATCGTGGACGCGCTGGCCCGGGCCGGCGCCACCGAGGCCGAACGGATCACCGTCCGGGTGCACGGCGACACGGCGGTGCTCGCCGGACTGGTGAACTCCATGCCCGAACGCGCCGAGGTGGAGCAGGTGGCCTGGTCCGCACCGGGCATCCGGGAGGTCCAGAACCACATCGCGGTCGCACCGGTCCTGCGCTGAGCGCGCAACCACCCGGGGCGGGTGAGCCGGCCTCACCCGCCCCGGAGGCAGGCTGGGCGCATGAGTGATCCGAACGGGCTGATCCAACCCGGGCGCCCCGCGCCCGGCTTCACCCTGGCGAGCACTCCGGACGGGCGCCAGACCGGCCCCGAGCAGTTCCGGGGTCGCCCGGTCGTGCTCGTCTTCTACCCCGCCGACTGGAGCCCGGTCTGCGGGGACCAGATGTCGCTCTACCAGGCGGCGGCACCGGTGTTCGACCAGTACCAGGCGATGGTGCTCGGCATCTCGGTGGACAGCATCTGGTCGCACCGCGCGTTCGCCGAGAGCCGGGGCATCACCTTCCCGCTGCTGTCCGACTTCGAGCCCAAGGGCGAGGTGGCCCGCCAGTACGGCGCGTACACCCCGCAGGGCGAGGCGGCCCGCGCGCTGGTGGTGCTCGACCAGGCCGGGTCGGTGGCGTGGAGCTACCTGTCGGCACCCGACGTCAACCCGGGCGCGGACGGGATCTTCGACGCGCTGGACAACCTCGCCCGCGATCGGAAGGTGATGGCCCGATGACCACCCCACTTCAGGTCACCGCCCGGCTCCGGGAGCCGGTGACCATCGAGGACCACGCCCGCGGGCCGTCCAACGCCCCGGTGACCATGATCGAGTACGGCGACTTCCAGTGCCGGTTCTGCGGTGCCGCGTACGCGAACCTGCACGAGTTGCTGCGCCAGCGCGCCGACACGGTACGGCTGGTCTACCGGTACTTCCCGATCGCCAACGTCCACCCGTACGCCGAACGGGCCGCGGAGACGGCGGAGGCCGCCGCGGCGCGGGGCAAGTTCTGGGAGATGCACGACTGGCTGTACGAGCACCAGGACCAGCTGGACCCCGTGCACCTCTCGCTCGGCGTCGAGCAGCTGGGGCTGCCGCCGGACGAGCTGAACGGCGAGGTGGAGCGCGGGAAGTTCGCCGACCGGGTACGCCGGGACTTCGTCGGCGGGATCCGCAGCGGGGTCAACGGCACGCCGACGCTCTTCGTCAACGACGTCCGGCACGACGGCGGGTACGACCTGCCCGACCTGCTGGCCGCCGTGGACGCGGCGGCGAACGACTGACCGGGGCGGCTGCCCGGCCGCTCAGATCAGCCGCAGCTCGCGCGCCCGCCGGACCGCCTCGCGCCGGCGGGTCGCGCCGAGCTTGCGGTAGATGTTGCGCACGTGGGTCTTCACCGTGTTGATCGACAACGACAGCTCGGCGGCGATCTCCACGTTGGACAGGATGCTCTGCAGGTAGCGCAGGATGGTCAGCTCCCGCTCGGTCAGCGGCTCGTCGAGCAGGCCACCCGGTTCGACCGCCGGCCGGGGCGCGCTCTCCTCGACGCCCCGGACCAGATCGCTGACAAGCGAGAAGTGCGCGGTGCCCGCATCCAGGTGGGCGGCCAGCAGGTCCCGCACCGACGGTTGGGCCCGGGTGAACGCCCGGCGGCAGCCCTGCGGGCCGGCCAGGTCCAGCACCTGCTCCAGGACGCGCCCGGCCCGGCGTACGTCCCCGGCCCGCTCGGCGAGCACCGCCTCCAGCAGGCCGGCGTCCAGGCGTACCGGAAGGGGCCATGCGGCGGCCGGCGGCGCCTGCCAGTCCGGCAGCGCCCGCCCGGCGGCGCCGAGGTCGCCGGCCCGCAGCTCCACCCGGGCCAGGGCCACGTCGAGCGCCGGGGTGGCCGCGTCGCCGGTCACACCGGCCAGCAGGTCGCGGGCGCTGTCCAGGTCACCCCGCTCGGCCCGGGTCTCGACCTCGGCCGCCCGGAGCAGGCCCGACAGTTCGGCAGCGGCCGGCTCGTCGGGCAGAGCCTCCCGGGCGCGGGCGAGCAGCCGCTGGGCGGCCGCCGGGTCGCCGGCGTCCCGGTCCAGCCCCGCACGACACCACGCGAGGACCGCCGCCGCCACCGGCTCCGCGCTCGACCCCGACCCGTCGGCGGGACCCGCCTCCGCGAGGCCGACCCCACCGCCCGGACCCGCTGAGCCCACCGCGCCAACCGAGCCCACCGCGCCAACCGCACCGGCCGGGCCGACCGCGAAGGCCGCGCCGGTCGCCGGGGCGGCGAGCGCGAGGTTCGCGGCAGCCTCCTCGGGTTGGTCGCGGTGCAGGGCCACCACTGCCAACGCCAGGTACGCGTAGCCGCAGTCGAGCCGGGAGGACCAGCCCCGGCAGGGCGACATGCCCAGCGCGTCGCGGGCCGCCGCCTCGGCCGCGCGCAGGTCACCGCGGATGGCGAGCAGGAGCGCGGAGCGGCTGGCGGCGACCAGCTCGGTGCGCGGCCGACCCGCCTCCCGGGCCGCCGCCCGGGCACGGACGAACCGCGCGTCGGGCAGCGCGCCGGCCGACAGCTCGACGAGACCCAGCGCGGTGCCCGTGAAGGCCCGCAGGTCGGCGTCGTCGGCGTCCGACGGGCGGGTCGACGTGGGCTCGGGCACCCGAGCCGCCTGGTCATCCGGCGACCCGGCTGCGCGGCGATCCGGCACCCCGGCGGGTGGGCCGTCGGTCGGGCGGGTGCGCAGCAGCCGGGCGGCGGCGGCACGCGCCTGCGGCAGGTCACCGGCGAGCCGGGCCAGGGTCAGCTCCAGCGCGGTGGTCAACCGCAGGAACCGGTCCCGCCGCGGCACGGGCAGCGCGCCGGCGTGCCCGGCGGCCGTGCGCAGATGGCCGGCGGCGGCGGGCAGGTCACCGGCGTAGGCGCGCTCGGCGGCACAGGCCAGAGCCACCTCCGGGTCGGCGTGCACCACCTCCGGCGGCGGGGACGGCGGGGACGGCGGCGGCCCACTGACCGGGTCGCGGTCGTAGCGGGTCAGCTCCGGCCAGTGCGCGACGAACAGGTCGCCGGCCAGGCCCCACCGGCCGCCGGCGAGGGCGTGCCGCAGCCCGTCGGCCGGGCGGCCGGCGCCGGCGTACCAGTCGGCCGCTCGCGCGTGCAGCTCCCGCACCTCGTCAGCGGGCATCCGGGCCAGCTCGGCGCGGAGCAGGTCGGCGAGCAGCGGGTCGCAGCGGTACCAGGGCGGGCGGGTCTCCTCCCGGTGCAGCAGGCCGCCGGCCCCGGCCAGGTCGGCCAGCGCCTGCTCGGCGTCCACGCGGCCGGTCAACGCCTCGGCCAAATCGGCGCAGACGGTCTCGGCGAGGGCCGTACGGCGCAGCAGGTCCCGGTCGGCCGGGTCGATGGCGGCCAGCACCTCCTCGTGCAGATAGCCGGCGACCTCCGGTTGGTCGCCGCCGAACTGCCCCACCCAGCGCTCGGGGTCGGGCTGCCCCCGCAACGCCAGCGCGGCGATCCGCAGCGCGGCCGGCCAACCCCCGGTGCGCTCGCGCAGCCGGCGCACCGCGGCCGCAGGCAGTGGTGCGGCGTGCGCGGTCAGCAGGTCGGCCACCTCGTCGTCGGTGAAGGCCAACTCGTCCGGGCCGATCTCGGTGAGCTCGCCGGCGAGGCGCAGCCGGTGCAGGGCCAGCGGCAGCCCGGCCCGCGCACCGACCACCAGGCGCAGCCGCTGCTCGGAGTGCCGCAGCAGGAACTCCAGCCCGGTCAGCGCCGCCGGGTCGGTGATCCGGTGCAGGTCGTCGAGGACCAGCAGCACGGGCTGCTCCGCGGCGGCGAGCCCGGCCGCCAGCAGTTCCAGCTGGTCCGGGCGCGGCGGGCCGGTGGGCAGCGGCGTCACCAGGTCGTCGTCCGCCGCCCCGGTGGCCGTTCGCAGCGCCGCCGCCAGGTACGCCCAGAGCCGGTCGCCGTCGTCGCCGGCCTCCACCGAGACCCACGCCGGCCCGGACATCGACCCGGGCTCGGTCAGCCGGACCCAGGAGGCGAGCAGGGTGGTCTTGCCCCAGCCGGCGGGCGCGGCCACCAGGGTGACCGGCCCGGCGCTGCCCTCGTCGAGCCGGCGCAGCAGGCGGGGCCGGGCCACCACCGGCTCGGGCGGCACGGTCGGGGTCAGCCGCGACGCCAGCAGCGCCGGCTGCTCCCCCCGGCGTCGCGGTGCCGTGCCGACTCGCGCGTGATCCTGCTGTTCCGGCACCCGGCCCCACCCCCACGACGCGTTCCACCCCCGGTCGGCGAGCGGTTACCCGGCCCGAACCTGTTCACCCCTTCCGGGCGAGCCCGCTTCACCCCGGCGCGACCGACGATCGGGAGACGTGGACCGGGAGGACGGATGGGACCGATCAGACGGCTGGCGCGGGCGAGATCCGCCCTCGGCACTGGTGCGCGGGCCGGGGCGGCGCGGCTGCTGCGCGTACCCCGGCGGCGCGGCCGGCCCGGCGCGGACCGCCACCGGACCACGGCGGCCGGGTGGGAGGTCGTGACCGTCGACCGACCCGCGGACCAGGTCCTTCCCGGCGGCCGGTGGCCGGAGCCGTTGCGCGACCTGGACGGCACGGTCGAGGTGCGGGTGCGGCCGGCGCCGGGTGACCGGGGCACCGAGTTGGCCGCCCGCCCGGTGGCCGGCGCCGCCGCGGCGCCCGGCCTGGCCGCGCATCTGGTCGGCGACGACCCGCAGCTGCTGGTCCGCCGGACACTGCGCCAGGTCAAGCAGCGCGTGGAGGCCGGCGAGGTGCTGCGCGCGGACCGCTCGGCGCTGGACCGCCGGACGGCCCGCGGGTGAGGGCGCTGTGCTGGGTGGCCGCCGACGAGCTGGCGGTACGTGAGGTGCCCGACCCGGAGCTGCGCAACGAGCGGGACGTCATCGTCCGCGTCCGCCGCAGCGCCACCAGCGGCGCCGACCTGCCGCTGCTGGCCGGTCGGGACCCGCTGCTGCGTGCCGGTGACGTGCTGGGGACGGAGTTCCTGGGCGAGGTGGTCGAGGCCGGCCCGGCGGTCCGGCGACACCGGATCGGCGACCGGGTGGTGGTCGGCGCGAGTGTCGCGTGCGGCGGCTGCTGGTACTGCCGCCGGGGCCGGCACTCCTGCTGCGACAACGGCGGCACCGACGTGGCGAGCGTCGATCCGGACCGGGGACGTTCGGACGCCGGCTGCTTCGGCCGGCCCCGGGCGGCGGGTGGCTTCGCGGGCGGCCATGCCGAGTACGTCCGGGTGCCGTACGCCGACGTGGGCGCGTTCCGGGTGCCGGACGCGGTCGGCGACGACCGGGCGCTGTTCGCCGCCGACGCGGCGCCGACCGGCTGGCTGGCGGCCGAGCTGGGCGAGGTGCGACCCGGCGATGTGGTGGCGGTGTGGGGCGCCGGGGCGGTGGGTCAGTTGACCGCTCGCGCCGCGACGCTGCGCGGCGCCGCCCGGGTGCTCGTCGTCGACCGGCACGAGGAGCGGCTGCGGATGGCCGAGCGGCACGCCGGGGCGGAGCCGCTGGACTACCGCCGTACCGACGTCGCGGCGGAGCTGCGGGAGCGCAGCGGTGGACGCGGCCCGGACGTGTGCGTGGTCGCGGTGGGCGTACCCCCGACGCGGTCGGTCGTCGATCGGTTGGCCGGCCGGGACGTCGACCGCCCGGACGCGGTGCGCGAGGCGGTGCACGCCTGCCGCAAGGACGGCGTGGTGGTGGTGCTCGGCGGGGCCCAGGGGCACGTGGACGCGTTCGCGCTGGGCGCGGTGACCGACAAGCGGCTCACGGTGCGGGGGGCACGCCGGCCGGACCTGCGCGACGTGCCGATGCTGCTGCACCGGATGGCCCGCGACGAGCTGCGTACCGAGCACCTGGCCACCCACCGGCTGCCGCTGGAGGACGGCCTCCGCGGGTACGCGCTGTTCGCCGACCGCGCCGACGGCTGCGTCCGGGCCGTGTTCACGCCGTGACCGCGCCCTCCGATCGGCGCTGGGCGATGGCGGGTGGCAGACTCGGGGGATGGCTGGGGAGCGGGCGTACGACGTGGTGCTGTTCGGGGCGACCGGCTTCACCGGGGGGCTGACGGCCGAGTACCTGGCCCGGCACGCGCCGCCCGGGTTGCGGTGGGCGCTGGCCGGGCGCAACCCCGATCGCCTCGCCGCCGTGCGCGGCCGGCTCGCCGCGATCGACCCCACGCTGGCCGACCTGCCGCTGCTCACCGCCGACGTGACCGACGCCGGGTCGCTGCGCGCCGTGGCGGAGAGCGCCCGGGTGGTCGCCAGCACCGTCGGCCCGTACGTCCACCACGGGCAGCCACTGGTCGCGGCCTGCGCCCGAGCCGGCACCGACTACCTGGACATCACCGGGGAGTCGGAGTTCGTCGACCTGATGTACGTCCGCCACCACGCCGAGGCGACCGCCAGCGGCGCCCGGCTGGTGCACGCCTGCGGGTTCGACTCCATCCCCCACGATCTGGGCGTCTGGTTCACCGTCAAGCAGCTGCCCGCCGGCGTCCCGATCACCGTGGACGGCTACGTACGCGCCGGTGGCCGGTTCTCCGCCGGGACGTACCATTCCGCGCTCACCGCGTTCGCCCGGACCGGGGAGGCCAGCCGGGCCGCCCGGGCCCGCCGGGCGGTCGAGCCGCGCCCCACCGACCGCCGCGTCCGGGCGGTGCCCGGCCGGCTGGCCCGCTCGGCGGAGCTGGGCATCTGGACCGTGCCGCTGCCCACCATCGACCCGCAGGTGATCCGCCGAACGGCTGCCAGCCGCCCGGAGTACGGCCCGGACTTTCGCTACCGGCACTTCGCCGCCGTGAAGCGGCTGCCGACCGTGCTGGTCAGCGCGGTGGGGCTCGGCGCGCTGGTCGGCCTGGTGAAGGTGCCGCCCACCCGACGTTGGCTGCTCGGGCGGCTCGCCTCCGGGCAGGGCCCGACCCCGCAGCAGCGGGCGTCGTCCTGGTTCCGGGTCCGGTTCGTCGGCACCGGCGGCGGGAAGCGCGTGGTCACCGAGGTCGCGGGGGGCGACCCGGGCTACGACGAGACGGCGAAGATGCTCGCCGAGTCGGCGCTGTGCCTGGCGTTCGACGACCTGCCGCCGACCGCCGGCCAGCTCACCCCGGTCGCGGCGATGGGTGACGCGCTGCTGGACCGGCTGGTCCGGGCCGGACTCACCTTCCGGGTGCTCAAGCGGGACGATGCCACGCCGACGGCGCAGCGGGACGCGGAGCCGGCGGCTTGACCCTCGACCAGGTCGAGGGGGCAGGATGCCCGACGTGGTGAGCGACCTGCACAGCATCGGCGAGTTGGCCCGGGCCAGCGGCCTGACCGTCAGCGCGCTGCGCTTCTACGACTCGGCGGGCGTGCTGACGCCGGCCCTGGTCGACCCGGTGACGGGTTACCGCTGGTACACCGACGAGCAGATCGGCCCGGCCCGGCTGGTCGCGGGGCTGCGCCGGGTCGGCATGCCGGTGCCCGAGATCGCCGCCGCCGTCCGCGCCGAGCCGGCCGAGGTGCACCGGCTGCTCGACGCGCACCTGCGCCGGCTGGCCGACGGGTTGGCCGACGCCCGCCGCGAGATCGTCCGGCTCCGGGCCCTGGTCGACCCGGCGCCCACGACGGTGACCACGCTGCTGCTCTCCCCCGCCGAGCTGGCCGCCGCCCTCGACGCGGTGCGCTTCGCCGTCGGGGCCAACCCGGAGCTGCCGGCGCTGTCCGGGGTGCTGCTCGACGTGGAGCCGGACGGTGTGCGCCTGGTCGCCACCGACCGGCACCGCCTCGCGCTGGCCCGGGCGGCGGCGGCCGTCGACGGACCGCCCGCGCGGGTGCTCGTGCCGGTGGACCTCGTCGACCGGCTGCGCCGGCTGCTCGACACCGCCGACGCCCGGGAGGTGCGGCTGACCGTGGCCGGCGTCGACCTGCGGGTGACGGTGGCCGGTCGGACGCTCACGGGCACCGCCCTGCCGTACGACTTCCCGGACTACCGTCGGCTGCTGCGCGAGGCGGTCGGCGAGCGGCCGGCCGCGTACCGCATCCCGGTGGACGTGGTGGCGCTGCGCGCGGCACTGCGCGACCCGGCCGCTCCCACGCTGGCCCGCGAGTACGCCGGCACGCCGCTGGCGGTCTCCGTCCTCGGCCTCGACGACTCCGGCGGCCTGCGCCTGCTGCACCCCACCGAGCTGGCCGCGGCCGACCCGACGCCCGATCCGGTGAGCGGGCTGCGGTTCGGGGTCAACGGCGAGTACCTGCTCGACGCGCTGGACGCGGCCGGCTGCCCGCAGCTGGTGCTGGAGCTGGACGGGCCGATCGCCCCGCTGGCCGTGCGCCGCCCGAACGACGAGGACACCTTCTCCGTGCTGATGCCGATCCGGCTGTAAAACCTGTCGCGCTCCCCGTCCCCGGGTGGAAACGTGCGCGACGGTAGCATCTGGTGGTTCACCAGTGAACCCCGGACGGAGGCGTACGGAGCAGCATGCTCGACATGGAGTTGATCCGGAAGGATCGCGAGGCGGTGGCGACCGCGCTGGCGAAGCGTCTGGATCCCGCCGAGGTCGATCGGGCCCTGGACGAGATCCAGCGGCTCGACCAGGAACGGCGCGCCCTGATCACGGAGATCGACGCCGAGCGGCAGCGCCGCAAGGCCGAGGCCCGTGCGTACGCGCAGGCGAAGCGCGCCGGCACCGAGCCGCAGGTCACCGCGCCGGAGTCCGAGCGCAAGCAGCTCGCCGAGCTGGAGTCCCAGTTGGACGAGGTGCAGGCCCGGCTGCGCGACGCGATGAGCGAGCTGCCGAACCTGCCCAGCGACGACGTCCTGCCCGGCGGCAAGGAGGCGAACCGGGTCGTCAAGACCTTCGGCGAGCCGCCGGTGATCGAGAAGGTCCGCGACCACGTGGAGCTGTCCCGCGCGCTGGGTCTGGTCGACTATGAGCGCGGCGTCAAGCTCGGCGGCTCCGGCTTCTGGATCTACACGGGGGTCGGCGCGCGGCTGGAGTGGGCGCTGCTCAACTACTTCGTCGACCAGCACATCAGGGCCGGCTACGAGTTCCTGCTCCCGCCGCACCTGCTGCTCGACTCGGCCGGTTTCGCCGCCGGTCAGTTCCCCAAGTTCTACGACGACGTCTACCACCTGGACGCCGACTCCGCGCCGCGCGGGCAGTTCCTGCTGCCCACGTCGGAGACGGCGATCCTGGGCGCGTACCAGGACGAGATCCTGGAGACCACGAAGCTGCCGCTGAAGGCGTTCGCGTACACGCCCTGCTACCGGCGGGAGTCGGCCGGGTCGCACTCGGACGAGCGCGGCACGGTGCGCGGGCACCAGTTCAACAAGGTGGAGATCTTCCAGTTCACCCTGCCCGAGCAGGCGGACGCGGCACTGGAGGAGATGCTCGCCCACGCCGAGAGCCTGGTCGAAGGGCTGGGTCTGCACTACCAGCGGACGCTGCTCTCGGCGGGTGACGCGAGCGCCTCGATGAAGAAGACCCTCGACATCGAGGTGTGGATGCCGAGCACCGGCAAGTACAAGGAGGTGTCGTCGGTCTCCTGGGCCGGCGACTACCAGGCCCGCCGGGCGGCCATCCGCTACCGCGAGCCGGGTGCCAAGCAGACCCGCTTCGTGCACACCCTCAACGGCTCCGCGCTGGCCACCAGCCGGCTCTTCCCGGCCATCCTGGAGCAGTACCAGCAGGCCGACGGCTCAGTCCTGGTCCCCGAGGTGCTCCAGGACCGCCTGGGCACAGACCGCCTGTCCCCGCGCTAAACCCCGCCTCCCGCTGTCGATCATGAAGTTATTGCCCGCCGCCTCGGCGTGTCGCGGCAACAACTTCATGATCGACGCTGGGAGGGCGGCGGCGCCTGAGCAGGAGGGCTGCCAGGAGGAGTGCTGCCAGGGCGGCCAGGAGTGGTGCCGGGCCTAGCGTGTCGACGGTGTTCGACAAGGTTTGCTGGAACTGTGTTGCCGCTCGGATGATCGGGTCGCGCAGGGCGTCGCGGCGACCGGCGGCCAGCCGCAGCTCGTACCAGCCGTACCAGGCGACGTACCCGCCCGCGAGCAGCAGCACCAGGCCACTGAGCCGGGGCACCAGCGCGCCGGCGACGCGCAGCCGAGCCACCAGCCCGTCGCGCAGCAGCGCCACACCGAGCGCGGCGACCGCGACCACCAGACCCATCCCGAGGGCGTACGCGCCGAACAGAGCCAGCCCGCGGCCGGTCGAGCCGGCCTGGAGGCTGGTCACCACGATGGCGAGAAACGGTGCGATGGCGCAGCCGAGCGACGCCAGCGCGTACACCGCGCCGAACAGCGCCATCGACGGCCAGGACCTGGTCAGCCGGGGCGCCCGCGCGGTCCACCCGGGTGCGGGCAGCCGTCGACCGGCGAGCAGCCAGCAGCCGGCCACCACCAGTAGCAGTCCGAGCGCCACGGTCAGCCACGGCAGCCGGGGACGCAGCCAGCCGGCCAGCGGCGCGAGCGCCAGGCCGAAGGCGCCGAAGACCACCACGTACCCCAGGGTGAGCCCGGCCGCCGCGGTGAGCGCGCGGCCGACCGCGCCGCGGGCGTCCGACGCTCCGGCGACCAACAGCGAGAGGTACGCGGGCAGCAACGCGAAGCCGCACGGGTTGACCGCGCCGAGCATGCCGGCGGTCAGCGCGAGCAGCAGCGGGGCGGTCACGCCCCGGCCAGGGCGGCGACCCGGGCGCTGAGCGCCTCACCGTCCAGGAAACCCTGGTGGACGACCTTGCCGTCCCGGTCGATGATCACAAAGATGCTCTGCTCGGTCACCTTGAACCGCTTCCAGAGCACGCCCTTGCGGTCGTCGATCTGCGGCGTGTCGCCGAGGTCGAACTCGCTGACGAAGTTCTTCATGTCCCGCTGCTCGCCGAGCCCGGCGACGCCGACGATCGGCACGGTGTCCCGGTACTTCGGCGCGATCTCGGCCACCGTCCACGCCTGGCTGGCGCAGGTGGCGCACCACGGCGCCCAGAACCAGAGCACCACCGGCCGGCCGGCCAGTCGCGTCGCGTCGAACGCGCTGCCGGTGAGGGTGGTCCCGCTGAAGCGCAGGACGTCCGGGACCTGGACCGGGGCCGGCGCGGCCGACGGCGAGCCGGTCGCGGAGGCAGCCGGGGTGGCCGGGAAGCTGGCCGGGGCCGGCGCGGTCCCGGCGGCGGCAGCGTCGGGCGGCACCGTGCCGGTGCAGGACGCCGTGGCGAGCAGGGTGGCGACGAGCGCCCCCACGATGGCGGCGCGGCGCGGGTACGCCGCCGCTGTCCGCCCGATCGGCTTGCGCATCCGCAGCTCCGTTCGACAGGTGTGGTGGTCAGTGCCTTTCCCTACTCGGCCTTGGCGAGGCGCAGGGCGAGTTCCGGGCAGACCTTGACGGCCTTCAGGGCGCCCTCGCGCAGCCAGGTCGGCACGGGAGTGGTCGGGAACGCGGGATAGCCGTTGCCGTCCAGCCGGATGAAGTCCGGCACCACATGTGCGCAGAGGCCGTGCCCGTCGCAGCGGGACCAGTCCAGGGTGAGCATCTGCGGATTGGGGTCGGGCGCGCCGGGCAGGCCCATGACGCCCTTGACCCGCCGGCCGCAGCCGTCGCCGGTGCTGTGCAGCCGCAGGTCCTCGGCGAAGACCTCGATCGCGGAGAGGGCGAACCGGGCCGTGCCGTCCGGGTGGCTGCACGCGCCGCGGCCCTTGACGTCGCCGGCGGCGGCCCGCACCACGTCGGCCGGTTGGCTGCCGGCCACGGCCAGGTCGACCGCGCGGGCCAGGTCCGGCAGGCCCATCTTGCACGGGCCGCACTGGCCGGCGGACTCGCCGGCCAGGTAGCGCACCACCTGGGCGGCCTCGCCGAGCGGGCAGGTGTCGACGCCGATCGGGATGATGATGCCGGCGCCGAGGGTGCCGCCGACCGCGGCCAGGCCCTTGCGGGAGACCTCGGCCTTCTCCGCCGCCTCCGGGGTGATCCACTTGCCGTGGTAGCCGCCCATCAGGATGCCCTGGACGTCCGGGACCTCGCACAGGTCGAGAACGTCGCGCAGCGGCATGCCGGCCGTGCACTCCACCACCGCCGGCCGGGCCGCCGCGCCGGTCACGGTGAGCAGCACGGTGCCCGGCTCGTCGTCGGTGCCGAGCGCCGCGTACTCGTACGGGCCGAGTCGCGCGCCGACGGCGAGCTGGGCGTACGTCTCGGCGTTGGACAGCAGGGTGGGCAGGCCGCCGACGCCGGAGTCGCTGGAGCGCTTCTTGGTGCCCGGCGGGATGTGCGGCAGCCCGTTGATGCCGTTGACCAGCGCGCCGCCCTCGCCGGAGATGAACCGGTGCGGCACGGTGACGATGGTGGTCCGCACCGGCATCCGGCGCTCCGCGAGGGCCTCCATCAGCGAGTCCCGGCCGACACCGTCGTCGGCCACGCCGAGAACGATCTCCTCGGCGTCCAGCGCGTACGCGGCCAGCGCCGCGCCGTCGAGGATCAGGTGCGGGGCGCGGGTGAGCAGCACCTTGTCCTTCCAGCTGGCCGGCTCCCCCTCGCTGGCGTTGACGACCACCACCGCGGCGAGGTCCTGCCGCTCGCAGGACTCCAGCACCGCGCGCAGCTTGCGGGCGAACGGGAAGCCCGCCCCGCCCTTGCCCTTGAGCTGCATGCCCTCGACGAGCCGGAGCAACTGCGCCGGCTCCATCGGGCCGATCGGCCCGTGCACCTCCTCGTGCGCGGCCAGGTCGAGCCGGCCGAACTCGGCGAAGCCGGCGGTCAGCCGAGGCTCACCGACGCAGGCCACCGGCGGCACGGTCGTGCGCATCACTTCGCCTCACCCCGCAGCCCGGCCCAGTACGCCCCGTCCACGGCGTCCGCGCTGGCCTTGCGGCGCTTGGCGGACCGGCCCTCGCCGGCGGCCCGCCGGGCTCGCCGCGACGCCAGGTCGACAAGGGTCGGGGTGTCGTCGACGGGCGGCGGCACCTCCTCGGGCACGTACCGCGCCGGCGGGCGCCAGTAGTCCGGCTCCTCCGGCAGATCGTCCTCGACGCTGTGCCGGCCGCTGCCGCTGCGCGGCGCCGCCGAGATCGGGCCACCCGAGATCGGGCCGGCCGAGATCGGCTCGGCGGAGACCGGGCCGGCGGAGATCGGCTCGGCGGCCTGCCAGCGGCGCGGGCTGTCCCACGGCTCCTCCGGCTCCTCGACGGCCCGTCGGGGCGGCGCCGAGTAACGGGTGCCCTCGTCCTCGGAGCGGGACCGGCGGCTGCTCTGCTCGGCGGCCGGCTCCTCGGCGCGACGGCGCCGGGTCGGGGCGGTCTCCTCGTCACGGGTACGCGACGCGCGCCGCCGGGTCACCGGCTCCAACTCCTCCTCGTCGCGAAGACGGGTGCCGGTCTCCTCGACGCTGCGCCGGCTCGACCGGCGGGTCGTGGTCTCCGCCTCGTCGCGCCGTCCACGCGTCGGCCGGTCGGCGTCCTGCCGAGCCGCCGGCGCCTCGTCCCGCCGCCGTCGACTGGGCCGGGCCGGCTCGGCGAGCGAGCCGGGCTCGGGCACCACCGGAACGGTGAACCGCTCGGGGTCGCGCCGCCGTGGGCCGGGCGGCGCCGTCCAGGTGGCGGTGGTCGCCTCCGCCCAGGCGGGGCGCTTGTCCTCGCTGGTGTCGCGGCGACGGCTGAGGCCGGCCAGCAGCGACCGCCCGCGGCCCTCCTCGGTGGCCCGCCCGGCCAGCACCGCGTTGCGCACTGCGGCCTGGTGCTGCTCCCGGCTGCGCCGGCCGATGGTGACCGAGAGCCGAACCAGCAGCGCCAGCACGACGAACAGGATGCAGGCGAGGTAGCTGAGCACCACCCAGGACTTCGCGGCCCGACCGGCGTTGAGGCCGTGCACGATCGCGAAGGGCCAGGCGAGGTAGGCGGCGGAGTGCAGGGCGCGCCACAGCCACTTCGGACCGACGCCGGCGAAGCGGGCCCGGATGATGCCGGTCCAGATCACGCTGACCATGAGCAGGGCCGCCACCGTGCCGAGGCCGACGTAGAGGCCCCGGCCGCCGACGAACGGCACCAGCGAGTCGGTCGCCGCCGCGCGACCGGTAGCGATCTTGGTGAGGACGTGGAAGAACAGCCCGGCGACGCCCAGGACGCCGGTGGCGCGGTGCGCCGACTGCATCAGCACCCGGTGCGAGATGCCCAGCACCAGCCGGTCGGTGGCGAGCAGGCCCAGCATCACGGTGAGACTCAACGACACCAGGGCGATCACCCCGGCGAAGAACTCGGTGAAGAAGAAGCCGTACGCGTACGCCGTCTGGCCGGCGCCGGTCAGCATGGTCGCCGCCCAGAGCGCGGCCAGCGCGGACGCGATCAGCAACGTCGTCGCCGAGCGCGACCTGGTCCGCACCCCCCGACTGCTGGTGCTGGTCCGGACCTCGGTGGCCTTCTGGTTCTGCTTTGCCCGGGCCATCTGCTCCTCGATCGTCTCGCGGCGGCGCACCACCGGCCGACCCCTGCTCCCCCATCCAGTACGGACCGGCGGGGCGAGCGGATCACCCGGGGACGGAAATTTCTGGGCCGGATCGAACCGACCGACGCCGGGACGCGTGTAACGGCCACCGTGGACAGTGATCGACATCCATACATTGACAGTCGTTGCAACACGCTTGTAACCTTTCGGCAAATTTCAGCATGGGTTGCAAGATTCGAGCAGCCGATGCGATCCCCCGCCGCACCACCACCCCCACCCCCGCTCCCGTCAGGAGTCCCGATGCACCGACGTCGACGCGGCTCGGCGATCCTCGCCCTCGGCCTGGTCGCCAGCCTGCTCGTCCCCCTCACCGCGGCGGCGCCCCCGGCCGCCGCCAGCCCGTCCGGCGCCAAGAAGGTCATCGTCCAGCTCTTCGAGTGGAACTGGCCGTCGGTGGCCAGCGAGTGCCAGAGCACGCTCGGCCCGAAGGGCTACGGCTACGTCCAGGTCTCGCCCCCGCAGGAGCACGTGCGGGGCAACCAGTGGTGGCTGGCGTACCAGCCGGTCAGCTACCGGATCGAGTCCCGCAAGGGCACCCGGGCCCAGTTCCAGTCGATGGTGAACACCTGCCACGCGGCCGGCGTCAAGGTGCTCGTCGACGCGGTGATCAACCACATGTCCGGCCAGGACAACGGCGGCACCGGCTGGGCCGGCTCGTCGTACTCGCACTACGACTATCCGGGCATCTACCAGACCCAGGACTTCCACCACTGCGGGCGCAACGGCGGCGACGACATCGCCAACTACAACGACCGGTACGAGGTGCAGAACTGCGAGCTGGTCAACCTGTCGGACCTGAAGACCGAGTCGGACTACGTCCGGACGAAGATCGCGTCGTACCTCAACGACCTGCTCTCCCTCGGCGTCGACGGGTTCCGGATGGACGCCAGCAAGCACATGCCGGCCGCCGACATCGCCGCGATCAAGAGCAAGCTGTCCCGCTCGGCGTACATCGTGCAGGAGGTCATCTACGGCGCGGGCGAGCCGGTCCAGCCGACCGAGTACACCGGCAACGGTGACGTGCACGAGTTCCGCTACGGCAAGGACCTGGCCCGGGTCTTCCGCTCGGAGAAGCTGGCGTACCTGAGCAACTTCGGCGAGGGCTGGGGTCACCTGCCCACCGGGTCGGCCGCGGTGTTCGTGGACAACCACGACACCCAGCGGGACAACAGCGGGGTGCTGACCTACCGCGACCGGGGGATCTACGCCCTCGCCAACGCCTTCATGCTGGCCTGGCCGTACGGCTCGCCGACCGTCATGTCCAGCTACACCTTCAGCAACCGCGACGCCGGCCCGCCCTCGGACGGCAACAACAAGACGCTGAACACCGCCTGCTACTCCGGCTGGGAGTGCGAGCACCGCTGGCCGGTGATCGCCAACATGGTCGGCTTCCGCAACGCCACCGAGGGCGCGGGCGTGGCCAACTGGTACGACAACGGCAACAACCACATCGCGTTCAGCCGCAGCGGCAAGGGCTTCGTCACGCTCAACGACGAGGACTCCGCCGTGAACGGTCGCTCGTACTACACCGGGCTGCCCGCCGGCCGGTACTGCGACGTCATCCACGGCACGTACGCGGGCGGCACGTGCAGCGGACCGGTGATCACCGTGGACGGTAACGGCTGGTTCGCCGCGAACGTGCCGGCGCACGACGCGGTGGCCATCCACATCGGCGCGCGGGTCTGACCGACCCCGGGGCCTCCGGCCGGCGCGTATCGCCGAACCGGGGGCCCCGGACCATCCACCGCCATAGAGTGGTTTGGTGTCGTTTGACCGAATGTCCCCGTACCGCCGCCGTGCCGGCTGGATCGCCGCCGGCATCGCCGTACCCGTGCTGCTGGCCGCCGCGCTGCTGGTCGGCCAGGCTCTCACCCCACGCTCGACGGCCCCCGACAGGCAGAATGTGGCCGCAGCCGACCCGACGCCGAGCAGCGTCGAGCAGAGCCCGGAGGAGTCGGTCCCGCCGGCCGCGCCCGCCCCGGCCGGTCTGCCAGTGCTCGACTACGACCCCGCGCCCAAGGGTTTTCCCGCCGACCCGGCCACGATGGACGTCACACCCCTGACCGAGGGCGTGCACCCGACCCGGCGGATCGCCGCGTACGACGCGCCCGGCGGACGGCCGCGCGCCTTCCTCGAACCGACGCTCGCCGGTGTCGAGCTGACCGTGCCGATCGCCGAGCGTCGGGTCGGCTGGACGGCCGTCCTGCTGCCCTCGGCCAACCGGCGTCTCGCCTGGCTGCCACCCGGCGGGTTCGACACCGTGGCGCTGCGCGACCAGATCGTGGTCGAGCGCAAGGCGCACCGGCTCACCTGGTACCGGTCCGGCAAGGCGGTGCGCTCCTGGGAGACGAGTCTCGGCCAGTCCGGGCAGGAGACGCCGCTCGGGCGGACCTTCGTCCTGGGCCGCACCCCACCGCCCGGGGAGGTCTACGGCGGGGTGGACATCTACGCCCTCGGCTCGGTGCCCGACGACCCGGAGGCGGTGCCCACCGGGCTGCGCGGCGCGCACATCGGCCTGCACACCTGGTACAACGACGACGAACTGGGCGAGAACACCACCAACGGCTGCATCCGGGTCAACCGCAGCGGCCAGCGGGAACTGCTCGCCGAGGTCCGACCCGGCAGCAGCCTGGTGGTGGTCGACCGGCTCGCCACCCCGCCGCCGACCGCCTGAGCGGGGCCGCTCAGTCGCCGAGGAGCCAGCCGTTCTGCTCGGCGATGCGCACGGCCGCGGCCCGGTTGCGGGCGCCGGTCTTGCCGATCGCCGCGGAGAGGTGGTTGCGCACCGTCCCCTCGGACAGGTGCAGCGCCTTCGCCAGCTCGGCGACCGCGCCACCGGCGCGGGCCGCCCGCAGCACCTCGGTCTCCCGCTCGGTCAGCGGGCTCGCCCCGGTGGCCAGGGTCTCCGCGGCCAGCGTCGGGTCGACCACTCGCAGGCCGGCGTGCACCCGGCGCACCGCGTCGGCGAGCTGCCGGGCCGGGGTGTCCTTGACCACGAAGCCGTTCGCGCCGGCCTCCATGGCGCGACGCAGGTAGCCGGGCCGACCGAACGTGGTCACCACCAGCACCCGGCAGGCCGGCAGCGCCGCCCGCAGCGCGGCGGTGGCGGCGATCCCGTCCAGGCCGGGCATCTCCACGTCCAGCAGGGCCACGTCGGGCGTGTGCCGGAGGGCCTCGGGCACCACCTCGTCGCCCCGGCCCACCTCGGCCACGACGGTCAGGTCCGGCTCCAGCGACAGCAGCGCGGCCAACGCACCACGGACGAGCGCCTGGTCGTCGGCGAGCAGTAGCCGGATCGGCGTACCCGCCGCGCTCACCGGGCCGCCGCCGGGGCGTGCACGCGCAGCAGGAAGCCGGTGCCGTCGTCCCGGCCGCGGCCCACGGTCACCACGGCGTCCAGCCGGCGGGCCCGTTCCCGCAGACCGACCAGCCCGTACCCGGCGGCGCCGGCGTCCGGCGTGGACGGCCCCCGGCCGTCGTCGCTCACCTCGACCCCGTCCGGGCGCACCCGGATCGTGCAACACCGCGCGCCGCTGTGCCGGACCACATTGGTCACCCCTTCGCGTACCGTCCACCCGAACAGCCGGTCCCACTCCCTCGGCAGCTCCGGCACCTCGGCCGGCAACTCCGCCGCGATGCCCGCCGCGGCGAGGGCGGACCGCGCGCCGGCCAGCTCCCCGGCGAGGGTGACCTCCCGGTACGCCCCGACGGTCTGCCGCACGTCGGCCAGCGCCGCCCGCGCCAACCTCTCCACCTCGGCGATCTCGGCGGCCGCCCGGACGGTGTCGACCTCGATCAGCCGTCCGGCCAGCTCGGCCTTGATCGCCACCACGGTCAGCGAGTGCCCGAGGATGTCGTGCAGGTCGCGGGCGGCGCGGGCCCGCTCCTCGGCGACCGCGAGCCGGCCGATCTCCTGCTGCGCGGCCTGCAACTCGCTGTTGCGCTGGGCCAGCCGGGACACGCCGAACATGGCGAACGAGGCGAGCAGCACCGCGAAGACGATCCCGTGCTCCGCCTCCCAGCCCGGCACCAGCCAGGACGCCAGCGCGGGAGTCACGGCGCAGAGCGCCACGGTGACCGCCGCCTCCCACGGCGGCAGCAGGAACACCCCGGCCGCGGCCACGTAGACCAGGGTCGCCAGCCAGTCGCCGCCGGTGCCCGGGATGCTGACCAGGCCCACCGCGAGCAGCACCAGCAGGCCCACCCGCGCGCGCCCCGCCGGGATCGGCAGCAGCAGCTGGCGCAGTCGGCGGGCCCACTGGAACAGCAGCACGTAGCCCAGACCGAAGACGACCAGGGCGGTCACCCCGACGACCCGCCGCCACGGCTCCGGCTGCTGCAGCGCGGTGGAGATCGGGATGTTGAGGAAGAACAGCCACACGGCGGCCAGCAGCCAGCCGATGTACCGCCACTGGCGGTTCATCGGCTGGGGCTGCCCCGTCGGGAGGTCCATCGGCTCCACGCTAGCGGTCGCGGCGGTCAGACCCGAGCGGTGTCCCGGCGGAACAGCCGGGCCGCGCCGACGCCGAAGGCCACGGTCCAGAAGACCATGTTGGCCACCCCGGCCATGCTCACCCCGTCGCCGGTCAGCGGGGCGCGGGCCAGCTCACCCATGCCGTACACCGGAGTGAACTTCGCGGCCTGCTGTAGCACGTGCGGCAGCACCTCGACCGGCACGAACAGGCCGCCGAACATGGCGAGCACGGCCAGGATCGGCCCGATGAACTGCATGACGTTCTCGGCCGGCACCAGGTAGCCGATGAACAGACCGAACGCGGCGAAGACCAGCGAGCCGAGCCACGCGGCGAGCCCGGACAGCAGCCAGACGTCCAGCGGGAGGCGGACGCCGGCCGCGGCGCCCACCACGAACTCGATGACGACAGCGATCAGGCCGAGGGTCATCGCCGTGGCCACCTTCGTCGCCACGTAGGCGGTCGGGCGCAGCGGGGTGAGCCGCAGCTGCCGGCTCCAGCCCAACGCCCGCTCGGTGGCCACCGCGCCGCCCGCGCTTGTGGTCGCCACCATCGCCGCGTACACGGCGAGGCTGATCATGACGTACGCCGTCACGGGTCGGCCGTTGTCCAGTGTCTGCCCCCGCTGCGGCAGGCCGAAGATGAGGAAGAAGACAGCCGGCATGATCAGCGTGAAGGCGAGGGTGCGGCGGTTGCGCAGCACCCGCCGCAGTTCGATGCCGAGGACGGCCGGGGCGAAGCCACCCATTGCGGGCAGCCGGCGGTCGGGCTGGCTGGGTCGGTCGGATCGGTCGGTGCGGGCGGCGGCGGGGGTGGCCGGCAGGCTGGACATCTCAGGCTCCGATGCGCTCGGTGGTCAGGGCGAGAAAGGCGTCCTCGAGGTTGCGGGAGGTGATCTCCACGTCCCGGGCGGCGGTCCGGGTGAGCAGGTGACGGGCGATCGCGTCCGAGTCGCCGGTACGCACCAGCACGCTGTCGCCGCGTACCTCCACGGCGTCCACACCGGGCAGCGCGGCGAGCGCCGCCTGGTCCGCGCCGGGCAGGGTGGCCCGCACCGTACGGCCGGCGGCCAGGTTCTTGATCTCCGCGGTGGTGCCGTCGGCGACGATCCGTCCCTGCCGGACCAGCACGATCCGGTCGGCGTACGCGTCCGCCTCGTCCAGGTAGTGGGTGGCGAAGATGACCGTCCTGCCGTCGCGGGCGTCGCGGCGCAGGGCCTGCCAGAAGTCCCGGCGGCCCTCGACGTCCATCCCCGTGGTCGGCTCGTCGAGCACCATCAGGTCCGGGTCCGGCAGCAGGGCCAGCGCGAAACGCAGCCGCTGCTGCTGACCGCCCGAGCACCGGCCCACGATCCGGTCGGCGATGTCGGCGATGCCGGCGCGCTCCAGCACCTCGGCGGCGGGGCGGGTGTGCCGGTAGAAGTGGGCGGTCATCCGCACGGTCTCGCCCACGGTGAGGTCCTTGAGCAGCCCGCCGGTCTGGAGTACGGCGGCGACCCGACCCCGGGCCACCGCGTCGTCGGCGGTGCCGCCCAGGACGCGGACCGTGCCCGCGTCCGGGCGGGCCAGGCCGAGCAGCATGTCGATGGTGGTGGTCTTGCCCGCCCCGTTGGGGCCGAGGAACGCCACCACCTCGCCGGGCTGCACCCGCAGGCTCAGCCCGTCGACCGCGGTGACCGTACCGAAGGTCTTGGTGAGGCCGTTCAGCTCGACGGCCGGATGCGTACTGGTCATGCAATAGATGCTCCGGCGTCGGGGACGTCGGCTCCCGGAGCGGCCGTCACGTTCCGGCCGTGACATTTGTCAGGGACGGCCCGCCGGCGGGTCGATGTGGCACGCCTGGCCGGACACGGAGTGTGACGGCCATGGCAGGAGATACGGCCCAGAGCGATATGACTCAGAGTCATAGATATACCTCTGCGTCATATCGCCTTCCGACAGGTCCGCCACCGCCCCTGGCTCTTGCGCTCCGCCCGGTCCGAGCCCACCGGCAGGCATTGCCAGCGCGGCAGCGGGTAACCGCCGGGCCGGACAGCGACACCGGGAGGACGCGATGGGTGCCACGCCGCAGGGCCGGGTCGACACGGTCGTGCTGATCCACGGACTCTGGATGACCCCGCGCAGCTGGCAGGGGTGGGTCGAGCGGTTCACCGAGCGCGGCATGCACGTCATCGCCCCCGCCTGGCCCGGGATGGACCGGTCCGTGGAGCAGTTGCGCGACGACCCCACCCCGATCGCGCAGCAGAGCATGGCCACGATCATCGCCCACTACGACCGGATCATCCGGGCGCTCCCCCAACCGCCGATCATCATGGGGCACTCGTTCGGTGGCCTGTTCACGCAGGTCCTCGTGGATCGGGGCCTGGGCGCGGCGGCCGTCGGGGTGCACCCCGCGGCGGTGAAGGGGGTGCTCAAGGTGCCGCTGAGCCAGCTGCGCTCCGGCTTCCCGATCCTGCGCAGCCCCGCCAACCGGAACAGGGCCGTCCCGTTCACCCCGGACGACTTCGCCTACACCTTCGGCAACACGCTCAGCCGCGAGGACTCCGACCGGGCCTGGCAGCGCTATGCGGTCCCCGGCGCCGGTCGGGTGTTCTTCGAGGGGGCGTTCGCCAACCTCGACCCGCGCTCACCCGCCCGCGTCGACAACGGACGCGACGACCGCGCGCCGCTGCTGCTGATGGCCGGCGGGGAGGACCACGTGGTGCCCGCGTCGGTGGTCCGTGCCAACGCGGGGCTCTACCAGAAGTCCCGGGCGCTCACCGCGTACGAGGAGTTCCCCGGGCGTTCGCACTTCACCGTCGGGGCGCCCGGCTGGGAGGCGGTCGCCGACTACGCCCTGGACTGGGCGCTGCGCGCGGCGGCGCTGCCCCGCGAGGCGACGATCGCCAGCGAGGCCCCCCGCCGCTGAGCGGCCATCGCCGATCCTCACGAAGGAACTAGCGCATTCACTACTAAAGGACGACGAACCGCACAGGTTCGTCCAGCACCACGGCAGCGCCGTCCAGGTCGGCCAGGCGCGCCGCGAGCGTCGCTGCGGCCAACCGTTTCGGCAGGGCCGCGCCGAACTTGAGACCGTCCAGGGCCTTGTCGTTGACTTCCGGCAGGCACAGTCGGGTGGCCGCGTCCGCGGTGAGTGCCCGCCAGGTCGCAGGTGTGACATCTTCCCGTAGTCGGATGCTGTTGCCGTCGAAACGCTCCACCGGATCGACGACTTCGCCCAGCGTGGCGGTCAACGTGGCATTCGCCCGGGAGCGGCCGGTGGTGACGGCGTGGCCGATCCGGCGCAGCGCCTCGGCGAAGTTGTCCCGGAGCTGGTCGGTGACGACGTACCGGCGCAGGTCGGCGCCCTCGGCGGCGCGGACGACGAAGTCCCCGTCCCCGACCGAGGTCGGGATCTCGATCACGTCCCGCAGCAGGGTCATCTCACGCCTCGCAACCGCTCCCCGTGACGCTGGCGTCACCGGCGACCCTAAGGCGTCGTCGCCGCAGGTCCCCAGTCCCGGGCTGGCGTGGTAATGATCAGCGCCTATTGCGAGGGCTGCCGCAACTGCGCGGCGTCGCACTCGGCCAGTTCTTCGGCTTCGAGTAGAGCGGCGGCGACCAGCCTGCGGCGTCGGCGTGGACCTCGCCACCACCACGACATGAGGTCTTTCACATGTTTTCCCAGGTAGGAATGGACGGCGTGTGACGCATGTTGGTGCCAGACATGGTTGATCTTCGTAAGCTCGGCTCGTCAGACCTCGAGGTCTTCCCGCTCGCGCTCGGCGGCAACGTCTTCGGCTGGTCGGCCGACGAGGCGCAGTCAGTTGCCGTGCTCGACGCGTACGCCGCCGCGGGCGGCAACTTCATCGACACCGCTGACATGTACTCGGCCTGGGTGCCCGGCAACCAGGGCGGCGAGTCCGAGGCCATCATTGGGAACTGGCTCTCGGCACGCGGCAACCGCGATTCCATGATCATCGCTACCAAGGTCGGCGCCCACCCGACGTACAAGGGGCTGGCCGCCACGACCATCAAGGGCGGGGTCGAGGAGTCGTTGCGCCGCCTGCGCACTGACTACATCGACCTGTACTACACCCACTACGACGACCCCACCCTGCCGGTCGAGGAGATCATCACCACGCTCGACCAACTGGTGAAGGAGGGAAAGGTCCGAGCAATCGCCGCCTCCAACATCAGCCCCGAGCGACTCGAGGCGTCCCTCGCCTTCTCCGACAGCCAGAACCTCGCCCGCTACGTGGCTCTGCAGCCGCACTACAACCTGGTCTCGCGCGATACGTACGAGGGGGACCTGGAGACGACGGCCGCGCGGCACGGCCTCGGAGTCGTTCCCTACTACTCGCTCGCCTCCGGCTTCCTGACCGGCAAGTACCGGCCGGGCGCGACGGTGAACAGCGTACGGGCGCAGGGCGCCTCGGAGTACCTGAAGTCGGAACGGGGGCAAAAGGTCCTCGCAGCACTCGACGAGATCGCCACCGCGCGGGGTGCCGAGATGGCCACCGTGGCGCTCGCCTGGCTCCTCGCTCAGCCGACCGTCGTAGCGCCGATCGCGAGCGCGCGGACCGTCGAGCAACTGCCGGCACTGCTCGCGGTCGCTGACCTCGCGCTGACGGAGGCGGAGGTCTCGGCGCTGACCGCCGCCTCCGCGTAACCGAGCCTGGTAGGGAGCCGTACCGCCGGCGCGGACGTTCATGCCCGGTTGTCGTGCCCGGAGGGGCGCGGCATACCGGGCACAAGCGGTTCGCAACCGTACCGGCGTCGTATGGCAGCGCGCGCATGGCTCACTTCAGACAGATCAACAGGCCTCGCGCCCGACTACGAGAAGTGCTCTTTTCTACGTAGTACCCGTAGGCGAAGCTACCGTCCTTCGGACCGCTGATGCTGGCCTCGTACACCGCGAGCGCCGCGGCGGTGACCGGCCCGGCCGGTCACCGCCAGCGGAACCGCCGGGAACACGCGCCGTCGTGGTCGGACCGGAGCAGGCACCGCGGGCCGCCGGGCATGATCCGGTCGCAGAAGACCCAGTGGCGTACGTCCTGGTCGTCCTCCGCCGAGACGGTGGTGCCGCCCGGGTCGGTCTGCGGCAGGACGTGGGTCCAGTGCGCCACCACCCGGGCGAGGCGCTGGGCGGAGAGCAGGTCGTTCGCGACCACCGGCAGGTGGATGACCCAGCGCTCGGTCACCGGTCGTACCCCCGCTCGTTGCGGGCCCGGGCCTGCTCGGACTGCCAGCGGCGCAGCGCGTCCTTGACCCGGTCGGTCTCCCGGCGGCTCTGCGCGAGCGCGTCGTAGACGACGGCCAGGTCACCGGCGATCCGGTCGAGGAACTCCCGCACCTCCTGCGGGTCGAGCCCACGCCGCCCGAACGGGGTCGGCCGGAAGCCTCGCTCGCGCACCTGCCAGGGGCGCAGCGGATGGTAGGCCGCCGAGCGGTAGCAGGTCGGCCCGCTGACCGACCGCTGGCGACGCCGGGTACGCCGGAAGAAGACGCGCATGACAGGACCTGCCTCTCACCGTCGAGATTGACCTGTGGAAGGGGCGGGCCCACCGGCCCGCCCCGCACCGGCGGACCCACCCCGGCACCTGCCACCGCAGCCTTCAACCAGCAGTACGACGGCAGGGCCTGCCGAGCAGCCCGAAAGACGAGCACTGTTCGTGACTCAGTCGATCCGTGGCCTCACTCATCGTGCATTGAACCGCGTCCTTTGCGCAACTCCCGATCCGGGAGTGTGTCGTTGCGGAGTCTGTCCCGTTCCGCCACACTGACGGACATGACTGGAAGTCCGACCGTTCGGCGTCGACGCTTGGCCGCCGCGCTTCGTCGCCTCCGCGAGCAGACCGGCATGACCGCCGACCAGGCCGCCAAGGAGGTGGGCATCTCAAAGTCGGCGATCAGCCGCATCGAGAACGCCCAGGTCTCCGTCATGCCGCCGGTCGCCCGTGGCCTCCTTGAGCTGTACGGCGTCGAGGGCGAAGAGGTGGACGCGCTGGTCC
>NZ_JBIAKM010000002.1:576317-869997 GCF_042872525.1 Micromonospora sp. NPDC005254 | reverse complement strand
CGGACAGCGCGGCGACAGCCCACAGTTCATCCCCGTGTTGGCCAAGGTCCGCATCCCCCGAGCCGGTGGCGGCCGGCCACGCACCCGCCCCGACATCGTGCTGGCCGACAAGGCGTACACGTCCAAGGCCAACCGCGCCCACCTGCGATCCCGGGGCATCCGCGCGTGCATCCCGAGCAAGGCCGACCAGGACGCGCACCGCAAAGCCAAAGGCTCCCAAGGCGGACGTCCGCCCGCCTTCGACCCCGACGTCTACCGCCTGCGCCACGCCGTGGAATGCGGCATCAACCAGCTCAAACAACACCGCGCCATGGCCACCAGATACGACAAACTCACCGTGCGCTACGAAGCCACCCTCACCATCGCCGCTATCAACCAATGGCTTCGTGCCCTACGAAACACGGCCTAGGGGACCCCCGGTCACTACCGAGTTGTCAATCTGTAAGTGACGATCGTAAACGATGTGTCGTGCATACCTTCGGCTTGTGAAGCGACCGCGCTTGTACGGGCCTGGCGAGCTGGCCGCCCTGTTCAACGTGTCGCGGCAGCGGGTCCTACAGATCACCCGCAGACCCGGCTTCCCCGAACCCCTCGCCCGCCTGATCGGCATGAACGTTTGGGACGCCGACGAGGTTGACGAGTGGGCCCGGCACAACCGCCCGCCCCGCCCGACCGACGGGGACGAGGAGTAGGTCCTTCCGCCCGTCCGGAGGCCCTCCCGAGACACGGAGCGGCCCCGGGGCGGTAGCCGCACCCGGGGCCGTCTCCCTGCCTTCGGGGGACCGAAGCGGCGGCCGGGCTTCCCGCGCTCCGTCACGGCGGGGATCAGCCACTCCACGCCGCCGCCGGCTATCTGCCGCTTCAGGCGGACCAGCTCCAGGTCCGTCCCGCCACCTTCAGGCCTAGACAAATAATTCCTAACCTTTGCTGCGGCGGTTGGCGCAGCCGGCGGCCGGCGGTGACCCTCGGTCACCTCCGTGGGGGCGGATGCGGTCGTAAGCGGTATACCTCAGAGTCATATTCATACCTCTGAGGTATACCGCTCAACAGCACATCGACACGACGGGCAGCCACAGCGGATGACCGGCGCCCTTCGCCGCAGCCCCAGCCCCGTCTTGAGTTAGGACTTATTCGTCTAGGCGAAAGCTGTCGTTGCTGAAGGAGCCGTCCATGGTGGTGGCCGCGACGACGGCTGCGCCCTCGCCCCGGCCACCAAGCCGAAGGGGCGGCGCATAAACAGACGAACTGCCCCAGTGCACGGGCGTGGTGGCGACACCGGCACCATCGTGGCGAACGCTGCGCGGCTCTCGGCCGTACGCTGGTGCCGTGCCAACTGTCAGTGGGGGTGCAGCCATCGCAACGCCGCCATCGGCGCGGCGGCGGTGAGCCGGTCCACCCGGGGCACCCGGGCCACCCACCAGGAGCTGCCGCCGGCGCTGCGGGACGCGGTCGACGACTTCGCCGAGCACCTCTCCCGGGTCCGCAATCGGTCGGCCCACACCGTCCGCGCGTACGTGACCGATGTGGTCGCCTTGCTCGACCACGCCGTCCGGATGGGCTGCCTGGAGGTGGCCGAGCTGGACCTGTCGGTGCTGCGGAGCTGGCTGGCCCGGCAACGGACCACCGGCGCCGCCCGTACGTCGCTGGCCCGTCGGGCCGCTTCGGCGCGGGCGTTCAGCGCGTGGGCGCACCGCGCCGGGCTGCTCCCCTCCGACGTGGGCGCCGCACTGGCCAGCCCTCGTGCTCACCGGGAGTTGCCCAGCGTCCTGCGCGCCGACCAGGCCGCCGCCCTGGTGGAGGCACCGGCCCGGCAGCCGACGACCGCACCCGCCACGATCACGACGGAAGCCATGACGGTTGCGGCGCCGGACGCGGCCGCCGCCGAGGCGGTGCTGTTGCGCGACCGGGTTCTGCTGGAGCTGCTCTACGCCACCGGCGTGCGGGTCAGCGAGGCGTGCGGGCTGGACCTCGGGGACGTCGACCACGGTCGCCGGGTGATCCGGGTGTTCGGCAAGGGCGGTCGGGAGCGCTCGGTGCCCTACGGCGTGCCCGCGCAGCGGGCGTTGGACGAGTGGTTGCGCCGGGGCCGACCGCTGTTGGCGGGTGCCCGCTCCGGCGACGCGCTGCTGCTCGGGGCTCGCGGTGGCCGGCTCAACCCGACGACCGCGCGACAGATCGTCGGCGGGTACGCCGAGACGGCCGGCCTTCCCCGGACCAGCCCGCACGGGCTGCGCCACTCCGCCGCCACCCATCTGTTGGAGGGCGGGGCCGACCTGCGCGCCGTGCAGGAGCTGCTCGGCCATTCGTCGTTGGCCAGCACGCAGATCTACACCCACGTCTCGGTGGAACGGCTGCGCGCCGCCTACCGGCAGGCACATCCCCGCGCCTGATCAAGGGCCGAGGGGGCGGGTCGCTCGACGGTTACGATCATCGGGTGAGCGTCCCGCAGCCCCCCGAGCCGATCCCGGGCGCCCGCCTGCTGTTCTCCCTGGACCCGGCGGTCAGCCATCTCAACCACGGATCGTTCGGCGCGGTGCCGATCGGCGTGCAGCGAGCCCAGCAGCGGCTGCGCGACGAGATGGAGGCCAACCCGCTGCGCTTCTTCACCCAGGGGCTCGTCGACCGGATCGCGCACACCCGCCGGCACCTCGCCGGGTTCCTGGGCGCCGACCCGGACGGCAGCGCGCTGATCGGCAACACCACCACCGGCGTCGCCGTGGTGCTTCAGTCGGTGGGCCTGCAACCCGGTGACGAGGTGCTCAGCACCGACCACGGGTACGGGGCGGTGAGCCTGGCCATCCAGCGGGAGTGCCGGCGCACCGGCGCGGTCAGCCGCGTCCTGCCGATCCCGCTGGCCGCCACCGACGAACAGATCGTGCAGACCATCCGGGCCGGCCTGCGCCCGGGGCGGACGCGGCTGCTCGTCGTCGACCAGCTCACCTCCGCCACCGCCAGGCTCTTCCCGATCGCCGCCATCGTCGGGGTGGCCCACGAGAGCGGCGTGCCCGTCCTGGTGGACGCGGCACACGCCCCCGGGATGCTGGCCACCACGGTCGCCAGCATCGGCGCGGATTTCTGGGCGGGCAACCTGCACAAGTGGGGGTACGCCCCGCGCGGCACCGCCCTGCTGGCGGTGGCCCCACAGTGGCGGGAGCGGATCGAGCCGCTGGTGGTCTCGTGGGAACAGGAAGCCGGCTTCCCGGCCCGGCTCGAATGGCAGGCCACCCTCGACTACACCTCCTGGCTGGCCGCCCCGGCCGGACTGTTCACACTGCGCAGCCTCGGCGTCGACCGGGTACGGGCGCACAACGCCGCGCTCGCCGCGTACGGTCAGCGGGTGGTGGGGGACGCGCTGGGGGTGGCCCCCGCTGATCTGCCCGACCCCGGCGGACCGGGGGTGGCTCTACGCCTCATTCCGCTGCCGTCCGGCACGGGCACCACGATCGACGCGGCGCGGGCGTTGCAGGCGCGGATCGGCGATCGGCTCGCCGCCGAGGTCGCGGTGATGAGCTGGAACGGTCGCGGATGGCTGCGGCTCACCGGTCAGGTCTACAACGCCGCCGACGAGTACGAACGGCTGGCCGTGCGGCTGCCGGCGCTGCTCGCCCAGCGCTGACCGTCTCCCGCCCGACCGAGCGGGAGCGGGCGCACCGGGAGCAGTCGCACCGGGCCGAGGCCGAGCAGGGCCAGCGGGTCGAGATACTCCTCGCCCCGCCGCAGGCCCCAGTGCAGGCACGCCTCGGCCGGGCAACCCGGATGCCCGGGCAGCAGTTCGCCCAGCGGCGTGCCGGCGATGACCGGCTGGCCGGGGCGTACGACGGGTTGGACCGGCTCGTGGGTGGTCCGCAGCCCGTCGGCGTGCCCCACGGTGACCAACGGTCGACCGGCCACCAGGCCGGCGAAGAGCACGGTGCCCGGCCCGGCGCTGCGGACCACCGCTCCGGCCGGCGCGGCCAGGTCGACGCCGCGGTGGCCAGGCAGCCACGGTCGGGGCGGCGGGTCGAACCGGCGCACCGGACGAGGTGGCCCGTCGACCGGCCAGCGGAACCGCTCGGCGGGCGCTGGGTCGGCGGGCGGGTCGGTCACGGCCGCGACCGGCACGGTCGGCGTCGGTGGTTGGCCGGGCACCGCCGCGACCAGCACCGCCAGCCCGCAGAGCTGGACGGTCAGTGCGAGCGGGAGCGTGGCGCACAGCAGCAGCGTGCGGCGGATCGAGTCGACGGGTGGCGGTCGCATGACGGCAGCCTCCGGCCGAGGCCGGCTCGTCCGCCAGCCCGGCCGACGAAGCTGTGGACAACCGGAGGTGCTGTGGACGACCACCGAACGGCTCGATGATCTGTTATGCGAGCGCTGTCCCCGGCCCGCCGCCAACCGGCCCAGGTCACCACCAGCGGGCCGCCACGAAGGGCCTAGGCTGGGCCGCGTACGGCGGGTGCCGCCGTCTGCACCGGGGAGGCATCGCATGACCACTGTCGATGACCGAGGGCCGAGGGCGGCCGACGTGAGCGGCCCGTCGCGGCTCGCCGAGCCCGACGAGGCGATCAGTGCCGACGAGTTGCAGCTCGCCGCCCGCAACCACGGCCTTCCGCTGGAGGCGCTGCGGTACGACGTCACCCCGGCCGGGCTGCACTATCTGCTGATCCACTACGACATTCCGGAGCTGGATCCGGCGGCGCACACACTGACCATCGGCGGCGCGGTGGACCGACCGCTGACCGTCACGCTGGCCGACCTGCGCGAGCGACCCCGGGTCACCCACCGGGTCACGATGGAGTGCGCCGGCAACGGCCGGGCTCTGCTGCACCCCCGGCCGGTGAGCCAGCCCTGGCTGGTCGAGGCGGTCGGCAACGCCGAGTGGACCGGCACCCCCCTCGCGCCGCTGCTGCGCGAGGCGGGCCTGGGCGCGGACGCGGTCGACGTGGTCTTCACCGGCGCCGACCACGGGGTCGAGCGCGGCGTCGAGCAGGACTACCAGCGGGCGCTGCCGGTGGCCGACGCGCTGCGCGAGGAGGTGCTGCTGGCGTACGAGATGAACGGCGCTCCCCTGCTGCCGCAGCACGGCGCCCCGCTGCGGCTGATCGTGCCGGGCTGGTACGGCATGGCGCACGTGAAGTGGCTGCACTCGATCGAGGTCCGGACGGAGCCGTTCGAGGGCTACCAGAACGCGGTGGCGTACCGGCTGCGTCGCGACGCCGACGACCCGGGCGTGCCGGTCACCCGGATCGAGCCACGCGCGCTGGTCCGCCCGCCGGGCTTTCCCGACTTCATGACGCGCCGCCGGGTGCTGCCGCCGGGACCATGCACTCTGGACGGTCGGGCCTGGTCGGGGCATGCCCCGGTGGTCGCGGTGGAGGTGAGCGTCGACGGCGGGGCGAGCTGGGCGCCGGCCGAGCTGGACCCGGCGACGGGCGGGGAGTTCGCCTGGCGGCGGTGGCGGCACGAGTGGACGGCGACGCCGGGTCGGTACGTGCTCAGCGCGCGGGCGACCGACGCGTCCGGGCGGACCCAGCCGGTCGAGCAGCCGTGGAACCGTGGCGGCTTCGCCAACAACCTGGTGCAGCGCGTCGAGGTCGTGGTGCCGGCCGAGTGACCGGCGCGGCGGGCCGCGCCACGGATGGGGGGACCGTGGCGTGGCCGAGGGTCGTCAGCCGCCGAAGCCGGAGTCGGCGGGCAGCGAGATGTCGGGCTTCTCCAGCTCTTCGACGTTGACGTCCTTGAAAGTCATCACTCGGACGTTCTTTACGAAGCGGGCAGGACGATACATGTCCCACACCCAGGCGTCGTGCATCTCGACCTCGAAGTAGACCTCGCCGTCGGAGTTACGCACGTGCAGGTCGACCTGGTTGGCCAGGTAGAACCGGCGTTCCGTCTCCACCACGTAGGAGAACTGGCGGACAATGTCGCGGTACTCCCGGTAGAGCTGCAGCTCCATCTCGGTCTCGTACTTTTCGAGATCTTCCGCGCTCATCGCACTCCGCCTTCCATGACCACATCTTCCCCCACCGGCGCCGGAGGCCGAGGCTGCTCGCCCAACGCCACGCCGACGGTACCCCCTGACGCCCAGGAGCGCTCCATCGGCTCGTCCGACGCCGGGCCGACGGGCCGTCGGGCGCGCGGCGGCCGGCCGTCGCGGCCGGAGACCGCTGCGACATTCACGTACGAGAAGCGGTGCTCCCGGCACGGCCCGTGCTCCCGCAGCGCCGCGCTGTGCTCCGGGGTGATGTAGCCCTTGTGCTCGGCGAAGCCGTACGCCGGGAACACCCCGTCCAGCTCCACCATGATCCGGTCGCGGGTGACCTTGGCGAGCACGCTGGCCGCCGCCACACAGGCGGCCACCCGGTCGCCCTTCCACACCGCCAGCCCCGGCACGCCCAGGCCGTCCACGCCGAAGCCGTCGGTCAGCACGTACTCCGGTCGGGTGGTGAGCGAGGCGAGCGCCCGGCGCATGGCGGCCAGGTTGCACACGTGCAGACCCCGGGCGTCGACCTCGTCGGCCGGAATGACCACCACGGCGTACGCCAGGGCGCGGTCCACGACCTCGGCGTACACCCGCTCCCGACTGGCCGGGGTGAGCAGCTTGGAGTCGGCCAGCCCGTCGATCTCGCCGCGTCGCCCCTCCGGCAGCACCGCCGCGGCGGCGACCAGTGGGCCGGCGCAGGCGCCCCGGCCGGCTTCGTCGGCGCCGGCCACGTGCCGGAACCCGCGCCGTTGCAGCGCCCGTTCCAGCGCGTAGAGGCCGGCCTCCCGGCGCACGACGGTGCGCGGCGGGGTCAGCACGACGCCTCGACGGCCGGCGGCAGGAGCCGGGCCAGCAGGTCGGGCAGCTCGGGCGGGTAGTACCGGTCGCCGCTGGCGGCCAGCTCGGCCGGCAGCCACCAGCGGTGACCGGCGATGCTGCGCTGCTCGACGTCGTTGAAGCCAACGGTGTCGACCTGCCACGACGGCACCCGGAGCAGGAAGAAGTCCTGCTCCTGGCGGTACCAGTCGCCGTCGAACGGAAACTCGGTCGTGTCGGACCAGACGGGCTCGCCCAGCTCGGCGGGATCGACCCGCAGCCCGGTCTCCTCGGCCAACTCCCGTGCCGCGCCGGTCGACGGGGACTCCGCCTCGTCGAGCCCGCCGCCGGGAGTGAACCAGTAGCGGTGCTCCGGGCGGGCCGGGTCGAAGCCCTGAAACAGCAGGACCCGGCCGGCCGCGTCGACGAGCAGCACCCGCGCCGCGCGTCGAGGGGTGTAGACGGTCACCGCACCAGCCTGCCAGACGTGCGGCCGATCGCCCATGCCCCCGCCGGTTCTACGGCTTTCCGATACCGTCGAACTGATCGGGCACTGTCAGCCAGGTGGCCCGGTTGACGGGCCAGAAGACGGTGAACGCCCGCCCGACCACCTCGCCCTCGGGAATCGTGGCCTCGGTGATGTTCTGGTTGGACTGCTGCCAGTGCTCCAGCGAGTCACCCGAGGCCGACCGGTGGTCGCCCATCACCCACAGCCGCCCCTTCGGCACGGTGATGTCGAACTCCTGGTCGGCCGGCTTGTCGCGGACCCCGTCGATCGAGAAGATGTACGGCTCGTCGAGCGACTTGCCGTTGATCATCAGCCGTTCCTGTGCGTCGCAGCAGACCACGTGGTCGCCGCCGACGCCGATCACCCGCTTGATGAAGTCCTCACCGTCGGGGTTGCCGCTCCACTCGGTGGGCGCCTTGAAGACGATCACCTCGCCGCGGTGCGGCGATCGGAAGTCGTAGACCAGCTTGTTGACCAACACCCGGTCATCGATCTTGAGAGTGTTCTCCATGGACGGAGAGGGGATGAAGAAGGTCTGCAGCACGAAGGCGCGGACCAGCACCGCGACCAGGATCGCCACACCCAGCAGGATCGGCAGCTCCTTCCAGAAGGAGCTGCGGGGCTTGTCGGTCTGCTCGTCAATCACGCCAAGGAGCCTACGTTGCCGGGCCGGACGGCACCGTCCGGAACGCGCGGGAACCCCTCAGCGCGGCCATCAACGGGAAAATCAGCAGCACACCGCCCTGCGGGGACGGACGGACCGGGGGCGCCCCGGAGGAGGCGGCAGCCGGCGCGGCCACGTCGTCGAAGGTCGAGGGCACCGACAGCGCGGCCCAGCGCGACGACGGCCAGACCACCATGAACGCCCGGCCGACCACGTTGTCGATCGGCACCGGCCCCTGGCAGCGCGCGTCCTGGGAGACCTCCCGGTGGTCGCCCATCACGAAGATCTGACCCGGGGGTACGACCACCTCGTCGAAGCGTCGGGAGCGGCACTCCTGCGGATTCGGTGGCAGATCCAGCGGGGAGTCGCGCAGCACGTACGGTTCGTCGAGCGGGGTTCCGTTCACGGTGACCCGACCCTGGGAGTCGCAGCACTTGACCCGGTCACCGGGCAGGCCGATCACCCGTTTGATGAAGTCCTTCTCGCCGGGGCGGCTCACCCCGACCAGGTCCCCGACGGTGCGGGCGACCTTGCCGGCGAACCCGGGCTGCGGCTGTTCGTCGACCTGCGGCGCCCAACGGTCGGTGCCCCGGAACACCACCACCTCGCCGCGCACCGGGTCACGGACGTCGTAGACGACCTTGTTGACCAGCACCCGGTCGCCGATCAGAAGGGTGTCCTCCATCGAACCGGACGGGATGAAGAACGCCTGGAGCAGGAATGTGCGGATCAGCACCGCGAGGCAGAACGCGACCACCAGCAGCAGTGGAAGCTCCTGCCAGAGGGGCATCTGCCGGCGGCCGCGGCGCACCCGCCGGCGCCACGGATCGACGGTGCCGTCCTCGTCAAGCGTCTGCACCACGCCACTCCCCGGTCCGCAGAAACACCACCGCCCGGGAGCCTCGTCGAGGCTCCACGGGCGGTAGTGGACAGCTGCCCGCCACGAAGGCGGGGCCGCCGCCTGGCTGCGCCCGTACGACCAGGGTAGTGCGGTCTGGTCGGTACGGCATACGCGCAGCTCAGGCGGCGTGGCGAGCGGGAAGTCAGCTGGGCTGCTTCTCCCGCTTCTCCTTGATCTTGGCCTTCTTGCCGCGCAGCTCGCGCAGGAAGTAGAGCTTGGCGCGACGCACGTCACCGCGGGTCACGATCTCGATCCGGTCGATGCCCGGACCGTTGAGCGGGTAGGTCCGCTCGACGCCGACACCGAAGCTGACCTTGCGGACCGAGAAGGTCTCGCGCAGACCGTCACCCTGGCGGCGGATCACGACGCCCTGGAAGATCTGGACACGGGACCGGTTGCCCTCGACGACCCGCGCGTGCACCTTGACGGTGTCACCGGCACGGAAGTCGGGAAGGTCGGTCCGCTTCGACTGGGCGTCAAGGGCGTCCAGGATGTTCATCGCTGCGTCCTCGTAAGGCTCACGGCGCACCGTCACTCGGTGCGCGGGTGGGTGATTCTGATTCCCGGGTGGTGGTCGGCGGGCCGACCCCGGTCGGGGATCCTCGCAGCCGCCCGCGGGCGCGGACGGATGCGGCAACCCCCCTACTTTGCCACATCCCCCGGCGGTGGCCGAAATCCGGCCCGCTCCAGCGCCGCGATGTCCCGTTTGTCGAGCCGCTCGGGCGGCAGCGCGGCCAGCAGGTCCGGGCGCTGGGACGCGGTCCGCAGCAGCCCCTCCTCGCGCCGCCAGCGCGCGATCTTGCCGTGGTCGCCGGAGCGGAGCACCTCCGGAACGTCGTGCCCGCGCCAGCTCGGAGGCTTCGTGTAGATCGGGGCCTCCAGCAGCCCATGCGCGTGCGACTCCTCGTCCAGCGAGCCGGCGTTGCCCAGCACCCCGGGCAGCAGTCGGGTGACCGCCTCCAGGATCACCAGCACCGCGACCTCGCCGCCGAAGAGGACGTAGTCGCCGAGCGACACCTCGGTGACCGGCATCCGGGTGGCGGCGTGCGCCAGGACCCGCTGGTCGATCCCCTCGTACCGGCCGCACGCGAAGAGCAGGTGCGGCTCGGCGGCCAGCTCGTGCGCCATGGCCTGGGTGAACGGCACGCCGGCCGGCGACGGCACGAGCAGCCGGGGCGGCGGGGCCTCGGCCGGGGCGAGCGCGTCCAGCGCCGCACCCCACGGCTCGGGCTTCATCACCATGCCCGGGCCGCCGCCGTAGGGGGTGTCGTCGACCGTGCGGTGCACGTCGTGGGTCCAGGTCCGCAGGTCGTGCACGGCGAGCTGGAGTACGCCGTTGGCCCGCGCCCGTCCGATCAGCGACAGGTCCAGCGGGGCGAAGTACTCCGGAAAGATCGACACGACGTCGACACGCATGGGGGTGGTCCTAAAGATCGAGCAGTCCGGCCGGCGGGTCGACGATCACACGCCCACCGGCCAGGTCGACCTCCGGAACGATCGCCCGGACGAACGGGATCAGCGCGGTACGTCCCTCGGGGCGCCGCAGCACCAGCAGGTCGGACGACGGCGCGTGGTCGATGCGGGCCACCTCACCCAGCTGCTCACCGGTCGGGGTGACCACGGCCAGCCCGACCAGCTGGTGATCGTGGAACTCCTCCGGATCCTCCGGAGGCTCCACGTCGGCGCTGTCCACCACGAGCAGCGTCCCGCGCAGCGCCTCGGCGGTGTTGCGGTCCAGGATGCCCTCGAACGCGATCAGCACCCGGCCCTGGTGGAAGCGGGCTTCCTCGATGGTCAGCTTCGCGGGAACCCGGAACGGCACGCCCGGCTCATCGGCGGCTGAAGGGGGCGTCGCCCCCGGCTCAGTGCGCAGCACTGCACCGGGGGCGAACCGTGCTTCGGGCTCGTCGGTCCGCACTTCCACGGTGACCTCACCGCGGACGCCGTGCGGCTTGCCGATCCTTCCGACGACGAGCTGCATCAGTACGAGTCGACGATGTCGACGCGTACGCCGCGCCCGCCGATGGAGCCGATCACCTGGCGCAGCGCCTTGGCGGTCCGGCCGGACCGCCCGATCACCGTGCCGAGGTCCTCGGGGTGCACGCGGACTTCCAGCCGCTTGCCCCGACGGGAATCGACCATCCGCACCCGGACGTCATCCGGGTGATCGACGATGCCCTTGACCAGGTGCTCCAACGCCGGACGCAGAGGCATGTCAGGCCTGCTCACCGGCGTCGGCGGTGGCAGCCGGAGCCTCGGCCGGAGCCTCGGTCTTCGGCGCCTCGGCCGGAGCCTCAGCCTGCGGGGCCTCGGCGGGCGCCTCAGCCTTCGGAGCCTCGGCGGCCTTCGCGGCCTTCTTGGCCGGCTTGGCCGGGGTCTCCGGGGCCAGCCCGGCGGCGGCCTTCGCCTCAGCCTCGTACGCGGCCCTGCGGTCGACCTGTTCGGCCTTGACCTTCAGCGGCGGCGGGGCCGGCAGGCCCTTGTACTTCTGCCAGTCACCGGTCAGCTCCAGCAGCCGCTGCACCGCCTCGCTCGGCTGGGCGCCGACGGACAGCCAGTACTGGACCCGCTCCGACTTGACCTCGATGATCGAGGGGTCTTCCTTGGGCTGGTAAACCCCGACGAACTCGATCGCCCGACCGTCACGCTTGGTGCGCGAGTCGGCGATGACGATGCGGTACTGCGGGTTGCGGATCTTGCCCATCCGCAGGAGCCGGATCTTTACGGCCACAGTTGTTTCGCTCCTGTTGCGATCTCACCGGCCCGTACGGGGCGGTGTGCATGGGTGAGCGCCGACCGGACCCGTGGGGTTGGGCCGGAGACTACTCGGTGGACTGGCAACGCGCCCGGGTTAGAGGGCGCCGAACGCGCGCCGGATACCAGCGACCCATTCTGCCAGATCCGATGCCGATCGCACGCATCGGACCCGGACACCGCGTCACCGGTGACCCGGAACACCTCTCACCGCACCGGTGGGCGGTCCCACCCGGGCGGAAGTTCGTCCGGTACGTCCCAGTCTGGCGGCGGTGCGAAGTCGCACCAGGTGCCGTCGAACGGGAACTCACCCGCCTCGGCGAGCGCGATCACCCGCTCCCCCTCGGCGCGGACCGCCTTCTCGTCGGTCACCCAGTAGTCCTCACCGAAGGCGAGACGCTCGACGAACTCGTCCTCGTCCTTCCACTGCCAGGTGCGGTCCGCGGCCACCAGCACGTCGAGATCCTGGTCGATCACGTCGACGCCGGCCACCGCCCCGTCGTCCCAGCGCACGCCGGGCTCCTCCAGATTGACGTACCAGTGGCTGAACCGGCCCGCCGCGTCGCGGAACCACCAGACGGAGTGCGCCGCGCCGGTGGGCAGGAACTTCAGCAGCGGTGGTCCGTTCCAGCGCACCTGTGCGAGCTGGTAGGTCGGCGTGATCCAGTCGGCGAACGGCAGCCCTCGCATGGTCAGGCCGACCGCGTTCACCTCGTGGGCCACCGGCGAGCCCTTCGCGATCCAGAGCAGCAGCCCTCGCTCGTCGTCGAGGACGACCCGCGCCGGCCGGACCCACCCGATCCGCCCCCGCCGCACGTTTCGGTGCAGGATCAGCCGACCCGGCTCGAAGCGGTCGACAGTCACCTCAGTAGGCGCGAGCGAGGATGGCGACCAGGTCGGGCTCGTCCTCCGAGTCCGGCACCGAGCCGTCGGCGCGCAGCAGACAACGCACCGTCACGCCCTGGCCGTTCGCCTCGGCCTCGCCGGCCACGCCGACCGCCGACCACGGCACCTTGGCCCAGCCGGTGGCCGCCGCCTCGATCGCCTCGGCAAGCGTCGACACCTCGACGGTGCGCGACTCGCGGTGCGCGAAGGCCTGGTCGTGCAGCGCCTGCTGATCGGCCTCCAGCGCCGCCAGCACCGCGCCGACCACGTCGGCCACCGGCGTCGGGGACTTCGACCCGTCGGTACGGCGGACCACCGTCGCGTTGCCGACGGCCAGGTCGCGAGGGCCGACCTCGACGCGTACCGGATAGCCACGCAGCTCGGCGTCGACGGCCCGGCGGCCGAACGCGGTGTCGGTCCGGTCGTCGAGCGCGACCCGGACACCGGCGTCGCGCAGGCCGTCGCGCAGCTTGGCCGCCGCCTCGGCGACGCCCTCGCCGGCCTTGACGATCATGATGTACGCCTGGATGGGCGCCAGCCTCGGCGGCACCCGCAGGCCGTTGTCGTCGCCGTGCGCCATGATCAGCCCGCCGAGCATCCGGGTCGACGTGCCCCAGGAGGTCGTCCAGGCGTGCTCGCGACCGCCCTCCTTGGCGGAGTAGCTGATGTCGAACGCCTTGGCGAAGTTCTGGCCCAGCTCGTGGCTGGTGCCCAACTGCAACGCCTTGCCGTCACCCATCATGCCTTCGCAGGTGTACGTGGCGGTGGCCCCGGCGAAGCGCTCACGGGCCGTCTTCAGGCCCACCACCACCGGAATGCCGAGCACGTTGACCATCAGATCCTCGTACGCCTCGTGCAGGATCCGCCGCGCGTAGGCGCGGGCATCCTCGCGGGTGGCGTGCGCGGTGTGCCCCTCCTGCCAGAGGAACTCGCTGGTCCGCAGGAAGATCCGCGGGCGCAGCTCCCACCGGACCACGTTGGCCCACTGGTTGAGCAGCAGCGGCAGGTCCCGGTACGAGTCGATCCACTTGGCCATGAACTCGCCGATCACCGTCTCGCTGGTGGGGCGCACCACCACCGGCTCGGCGAGCTGCTTGCCGCCACCGTGGGTGACGACCGCCAGCTCCGGCGAGAAGCCCTCGACGTGCTGGGCCTCGCGCTTCAGGTAGCTCTCCGGGATGAACAGCGGGAAGTACGCGTTCTCCGCGCCGGCCGCCTTGATCCGGGCGTCCATCTCGGCCTGCATCCGCTCCCAGATGGCGTAGCCGGCCGGGCGGATGACCATGGTGCCGCGGACCGGGCCGTTGTCGGCCAGCTTCGCCTTGGCGATCAGGTCCTGGTACCAGCGGGGGAAGTCCTCCGCACGGGGAGTGAGCACGCGTGCCATGACCGCACATCCTATGCGCCACGCGGGGCCCCGCCGCGCCCGGGAGGCGCCGCGCCGCGCGACGTGCCCTCCGCGCGGCGGCAGGGCCCGGCACCGGCCGGTCCGGCGACATGCGCTGGGCAGGCGCTGAGCGGAGCCCACGGCGGATGCCGGTCGGGTCGACGGCGCGCGCCGGACAGGTCGGCGGCGCGCGCTGGGCGGGGCCCGCGGCGGGTGCTGGGCGGGTCGGCGGGGGGACCGTAGAATTCGACCACCATGACTGCGACGACCGACTCACCACGCCAGCGACTGCGGGACACGATCGTGGACGCCGCGCGCGCACGGACCATCGCCGCCGGCTGGGACGCGGTCCGCATGGGTGGCGTGGCCACCACGGCGGGGGTCAGTCGGCAGACCGTCTACAACGAGTTCGGCAGCAAGGCGGGCCTCGCCGAGGCGCTCGCCCGGCGCGAGGTGGACCGGTTCGTCGGCGACGTCCGAGAGGCGTTGCTCGCGCACGGCGCCGACGTACGGGCCGGCGCGTACGCCGCGATCGCCCACACCCTCGCCACGGCGGCCGACAACCCGCTGGTCAAGGCCATCCTCACCAGCGCCCGGGGCGGCTCGGACGAGCTGCTCCCGTACCTCACCACCCGGGCCGAGGTGGTCCTCACCGAGGCGTCCGGCGCGCTGATCGAGTGGGCCGGCGACCACCTGCCGGGAGCGGACCAGGAAGCGTTGGCCTTCGCCGCCGACACGATCGTCCGCCTGGTGGTGAGCCACATCGTGCTCCCCCGCTCCCCGATCGACCAGACCGCCACGGCCCTGGCCGACCTGGCCGTGCACCTCTTCACCGCCGCCGCCACCCGCCCGCCCCGCTGACCCTCCCACCCCGCGTCCCAGCGCCCCGCGCCGCGCCGTCCGTCGCGCGCCGCATCTGGCCCCTCCACGTGCCGCACCGTCGCGTCGACGCGTCGTCGCGCCCACGCACCCCCGACGCCCCCGACGCCCCCGCGCCACGCGCCAAGATCCGCACAACATCGGTGATGTTGCTGCCTCCGGCGAACGTGAGGCAGCAATATCAGGGAAGTTGCGCGGATCTTCCCTCGTCGACCTCTCCGCCCGGCAAGATCGTGCTCGATCCTGGTTGTAGTGGCATCCCCACGACGCCGAGGCCCCTACTTCCTGGATCCAGCACGATCTTGCGGTGGGCGGGGCACACGGCCCGGCACGGCGTGACGCCGCCCGGCACGGCGTGACGCGGCCCGGCACCGCCCGACGCGGCCCAGCGTGACGCGGCCCGGCGCGGCGCGGCGTGGGGTCAGCGGAGAACTCGGCCGCGCAGGATCGTGCGGGACGGAGCACGAACGACGCGTAGGTCGTGGCGGGGGTCCTCGGGGTAGACGGTCAGGTCGGCGAGGCCGCCCTCGACCAGGCCGGGGAAGCCGAGCCATTCGCGGGCGCCCCAGGACGCGGCGGCGAGCACGTCGATCGGCGCCAGGCCGGCGCGCTCGTGCAGCAGCAGCATCTCCTCGGCGGCCAGCCCGTGGTCGATGCCACCACCGGCGTCGGTGCCCACGTAGATCGGCACGCCCGCCTCGTGCGCGGCCCGCACCACCTCCGGGAAACGGTCGCGCAGCGCGAGCATGTGCTCGGCGTAGCCGGGGAATTTGCCCCGCGCCTGCTCGGCGATGCCCCCGAAGGTGGCGATGTTGATCATTGTGGGGACCAGCGCGGTGCCCTGGCGGGCCATCTCGTCGATCAGGTCGAGGCTCAGCCCGGTGCCGTGCTCCACCGAGTCCACCCCGGCCCGCACCATGATCTCGACGGCCGACTCAGAGAAGGTGTGCACCGCGGCGCGTACCCCGGCGTCGTGCGCGGCCCGGACGGCGGCGGTGAGGGTGTCGGCGTCCCAGGCTGGCGCGAGATCGCCCACGCCCCGGTCGATCCAGTCACCGACCAGCTTCACCCAGCCGTTGCCGGCTCGGGCCTGCGCGGCCACCGTCGCCGCCACCTCGGCCGCGCCGACCTCGACGCCGATGTCACGCAGGTAGCGCTTCGGAGGCGCGACGTGCCGGCCGGCGCGGGCCAGTCGCGGCAGGTCCGGTTCGTCGTCGAGTTCGGGGTACGGGTACGGCGAACCCGCGTCACGGATCGCCAGCACACCGGCGTCCCGGTCCACGCGGGCCAACTCGCGGGCCTGGTCGAGGGAGGTGATCGGGGCGCCACCGCGGGCGATGCCGATGTGGCAGTGCGCGTCGACCAGCCCCGGAAGGACGAACCCGCCGTCGACGACCGTCTCCGCCCCGGGCACCGGGGTGAAGGTCACCCGGTCGCCGACCAGCCAGAGATCCCGGACCTCGTCGTCGGGGAGCAGCACGCCGCGCACATGAAGAGCCATGCGCACAGTCCTACCCGATCACCTCTTTGCCCGTTCGAGGACCTCCTGTCGGCGGCGCGTCCACGCCGGCAGGTCCAGTGTCACCTTCCACGGGCGGTCGATCGTGACGAGGCCATCGGTCTCCACGCTGGGCTCGTAGCCGCCCTTGGGGCTGAGCAGCAGTTCGGTGAAGGTGACCTTCTCCCGCAACGGGTCGATCACCCAGTATGCGGCGACGCCTGCATTGGCGTAGATGCACACCTTCTCGTGCCGATCACGAATAGTGGAATCGGGCGAGATCACCTCGACCGCGAGGAGAGCGTCCTGCACCGGCACGGGTGACCTGTTGGCCTGCTCGACGCGGATGACCACCACGTCCGGCCGTGGCTCGTTGCGGCGGTCGATCGAGAGCGACTGGTCCATGCTGACGAAGAAGTCGTCCGGGCAGGCGAGTTCCAGGGCGAACATGACTCGACCGCAGATGAACTGGTGCAGCGGCGTGGGGGACGGCACGATCAACCTTCCGTTGATCAGTTCGTACGGAAGGTCCTTCGGCAGATCACCGAGGTCGTCGACCGTCCACTCGTGCCGTTCGGGCAGGATCGGGGCAGCGGTCATGACATCTCCTTCCAAGGGGCGACGTCACCCTAAGCGCCGGAAACGTCGCCCGCCGTCACCGACACGCGTCAGCGCGGGCCCTTGTCGCCACCCTTGCCGAGCTTGTTGAAGTCGATCTTCGGGAGCTTGAAGCCGGGCGGCAGGCCCTGGCCACCCGCGAGGTCGTTCGGGTCCATCCCCGGCGGGAGCTGCGGCATGCCACCCGGGAAGCCGGCCGGCATGCCGGCGCCCGTACGCGGACGACCGCCACCCTTGGTGCCCTTGCGCTTGTTCTTCGGGGACTTCGTCGCCTTGCGCCGGCCACCGCCGGGCAGGCCCATCATGCCGCCCATCTGCTTCATCATCTTCTGCGCGTCGGCGAAGCGGTTGAGCAGCTGGTTGACGTCCATCACGGTGACCCCGGAGCCGTTGGCGATGCGCGCCCGGCGGGAACCGTTGATGATCTTCGGGTTGGTGCGCTCGCCCGGGGTCATCGACCGGATGATCGCGGTGACCCGGTCGAAGTGACTGTCGTCCAGCTCGGCGAGCTGGTCCTTCATCTGCCCCATGCCCGGCATCATGGCCAGCACGTTGGCGATCGGGCCCATCCGCCGCACCGCGATGAGCTGGTCGAGGAAGTCGTCCAGGGTGAACTGCTCGCCGCCCATCAGCTTGGCGGTCATCTTCTCCTTCTGATCCGAGTCGAAGGCCTGCTCGGCCTGCTCGATCAGAGTGAGGACGTCGCCCATGCCGAGGATCCGGCTGGCCATCCGGTCGGGGTGGAAGACGTCGAAGTCCTCCAGCTTCTCGCCGGTGGACGCGAACAGGATCGGCTGCCCGGTCACCTCGCGCACGGAGAGCGCGGCGCCACCACGGGCGTCGCCGTCGAGCTTGGAGAGCACCACGCCGGTGATGCCGACGCCGTCGCGGAACGCCTCGGCGGTGCGGACGGCGTCCTGACCGACCATCGCGTCGATGACGAAGATGACCTCGTCCGGCGAGACGGCGTCGCGGATGTCGGCGGCCTGCTGCATCATCTCGGCGTCGATGCCGAGGCGGCCGGCGGTGTCGACGATGACGATGTCGCGGGCCGCGCGCTTCGCGTGCTCGATCGAGGCGCGGGCCACCTGCACCGGGTCACCGGTGCCGTTGCCGGGCTCCGGGGCGTACACCTCGACGCCGGCCCGGCCACCGAGCACCTGGAGCTGCCCGACGGCGTTGGGGCGCTGGAGGTCGGCGGCGACCAGCAGCGGCTGGTGCCCCTGGGCCTTGAGCCAGCGGGCCAGCTTGCCGGCGAGGGTGGTCTTACCGGAGCCCTGGAGGCCGGCCAGCATGATCACCGTGGGCGGCTGCTTGGCGAACTGGAGCCGTCGGCCCTCGCCGCCGAGCACCTTGATCAGCTCTTCGTTGACGATCTTGATGATCTGCTGGGCCGGGTTGAGCGCCTGGGAGACCTCGGCGCTGCGGGCGCGCTCCTTGACGGCCGCGATGAAGCCCTTGACCACCGGCAGCGCGACGTCCGCCTCCAGCAGCGCGAGGCGGATCTCGCGCGCGGTGGCGTCGATGTCGGCGTCGGTGAGCCGCCCCTTGCCGCGGAGCTTGGTGAAGATCCCGGACAGGCGGTCACTCAAGGTGTCAAACACACGAACATCCCGTTTGTCAGTGTTCCGGCGGGCACAACGCGGCCGGCACTGCGGAGTCCGGCCACCGCTAGGGTAACCGCCCAGCCGCGGGGTTGCTTCCGCCCGGCCCGGCCCGCTTCCCGGGCCTCACCCCGACACCAGACCCGACTGGTACGCGAAGACGACGAGCTGGGCCCGATCCCGGGCTCCCAGCTTGCCCATCGCCCGGCTGACGTGGGTCCGAGCGGTCGCCGGGCTGACCACCAACCGGGCGGCGATCTCCTCGTTGTTCAGGCCCTCACCGACCAGGCCGACGACCTGGCGCTCCCGGTCGGTGAGGGTGTCCAGCCGCGGGTGCGGACGGGGTGCCCTCGACGGCCGGGTGGCGAACTCCCGCACCACCCGCCGGGTCACCGACGGGGACAGCAGCGCCTCTCCCTCGGCGACCAGCCGGATGGCGCGCAGCAGCTCCGGCGGCCGGGTGTCCTTGGTGAGGAACCCGCTCGCGCCGTGCCGCAGCGCGTCGAAGACGTACTCGTCCAGCTCGAAGGTGGTGAGCACCACCACCCGCGTGCCGGTCAGCTCGGGGTCGGCGACGATCCGGCGGGTCGCCTCGATCCCGTCGATGCCGGGCATCCGGATGTCCATCAGCACCACGTCCGGCCGAACCTGGCGGGCCAGCTCCACCGCCCGCAGCCCGTCGGCCGCCTCGCCGGCGAGCGCCAGGTCGTCCTCGCTCTCCACCAGCGCGCGCAGCCCGAGGCGGACCAGATCCTGGTCGTCGGCGATCAGCACCCGGATCACGCGGGCGGCTCCACGGGCAGCCGGGCCCAGACGCGGAATCCGCCGTCCGGGCGCGGTCCGATGGTCAGCCGCCCGCCCAGCGCGGCCACCCGCTCCCGCATACCGGCCAGACCGTGCCCTCCGGTCTGGCCGTCGGCCGCGTCGAACGGGCCGGCGGCGGCGCCGACGCCCCGGTCGGTGACCTCGACGGTCACCTCGTCGGCCCGGTAGCCGACGGTCACCTCCGCGCTGGTCACCCCGGCGTGCCGCAGCACGTTGGTCAGCGCCTCCTGCACCACCCGGTACGCGGCCAGGTCCACCGCCGCCGGCAACTCCCGAGGGTCGCCGTCACGGCGCAGGTCGACGGCGAGACCGGCACCGGCCAACCGTTCGCACAGCGCCGGGAGCCGGGCCAGTCCCGGCACCGGTTCGCGCTCCGCGCCCCGGCGCACCGCGCCCAGCGTGACCCGGAGTTCGTCCAGCGCCTCCCGACTGGTGCGACCGATCGCGGTCAGCGCGACCTCCGCCTGCTCCGGCCGTTTCGGCAGCAGATGGAGGGCGATCTCCGCCTGCATGCTGATCGCGGCCAGCCCGTGCCCCACCACGTCGTGCACCTCCTGAGCGATGCGCAGCCGCTCCTCGTCGGCCTGCCGCCGGGCCTGCTCGACACGATCGCGGGCCTGCTCGGCGCGGCTGCGGGCGGCGGCCTCGCGGTTGACCCGCACGACCACGCCCGCAGCGAAGGGTACGACCGCCCAGGCCGACGCGGGGAGCACTCCGGCCCAGCCCGGCGCCGGCCCCCGGGACCAGAAGACGTGCGCCAGCAGCACCACGAACGCGCCGGCGGTGGCGAGTGCCGCCGGGCGCACCGGCAGCCGCACGGCCACGGTGTACACCGCGATCAGGAAGGTGAGCAGAATCGGCCCGTACGGATAGCCGAGCACCAGGTACGTCGTGGTGGCCACGGTGACCACGACGAGGGTGCTCACCGGGGCGTAGCGGCGGCCGACCAGGGCCAGCGCGGCGACCGCCATGAGCACCCGGCAGAACCCGTCCACCGGCGTCGACCCCGGCTGGTTGACCCCCGCGAGCCCGGTGGCGAGCTGCCCGAACCCGAGCAGCGCCAGGGCGAGCACGGCGTCACCCACCGCGCCCGGCCACGCCCGCCGCCCGTTCCATCGCATGGCCGTCATTCTGCCCGCGCCGACGCCCCCTGACGTGCGTCCACGAGCGGCACCGCCGCTACGCCCCGGGACGTACCCACCCACTCAGACGGCGGCGAGGACGGCGGCCTCCAGGCGGGCCCGGGTGGCGTCGTCCGGCCAGCCACCCACCAGGTAGAAGGCGTCGACCACGTCGGCGCCGAGGGTGGAGATGCGCGCGGCGCGGACCAGGGCTCCCGCCTCGTCGAGCGCGCAGGCGACCCGGTAGAGCAGCCCGGCGGCGTCGGCGGCGCGAAGTTCGAGCAGCACGGCGTCGGTGGCGGCCTCGCGGTGCCAGACGACCCGGGGAGCGGCACCGCTGCCCCGGGCGGCGAGCGCACGGCCGCGCAGCCGTTGGGTGACGGACACGTCGCCGGCGACCGCGCGACGGAGGTCGGCGCGCAGCGGGACCGGGTCGGCCGGCAGGCCGTAGCGGGGTTGCACCCGGCACTCGACAAGGGCCCGGCCATCGACCACGGAGGCGTCCGCGGAGAGCACCTCCAGGCGGTGCAGGGCCAGGCAGCCGGCCACCGTGGCGAGCAGTCCCCGCCGGTCGGCGGCGGCCACCGCCACCCGGTCCCCGGTGAGATGGACGACCGGCAGCGGCCCGGCCAGCAGCGCCGGATCGGGCGCGGGTGGCTCGGGCAGCACGCCGGTGTCCAGGGCGGTACGGACGCGGGCGACCAGCTCGGCGACCAGTCGTCCCTTCCAGTCCGACCAGGCGGCCGGGCCGGTGGCCGCGGCGTCCGCACGGACCAGCGCGTGCAGCAGGTCGAGTGTGCCGGTGTCCCCCACCGCCTCGGCGACCGACGCGATGGTGACCGGGTCGGCGAGGTCCCGGCGGGTGGCCACGTCGGGCAGGAGCAGGTGCAGCCGGACCAGCGTGCCGATCAGCTCGACCTCCGGGCCGGGCAGCCCGACCCGGGTCGCCACCGTCTCGGCGAGCGGCACGCCGACGGTGCTGTGGTCACCGGGCAGGCCCTTGCCGATGTCGTGCAGCAGGGCGCCGAGCAGCAGCAGGTCGGGGCGGTCCACCTCGCGGGCGTGCCGGCTGGCCTCGTGGGCGGCCTGCACGAGGTGCCGGTCCAGGGTGTAGCGGTGCACCGGGTTGTGCTGGGGCAGGCTGCGCAGTCTGGTCCACTCGGGCAGCCAGCCGTCCACCAGCCCGTACCGGTCGCAGGTCTCCCAGGCCGGCACCAGGCCGGGACCGGCGCCCAGCAGCGTGGTCAGCGCGGCCCGGGCCTCGGCCGGCCAGGGCGCGGGCAGCGGGGGGCAGTACGCCGCCAGCCACTCGCAGGTGGCCCGCGCGATCGGCAGCCGGGTCGTGGCCGCGGCGGCGGCCACCCGCAGCGACAGGCTCGGGTCGGGGCGCGCGCCGATCGCCGTCCGGGCCAGCACCAGCTCCCCGTCGTGCTCGACCACGTCCCGGGCCACGGGCCGGCGGACGGGACCGCCGTTCCCGCTCCGGGAGCGGCCGGAGCGCAGCCGGTCGGCGGCGCGGAAGGCGTCGTCGAGGGCGTGGCTGACCGTGCGTGCGTCCCCGGCCACCCGACGCAGGAGGGCGTCGCCGTCCTCCACCCCGAGCAGCGCGGCGACGCCCTCGCGTTCCTGAGCGACCAGCCGGTCGACCCGGCGACCGACCTGCTGGTGCAGGGCGTCGCGGGTGTCCAGCAGGCGCAGGTGGGCGGCGCGGACGGCGGGGCGCAGCGCGTCGGTGATCCCGGCTGCGGAGATGGCGCGCAGCAGCCCGACGTCGCGTAGCCCGCCGGCGGCCTCCTTCAGGTCGCCTTCGAGGAGGAAGGCCAGCTCGCCGTGCGCCTGCCAGCGGGCGACGGTGACCTCCCGCAGGCCCGGCAGATGGCGGACGGCGGTACGCCGCCAGTGATCGGCGGCGGTGCGGATCAGGGCGTCGGCGAGCGCCTGGTCGCCGACCACCAGGCGCGCGTCGAGCAGCCCGAGGGCGACCTTGACGTCGTCCTGGGCCACCGAGAGGGCCTCGGAGACGGTCCGCACCGAGTGGTCCAGGCGCAGGCCGGCGTCCCAGATCGGGTACCAGACCGAGGCCGCCAACTCGTCCGTGCCGGGCACCCCGGCGTGCAGCAGCACCAGGTCGAGGTCGCCGTAGGGGGCACACTGCCGCCGCCCCAACCCCCCGACGGCTATCAGGGCGACCCCGTCGCGCGCCGGCAGCAACCCGCGCAGAAACTCGTCGTACGCGGCCGCCCGGGCCCGGCGGGCGGCCTCCCCGATCCCCCCAGGTACGCCGACGACCTCGTTGATCAAGAGGTTCGCGTCGCCGTCACCGGCGTGCCCTGACGCGTTCTTCTTGATCAACGAGGTCATGTCGTCGTGGCCCGGATCAGAGGGCGTCGAGGCCGCGCTCGCCGGTACGCACCCGGACGACCTCCTCGACACCGGTGACCCACACCTTGCCGTCGCCGATCTTGCCCGTGCGGGCGGCGCCGACGATGGCGTCCACGATCTTTTCCACGTCGATCTCGTCGGTGAGCACCTCGACCCGGATCTTGGGCAGGAACTCGACCGTGTACTCGGCACCCCGGTAGACCTCGGTGTGCCCCTTCTGCCGTCCGTACCCCTGAACCTCGCTGACGGTCAGCCCGGCCACGCCCAGGGCGTGCAGAGCCTCCTTCACCGCGTCCAGCTGGTACGGCTTGATGACCGCGGTCACCAGCTTCATGTCCAACCCCTCCATCCCAGGAACGTTAACCGGCGACCTTGGCGCTGACCGGCTCGGTGGACTCCGCCTCCGGCGTGGCACCGCTCGGCGCTCCGCCACCAGGGGTGCCGATGCCGGCCATCGCGAACGCGCTGCCCGTGCCGCCGCCGGCCGGGGACAGGTCGTAGCTGCTCTCGGCGTGCTCGGCGATGTCGATGCCCTCGACCTCGGCCTCACCCTGGACGCGGAAGCCGATCGTCTTCTCGATGACGAAGGCGAGCACCCAGGCGATGCCGAACGACCAGGCGGTGACGATCAGGCCGGCGAGGGCCTGCCGACCGAGCTGGGTCGCGCCGCCGCCGTAGAACAGGCCGTCGGAGGCGCCCACCACGTCGCTGATCGCGGCGTTGACCGAGTTGGTGGCGAACAGGCCGAGCCAGAGCGAGCCGATCCAGCCACCGACGAAGTGCACGCCGACCACGTCGAGGGAGTCGTCGTAGCCGAGCCGGTACTTGAGGCTTACCGCGAGCGCGCACACGACCCCGGCGACGATGCCGAGCAGGACGGACGCCCAGGGTGCGATGAAACCACAGGCCGGGGTGATCGCGACCAGGCCGGCGACCGCGCCGGACGACGCGCCGACCATGGTCGGCTTGCGGTCCTTGACCCACTCGACCGCGATCCAGCCGAGCACCGCGGCCGCGGTGGCGAGCTGGGTGTTGATGAAAGCGAGACCGGCGACCGAGTCGACGGTCAGTTCCGAGCCGGCGTTGAACCCGAACCACCCGAACCACAGCAGACCGGCGCCGAGCGCGACCAGCGGGATGTTGTGCGGCTTCATGCCCTCGCGGGGCCAGCCGAGCCGCTTGCCGAGCACCAGCGCCACGGCCAGGGCCGCCGCACCGGCGTTGATGTGCACCGCGGTGCCACCGGCGAAGTCCAGTGCGTGGATGTCAGCGCCGATGATGCCGCCGCCCCACACCATGTGGGCGACCGGGAAGTAGACCAGGGTGGCCCAGCCGAAGGCGAACAGCAGCCAGCCGGCGAACTTGGCCCGGTCGGCGATGGCGCCGCTGATCAGCGCGACGGTGATCACCGCGAAGACCATCTGGAACGCCATGAACACGTAGAGCGGAATCCCGATGCCGCTGGGGTTCTCCGCCGTGGCGCCCCACAGGTCGGTCTCGGCGAGGAACGTCTTGGTGCCGAGGTACGCGCCCGGGTCACCCCAGAAGCCGTTCACGTCGGTCCCGAAGGCGACGCTGAAGCCGTAGAACCACCACAGAACAGAGATGAGCCCGATGGCCGAGAAGCTCATCATCATCATGTTGAGTACGCCCTTGGCCCGGTTGAGGCCGCCGTAGAACAGCGCCAGTCCGGGGGTCATGAGCAGCACGAGCGCGGTCGAAACCAGCAGCCACGTGGTATTGGCGCCGTCGATCGTCGGTGCTTCAGGCACGCTGGCCTCCTAAAGGTGAAGTCCTCCTTCGCGGCTTTCCGGGGCAGCGTCGCCCGTAGGCCGGTTGCGCGGAAGCCTCGCGGCCGGCTGTTTCACCCAGGGTCCCGTGCGGGTTTCCGTTTCGTGACGGGTTGTTTCGTACGTGTCACGAAGTCCGCACACCAGGCGGCATGGACAGGGGTTGATCGCCCGGACGGCGGACGTCGATGGCTGACCGGGTGGAGCCATCGACCGACCGCCTTCCGGAACCGACCGGTCGGCGCTCAGCGGAGGGCGTTCTCCAGGGCGTGCCGCTCGTAGTCGAGCAGCCGCAGGTCGCGCATCGGCCGCCGCAGGTGCCCCTTGTGCACGATCCGGACGAACGCCGGCTCACCGGCGGCGGCCATCCGGCGGATGCCCTCGACGTGGTCCACGATCCGCTTGCGGATGGTGCGGATCAGCCGGTGCCGGTCCCGCGGGATCAGCCCGTACGCGTCGGCGAAGAGGCGCAGCCGCCGCGGCCGGTCCGGATGCTTCCAGCCCAGCGTGATCGAGTCCCGGTCGGCGAAGATCGGCACCCACGTCCACGCGGCGTACGCCACGTCGTAGATCCGGGCGCCGGGCGAGGCGAGGTCGAAGTCGATCAGCCCGAGCGTGCCGTCCGGCCGCCAGATCACGTTGTGCGGCGCGGCGTCGTGGTGGCAGATCACCTCGGTGTCCGGTGGCGGGGGCCCGAACGAGCGCCAGACCGCCCCCGGCGGCGGGGCGAAGCCGTACTGCGCGTCGTGGAACATCCGCAGCATGGTGGCGACGGTGACCAGCGCCTCGTCGGTCACCCAGTGCGGGGCGAGCGGGTACTCCCCGCACTCCCCCTCCAGGTACGACAGCACCTCCCGGTTGCGCTCGTCCATCCCGAGCGCCCGGGGCGCGCCGGTGAACCCGACGTACTCCAGGTGGCGCAGCAGGGCGTGCACGGAAGGGGTCCACGGCCCGGCGTTACGACGGACCGTGTCACCGACCCGGACCACGGTGCTCACGTTGCCGCCGTGCAGCGGGATCTCCTGCGAAGTCACGTACGGTCTCCCGAGGCGCTGCGAAGGGTGGCCGGGGTCGCGCCAGCCCGCGTACGCGCGATCGTCAGTGGTCACCCGAGACTACGCGTCCCGTCCGGCGGGCTCGGTGCCCAGCAGCGCGTCGACGAACTGCGCCGGGTCGAACGGGGCGAGATCGTCCTTGCCCTCACCGAGGCCGACGAGCTTCACCGGGATGCCGAGCTTGCGCTGCACGGCGATCACGATGCCGCCCTTCGCGGTGCCGTCGAGCTTGGTCAGCACCAGACCTGTCACGTTGACGACCTCGGTGAACACCCGGGCCTGCTCCAGACCGTTCTGGCCGGTCGTGGCGTCGAGGATGAGCAGTGTCTCGTCGATCGGCCCCTGCTTCTCCACCACGCGCTTGACCTTGCCCAGCTCGTCCATCAGACCGACCTTGTTCTGCAGGCGGCCGGCGGTGTCGATGAGCACGGTGTCCACGCCGGTGTCGATACCCCGGCGGACCGCGTCGAACGCGACGCTGGCCGGGTCGGCCGCCTCCGGGCCGCGGACGGTCTCCGCACCGACCCGTTCGCCCCAGGTCTGCAACTGGTCGGCGGCGGCGGCCCGGAAGGTGTCGGCGGCGCCGAGCAGCACGGTACGGCCGTCGGCGACCAGCACCCGGGCGATCTTGCCGCAGGTGGTGGTCTTGCCGGCGCCGTTGACGCCGACGACCAGCACCACCGCCGGTACGCCGTCCTTCGGGGCGGTCCGCAGCGAGCGGTCCATGCTCGGGTCGAGGGCGTTGACCAGCTCGGCGGCGAGCAGCGCGCGCAGTTCACCAGGCGAGCGGGTGCCCAGCACCCGGGTCCGCTCGCGCAGCCGGTCGACGATCTCGCGGGTCGCGTCGACGCCCACGTCGGCGGTGATCAGGCTGTCCTCGATCTCCTCCCAGACGTCCTCGTCGAGGTGGTCGCGGGCGAGCAGGCCGAGCAGGCCCTTGCCGAAGACGTTCTGCGAACGCGACAGCCGTGAGCGGAGCCGGACCAGGCGGCCGGCGGTCGGCTCGGGCACCTCCACGGTCGGGGCGGGCGCCTCGATGACCGGTGGCGGCTCGACCAGGACACCGGTGGACAGATCAGACTCCGGTGCCTCGACGGGCGGGCCGGCGAGATCCTCCTCGGCGCGGGTGTCGACCTCGGTGCGCGGAAGCGGGGGCTCGGGCCGCCGCCGCAGACGCGGCACGACCAGCCCGACTGTGCCGGCGATCAGCACACCGAGCAGGACCAGAGCGAGGACGAGATATTCGGCCATGCCGGAATCCTGTCAGATGCCGGCGACGGCGTCCCAGCCACCGCACCCGGCCGGCCTCACGAACCGGCGGTAGGCTCGCCGCATGCCCGCCGCACACCTCCTGATCGGCCCACTTCTGCGGCGAGTGGTCGACACCCGGGCGACGATCTGGGTGGAGACCGCCGCGCCCGCCGTGGTCACCGTCCGCACGGCCGACGGCGCCCGCGGCACCGCACCCACCTTCTCGGCGTACGACCACCACTACGCCCTCGTCGTGGTGGAGGGGCTCACCCCGGACAGCACGACGACCTACGAGGTGCTTGTCGACGACGAGCTGGTCTGGCCGGTGGAGAGCAGCGGCTTTCCGCCCAGCGTGATTCGCACCCGGGCGGCCGACGACCGGGACCAGCCGGTCAGCCTGATCTTCGGCTCCTGTCGGGAGACCACTCAGCACGCCACCACCCGCAAGCTGCCGCCGGACGCCCTGGACGCGTACGCCCGCCGGTTGATGGCCGACCCCGAGTCGAACGCGCTGCCCGACCTGCTGGTGCTGCTCGGTGACCAGGTCTACGCCGACGTCACCTCCCCGACCGTGCGGCGGCTGCTGCGCCGGCGCCGGCGGCGGCCCAAGGGCGCCCCGGCCGACCAGGTGGTGAGCTTCGACGAGTACACCAAGCTCTATCTGGAGTCGTGGCGCGATCCGGAGATCCGCTGGCTGCTCTCCACCGTGCCGAGCGTGATGATCTTCGACGACCACGAGATCATCGACGACTGGAACACCTCGGCGGCGTGGCGTGCCGAGATGCGCGAGCAGCCGTGGTGGGCCGAACGGATCGGCAGCGGGCTGGCCTCGTACTGGGTCTACCAGCACCTGGGCAACCTCTCCCCGGACGAGATCGCCGCCGACCCGGTCTTCGCCAAGGTCGCCGCCGCGGAGGACGCCACCGGCGTGCTGCGTGATTTCGGGCACCGGGTCGACCAGGAGTCCGACCTGGCGCACGACACGGAGCGCTGGCGCGCGGTGCAGTACCAGTGGAGCTACGCGATCGACCTGGGGCGCACCCGGCTGGTCATGCTGGACAACCGGTGCAGCCGGGTGCTCGAGCCGGGCAGCCGGGCGATGCTGCCGCCGGGTGAGTGGTCGTGGTTCCTCGACCAGGCGCACGGGGTCTACGACCACCTGGTGGTGGGCGCGTCGCTGCCCTGGCTGCTGCCGCAGGGCATCCATCACATCGAGGCGTGGAACGAGAAGCTGGCCGACTCGCGCCGGCCGTGGGTGGCCCGGGGGGCCGAGAAGCTGCGCCGGGCACTCGACCTGGAGCACTGGGCGGCGTTCCGGCGCTCCTTCGAGGCGCTCGGCGAGACCTTCGCCCGGATCGGCACCGGCACCCCGGGGCAGTCCGGCGCCCGGGTCGGCGCCGGGCCGGCGTACGCCCCACCGGCGTCGATCAGCGTGCTCTCCGGGGACGTGCACCACTCGTACGTGGCCCGGGCCCGGTTCGCCGACCCGGCGGTGGTCACCCCGGTGCACCAGCTCACCTGCTCGCCGATCCACAACCAGGTGCCGGCCGGCATCCGTCCGCTGATGCGGCTGGGCTGGTCGTCCGGGCCGGCGGGTGCCACGCGGGCGCTGGCCCGCTCGGCGGGTGTCCGACGCCCGGGGGTGCGCTGGCGCAAGCTGGCCGGTCCCTACTTCGGCAATGCCGTCGCCACCCTGACCCACCGGGGCCGGCGGGCCGAGGTGACCATCGAGGGCACCACGAGCGACGGGCAACTACGTCCGGTGATGAGCCGCCGCCTGTCCGGCGACGACTGACCGGGCCTCGCCGTACTCTCTAGCCCGTGGACGAGCACCTGCCGGAGCCGATCCGGGCTGTCGAGCACGAGCTGACGGCGTTGCTGCGCCGGGGTCGGGCGGTTTCGTGGGAAATCGCCCGGGAGGTGCACCCGACCCTCGAACCGAACACGTACGGGCTGCTGCTCTGGTTGCGGCGCAGTGGATCGATCCGGTTGACCGAGCTGGCGGCGCGGCTCGGCGTGGGCAAGGGCACGCTGAGCCGGCAGATCAACGGGCTGGAAGCGCTCGGTCTGGTGCACCGCGACCCCGACCCGAGTGACCGGCGGGCGGCGCAGATCAGCCTCACCGAGGAGGGCCAGCGCCGGTTCGACGTCGCCCGGTCCGCCCGCCTGGGCGAGTTCCTGCGTGCCCTGGACGACTGGCCGGCCCGGGACGTCGAGGAGTTCGCCCGGCTGCTCGGCCGGTTCAACGATTCCTGGAGATGACCTCCGACGGTGGGAATGCGGCCACCGTCCGCCCAGTTGTTGCTTGAGGCAACCGAACCGTACGGTTGCTTCAGGCAACTCCCAGGCGGGACCCGCCGTGCGGCCCGCCGCCCACCACCTCTACTCCGCTCGGAGGCAGTAAACGATGAGCCAGGCGACAGCGTCCCGGGCGCCCGCCGTCGACATGACCCACCGGCAGATCCTGGAGGCTCTCTCCGGCCTGCTGCTGGGCATGTTCGTCGCGATCCTCTCCTCCACGGTCGTCTCGAACGCGCTGCCGCGCATCATCACCGAGCTGCACGGCGGCCAGTCCGCGTACACCTGGGTGGTCACCTCGGCTCTGCTCGCGACCACCGCGACCACCCCCATCTGGGGCAAACTCGCCGACCTGACCAGCAAGAAGACGCTGGTCCAGCTCGCCCTGGGGATCTACGTCCTCGGGTCGGTGCTGGCCGGCGCCGCCCAGGGCACCGGCGAGCTGATCGCGTGTCGGGTGCTCCAGGGCGTCGGCGCCGGCGGCCTCACCGCCCTGGCCCAGGTGATCATGGCGACGATGATCGCGCCGCGCGAGCGGGGCCGCTACAGCGGCTACCTCGGCGCCGTGATGGCCGTCGGCACCATCGGCGGACCGCTGATCGGCGGCGTGATCGTCGACACCTCGTGGCTCGGCTGGCGCTGGTGCTTCTACGTCGGCGTGCCGTTCGCCATCGCCGCGCTGGTCGTGCTCCAGAAGACCCTGAAACTGCCGGTGGTCAAGCGCAAGGCGCAGATCGACTGGTGGGGCGCCACCCTGATCACCGCGGCCGTGTCGGTGCTGCTGATCTGGGTCTCCCTCGCCGGCGACAAGTTCGCCTGGGCCTCCTGGCAGTCGGTCGCCATGGTCCTCGGCGCTCTGCTCCTCGGCGCGCTCGCCATCCGGGTGGAGACCCGGGCCGCCGAGCCGATGATTCCGCCGCGGCTGTTCCGCAACCGCACGATCAGCCTCGCCGTCGTCGCCAGCATCGCGGTGGGCGTGGGCATGTTCGGCGCGTCGATCTTCCTCGGCCAGTACTTCCAGATCAGCCGGGGCGAGACCCCGACCATGTCCGGCCTGATGACCCTGCCGATGATCCTCGGCCTGCTGGTCGCCTCGACGGTGGGTGGACGGATCATCACGAGGACCGGCCGCTGGAAGCGGTTCCTGGTGCTCGGCTCGGCGCTGCTCACCGTCGGCTTCGCGCTCATGGGCACGCTGCGCGCGGACACCAGTTTCACCCTGCTCAGCGTCTACATGGTGCTGATCGGCGTCGGCCTGGGCCTGACCATGCAGAACCTCGTGCTCGCCGTGCAGAACACCGTCGGCCCGCACGAGCTGGGTGCCGCCAGCTCCGTGGTGGCGTTCTTCCGCAGTCTGGGCGGCGCGATCGGCGTCTCGGCCCTCGGCGCGGTGCTCGCCCACAAGGTCAAGGACTACACCGCCGACGGGCTGTCCCAGCTCGGCATCCGGGCGTCCAGCTCCGGCAGCGGCGGCACCCTGCCTGACGTGCACACCCTGCCCGGTCCGCTGCGAGCGGTGGTGGAGAGCGCGTACGGCCACGGCGCCGGCGACATCTTCCTGGCCGCCGCTCCCTTCGCGCTGATCGCGCTGATCGCGGTGAGCTTCATCAAGGAGGTGCCGCTGCGGCAGCACAACGGCAGCCCGGTTTCCGATGCGGTCGACGGGGAATCGAACCTCGTCTCCGGCGCGGTCCAGACCGGCGAGCAGAGGTGAGGTAGAGCCATGAGCGTGGGAGCGCCGGACCGCGAGGAGTACGGCCCTCGGATCAGCCCGCTGCCCTTCGAGCGGGGCACGGACGGCCCGCGGGTGGTCATGGTGGGGGTGGACGGCACCCGTACCTCCGGGCGGGCCGGCGCCTACGCCGCCGGGCTGGCCCGCCGGCAGGGCGCCGCCCTGGTGGTGGTCTTCGTCAGCTCGGCGAGCGGGCTCACCGCCCTGGTGCCCGGCATGGACGCCGGCGCGGTCCAGCGCACGTACGACGAGTTGGCCGACGAGCTGCGCCGGGAGTGCCGGCGTGGGGCCGAGCAGTTGGGCATCCCGGTGACCTTCCTGTGCCGGCGCGGCGACGCGTACGCCGAGCTGTGCGCGGCGGCCGACGAGTTCCAGGCCGACATGGTGGTGGTGGGCGCGTCCGAGCAGGCCGGTCACCGGCTGGTCGGCTCGGTCGCCACCCGGCTGGTCCGCAAGGGTCACTGGCCCGTCGTCGTGGTGCCCTGAATAACCCGTCGCGTCAGGTCAGTGTGCCGGGCAGGATGCGCGCCATGACGTGGATCGCACCGGAGATCACCCGGAACCCGGAACCGTACGTCGGCGACGAGCGCACCATGCTCGACGGCTGGCTCGACTACCACCGGCAGACACTGCTGCTCAAGTGCGCAGGTCTCACCGAGGAGCAGTTGCGCACTCCGAGCGTCGAGCCGTCCGGGCTGACCCTGCTCGGCCTCGTCCGGCACCTCGCCGAGGTGGAGGCGTGGTGGTTCCGGGAGAACTTCGCCGGCGAGCGCGTCGACTACCCGTACTTCACGCCGGAGAACCCGGACGCCGACCACGACGTGAGCGCCGCCGACGCCGAGGCGGACTTCGCCATTTTCTACCGCGAGGTGGCCCTGGCCCGCGCGGCCGCCGCCGGGCACTCGCTCGACGAGACGTTCACCGAGGTCGGCGCGAAGAAGCGCACGTTCAACCTGCGCTGGGTGTACGTGCACATGATCGAGGAGTACGCCCGGCACAACGGCCACGCCGACCTGATCCGGGAACGCATCGACGGCGTCACCGGCGAGTGAACAGGCCCGGTCAACCGGTTCCGGCGCCGTACGGTAGAACGGTCACCCTCGGTCACCTCCGCCGGGGCGGATGCGGTGGTGAGCGGTATACCTCAGAGACATATTTATGTCTCTGAGGTATACCGCTTGTCAGCATGTCGGCCTCGCGGGTCAGCCAAGGCGCCCCTCCTACCGCGCCGCTCAGCAGTCCAGGGCCGCCCGCAGGTAGCGCAGGTCGGCGTGGCCGCCCCAGCGGTGCGCCGACAGCCCGGCGGCCCGGGCGCCCCGCACGGCCCAGTCCTCGTCGTCGACGAAGAGCACCCGGGCCGGCGGGGTGGCCAGCGCCTGGCAGGCGGCCTGGAAGTACTCCGGCGTCGGCTTGTGCACCCCGAGCGTGGAGGAGTTGACCACCACGTCCAGCTCGCCGACCAGGCCGAGCGCGGCCAGGTCGGTGTCGAGCAGGTCGGTGGCGTTGGTGCCCAGCCCCACCCGGACGCCCGCCGCGCGGACCTCCCGGACGAACGCCAGCACCTCCTGGTCGACCTCTCCCCGGTAGCTCTGCCACTGCTCGACGGCGGCGCGGGCCCGTTGGGGGCTGCCCACCGACTCGGTCAGGGCGTCCGCCACGCTGCTCACCCACTCGGCGTGACTGACCTGGCCGGTGAGCACCGGCTGGAGCCGCCCCCACTGCATGGCGATGTCGCCGAGCACCCCCTCGGCGAGGCCGTACTCCCGCTCGACATCGGCGGCCACCGCCGGGTCCCACCGGCGCAGTACGCCGTCGAAGTCCAGCAGGAGCGCCGTCGCGCGTTCCCGAGCCACTACCCGTTCTCCTCGCCGCGGCCGGGCCGCTGGTCGTCCTCGTCGGCCCGGTTGAGCCGTTGACTGATCACCTGGGTGACCCCGCTGCGCATGGTCACCCCGTAGAGCGCGTCGGCGATCTCCATCGTCCGCTTCTGGTGCGTGATGACGATCAGCTGGCTCTTCTCCCGCAACTGTGCCAGCAATGTGATCAGCCGACCCAGGTTCACGTCGTCCAGGGCCGCTTCCACCTCGTCCATGATGTAGAACGGGCTCGGCCGGGCGCGGAAGATCGCCACCAGCATGGCCACCGCGGTCAGCGACCGCTCGCCACCGGAGAGCAGCGACAGCCGCTTGATCTTCTTGCCCGGCGGTCGGGCCTCGACCTCGACGCCGGTGGTCAGCAGGTCCTCGGGGTCGGTGAGGATCAGCCGACCCTCGCCGCCGGGGAAGAGCACCGTGAACACCTGCTCGAACTCCCGGGCCGTGTCCTCGAACGCGCTGGCGAAGACCTCCAGGATCCGCTCGTCCACGTCCTTCACGACGGTGAGCAGGTCCCGCCGGGTCGCCTTGAGGTCCTCCAACTGCTCGGAGAGGAACTTGAAGCGCTCCTCCAGCGCGGCGAACTCCTCCAACGCGAGCGGATTGACCTTGCCGAGCAGGGCCAGTTCGCGTTCCGCCTTGGCGGCCCGCTTCTCCTGCACCGGCCGCTCGTAGCGGACCGGCTCGGGCACCGGCAGACCGTCGCGCTCGGCCGCCGCCACGTCCGCCTGGGTGGGCGGAACGGGCTGGGTGGGGCCGTACTCGGCGACCAGCGTCTCCACGTCCAGCCCGAAGTCCTCGGCGGCCTTCGCCTCCAGCTGCTCGATGCGCAGGCGCTGCTCCGCGCGGGCCACCTCGTCGCGGTGCACCTGGCTGGTCAGCCGCTCCAGCTCCGCGCCGAGCCGCTTGGCTGCCCCGCGTACCTCCTGGAGCTCGGCCTCGCGGGCGGCGCGCTCCCGCGCGACGGCGTCGCGGTGCTCCTCGGCCGCCGCGATCGACGTGGTGAGTCGGGTGAGCGCCTCCCGGGCGCCGCCGGCGACGGCCCGGGCGATGCCCGCGCCCCGGGTGCGCGCGGCCCGCCGGGCCGCGGCGCGTTCGCGGGCGGCCCGCTCCGCGGTGGCCTGCCGGGCGAGGGAGTCGGCCCGGCCGGCGATCGAGGAGACCCGCTCCTCGGCGGTACGCACGGCGAGCCGGACCTCCATCTCGTTCTGCCGGGCCTGCGGCACCATGGCGGCGAGCTGATCCCGCTCCTCGGTGGAGGGCTCGGCGTCGACCGGGGTCTCCTCGGCCAGCCGCAGCCGCTCCTCCAGCTCGTCGAGCGTGTCGAGGTCCCGCTGCCGGGCCGCCTCGGCGCGGGCCCGGGACTCACCCAGCCGGTCGGTCTCCGCCTTGGCCGAGCGGGCGGCCGCGCCCAGCTCGGCGAGCCGGCGGGCGGCGGCGTTGCGGTGGCTCTCCGCTTCGCGCTTCTCGGCGGCGGCGTGCTGCACGGCCTCCTTGGCGGCGGCCACCTCGGCACGCGCCTCGACGAGCTGGTCGCGCAGCTCGGCGCCGGCCCGTTCGGCGGCGAGCCGATTGGTGCGGGCCTCCTCGACGGCCGCCTGCACCTCGATGTAGCTGGGCGCCTTGGCCGACCCGCCGGCCGCCGCGTACGCCCCGACCACGTCCCCCTCCGGGGTGACGGCCCGCAGCTCGGGGTTGCCGGCGACCAGCTCGGCCGCGGCGGCGAGGTCGTCGACGAGCGCCACGTCGCGCAGCGCCCGGTGCACCGCCGGACGAATGTCGGGCGTGCACTCCACCAGGTCGGGGGCCCAGCGGGCGCCGTCGGGCAGCTTCGGGCGCAGCGCGTCGGCCGAGCCCGTCATGCCGGGCCCCGCCGGGCTGCCGACCAGCAGGCCCGCGCGACCGGCGTCGGAGATCTTCAACAGCCGCATCGCCTCGACGGCCTCGTCCACCCCGCTGACGGCGACCGCGTCGGCGAGTCCCCCGAGCGCGGCGGCCAGCGCGGCCTCGTGCCCCGGCGCGACGGTGAGCAGCCCGGCGAGACTACCGAGCAGGCCGGGCACGTCGCTGGCGCGGGCGAGCAGCGCTCCCGCGCCATCCTTGCGCCGCAGCCCCAGGGCGAGCGCCTCCTCGCGGGCCTTCCAGGTGGCGGCGTCCTTCTCGGCGGCCCGCTCGGCGTCGGTAAGCGACCGGACGGTTGCCTGCGCCCGATCCTGGACGGCGACCGCCTCGGCGTGCCGGGCGTCCAGGTCGGCGTTGTCCCGGTCCGCCTCGGTGGACTGCGCGGCCACCGCGTCCAGGTCGGCCTGCGCCTGCTCGGCGCGGCCCAGCGCGTCGGCGTGCGCGACGGCGAGGCGTTCGATCTCCTCACCGGCGCTCGTGGTCCGGGCTCGCGCCGAGTTGACCTGGCCGGTGAGCCGGGCCATGCCCTCGCGCCGGTCGGCGATGGCCTTGGCGGCGGCCACCAGCTCCCGCTCGGCGGCGGCGAGCTGCCGTTCCAGCTCCTGGCGGTGCTCGACCGCCTCGGCCAGCCGGATCTGGTCGTCGGTGAGCGCCGCGCGCAGCTCCTCCTCCTGCTCGCGGACGCGTTCCGCCTCGGCCTCCAGCTGGTCGGGGTCGCGGCCGGGCCGCTCGTCGTCGCCGGTGGCGCTGAGGTGCCGCAGCCGCTCGCGGGCCAGTTGCTCGATCGAGCGGAAGCGTTCCTGCAGGGCGGAGAGCTTGTACCAGGTGTCCTGCGCGGCGGCGAGCAGCGGCGCGTCCTCGGCGAGGGCGCCCTCCAACTCGCCGAGCCGGCCCTGCACCTCGGTGTGCTCGCCCTCGATCTGCTCGCGTCGCTCCCGCAACGCGGTCTCGTCGGCGATCTCCCGGTCGAGGGTGGTCCGCAGCGTGGCCAGGTCGTCAGCGAGCAGTCGCAACCGGGCGTCGCGCAGGTTGGCCTGGATGGTGGCGGCACGCCGGGCCACCTCCGCCTGCCGGCCCAGCGGCTTGAGCTGGCGGCGCAACTCGGCCGTGAGGTCGGTGAGCCGGTTGAGGTTCACCTGCATCGCGTCGAGCTTGCGCAGCGCCTTTTCCTTGCGCTTGCGGTGCTTGAGGACGCCGGCCGCCTCCTCGATGAACGACCGGCGGTCCTCGGGCTTGGCGTGCAGCATGCCGTCGAGCCGGCCCTGACCGACGATGATGTGCATCTCCCGGCCGATGCCGGAGTCGGACAGCAGCTCTTGGATGTCGAGCAGGCGGCAGGAGTTGCCGTTGATCTCGTACTCGCTCTCGCCGGAGCGGAACATCCGGCGGGTGATGGAGACCTCGGTGTACTCGATGGGCAGCGCGCCGTCGGTGTTGTCGATGGTGAGGGTGACCTCGGCGCGGCCCAGCGGCGCACGGCCGGCGGTGCCGGCGAAGATGACGTCCTCCATCTTGCCGCCGCGCAGCGCCTTGGCGCCCTGCTCGCCGAGCACCCAGGCGATGGCGTCGACGACGTTGGACTTGCCGGAGCCGTTCGGGCCCACCACGCAGGTGATCCCGGGCTCCAGCTTCAACGTCGTGGCGGAGGCGAAGGATTTGAAGCCCTTCACCGTCAGGCTCTTGAGATACACCTACTCGATCCTCGTCCGGTGGCCGCCGTACCGTCGCCGGCTGCGCGGACCTGGGTGAACCCGCAGACTAACCCGATGGCGGGACCGACCCGGCACGCGACCCGCCCCGGGTGGTCCCGGCGGGCGGCGCGGACGGTGACCGCGGGCCGACCGCGCTGGTGTAACGGCAGGGCCGAGAAAGACAAACAACGCTCACGATCGGCCCGCCGCCCGGCTTGTTTCGGTGAAACTGTGCTGCGGTTATCACGGAGCCGGTTACAAGATCACAAATGGTCGGGCACGAAAGGTGCCGGACAGCGTTGCGCGCCGGCACAGAGGTGTCGGCGCGCATTTTTGCGGTGGTGCTGCGATTCAGTTTTCCGCCCCGAAGATCAGGTCAGCGCCGGCTCGGCGAGACGGAGCAGGTCGTCCGCTTCCGCCGCAGCCGCCGCGAGCCGATCATTGTCGGCACGCAGACGCGTGATCTCGAACTCCAGTGCCTGAACCCTGGCACGCAGTCGGGTGACCTCGTCGAGCAGACGCCGGTCGGGCGCTGCACCTACGTGGCCGTAGAGGGCCTTCGCCATGCTGACTCCTTGATATGCGCTGCCGGAAAGGCCGGCCAACGCGCGCCCAATTCTGTACGCGGCTGTCATTCCAGGTGTATCTGGGCATGACCGGGCGCGACTGGCGACACCTATATATTGAGCCGCAAACCCCTCCTTCGTCAAGTTCTCGCAGGCCGTAGATCATCTCCACGTCGACCTGTCCACTTGTCGGGGGGCTGCCGCAAGGCACGGACACGCTCTGTCCGGACTCCTTTACTGTACGCCGGGATTCGGGGAAGTCAGCGCCTGGACGTCCGACTTCCTCTTAACTCTTCCTTAGCCACGTTGCCGCAGGTCGCGGGCGAGTCGTAGCGTCACCCCGGCCCGCAACCGACCCCGTGGAGGCAGAGCCGTGTACGGCTGGACCGACCCGATGGACCCGAACGGCGCCCCCCGGCGCGCCGAGCGGCCAACCGACGAGCCGGACTGGCTGCGCGACCGTCCGGAGCCCCGCTCGACCTACCTGTTCGGCGACGACCCCGACCAGCCCGGCGACGAGTGGCACCGCGCGGAGCCCACCGCCCGCTGGCAGCCCGCGCCCGTGGAGGCACCGACCACCGAATGGCCGGGCCTCGGACGAGGTGAGGAAGCGACCGGCGGCTGGCACGACGACGCCCGGCCCACCGAGGTCAGCGGCGGCTGGCGTACCGAGTCCGACGCGGAGACCACCGGCGGCTGGAGCACGGAGGCCGCCGGCAACGGACGGACCGGCAGCGGACGGCACCGCTCACCCCGGCGCTGGCGTCGTCCGCTGATGATCGGCGGCGCCGCCGCGGCAGCCACCCTCGTGGTGAGCGTCGGCGTCGGCGCGCTCGCGATGCCCGGCGGGAACGGCCCGACCGACGAGCCGGCGCGTGACGCCCTGGTCGCCCCCTCCCCGACCAGCTCGCCCAGCCCGGCACGGCCGAGCCCGTCGCCGAGCAAGGTGGTCAAGCCCACCCCGGCCGCGTCGCGGACCACCGCCACGTCCCGGCGCAGCGCCGAGCGCAGCAAGGCCCCGAGCAGCACCAGCGGCTCCGGAGGCGGCAGCGGCACCGTCAGCGCCCAGGCCCAGGAGGTGGTGGACCTGGTCAACGCCGAGCGGGCCAAGGCCCGCTGCAAGGCGCTGAGCGTCGACGACAAGCTGATGACCGCCGCGCAGCGGCACAGCCAGGACCAGGCCGACCACCAGAACATGTCGCACACCGGCAGCGACGGCAGCAACACCGGCGTCCGGCTGGACCGCGTCGGCTACGCCTGGCGCACCTACGGCGAGAACGTGGCGTGGAACCAGAAGACGCCGGCCGCCGTGATGGACGCCTGGATGAACAGCTCGGGGCACCGGGCCAACATCCTCAACTGCGCGTTCACCGAGATCGGCGTCGGCATCGCCAGCAGCAACGGGCCGTACTGGACGCAGGTCTTCGCGGCGCCGCGCTGAGGGCGCGTCGCCCACGCCCCCGCGCTCGTTGGACCCGGTGAGGCACGCCGGACCGGACGTGGGGGCGGCGTGCCGGTGTGGGCGGCGACCAGCCGCCCAGGACCCGGGAGCTGCCGATGCGGATCCGGCTGCGGCGACGTGCCGTCGCACGCCCGCTGCGCAGGATCGTGTCGGCCGGTGTCGCGCTCATCCTGGTGGTGCCGGCGTACGGGTGCCGCCGCGAGCTGATCCCGCCGGGCGCGCCCACCCCGTGGCCGGCCACCCAGGCCCGTCACTGGCAGTGGCAGTGGCAACTCGACGGCCCGCTCGACCCGACGGTGGACGCCGACGTCTTCCTGCTCGACCCGGTGGCCACCACCGCCGCGCAGACGGCCGAACTACGCGCCCGTGACCGACGGCTGATCTGCCAGGTGCCCGTCGGCTCGCTGCGCTCGACCGACCCGGACGCCAGCCGGGTGCCCGCCGCCGTGCAGGGTGCGGCCGGCCCACAGCCCGGCAGCCGGTGGCTGGACGTACGGGGGTGGGACGCGTTGGAGCCGGTGCTGGCCGACCGGTTCCGGCTGTGCCGGGGCAAGGGCTTCGGCGCGGTCGCCCTCTCCGACGCCGACGGGTACGTCCACCGCAGCGGCTTCCCCCTCGGCTTCGACGACCAACTGCTGTTCAACCGCCGGCTGGCCCAGCTGGCCCGCACACTGGACCTCTCCCCCGGGCTGGTCAACGACGTGCCGCAGCTCGCGGCGCTGGCGCCGGACTTCGACTTCGTGGTCAACGAGGAGTGCGTCCGGCTGGACCAGTGCGCCAAGCTGCTGCCGTTCGTGGACGCGGGCAAGCCGGTCTTCCATGTGGAGTACACCGGCTCGACCGACGACTTCTGCGTCACCACGGTCGGCTACGGCTTCGCGTCGATACGCAAGGACCGGACGTTGAACGCCTGGCGGGAACCCTGCGCGCTGCCGTGACGCCCGATCGCGCTGGGGGTGCACAGTCGCCCGGACGGCACGTGCCGGGCCGCGAGTCGCGGCCCGGCACGAGAGACGACCGGCTACTCAGGAGACGGGCACCAGCTCCGGCGCGGGGGCCGGCGGGTCGGTGGGCGCGGGCGCCGGGCGTCGCCGCAGGAACCGCGGGGCCCACCAGTTCGCGTCGCCGAGCATGGTCATCAGGGCGGGCAGCACCACTCCCCGGATGATCGTGGCGTCCAGCAGGATCGCCGCCGCCAGGCCGATGCCGAGCTGCTTCATGTCGATCGTGCTCAGCGTGGCGAAGATCGAGAACACCCCGACCATGACGATCGCCGCGCTGGTCACCACCCCGGCCGACGACGTGATGCCGTATGACACGGCGTCGCGGTTGGACATGCCGGCCCGGACCCCCTCGCGGATCCGGCTCACCACGAAGACGTGGTAGTCCATCGAGAGGCCGAAGAGCACCACGAACAGGAACAGCGGCAGCCAGGAGACGATCGCGCCCATCGAGGTGAAGCCGAGCAGCCCCTCGGCCCACTCCCCCTGGAAGACCAGGACCAGCAACCCGTACGCGGCGCCGGCGGAGAGCAGGTTCAACGCGATGGAGCTGGCCGCCACCACCACCGAACGGAAGGTGAAGGCCATGACCAGGAACGTGAGCACCAGCACAAAGCCCATCACCAGCGGCAGCTTGTCGCGGACGTGCGACGCGTAGTCCTCACTGTCGGCCACGCTCCCGCCGACCGCGTACTCGATCCCGGGGATCCCCCGCAGCTCGGCCGGGACCAGGTCGGCCCGCAACTTCTCCAGCGACCGCACCGACCGGTCGTCCCGGCTGGCGTACGGGGTGGCGACGTCCAGCACCGACACCCGCCGGTCGGCCGACACCTTGATCTTCGGGCCGTCCGCCTCGGCGGGGGCGAACAGCGGGTCGCCTCCGGCCCGGGCAGCAAGGTCGGTGAGCGCCGCGTTGACCCGGTCGGCCTGCTCGGCCGGCGCACGGACGGCCACCACGTGGTTGGTGCCGGTGCTCGGGAAGGCGGCGGTGAGCCGGTCGTACGCCTGCATGGCGGGCGTGGTGCGCGGCAGGTCCTCCATTCCGGGGAACTTCAGCTTCATGCCGAGCGCCGGCGCGGCCAGCGCGAGCAGCAGGCCGACCGAGATGACGAGCGTCGCCACCGGGGCGCGCAGCGCGGGCCGGAGCACCGCCGGCCAGAGCCGGGGCGTACGCGGCTCGCCGTGCCGGCCGGTGCGCGGCGCGGTCAGCCGCCAGAGCAGCGGCACCCGGGGCCGGTCGACCCAGCGGCCCAGCCTGGCCAGCAGGGCCGGCAGCACGGTCAGCGAGCCGGTCACCGCGACGGCGACCACCAGGATCGAGCCGACGGCCAGGGACGAGAAGACCACGTCGCCGGCGAGGAACAGTCCGGCCATCGCGATGATCACGGCGAAGCCGGAGACCACCACGGCGTGCCCGGAGGTCTCCGCGGCGATCTCCACCGCGTCCAGGCCGGAGCGGCCCTTGGTCCGTTCCTCCCGCTCCCGGCGGATGTAGAACAGCGAGTAGTCGACCCCCACCGCCATGCCGATCAGCAGGATCACCGGTGACGTGGTGTCGGTGGCCGGCACGAGGTGCGAGGCGAGGGTGGACAGGCCCATCGCGGCGGCGACCGAGGAGAGCGCCAGCAGCACCGGCACGCTGGCCGCGATCAACGCGCCGAACGCGATGATCAGGATGGCCAGGGTGACCGGCAGACTCAGCAGCTCGGCGCGCTCGAAGTCCTTGCCCAGGGTGTCGTCGAGCGCCTGGCCGATCGACGGCCCGCCGACCTGCTCGACGCGGAGCTGCGGGTGCGCGCCCTGCACGGTGGCGGTGACGTCGCGCAGCGGCTGCACCCGGTCCGACGCGGTCTCCGGGTCACCGGACATGGTGATCGGCAGCAGCAGCGCGGACCCGTCCCGCGCGGTGACCGGCGGGCCGACCTCGGCGACGCCGGTGACCGTACGCAGCCGGGCGGCCGCGTCGTCGGCGGCCGCCTTCGCCGCCGCCGGGTCCAGGGCGCCACCCCGGGAGGTGATCAGGACGTTGTCCACGGCCGGGTCGTCGAAGGCCCCGTCGTCCACGATGATGCTGGCCCGTCCGGCCTCGCCGATCGCCTGGTCCTCGCTGGTGGCCTCGGTGAGGCCGGCGGCGTTGCCACCGACGAAACACACCGCCACGAACACGACCCACAACGCGATCGCCCGCCACGGATGCTCGGCGCTCCACCGCGCCATCCGCACGGTCACCGGTCTGTTGCCCATCTCGCGTCCCCCTGTCACGTCGACCCCCTGTCAACGGTGCTGACGTTAGGGGCGTGACGAGGCGGTCACATCGGGGAACGGCCCCCGTCCGCCCCGGAGTCGGTCCGTCGAGGGCGGCGGGCCCGCCGGACGGGCATCAACCCGCGATTCGGGCGTACGCCGGGGTGTGGCCCGGAGCGTCCGGCCGCGACCCGCCGGTGCCGACCCGGAGCCAGCTCCGGGTCATCCCCGAAGGGCACCCCGAGGCCGGGGCTGGCAGCGCGGGCAGCTGTACGAGGAGCGGTTCATGAACGACTCGCGGCGGATCGGCGCACCGCACCGCCGGCACGGCTCGCCCTCCCGGCCGTAGGCGTTCAGCGCCCGGTCGAAGTAACCACTCTCGCCGTTGACGTTGACGTAGAGGGCGTCGAAGCTCGTGCCGCCCTCCTTGATCGCCTCAGCGAGCACATCGCGGACGTGACCGAGCAGGCGCTGCGCGGCCGGGCCGGTCAGCGCGTCGGTGGGGCGGGCGCCGTGCAGCCCGGCGCGCCAGAGCGCCTCGTCGGCGTAGATGTTGCCCACGCCGGAGATCAGCGTCTGGTCGAGCAGGGCCCGTTTCACCTCGGTCCGCCGCCGGCGCAGCGCGGCGACGAACGCCGCGTCGGAGAACTCCGGGTCCATCGGGTCGCGGGCGATGTGCGCGATCTCCGCGGGGAGGTCCGCGCCGCCCTCGCTGACCGCGAGCCCGCCGAACGTGCGCTGATCGACGAAGCGCAGCTCGGGCCCGTCGTCGGCGAACCGGAACCGGACCCGCAGGTGGGTCTCGTCGGGGGTGCCGGGCGGCTGGAGCAGCAACTGACCCGACATGCCGAGGTGCCCGATCACCGCGTCGCCGCTGTCCAGCGGGAGCCACAGGTACTTGCCGCGTCGGCGCACGTCCACGATGGTCCGGCCGGCCAGCACGTCGGCGAAGTGCGCGCCGCCGGGGACGTGCCGCCGGACGGCGCGCGGGTGTCGCACCTCGACCGAGGCGATCCGCCGGCCGGTGACCCACTGGGCCAGCCCCTGCCGGACGGTCTCCACCTCGGGCAGCTCAGGCACGACGTACACCCGTCTCGTGGCCACTCGGGGCCTCGGCGTCGCGGGCCTCGGTCGGGCCGCCGCCGTTGGCGGACGTCTGCCGCTCGGGCGGGGTCTGCTGCTCCGCCACATCGGCCGGCATGGCCTGCGCCAGGTGGTCGGCCACCTCGGCCCGGGCCGCCTGCTCGGCGCTGTCGGGCGGCCCGAACGACTCGTCCTGGTCGGACCTGTTCTGCTGGTCCTGCTGGGCGTTCTGCTCGTGCTGGTCCGTGAGCATCCGCCAGGCCGCCTCGGCGGCCCGCTGCTCGGCCTCCTTCTTGCTGCGCCCCTCCGCGCCGCCGTACCGGTTGCCGGCCACCACGACCCAGGCGGTGAACGTCTTGAGGTGGTCCGGTCCGGTGCCCTCGATCCGGTACTCGGGCACGCCGAGACTGAGCGCGGCGGTCAACTCCTGGAGGCTGGTCTTCCAGTCCAGGGCGGCGCCCCGGCCGGCCGACTCGGCCATCAGCGGGTCGAAGAGCCGGTGGATCACGATCCCGGCGGTGTCCAGCCCGTACTGGAGGTAGATGGCGCCGAGCAGCGCCTCCAGGGTGTCGGCGAGGATGCTCGCCTTGTCCCGGCCACCGGTGGTCTCCTCGCCCTTGCCGAGCAGCAGGTATGCGCCGAGGCCGTCCGGGCCCAGGCCGCGGGCCACGTCGGCGAGCGCCCGCATGTTGACCACGCTCGCCCGCAGCTTCGCCAACTGGCCCTCGGGCAGGTCCGGGTGGTTGTGGAACAGCGCCGTGGTGATCACGACGCCGAGGACCGAGTCACCGAGGAACTCCAGCCGCTCGTTCGTCGGCAGGCCACCGTTCTCGTACGCGTACGAGCGGTGGGTCAGCGCGCGTTCCAGCAGGTCCGGCTCCAGGCTGACGCCGAACGCGGCTTCCAGGTGACCGACGGACGCCCGCCGCCGCTTGTCGTTGCTCATGATGTGCGTACCTCGGTGTCGGTGGAGCGGTCGGTGCGGTCCGTCGCGGCGTCGCCGTCGAGCAACGCGGAGACCAGTTCGGTGGCACGCCGTCGCCACAAATGGGCGGCGAGAGCGATGCCGGAGGCGACGTCGTCGGCGCGAGCGGAGCCGTGGCAGACGACCACCGTCCCGGCGACGCCCAGCAGGGCGGCGGCCCGGGGCGCGCCGCCGACGACGGGCGGGCCGCCGGCCATCGCGTACGCGCCCTCGATCGCCTTGAGCAGCACGTTACCGGTGAAGCCGTCGGTCACCACCACATCGGCGCGCGCGCCGAGAGTCACGTCGTACCCCTCGACCAGGCCGACGTAGCGTGCCCCGCAGGGCAGCGGTTCGACGGCGAGCAGGGGGTCGGTGGCACGGCGTACCCGGTCGCCCTTGCCGGCCTCGGTGCCGACTGAGAGCAGGCCGACCCGCGGCGCGACGACCGAATGGGCCACCGCGGCGTACGCGGCGCCGAGCACGGCGTGCCGGGCCAGGGTGGCGGGGCGGGGCTCCAGCGAACCGCCGACGTCGAGCAGCACCACCGGCCCGGCGACCGCGGGCAGGGTGGCGACCAGGGCGGGTTGGCGGATCTCCGGCCAGCGTCCGAGCCCGAGCACGGCGGCGGTGACCGTGGCGCCGGTCGCGCCGGCCGAGACGAGGGCGTCGGCGGTGCCGTCGCGGACGGCGGTGACGGCGGCTCGGACGGTGCTCTCCGAGCGGGCCGCGCTGGGATGGTCGGCCATGCCGACGGCGGCTCGGACCGGTCGGACCGTGATCCGGGCCCGCTCGGGCGGGGCGAGGGCAGCGATCAGCGCGTCGGCGACCTCGGTCGGGCCGACGAGCAGCAGGTGCAGATCGGGATCGGCGCGCACGGCCCGCAGAGCGCCGTCAACCACGACGGCGGGAGCGTCGTCCCCGCCGAGGAGGTCAACGGCGATCCGCGCGGTGCCCGGCTCCATCGGTACGCCGGCCGGATTGGGCCGGCCGGCGTCGGAGGGAGCCGGGGCACCGGGCGTTTGCCAGGGTGCGCGCGCCGCCCGACCTGGGGTCGGGGGCGTCACTCGGCGTCCAGGTCAGACCTCGAGAACCTGGCGGCCGTTGTAGGTGCCGCAGACGGAGCAGGCGGCGTGCGGCAGCTTCGGGGACTTGCACTGCGGGCACGCGACGGTCGCGACCACGGTCGCCTTCCAGTTCGCCCGGCGGGACCGGGTGTTGCTGCGCGACATCTTGCGCTTGGGGACGGCCACGGTTCTTACTCCTCTGTACGGGTCAGTTGCGACAGGCCCGCCCAACGCGGGTCGATCTGCTGGTGACTGTGGTCGGCCGGCAGATCGTCCCAGTGCGCCCCGCATTCGGGGCACAGTCCAGGGCAGTCCTCCCGGCAGAGCGGGTTGGTCGGCAGCGTGAGCACCAACGCGTCCCGCAGCGCCGGCTCCAGGTCGATCAGATCGCCCTGCATCCGGCCCACCTCGTCCTCGTCGGTCGTGGCGTCCGTGGTGCTGTTCTCGTACGCGTACAGCTCCTGGATCGTCACGGCCATCGATTCGTTGATCTCGCGCAGGCAACGCCCGCACTCGCCCCGGATGGGACCGGTGATGGTCCCGGAGACGAGCACACCCTCGGACACCGACTGCAACCTCAGATCGAGGTCAAGGTCCGCGCCCTCCGGCACGCCGATCAACTCCACACCGAGGTCCGTCGGTGCCGGCACGACCCGCTGGACCTCACGCAACGCGCCAGGGCGACGCGGCAGGTCCCTCGTGTCGAGGACCAGCGGCGACCTGGGGTCGAGTGTCGATGGCGAGTGCTTGGGCATAGTCAGACTCCGGCCGGTGAGAGGCCGACAAAAAAGGTTACCTGGGCGACCGCCGGACCGTCGAACCGGGGGGACGCCTGTGGCGAGAATGTCGGCTGGTGAAGTGCCGCTCAGAAGGGTAGCGGGCGTTCCGCCTCATCCCCACCGAAGGTGCCGATCTCCCGCAGCGCGTGCATCTTGTCGCGGCCCCGCTCTATCGAGGCGAGAGCCCGGGTGAGGAACTGTTCGAAGTTGGCCAGCGCGGTGTCGACGTAGTCGTCGACCTCCTCGCGCAGGCGCTGCGCCTCGGCGCGGGCCTCGGCGATGATCCGGGCGCCCTCGTGCTCGGCCGATACGGTGATCTCGTTCACGGAGACGAGGCGGGCGTGTTCTGCCTCACCCTCGCTGATGATCCGGTCCGCCTCGCGCTTGCCGGCGTCCATGATCTTGTCGCGCTCCTCCAGGAGCGCGGCGGCTCGACGCAGGTCGGCGGGGAGGTCGGCGCGCATCTCGTCCAGGGCGGCGATCATCTCGCCCCGGTCGACCATGCAGTTGTTGCGCGACATCGGGACGGAGCGCGCCTGCTCCACCATGGCGATCAGTTCGTCGATGCGATCGAGCGGGTCCACCGGTACCTCACTCCTGTCGTTCGTCGGCCGACCTCCATGATGCGGGCCACGGCCGGGTTCCTGCTCGACCAATCATGTCGTGCCCGCCCCACCGCCGCCCCACTCACCCCAACCCGGCGAGTCGCGACATGGTCACTCCCCGCCCCCCGCACTCCCTCCCCCGCGCCGACCTTGCGCTTTCGGTGGCGGCAAAGCAGCGCGAAAGGGGGCGAACCGGGAACGGTACGTGCGAGATCGGCCGGGTCAGGTCAGGGGCGGGGGGCCCAGGCGGGACTGGAGGGCCTCGCGGACCGGGTCCGGGACGTGGGCGGAGATGTCGCCGCCCCACTTGGCCACGTCCTTGACGAGGCTGGAGGAGAGGAACGAGTAGAGCGGGTTGGTCGGCATGAAGAGCGTCTCGACCCCGGCCAGCCCGATGTTCATCTGGGCCATCTGCAACTCGTAGTCGAAGTCGCTGACCGCCCGCAGCCCCTTGATCAGCACGCTCGCCTGCTGGGCGCGGCAGAAGTCGACGAGCAGCCCCCGGAAGGACTCGACCCGCACGTTGCCGTACGAGGCGGTCACCTCGCGGAGCATCTCGATCCGTTCTTCGACGGTGAACAGGCCGCTCTTCGACTGGTTGATCAGCACGCCGACGATCACCTCATCGAACAGCCGGCTCGCGCGGCCGATGATGTCGAGGTGTCCGTTGGTGACCGGGTCGAACGAGCCGGGACACACCGCACGTCTCATGATCGGCGACCGTACCAAAGGGTGGTCTCGCCGTACCGGCGACTGCGCTCGGGGGTGATCCCCTCCACCCACTCGAACTGCCTGGTGCGACGGGACCGCTCCACCACCACCAGCGCGTCGGGCGCCAGCCAGCCGCCGTCGACAAGCGTCGTCAGCAGCGCGGTGATCTCCGCGTCCGGCACGGCGTAGGGCGGGTCGGCGAAGACCACGTCGTACGGGCCACCGTCCGGGCCGGCAGTCAGCACCGTCGCCACCTTGCCGGTGACCAGCCGTACGGCCGGGCCGGCCCGCAGGGTCGCCACGTTCTCCCGGATCACCCGGGCCGCCCGCGGATCGGACTCGACCAGCAGGACGTGTCGGGCGCCCCGGGACAGCGCCTCCAGCCCGACCGCGCCGGAACCGGCGTACAGGTCGGCGAAGCGGGCGCCGTCGAGGTCGACCTCGGACTCGACGGCGCTGAACAGCGCCTCCCGGACCCGGTCGGACGTGGGTCGGGTGCCGGCGCCGGGCGGCGCGGCGATCCGCCGGCCACCGAGCGTCCCGGCCACGATCCGGGTCACCGTTTCCTCCTGCTCATGACCCCGACGCTACGCGACCCTTCGGGGCCGCTCTCGACACGGTCGGTACCGCCAGGAGAATCACGTGATCACTTCTCGTATATCAATGATCTCAAGTTCATAACATCAGTCTTAGCAAATCCTGAGCGCTGTATGACGCGCGGCGATATCGCTAGGGTCTGCCGGGTGCCGACGGCCAACCCGCCGGCCCACGGCTCGGGAGGGCGCCTCTCCGATCGGACGTGCAGCGACCGTCCACTGTCACTCTCGTGCCACACCCCCAACGCTTCAGCACTCCAGGAGTACCCGTGATCCGTCCCAAGCTGTCGCTCCGGCGACCGCTGGCCATCCTGGGAGCCGCCCTCGTCGGCCTCACCGGGGTCGCCGCGGTAGCCACCCCAGCCAGCGCACACCACAACACGATCACCGCCACCGCCAGCTGCGACCGGCAGACCGGTGAGCGCGTGATCACGTGGAAGGTGGTGAACAGCGAGGTCAACAAGGGCGCGACGCTCCGCAAGGTGACCGCCGAGCCGAACACCCCGGTGACCGTGACCATGGAGGACGGGAAGACCGTCCCGCTGCAGGGCTGGGTCACCCCCGAGGGCTCCTTCGTGCTGGCCACCCAGCGCGTGCCCGGCAACACCACCAGCGCCAAGCTGACGGTGGACGCCCGGTGGTACAAGGAGGGCAAGAAGACCGAGAAAAACATCAACGACGGCAGCATCAACCTGGCCGCCGACAACGCCTGCACGCCGGCGCCCAAGTGCGTCGAGCTCGACAAGGCCACGTACAGCCACACGTTCGACGGCCCGAAGGGCACCGCCACCGTCAAGCTCGACGGTGACCTGCCGCTCTGCGGCGACGGCAAGCAGTACTTCACGCTGGTGTCGTACTTCGCGCCCCGGCCGCAGTTCGCTACCCCGCAGTACGTGTACGGCACGCCGGACAGCGACTTCGTCAGCGCCAAGCAGACCGAGATCACGCTGAACGTCGAGATCCCGGACTGCCACACCCAGGTCGACCTCATCTGGGGCGGCGAGGACCAGGTCATCGACGAGATCGTCGACGGCGGCAAGCGCTACGACAACAAGAAGCTCGGTTCGCCGGGCGCCCCGGGCAACCGCTCCAAGGGCCCGCAGGGCTGGTACAACGGCGGCAGCAAGAGCTGCGCCACCCCGGCCTCGACCTTCGCGTCCAACTGCGACGGTTCGGTCGCCGTGTCGCTGAGCAACGACGGCAAGATCAGCAAGTACGCCGTCGAGTTCGAGGTCAAGGGCGAGAACGGCTTCACCAAGAAGGTCTCCGTCGCCCCGGGCAAGGCCGACACCAGCATCGTGGTGCCCGCCGCCGACGCCGGCAAGATCGAGGTCCTGGTCGACGGCAAGGTCATCGAGAACGGGACGTACTCGTGGGCACGCCCCGAGGACTGCCCGCTGCCGGCCGTCACCACCAAGGCCGACTGCAAGGAGTTCGCCCTCACCGTGACCAACCCCAAGGGCGGCATGCCGGTCAAGGCGACGTTCACCTACGGCGACAAGACCGAGACCCGTACGGTCGCGGCGGACTCGTCGGAGACGGTGACCTTCAAGGTCGGCAAGTCCGAGACCGCTCTGGTCGCCCTGCCTGACCTGGACCTCGAGCTGCAGGCGGCCTACGCGCCGGAGGGCGACTGCGGTGGCTCGGGCGGCGGCGGCGAGGACGAGCCGGGCCTCCCGGTCACCGGTGCGGCGGCGGGCGGCATCGCCGCTGGCGCGATCGCCCTGCTGATCGCGGGCGCGGTGCTGTTCGTCATCGCCCGTCGGCGTCGGGTGACCTTCACCGCCTGACCTGACCTGCGCTGAAGCCCGAGGGCGCGTCGACCACCCGGTCGGCGCGCCCTCGGTCTGTGCAGGAGATCGGCTCGGAAACCAGAAAACCGGGGTGTCACCGTGGTCGGGACACCCCGGTTTCCGCGAAACCGGTCAGCGAGGAGCGCTCAGCCCTTCTCCAGGTACTCCGCGCGGTCCTCGTCGACGAGCGCGGCGACCGACGCGGCCAGCGCCGGGTTGCGGATCAGCTCCGGGTCCTCCTCGACCAGGGTGATCGCCTCGGCACGGGCGTCGCGGATCAGGTCGGCGTCGCGTTTCAGGGACAGCAGCCGCAGGTGCGAGCGGTGCCCGGACTGGGTGGCGCCCAGCACGTCACCCTCGCGGCGCTGCTCCAGATCCAGCTCGGCGAGCTTGAAGCCGTCGCTGGTGGACGCCACCGCGTCCAGCCGTTCGCGCGCCGACGAGCCCTCGGCGGCCTCGCTGACCAGCAGGCAGAGCCCGGCGGCGGCACCCCGGCCGACCCGACCACGCAGCTGGTGCAGTTGGGAGACACCGAAACGGTCGGCGTCCAGCACGATCATCACGGTGGCGTTCGGCACGTCGACACCGACCTCGATCACCGTGGTCGCCACCAGCACGTCCAGGTCACCGGCCGCGAAGGAGCGCATCACCGCGTCCTTCTCGTCGGCGGGCAGCCGGCCGTGCAGGACCCCGATCCGCAGCCCGTGCAACGGCCCCTCGGCCAGCAGCGGGGCCACCTCGGTCACGGCGAGGGGCGGCCGGCGGCCGTTGTCGTCCTCGGGCGGCGGCTCCTCGTCGGACGTCGGGCCGTCACCGATTCGCGGGCACACCACGTACGCCTGGTGGCCGGCGGCCGCCTCCTCGCGCAGCCGGCGCCACGCCCGGTCGAGGAAGGCCGGCTTCTCGGCGGCCGGCACCACGTGCGAGGCGATCGGCGACCGGCCCCGGGGCAGCTGGGAGAGAGTGGACACCTCCAGGTCGCCGTAGACGGTCATCGCCACCGTGCGCGGGATCGGGGTGGCAGTCATCACCAGCGTGTGCGGCGGCTGGTCGGCCTTGGCGCGCAGCGCGTCGCGCTGCTCCACGCCGAAGCGGTGCTGCTCGTCGACCACCACGAGGCCCAGGTCGGCGAAGTCCACCCCCTCGTAGAGCAGCGCGTGGGTGCCGAGCACGATGCCGGCGTTGCCGCTGGCCACCTCGCCGAGCGCCCGTCGGCGGGCTGCCGCGCTTAGCGAGCCGGTGACCAGCTCCACCCGGGTCGCGTGCTCGGCGGAATCCAGCTCACCGGCCCGCCCGAGGGGCCCGAGCAGGTCGAGCATGCCCCGGTGGTGCTGCGCGGCCAGCACCTCGGTAGGGGCCAGCAACGCGGCCTGCCCGCCCGCGTCGACCACCTGGAGCATGGCCCGCAACGCCACCACCGTCTTGCCCGAGCCGACCTCGCCCTGCAGGAGCCGGTGCATCGGATGCGCGGCCGCCAGGTCGGTGGCGATCTCCACGCCGACCTCGCGCTGACCGGCCGTCAGCTCGTACGGCAGTCGGGCGTCGAAGGCGTCCAGCAGCCCACCCGTGCGTGGTGGGCGGGGCCGGGCCGGCCAGTCGGCGGCCCGGTGCTTGCGCTGCACCAGCGTCAGCTGGACGGCGAACGCCTCGTCCCACTTGAGTCGTCGCCGCGCCCGGTGCAGCGCCTCCTTGGTGGACGGCCGGTGGATCTCCCGCAGCGCGGGGCCCAGGTCGACGAGGTTGCGGCTGGCGCGGACGGAGGACGGCAGCGGATCCTCCGGCGGGGTGAACGTGTCCAGCACGACCCGTACGCAGCGGGCGATCACCCAGGTCGGGACGGCCGCCGCCGCCGGGTACACGGGAATCAGCGCGCCGGCGAACTCCTCGATCTCGTCGCTGACCGCCGCCTCGCCCTCGCCGCCCTCGCCGAGCAGCACGTACTCCGGGCCGTTGAGCTGGCGTTTGCTCCGGAACTCGGTGACCTTGCCGGCGAACAGCCCCCACCGGCCCGGACGCAGCTCCCGTTCGCGCCACGCCTGGTTGCCGAAGAACGTCAGCGTCAGCAGGCCGCCGGAGCCGTCGCCGACGGTCACCTCCAGCAGGTTGCCCCGGCGCTGGCGCATCGGCCGTACGGTGGTGCGCTGCACCTGGGCCAGCACGGTGACCTGCTCACCGACGTCCAGCGACCGGATGTCGGTGTGCTCGCCGCGCTCGTCGTAGCGACGCGGGAAGTGGTAGATCAGGTCCCCCGCGGTGTGCAGGTCGAGGTGGGCGGCCAACGCCTTGGCCGTCTTGTCCCCGACGAGCTTCTTCAACGGGGTGTCCACCGTGGCCGGCTCGCTCATTCGACCCCCACCAAAAGCGGATAGAACGGCTGGCCGCCCGGGTACGCCTGCACCTCGACGAACGGCCAGCGCCGCGCGACGTGCGCGCGGACGGCATCGGTGAGCCCGGCGGGGGCGTCCACCCCGGCCAGCAGGGTGACCAGCTCCCCGCCGCCGCCGAGCATCCGGTCGACCACTGCGGCGCAGGTGTCGGTGAGGTCGGTGCCGATCAGGTGCACCTCCCCCTCGACAAGCGCCAGCACGTCACCGGGGCGGCACGGGCCGGCGACCGTCAGCGCCTCCCGACTGGCGTGGCAGACCTCGGCGTAGCGGCAGGCGCCGGCCGCCTCGGCCATCGCGATCACGTCGTCCTCGAAGCGACGGGTGCCGTCGCGGACCGCCAGGGCCGCGAGGGCCTGCACCGGCGAACGGGTCGGCACCACGCTCACCTTGATGCCGTGCCGGTGCGCCTCGCGGGCCGCCGCGCTCGCGACCGCCTCCGTGTTGGGGTCGTTGGGCAGCACCACCACCCGGGCCGCCCGGGTGCTGCGCACGGCGTCCAGCAGCTCACCCGTGGACGGGTTGCCGGGCACCACAGTCGCGCCCTCCGCGGCGAACAGCTCCGCGATCCCGCGGCCGGTGGCCACCACCACGGCGGCCCGACCGTCCTCGGTCGGGCCGGCGGACGGCTCCGGCTGGTCGGCGAAGCGGGTCACCGAGATCCGGTACGGGCGGCCGGCGGCGACCCCCGCCTCGACCGCCGCGCCCACGTCGTTGACGTGCACGTGCACGTTCCAGGTGCCGCCCGGCTCACGCCCGTCACCGACGACGACCAGCGAGTCACCCAGCGCCTCCAGGGTCCGGCGCAGCACGGCCACCGCGTCGGCGTGGGCGTCGAGCAGGAACTGCACCTCGTAGGCGTACTCCTCGGAGCCGGTCTCCCGCGCGACGGTGGCCGCCGGGCGGGCGGTGCGCGGCGGCGGCGCGAGCCCTGTGGCGCCCTCCCCGGTGAGCACCTCGACCAGGGCGTCGAGCAGGACGCAGAGCCCTCGCCCGCCCGCGTCGACGACCCCCGCGCGGGCCAGGGCCGGCAGCTGCTCGGGCGTACGGGCCAGGGCCTCGGCCGCCGCCCGCGCCGCGCCGCGGGCCACCGCGGGCAGGTCGTCGCCGCCCACCTGCTCGGCGCCGGTGGCGGCCGCGGCGACGACGGTGAGCAGGGTGCCCTCCACGGGACGGCCGACCGCCGTGTACGCGGCGGCGGTCGCGGCCCGCAGCGCGACGGCCAGGGCCTGCCCGCGCACCACCGGCACGGCCACGACGGCGTCGGCGAAGCCGCGCAGGATCTGCGAGAGGATGACCCCCGAGTTGCCCCGGGCGCCGAGCAGCGCGCCCTGTGCCATCAGCCGCAGCGCGTGCCCGTGGGCGGTGGGGCCGCTGTCGGGGAGGGTGTCCAGGTCCATCGACAGGGCCTGCTGGGCCGAGGTGAGGGTGAGCACCAGGTTGGTGCCGGTGTCACCGTCGGGCACCGGAAAGACGTTGAGCTCGTCGATCTCGCCCTGGTGGCGCTTGAGCGCGGCCAGCCCGCTCGCACACCAGCGGCGGACCGCGGCGGCGTCGAGGGTGTCCAGCACGGCCAGAAGCCTACTGTTGCGCACCGACACGCGTCGGACTCGTCCGGCGTGTCCGTCCGCGCCCGGTCCGACGGCGCTCCCGGGCCGGGTCGACGCCTCCGGTACGGTTGCCGCCGGGCCGGCCCACCGGCCCACCAGCAGGCCCGGGCCGGGCCGTGCACGACCGCCCGACCGGGTCGGTTGGCCGGGTCGGCGGGTCATCGGGTAACCTGACCAGGTTGCCCGGGCAGCGCCTGCCGGCGACCTCATGAACGTTTCAATCCCAGGAGTATCCCGTGGCTAGCGTGTGCGACGTCTGTGGCAAGGGACCGGGCTTCGGCCACAACGTGTCCCACTCGCACCGGCGGACCAACCGCCGCTGGAACCCGAACATCCAGTCGGTGCGTACCCCGGCCGGTGGCGGCAACACCAAGAAGTTGCAGGTCTGCACCTCGTGCATCAAGGCCGGCAAGGTCACCCGCGCCTGACGCGGCAGCACCAACTCTTCTCGTTCGGCTCAGCCGGCGGCCCCCTGCGGTCCGCCGGCTCTGTCGTGTCCGCCCCCGGGTGGGCGGCGACCGCTCAGAGCGTGCGGCCGAAGGAGAGGCAGCCCTCCGCGTCCCTGTAGAAGCCGAAGTTCGGGATCCGGTCATAACCGGCGGACACGTACATGGCGATCGCCTCGGGCTGTTTGTCACCGCACTCCAGGACCATCCGCTTGCGGCCCTGCTCGCGGGCCGAGCGCTCGACGGCCGCGAGGACCGTCCGCGCCACGCCGCGACCGCGGGCCGCCGGGGCGGTGTACATCCGCTTCAGCTCGGCGGTGTCCGCACCGTGGCTGCGCCAGCCACCGCAGCCGACCGGCTCACCAGCCAGGTAGGCGACGAGGAACGCGCCGTCCGGCGGCTCGAACTCGCTCGCGGCGACCGGGGTGTCGTCGCCGGTGCCTCCGTAGCGGGCACCGAGGTCGGCCAGCGCGGCCCGGATCAACTGCTGCGCCACCGGCGCGTCGAACCGCACCACTCGGATCTCGATCTCACTCACGGTGTTCAGGATACGGCGGGCGCGCGCCGTCACCGGAAGTGGTCCCAGCCCCGGGGCCCGTCGTAGGCGCCGCCGTCGACAGTCACTCCGGCACCCTCCGTGACCAGGCCGATGGGCCGCCACTCCGGCGGCAGCGCCACCGTCGCGGGGAAGGTCGCGGCCAGCGCGTGGTCCTCGCCACCGGCCAGAATCCAGGTGTACGGGTCGACGCCGAGCGCCCGCGCGGCGTCGGCCATCTGCCGGGGCACCTCGAACGCGTCGCGGCGCACGTCGATCGCCACACCGCTGGCCTGCGCCACGTGCCCGAGATCGGCGAGGAGCCCGTCCGAGACGTCGATCATCGAGGTCGCGCCGAGCTGGGCGGCCTGCGGCCCGGCCGGGTAGGCGACCTGCGGGCGCCGGTACGCCTCGACCAGCAGTCGGGGGGTGCGAAAGCCCCGGGTGAGCACGGTCAGCCCGGCCGCCGCGTACCCGATGCGGCCGGCCAGGGCCAGCACGTCCCCGGGGCGGGCGCCGGAGCGCACCACGGGCGCCCGGCCGCCGAGGTCACCCAGCGCGGTGACCGCGATGGTCAGGGTGGGGCTCGCCGACATGTCCCCGCCGACCACGCTCGCGCCGACCGTGGCGGCCTCCGCGGCCAACCCGTCGGCCAGGCCCTCCGCCCAGCTCGTCTCCAGGTCGGCGGGCATGCAGAGGGCGACCAGCAGGGCGGTCGGGGTGGCGCCCATCGCCACGACGTCAGCCAGGTTGGCCGCCGCGGCCCGGTGACCGACGTCGCGCGCCGAGCACCAGTCCCGCCGGAAGTGCCGCCCGTCGACCAGCACGTCCGTGCAGGCGACCACCCGGCCGTCCGGCGCGGCCACCACCGCCGCGTCGTCACCCGGGCCGAGCAGGGTCGTCGGGCCCATCGCCAACCGGGCGGTGATCCGCCCGATCAGCCCGAACTCGCCGATCCCGGCCACGCTGGCGCCACCGCCGGCGTTCGGCCCGTACTGCCCGGCACCGCCGCGCTCGCTCACCGCTGCTCCTTGACCACCGATAGGGATCAGACCTGGTCCGTAAGGTAGTTTCACCCTTCGGGCCGCTCCCGGGCGGCGACGGACGGAGGTCGAGTCGTGGTACAGGCGTACATCCTCATCCAGACCGAGGTCGGCCGCGCACGTGACGTGGCGGGTCTCATCGCGGACATCGCCGGCGTGGTACGCGTCGACGCCGTCACCGGGCCGTACGACGTGGTCGTCCTCACCGAGGCGAACACCGTCGACGAGCTCGGCAAACTCATCGTCAGCAAGGTGCAGATGGTGCCCGGCATCACGCGCACCCTCACGTGTTCGGTGGTGCGGCTGTAAGTGGACGAGATGACGACCTCCTCGGCTGCTCTGGACGACGACGGGAAGCACGAGCGGGCTGACGGGACGCGTGAGCCGGTCGACGGGACGCCCGAGCCGGCTGACGGTATCCGCGACAGCGCCGACCCGGGCGCCGACGCGCCGGCCGGCCGGGACCGGACCATCCGGGGCGCCGCCCTGCTGGCCACGTTGATCGCGCTGCCGATCACGCTGCTGGTGGCCGTGCTGGCCTTCGCCAAGCTCGCCCCGGACACGCCCGCCGCCGCGCCGAGCCCCTCGGCGAGCACCGCACGGGCGCAGTCCACCGCTCCGGTCGAGATGGCCGCCCCGGCGCTGGCCGAGCGTCCGGCCACGGTCTGCCGCGCGCTGCTCTCCCAGCTGCCGCAGACCATCCGTGACCTGGCCCAGCGCCCGGTCACGGCGGGCCCGGAGCAGAACGCCGCGTACGGCGACCCCGCGCTCACCGTGGCCTGCGGGGGCGCCGAGCCGACCGTCCCGGCCACCGACGAGGTCTGGACGGTCAACCGGGTCTGCTGGCACCCCGTCGAGGAGACCGACGTGACCGTGCTCACCACTGTCGACCGGGAGACGCCGGTCACCGTTCGCATCCCACGCTCGTACGAGCAGCCGCTGCAGTGGGTTTCGCCGATCTCCAGCGCGATCGTGGCGTCGGTGCCCTCGGGCGGCGCCATCCCCGCCGGCTGCCAGCGCTGATCCGCTGACGCGCGGCCCGTACGGCGGGCCGCGCGTCGGGGCCGGCTGCTCAGTGCAGGCCGACACCGCGCCGCTGGGCGGTACGGATCAGCCGGTTGACCAGCTTGGGATACTCCAGGCCGGAGGCAGCCCACATCCGGGGGAACATCGACGTCGGGGTGAACCCGGGCATCGTGTTGATCTCGTTGAGGTAGACGTCCAGCTCGGGGGTGACGAAGAAGTCGGCCCGGGCCAGGCCGGCGCAGTCCAGCGCGGAGAACGCGCGGACGGCGTACTCCTGCACCTGGCGGGTCACCCGGTCCGGCAGGCCGGCCGGGATGTCGTACTCGCAGGAGTCGTCGAGGTACTTGGCCTCGAAGTCGTAGAAGTCGTGGTCGGCGACGACCCGCACCTCGGCCAGCACGGATGCCTCGGGGGCACCGCCTGCCTCGCCCTCCAGCACGCCGCACTCGATCTCGCGGCCGACGATCGCGGCCTCGATGATGACCTTCGGGTCGAACTGCCGGGCGGTGGCGACCGCCGTGTCCAGCTCGGCCCAGTCGGTGACGCGGGTGATGCCGAACGACGAGCCGGCGCGGGACGGCTTGACGAAGACCGGCAGGCCGAGCCGCTCCTTGTCCTGCTCGCTCAGCGTCATCCCGTTGCGCAGCACCGCGTACGCGCCGACCGGGATGCCCTCGACCGCGCAGAGCTTCTTGGTGAACTCCTTGTCCATGGCGGCGGCGGAGGCGAACACGTTCGCCCCCACGTAGGGGATGCCGGCCATCTCCAGCATGCCCTGGATGGTGCCGTCCTCGCCGTACGTGCCGTGCAGGACCGGGAAGACCACGTCCACGTCGGCCAGCGCCCGGGGGCCCTCGGTCGGGTCGAGCACCATCAGCCCGTTCCCGGTCGGGTCGGCGCGCAGCACGATGTCCTCGCCGGACTCGGCGGTGATCTCCGGGAGCTGGCGGGCGTTGATGGCGAGCTGGGCGGGGTCCCCGCTGGTCAGCACCCACTGGCCGGCGCGGGTGATGCCCACCGGCACCACCTCGTACTCGTCCGGGTCGAGTGCGGCGAACACGCTGCCGGCGCTGACGCAGGAGATGCCGTGTTCCGGGCTGCGGCCGCCGAAGACGATCGCCACGCGGGTCTTGCCTGGGGTGGTCACTCCGGTCACCTCTTCGTACGCGACTGCGGCTGGTCGTGCTCGCCGGTGGCGCTCACCCGGTTGACCTTACTGTGCGTGGCGATCAGGCGCGGCGATACCCGGCGAGCCCCGAAGCGACACGGCAATCGGTCAACAGAGCATATACGGTGCGTGACGGAATGTTCGAGGCCGGTCAGTCCCCGGCGTGCCGGCGGCCGACCGCGATCACCTTCACCCGCTGCCGCCCGGCCCGCACCATGCCCAGCGCCATGAAGGCTCCGGCGATCCGGTCGGCGGCCTCCCTGCTGCTGGCGCCGACCACCTGGCGGCGGCGCTCGGGAGCGACGCGTTCGTTGCGGTCGATGCCCTCGACGGGACGCACGTCGGTGAGAACGACCAGAAAGCGGGTCATCGCCGACCCTCGCGCTGCGGGGCGAGAGACTTCGAACCGGTATGCACGTCGTCTCCTTCCGGCGGGCTGCAACGGACGGCACGCGACGATCGGGTACGGGGGAGAAACCCGATCGCCGCGCGCCCTATCCCCTCCGGTCGCTCACCACCACCGTCGCCACGACAACCGGCGGTGAGGACGCGATGACAGATTGACACGTCTACAGCCATGAATGCAACTCTCATCCACCTTCTCTCATGTACCCGTTCCCATAAATGTGTGCGACCATCGATGCATGGCCCCGAAGACCGCCCGCGCCCGCCGACTCGGCATCGCCCTGCGTCAATACCGGGAAGCCGCCGGGCTGACGCTGGAGACCGCCGCGGATGAGATCAACAGCACCCGCAGCACCCTCTCCCGCTACGAGAACGCCCAGACGCTGATCAACCCGGCCACCGTGCGCGCCCTGCTCACCTCGTACGGAGTGGGTTCCGAGGAGGTGGCCGCCGCGGTGCAGCTCGCCAAGGACGCCCGCAAGCCGGGCTGGTGGGTGTCGTACTCGTACCTGCTCGACCCACGCACCATCGACTTCATCGCCCTGGAGGCGGAGGCCACCGCCATCGCCAACTTCGAGCCCTCGGTGGTGCCCGGCCTGCTGCAGACCGCGGACTACATCCGCGGCGTGATGCGCGGCGGCCCGCACACCCTCGGCGACGAGCTGGTGGAGCAGCGGGTCAAGGTCCGACTCGACCGCCAGGTGCGGCTCACCGCCGACACCCCACCCATCCTCGACGCGATCATCGACGAGGGCGCGCTGCTGCGCCCGGTCGGTGACCAGTCGGTGATGAACGGCCAGCTACGGCACCTCGTCAAGATGGCCGAACTGCCGAACATCACCGTCCAGGTGATCCCGCTCTCCGCCGGTTACCACCGGGGCACCCGGGGCTCGCTGCACATCCTGGAGTTCGCCGACCCGGAGGACCCCATCATCGCGTCGGTGGAGACGGTCGCCGGTCAGATGATCCTCGACCGCGCGGGCGAGACGCGTACCTGCACCAAGATCATGGAGCATCTGCGCAGCGTGGCGCTCAGCCCGGCGGACAGCCGGGCGATGCTCCTGTCAGTCCTGAAGGGACGGTAGGACCGATGACACCGACGATCACAGCGGCGTTGGCCACGGCGGCGTGGCGCAAGAGCAGCCGCAGCGGCGATGAGGGCGCCTGCGTGGAGGTGGCCACGATCCCCCAGCTGGTGGCCGTCCGCGACTCCAAGGACCCGGCCGGTCCGGCCCTGCTGTTCCCCCCGGCGGCCTGGACCGCCTTCGCCCAGGCCCCGCCGCGCGGCTGACCGGAGCGCGACCACCCCGCCCCCGCGCCCCGCTGACCGGGCTGTCACCGCCGGTCAAGCGGGGCGCGGGCGGGGAAGGGGACGCTCCGGCAAGGCGGGCACGGCCGACGAGCGGGAGAGAACTCAGGCGACCAGCGGGCGGGGCTCCGGCACGGCGCGCAGCGCCTCCAGGGCGGCGATCGCCACACCCCTGGCGCCGGCCATGTCACGGTCCGGAACCAGCGCGAAGGTGGCCACCGCGGCCTGCTCCTCCCGGAGGACGGTGTGCTCGCGGACCGTCGCCAGGAACCAGTCGCGGAACTCCGGCGCCGCCTCCACCACCCCGCCCCCCACGAAGTACGCGTGGGGATCGGTGAAGTTGGCCGCCACGGTGAACAGGCGGCCCAGCGCCATCGCCTGCTGGGTGAAGAGATCCCGGGCCAGCGCGTCACCCCGCTCGCCGTAGCCCCGCACGAGCTTCGCCGCCCGCGCCGCCGGCTCGGCGGCCAGCGGGTGGTCGGGGTGGCGGGTCAGCCAGTACGGCAGCAGGTTGCGCTCGATGCCGGTCAGCGAGGCGACGCTCTCGACGTCGCCGGTGAAGCCGCAGGCGCAGGTGGGCTCCGGCTGCCCCGGGCCGAGCAGCCCGTTCAGCGGGATGTGCACGTGACCCAGCTCGCCGGCCATGCCGGCGGCGCCGGCGATCACCTTGCCGCTCTCCACCACCCCGCCACCGAGGCCCGTGCCGACGATCGCCGAGACCGACGATCGCGCCATCGCCTCGTCGCCGAAATACACGTGGTGGGCGTAGAGCGCGGCGGCGTTGCCGTCGTTGTGGTAGATCACCGGCAGGCCGAGCCGTCGCTGGAGCGCGCCCCGCACGTCGAAGCCACGCCAGGCAGGCTGGGAGAAGTTGGTCGAGCCGCGCGACGAAATGACGCCGGTGGCGCTGGCCGGGCCGGGCGTGTCCAACCCGACCGCCCGGACCAGGTCACGAGGCACGCCGGTCTGCGCCAGAGCCCCGTCCAGCGCCCGGGCCAGCGCTTCGATCGCCGCGTCCGGGCCGGCGCGCACCTCGCTCGGGATCTCCAGCAGCCCGTCCACCAGGAACCGGCCGTCCACCGTCAGGACTGTGGCGTTGTTGCTGGTGCCGCCGTTGTCCAGGCCGACGACCACCGGCACACCTGCGCTGCCCACCGCAACCGCCTCCCGCCCTCATGAGTGTGAGCCGAGGCTAGTGCCAACCCCGCTCCCCCGCCACGCCCGCCCACTGAAACTGGGGTTGGGGGTACCAGCCGAGCTCCGGTGACATCCGGAGTTACTGTCCCCGGTGCCCCGGACTGCTGTCGCGCGTCCTTTGCTCTGCTTCACTCCGCGCAACACCAATCGGCCGCGAGTGTTGCGCCGGTTGAAGCAGAGCAAAGGACGCGAACAAGTGGGTCGGTCGACCAGGCATCTCCGCCGCAGCGCTGATGGGGGGGCGGATCAGCCTGGGCGGCGGACGATTACCGCAGTGGCGTCCAGGTCCTCGTCGTGTCGTACGGTCGGCGACAGTCCGGCTGCGTGGAACGCCGCGCACAGCGCGTCGGTCTGCGTCTCGCCAGCCTCGACCACCAGGTGCCCACCGGGCACCAGCCAGTGCGCCGCGTCGACGCCCACCCGGCGCAGCACGGTGAGCCCGTCCGGCCCGCCGTCGAGCGCAACCGGCGCCTCGTGCAGCCGCGCCTCCGGCGGCATCAGCGCCACCGCCTCGGTCGGCACGTACGGGGCGTTGGCCACCACCAGGTCGAGCCGCCCCCGCCAGTGCGCCGGCAGCGGAGCGAACAGGTCACCCTCGTACACCTCGGCGGGTAGCCCGGCGAGGTTGCGGCGGGCGCAGGCCACGGCGGCCGGGTCGATGTCGGCGGCGGCCAGCCAGCGCGGCGCGAGCCGGCGGGCCAGCGCGACAGTGGTGGCCCCGGAGCCGCAGCAGAGGTCGACCACGGCCGGCGCCGGGCCGGTCAGCTCGACGGCGGCCTCGACCAGCAGGGCCGTCCGACCGCGCGGCACGAAGACGCCCGCGTCGACGGCGATCCGCAGACCGCAGAACTCGGCCCAGCCGAGCAGGTACTCCAGCGGCTCGCCGGCGACGCGCCGGGCGGTCAGGTCGGCCAGCGTCGCCGGGGAGTCTGCGGCGGCCAGCAGCAGCTCCGCCTCGTCCTCGGCGTAGACGCAACCGGCGGCGCGCAGCCGGCCGACGAGGGTGGTGCGGTCGGTGAAGGACGGCTCTGCCACGAAGCTCAGACCGGACCGGCGGCGTCCAGGGCGGCGGCGATGTCGGCCACCAGGTCGGGAGTGTCCTCCACACCGCAGGAGAGCCGGACGAAGCCGGGGGCGGTGTCGTCCCCCCACTGCGCCCGCCGGTCCGCCGTGGTGTGCAGACCGCCGAACGAGGTGGCCGCCGCCACCAGCCGGGCGGCCTCGACGAAGCGGGCCACCCGGTCGGCGTCGCCCAGGTCGAACGAGAGCACCCCGGGCATCCGGCGCATCTGCGCCGAGGCCACCGCGTAGGCGGGATCGTCCGGCAGCCCCGGCCAGCGCAGACCGGTCACGTCCGGCCGGCCCGCCAGCAGGTCGGCGACGGCTGCGGCGTTCGCGCTCTGCCGGGCCAGCCGCAGGTCGAGGGTCGCCAGCGACCGGTGCGCCAACCAGGCGTCGAACGCTCCCGGAATCGAACCGGTGCCGGTACGCCAGAGCGTCACCGCCTCGATCACCTCGGCGGACCGGCTGGCCAGGTAGCCCAGCAGCAGGTCGGAGTGGCCGGTGAGCGCCTTCGTGCCGGAGGCCACCACCAGGTCGGCGCCGAGGTCCAGCGGGCGCTGCCCGAGCGGGGTGGCGGTGGTGTTGTCGACCGCGAGCAGGGCGCCGGCGGCATGTGCCCGCTCCGCCAGGGCGGCCACGTCGACCACGTCCAGACCCGGGTTGGCCGGGGTCTCCACCAGCACCAGCCGGACGCCCTCGAAGGACGGGTACGGCCCCACGGTCGGCACGAAGAGCACCCGTACGCCGATCGTCTCCAGCACGGCGGTGGCGAACGCCCGGACGGGGAAGTAGCCGTCGGAGGGCAGCACCACGGTGTCCCCCGGGCGCAGCAGGGTGAGCAGCGTCCCGGTGATGGCGGCCTGACCGCTGGCGAAGACCCGGCAGTCACCGCCCTCTAACTCGCCCACGGCGGCCTCCAACAGCCGCCGGGTCGGGTTGTCGGGGCGGCCGTAGCCGTTCGGCGACGCGTCCGGCCCCTGCCACGGGTCGAGGTGGTACGGCGCGGCGAAGACCGGACCCGGCAGGAACGCATCACCCGGCGCCGGCTCGGGCAGGCCGGCGCGCACGCAGCGGGTGCCGTCTCCCAGTTCGCTCATCGGTTCCTCACTCGTACGACTCGGGCTTGGCGGTCCGGCTCATCAGGGTGTCCACGGCGAGCCGCGGGTCCATCCCCTCGTGACAGATCCGTTCGACCTGCTCGGTGATCGGCATCTCCACCCCGTGCGCCCGCGCCAGATCGCGGATCGCGAGGCAGCTCTTGACGCCCTCGGCGGTCTGTCGGGTCGCGGCCTGGGCCTGCTCCAGCGTCTCGCCCCGGCCCAGGTGCTCGCCGAAGGTGCGGTTGCGGGCCAGCGGGGACGAGCAGGACGCGACGAGGTCGCCCATGCCCGCCAGGCCGGCGAAGGTGATCGGGTCCGCCCCGAGGGCCACACCCAGGCGGGCCGTCTCGGCCAGCCCTCGGGTCATCAACATGGCCCGGGTGTTGTCGCCGAAGCCCATCGCGGTGGCGATGCCGTACGACAGCGCGATCACGTTCTTGACCGCGCCGCCCAGCTCGCAGCCGATCACGTCGTCGTTGGTGTACGGCCGCAGGTACGGCGTCCGGATCGACGACTGCACGAGCGTGGCGCGGTCGGCGTTGGTGCCGGCGACCACCGTGGCGGCCGGCTGCTCGGCGGCGATCTCGGGGGCGAGGTTCGGGCCGGAGACCACCACCACCCGATCGGCGGCCACCCCGGCGGTCTCGACGATGACCTCGCTCATCCGCTTGGTGGTGCCGAGTTCGATGCCCTTCATCAACGACACCAGGGTGGCGTCCGGGTGCAGGTGCCCGGCCCACTCGGCGAGGTTGCCGCGCAGGGTCTGCGAGGGCACGGCCAGCACCACCACCTCGGCGCCGCTGATCGCCTCGGCGGCGTCGGTGGTGGCGGTGACCCGGGCCGGCAGCAGCAGGTCCGGCAGGTACTCCGGGTTGCGACGCTCGGCGCGGATGCTCTCGGCCACCGGGACGCGGCGGGCCCACACGGTCACGTCCCGCCCCGCGTCGGCCAGGATTTTCGCGAAGGCGGTGCCCCAGGAGCCGGCGCCCAGCACCGCGACGTGGCCGCTCATGCCGCTTCACCGGGGTGGCGCTCGACGGACGGTCGGGCCGGCCGTTCCCACAGCGGCGGCGGTGTGCCACCACGGATCTCGACGAGCATGTCCCGCAGCCGCAGCATGATGGCGTCCGTCATCTCCTCGAGGGTCTCCCGGGTCGGTGGGGCGCCCGCCCAGCGGCTCAGGTCGACCGGCTCGCCGGCCACGACGGTCACCGGGATCCGGGGGCGGGGGTTCAGCCGGCTGGTCCGCGGGTCGAAGATCCGCTCCGGACCCCACATCACCAGCGGCACCACCGGGGCGCCGGTGGCCAGCGCCAGCCGGGCCGCGCCGGTCTTGGCCTTCATCGGCCACAGGTCCGGCTGTCGGGTGGTCGTGCCCTCCGGGTAGATCACCACCGCGCCACCCTCGTCGAGCGCGGCGACCGACTTGTCCAGCGAGCGGACCGCGTCCACGCTGCCGCGCTCGACCGGGATCTGCAGACAGCGGTGCAGGATCCAGCCGATCACCGGCACCCGGAACACGCTGGCCTTGCCCAGGTACTGCGGCCACCGCCCGGAGTCGTAGATGAAGTGCGCGGAGACCAACGGGTCGGCGTGCGAGATGTGGTTGGCGACGATGATCATTCCGCCGTCACGGGCGAGGTGCTCCTGGCCGCGCCAGGTCCGCCGGGTCCAGACGGTCATCACCGGCTTCACCAGCCCCACGGCGAACCGTTGCCAGAACCCCAGCCTCCGCCGTGCCACTGTGCCTCCTCGTCGCGCCCCGACCCGCCGCGAGCCCCACCCGCGACACCCGCAGCGGAAATCATGCCTGCTCGCCCCCGGTACGGCCAGCGAGGGTCCCGTCGTCCGGCTGGCAGGATTGCGGACGTGAGTCAGCCGAGGTGGGCCGTGGTGGTGCCGGTGAAGCGTCTGACCGCGGCCAAGAGCCGGCTGCGGGGCGCGCTGCCCGGCGTACCGCATGAGGAGCTGGCACTGGCGCTGGCGGCCGACACGCTCCGCGCGGTGCTGGCCTGCCCGGCGGTCGCCGAGGCCCTGGTGGTGACCGACGACACCCGGGTGGCGGCCGCGGCGCGGGCCGCCGGGGCGCGGACGGTGCCCGACCTGCCGGACGCCGGCCTGAACGCCGCCTTCCGGCACGGCGCGGCACAGATCCCCGGGCGGTGGGTGGCCGGGCTGACCGCCGACCTGCCGGCGCTGCGCCCGGCCGAGCTGGCCGACGCGCTGCGCGCGGCGCAGCACGACACCGAGGGGGTACGCCGGTTCGTGGCGGACGCCCCCGGTGGTGGGACGGTGCTGCTCGCCGGGCCGCCGGGCGTCGACCTCGACCCACGGTTCGGGGTGGGCTCGGCGGCGGCGCACGTGGCGAGTGGGGCGCTGCCGCTGACCGGTGACTGGCCCAGCCTGCGGCGGGACGTGGACACCGCCGAGGACCTGGCCGCCGCCGCCCGGCTGGGGCTGGGCCCACGCACCGCGGCGCTGCTCGCCGCCGGCTGCCCGGCGCGCTGAACAAGCTGACCCGGCCGGTGTACGGTGCGAGCATGCAGGGCACGGTGGCCAGTTACGACGCGGCGACACGCAGCGGTGTCCTACTGCTCGACGACGGCACCGAGCTGCGTTTTCCCGCCCGGGCGTTCGACGCCTCCGGCCTGCGGTTGCTCCGGCTCGGCCAGCGGGTGCGCATCGACACCGATCCCGACGGCGAGGTCGTCCGGGTGACATTGCCGACGATGCACTGAGCTGGCGGGGCCAAGTTCATTTTGCGTTAACTCTAATCGGGTGATTATGAGCGGGTGAGCACCCCTCGCGAGCATCCGGTCACCCCTCCCGCCACCGACCCCCGCAACGGCGCCCGCGTTCGCGGCACCGACGGCCGTTTCCGCCCGTCCCGGGCCGAACGGGCCGGCGCCGCCCGTGCCGACACGCTCGCCGACGACCCGGGCGCGGCGTCCTCCGGGCTCGACGAGGTCATCGAACCCGGCGTGCCGCCCACGGAGACGGACGGCCCGGCGACCGGCGCGGCCCTGCCCGGCACCTCCGGCGGCCTCGCCACCGGCCTCTCCGCGGGCGGTGCGGGGGACGACGAGCCACCGGCTGCTCCCCCGCTGCCGGAGGACCGCTTCCTCAACCGGGAGCTGTCCTGGCTCGACTTCAACGCGCGGGTGCTCACCCTCGCCGAGGACCAGCGCACCCCCCTGCTGGAGCGGGCCAAGTTCCTGGCGATCTTCGCCAGCAACCTCGACGAGTTCTACATGGTGCGGATCGCCGGCCTGAAGCGGCGGCTCTCCGCCGGCCTGCCGGTGCGCGGCGGCGACCGGCTGCCCCTGCGCACACAGCTGGAGCTGATCGCCGAACGGACCGCCGAGCTGGTCGCCCGGCACGCCGCCTGCTTCGTCGACGACGTCCTGCCCCGGCTGGCCGAGGAGGGCATCCGCATACTGCGCTGGGGTGACCTGGGCGACCCCGAGCGGGAGCGGCTGCGCACCTACTTCCGGGAGCACATCTTCCCGGTGCTCACTCCACTCGCGGTGGACCCGGCGCACCCGTTCCCGTACATCTCCGGGCGGTCCTTGAACCTGGCGGTGGCGGTCCGGGACCCGGACGGCGGGTCCGAGCTGTTCGCGCGGGTGAAGGTGCCCAACAACGTCCCGCGCTTCGTACGGGTCGACCGGGACCAGCCGGGCGTGCGGATGCTGCCGGTGGAGGACCTGATCTCGGTGCACCTGGGTCAGCTGTTCAGCGGCATGCAGGTGGTCGAGTGCCACCTGTTCCGGGTCACCCGCAACGCCGAGGTGGAGGTCGACGAGGACCGCGACGAGGATCTGCTCCAGGCCCTCGAACGAGAGCTGGCCCGCCGCCGGTTCGGCCCGCCGGTCCGCCTGGAGGTCGCCGCGTCGATCTCCGACCACATGCTGGAGCTGCTCGTCCGCGAGTTGGACATGGACGACCAGGACGTGCTGCGGGTGCCCGGCCTGCTGGACCTTTCCGCGCTGTGGCAGGTGTACGGCGAGGCCGACCGCCCCGATCTCAAGGACCCGCCGTTCGTGCCGGCCACGCATCCCCGGCTCGCCGAGGGCGAGGTGCCGCGCAGCGTCTTCTCCACCCTGCGGGACGGGGACATCCTGGTGCACCACCCGTACCACTCGTTCGCCACCAGCGTGCAGCGCTTCATCGAGCAGGCCGCCGCCGACCCCAACGTGCTGGCCATCAAGCAGACCCTCTACCGCACCAGCGGTGACTCGCCGATCGTGGACGCGCTCGTCGACGCGGCCGCCGCCGGCAAGCAGGTGGTGGTCCTGGTCGAGGTGAAGGCCCGCTTCGACGAGGTGGCCAACATCGGCTGGGCCCGCACCCTGGAACGCGCCGGCTGCCACGTGGTGTACGGCCTGGTGGGGCTCAAGACGCACTGCAAGACCGCCCTGGTGGTCCGGCAGGAGGGCAACCAGATCCGCCGGTACTGCCACATCGGCACCGGCAACTACCACCCGAAGACCGCCCGCCTGTACGAGGACTTCGGGATGCTCACCGCCGACCCGGAGATCGGGGCGGACCTCACCGACCTGTTCAACGTGCTGACCGGCTACAGCCGGCAGACCGCGTACCGGCGGCTGCTGGTCGCCCCGCAGGGCATCCGCAGCGGCCTCATCGAACGCATCGAACGGGAGATCGCGCACGTCCGGTTGGGCATGCCCGGCCTGGTCCAGTTCAAGGTCAACTCGCTGGTCGACGAGGGCGTGACCGACGCGCTGTACCGGGCGTCCCAGGCCGGCGTGCACGTCGACCTGCTCATCCGGGGCATGTGCACGCTGCGTCCGGGGGTGCCTGGGCTGTCGGACAACATCCGGGTGCGCTCGATCCTCGGCCGGTTCCTGGAGCACTCCCGGGTCTTCCGCTTCGGCAACAACGGCGAGGCCGAGTTCTGGATGGGCTCGGCGGACCTGATGCACCGCAACCTGGACCGGCGGGTGGAGGCGCTGGTGCAGGTGAGCGATCCGGTCGCCCGCGCCGAGCTGGACTACGTGCTGACCGCCGCGATGAGCCCGGACGTGGACGCGTTCGAGCTGGCCGGCGACGGCACCTGGACGCGGCGTACCGACGGTGACGACGCGGCCCGGGTGCACCTGCAGGATCTGCTGCTGCGCCGCGTCGGTGGCACGGCCGGCTGACCGTTCGCGGCATAGGCTGAGCTGATGGTCGAGGAGGAGCAGAAGTACGAGGTGGACGACACCTTCGTGCTGCCGGGCCTGTCCGCCACGTTTCCGGCCGGCGGCCGGGTCCGGGCGCTGCCGCCGGTGACGCTCGTCGCCCGCTACCTCGACACGGTCGACCTGCGGCTGGCCCGCGCCGGGGCGTCCCTGCGCCACCGCAAGGGTGACGAGCTGCCGTGGACGGTGAAGCTGCCCACCGGCACGCCCGGCGTCCGGCACGAGATCTCCCGTCCCGGGCCGGTCGGGCAGCCGCCGCCGGAGCTGGTCGAGCTGGTCACCGTCCTGCATCGGGGCGCGTCGCTGGCGCCGGTGACTGTGGTACGCACCGTCCGGCACGCTCACGAGGTGTGCGACCGGGCCGGAACGGTGCTCGCCGAGGTGGTGGACGACCGGGTGACAGTCCTCGACGACGCCGGCGCCACCACCGGCGCGTTCCGCGAGGTGGAGGTGGAGCGCAAGGCCGGCGACCGCAAGCTGCTGGAACGAATCGGCGAGGTGCTGTGCGAGGCCGGGGCCCGGGCCGGCTCGTTCACCCCGAAGCACGTACGGGCGCTGGGGACGGTGGCGCAGGCCGAACCCGACCTGGTCGGGCCGGGCGGACTGACGGCCGACCCGACCGCCGGGGACATGGTCACCGAGGCGGTCCGCAAGGAGGTGGGCCGGCTGTTGGCGCACGACCCGCTGGTGCGGCTGCGCACCTCGACCGACGGCGGCGACAGCGCCGTACACCAGATGCGGGTGGCCTGCCGACGGCTGCGCAGCGACCTGCGCACCTTCCGGCCGCTCGTGCGCCGCAGCTGGGCCCGGCCCCTGCGCGACGAGCTGCGCTGGCTGGCCGGGGTGCTCGGCGGGGCGCGCGACGCCGAGGTGCTCCGCGACCGACTGCGGCGCACCGCGACCGCCGACCCGCTCAGCCCGCTCGACACGGGCGCGGTGGACCGACTGGACGAGGCGCTCGCGCAGCGGCAGCGGCAGGCGCTCGCCGCCATCGACGAGGCGCTGCGCTCGCCGCGTTACCTGGCCCTGGTGGACGCCCTGGTGCTGGCCGCCCGCGCGCCCCGGCTCACCCGACGGGCGGCCACCCCGGCGGCGCGCACGCTACCGAAGCTGGTGGCCCGCCCGTGGCGGCAGCTCACCGGCCCCGACGGCGTGGACGGGCTCGACCCGCTGGCCCCCGACGACCGCTGGCACGCCGTCCGCAAGGAGGGCAAGCAGGCCCGCTACGCGGTCACCGCAGTGGTCCCGGCCGTCGGCAAGGACGCGCGGCGGCTGGCCCGCGCGTTGGCCCGCGTCCAGGACGTGCTCGGCGAACACCAGGACGCCGCGGTGGCCGCCGAGACCTGGCTCGCCCTCGCCGCCGACCGACCGGCCGACCACGAGCTGGCGGTCACCGCCGGGCGGCTGGCCGAGCGGGAACGCGACACGGTCCGCCTGATGCGGGCCCGGTTCCCCGCCGCGTGGCACCGGGCCACCCGGCGACGGCGGACCAGATGGTTGCCGTGACGGGCATCCGCGCTGCCGGCGGGGTCTGCTGGCGACCGACCGCCGACGGCGTACGGGTCTGCGTCGTGCACCGCCCGCGCTACGGGGACTGGACGCTGCCCAAGGGCAAGCTCGAACCGGGCGAGCATCCACTGGTCGCGGCGGTCCGGGAGGTGGCCGAGGAGGCCGACGTGCGGGGCGTACCGCAGGTGCGGCTGCCGTCGGTGCGCTACCGCAGCGAGGGGCAGGCCAAGCTGGTCGACTACTGGTCGATGCTCGCGGTCGCCGAGGGCGGTTTCCAGCCGGGCACCGAGGTCGACGACATCCGGTGGCTGGCCGTGGACGACGCGATCCGCCTGGTCAGCTATCCGCACGACGCCGAGGTGCTCGCCGGGTTCGCCGCGCTGCCGCCGGTGACCGCGACCGTCGCGGTGGTCCGGCACGGGCACGCCGGCAAGCGGGCCACCTGGTCCGGCCCGGACACCGCCCGCCCGCTCGATCGCGAGGGATGGGCCCAGGCGTACGCGCTGGCGCCGCTGATCGCCCTGGTGCGCCCGGCCCGGCTCCTGTCGGCCTCGCCGCGCCGCTGCGTGCAGACCCTGGACCCGGCCGCCGCGTTGCTCGACCTGCCCATCGAGATCTGCGGCGACCTGGACGAGCCGCAGCCGGGTCAGCAACAGGACGAGCGGGTGCTGGCCACCGCCGCCCAACTGCTGGAGCTGGCCTGCGCCGGCGGGCAGGTGGCGGTGTGCAGCCAGGGCAAGGTGCTGCCGGGCGCGTTGGAGCAGCTGACCGGCCGCGCCGACGAGGACTTCATTACCCCGAAGGGCGGCGGCTGGCTGCTGGCCTTCAGCGGCGAGCGGCTGCTCGCGGCCGACCGCCTGTGAGGCCCGCCCGGCGCTTCGGCGGTTGATCCCCCCTTCAGGTCGCCGACGTGGCGGTGTCCGGCTGGCCAGATACCGCAGCATCGGCGATCCCGGCGCGGGGTCAGCGGGACGGCAGGGTGAGGGTCACCGCCACCGGCAGGTGGTCGCTGGCCTCGCCGCGCGGCGCGACCGGATTCGTCGCCGTCAGGCCGGGCGAGACGAAGACGTGGTCGATCTGCTGGCGTGGATCGTCGGCCGGGCTCGTCGCCAGCGGACGGGCGACCGCCAACGCGTCGACCAGCCCGGCCGCGGTGAACTGCTCGAAAGCCTCGTCGCCCGGCTCGGTGTTCAGGTCGCCGGCCACCACGAGCGGCCGGCCGGCCGCGTACCCAGTGGCGAAGTCGGCCACCGCGCGAGCCTGCGCCACCGGGCCCGCGTCGGGTGGCGGTTGCAGGTGGGTGCTCACCACGGCGGCACGGACACCGTCGCCGAGGTCCAGGGTGACGGCGAGAGCCTGCGCTCCGGTGGGCGCCCCGAGAGACGGCAGCGGCCGGGACCGTGGGTCGGTGACCGGCCACCGGCTGAGCACCGCGTCACCCCAGACCGGGTCGGCGGCCGGCCCGAACACGTACGGCATGCCGAGCCGGTCGGACAGCAGGTCCAGCGTGTCGTGGCCGCCGTTGAGCAGCCAGCCCCGGTCCACCTCGCTGAGCAGCACCACGTCGGGCCGCTGCCGGTCGATCGCCGCGGTCAGCCCGGCCAGGTCGAACCGGCCGTCCAGCCCGAAGCCCATCCGGATGTTGTACGCCACCACGGTCAACCGCTCGGGCGGACCCTCCCGGTTGCTCGCCACCGCCACCTCGTCGGCGAGCAGCGGCGCGAGCAGAGCCAGCGCGGCGACCCCGCCGGCGGTCCGCAGCGGCGGAAGCGGGCCGGGACGCCGGTGGCCGGACGGACGGGCGGCCAGGGCCACGGCGGCGACCACCCCGGCCACCACCACCGGCACCATCGCGTTCGGGTAGCCCAGGTCGTAGGCGGAGTAGTAACCCACCGCCCCCAGCACGAAGAGCAGCATGCCGGCGGCGACGGCGTACCCCCGGCGGGCCGCCGTTCGGCGGCTGTCGTCCGTGCCCGTCGCGCCCTCATCGCCGACAGTGGCGTCGGCGGCGGCGTGGGCGGTGCCGTCGGCGTCGGCGCGACCCGGAGCGTCGGTGAGGGCGAGGCAGGCGCCGAGTCCGACGGCGGTGAGCAGGATGGCCGCGACGAGCAGGTCGCCACTGTCGAGGGCGAAGAGCACCACGCCCACCAGCAGGGCCGCCGGCCCGAGCGGTCGGCCCCACCCCCGGTTCGGGCCCGCCAGCGCGGCCAGCAGGAACCCGGCGACCGCCACCGGCACCGGTGCCAGGCCGAACAGCGGTGAGCGAGCGACGTCGCCACCCGCGACCAGGTACGACATCCCGGCCTGGGCCAGGGCCGGCGCGAGGGCCACCATGCCGGCCAGCAGCAGCACCGGCCCGGCCAGCAGCCACGATCGGGCGCCACCGGGGCCGGGCGGCGCGGTGGGCAGCGTCGTGCCGAGCAGGAACAGCACCACCGCGACGGCGCTGAGCAGCCAGGCCACCCAGCCGCCCCGCCAGACGAGGTCGTAGGTGTCCAGCAGCGCGTGGATGGCGGCGTTGACCGCCAGCCCCAGGGCCAGTCCCGGCACCGGACGGTCGGTGCCGCCGGCGACACCCACCAACCAGACCAGACCGGCGAGCAGACCGGCGGTGGCCAACCAGAGCTGCGGACGGCCGCCGGGGGCGCTGGTGAGCGCGAGCCGGGCCACGGCGAGCAGCACGGCGGCGACGACGGTGACCCGGCGGGCGCCCACCCGCCGGACCAGAGCCGGCGCGGCCATCGCCAGAACGAACCAGCCGAGCGCGAACGCGCCCATCAACTCGGCCGGGGTGGACGCGGCCTGCCCGAAGATGGTGATGATGCCGGGCAGCCAGACGCGCAGCACGTCGATGAGCAGAATGACGCCCAGCGCGAGCGATCCGGTGGTGAGCTGGCGGTAGCGCACCGGCGCCCCATTTCGTCGGCGGACCGGTCCGCAAAGGGGGGCCGGCACGGCGATTCTGCGCGTACGGCCCGGCCGGGTCAACGGTCCGGCACGCGCAAAGGGCGCCCACCGCGAGGGTGGACGCCCTTTGGGCGGACAGTCGGTCAGCGCTTGCTGGCCGCTTTCTTGGCCGGAGCCTTCTTCGCCGGCGCCTTCTTGGCCGCCGTGCTCTTGCTCGCCGCCGCGGTGGTCTTCTTCGCCGTGGCGGACTTGGTCGCCGCGGCGGTCTTCTTCGCCGGGGCGGTCTTCTTGCTGGCGGCCGTCTTGGTCGCCGTGGTGGTCTTGCTCGCCTTGGCCGGGGCGGTCTTCTTGCTGGCCGCCTTGGTGGCGGCGGCGGTGGTGGTCTTGCTCGCCTTGGCCGGGGCGGTCTTCTTACCGGCCGCCTTGGTGGCGGTGGCCTTGGTGCCCGCCGCCTTGGCGCCGGCGGTCTTGGCCGTGGCGGCGGCGGTCTTCTTCGCCGCCACCGTGGCCTTCGGCACCTTGCCGCTGGCCACCATCTCCTTGAACCCGGCGCCGGGGCGGAAGGTCGGGACGGACGTCTTCTTGACCTTCACCGCCTCGCCGGTACGCGGGTTGCGCGCTGTTCGTGCGCCACGCACACGCTTTTCGAATGCTCCGAATCCGGTGATCGCCACCTTCTCGCCCTTGGTGACCGCTGCCTGGACCTCAGTGAGGACCGCGTCGAGCGCGGCCGTCGCCGTCTTCCGGTCCCCCAGGCGAACGGCGAGCGCCTCGATGAGCTCGGCCTTGTTCACGACTTCCTCCCGATTGTGCAACTGACTCGACGCGAGCCATTCTGCGCGCACCGTATGCCCTGCGCTGCCTGGACACAAACATTCGGTGGAAAAAAGCCCTTGTGTCGTAACGGATTCGCCCCCACCGGTTGGACCGGTGGGGGCGAAATCCGATGTGCGGGTGGGCGTACGGCTATGCCACCGAGGGCAGGAACGGCAGTCGAGACGCCTCGTAGGAGGCGATGTCATCGGCGTGCCGGAGGGTGAGTCCAATGTCGTCCAGGCCCTCCAACAGCCGCCACCGGCTGAAGTCGTCCAGTGGGAACGACCAGGTCGCGTCCCCGGCCCGGAGCTGTCGGGCGGTCAGGTCGACGGTCACCGGAGTGGTCGGGTCGGCCTCGACGAGATCCCACAACTCCTCGACGGCTTTCAATTCCAACTCGACCGGCAGCAGGCCCTCCTTGAGTGCGTTGCCCCGGAAGATGTCACCGAAGCGCGGGGCCACCACGGCGCGGAAGCCCCAGTCCCGTAGCGCCCAGACGGCGTGCTCCCGGGAGGAGCCGGTGCCGAACTCGGGACCGGCGATGAGGATCGACGCACCGGAATAGGATTCATCGTTGAGTACGAATGCCGGGTCTTCCCGCCAGGCGTTGAACAGCCCGTCGGCGAAGCCGGTGCGGGTCACCCTCTTGAGGTACACGGCCGGGATGATCTGATCCGTGTCCACGTTGGACCGGCGCAGCGGCACGGCGGTGCCGGTGTGGGTGGTGAACTTGTCCATCTCCTCGGTCCCTTCTACAGATCGGCGGGGGCGGCCAGCCGCCCGACCACGGCGGTGGCGGCGGCGACCGGCGGGGAGACCAGGTGGGTACGACCGCCCCGGCCCTGCCGGCCCTCGAAGTTCCGGTTGGAGGTGGACGCGGAGCGCTCGCCGGGCTTGAGCGTGTCGGGGTTCATGCCCAGGCACATCGAGCAGCCGGCGAACCGCCACTCGGCGCCGGCGTCGGCGAAGACCTTGTCCAGCCCCTCGGCCTCGGCGGCCTCCCGAACGGCGGCGGAGCCGGGCACCACGAGCATCCGGACGGAGTCGGCGACCCGGTGGCCGCGCAGCACGTCGGCCGCGGCCCGCAGATCCTCCAGGCGGCCGTTCGTGCAGGAACCCACGAAGACCACGTCGATGGGCAGCTCCCGCAGCGGGGTGCCGGGGCGCAGATCCATGTACTCCAGCGCACGGCGGGCGGCAGCGCGCTCCGAGTCGGTGGTGAACTCCTCCGGGTCGGGCACCGGCGCGCTCAGCGGCGCGCCCTGCCCGGGGTTGGTGCCCCACGTGACGAACGGCGTGATCCGGCTGGCGTCCAGGGTGACCTCGGCGTCGAAGCGCGCACCCTCGTCGGTGGGCAGCGTCCGCCACCAGGCCAGCGCCGCGTCCCAGTCGGCGCCCTGCGGCGCGTTCGGCCGACCCTTGAGGTACGCGAAGGTCGTCTCGTCCGGCGCGATCATGCCGGCCTTGGCGCCCCACTCGATGGACATGTTGGCGATGGTCATCCGCCCCTCCATGGAGAGGGCCTGGATGGCGTCGCCGCGGTACTCGACGATGTGCCCGCGCCCACCACCGGTGCCGACCTGGGCGATCAGCGCGAGCACCAGGTCCTTGGCGGTGACGCCGGGGGCGAGCTGGCCGGTGACGTTGACGGCCATGGTCTTCGGCCTGCTCTGCGGCAGCGTCTGGGTGGCCAGCACGTGCTCCACCTCGCTGGTGCCGATGCCGAAGGCGAGCGCGCCGAACGCGCCGTGGGTGGCGGTGTGTGAGTCGCCACACACGATCGTCATGCCGGGCTGGGTCACCCCGAGCTGCGGGCCGATGACGTGCACGATGCCCTGGTTCTCGTCGCCGAGCGGGTGCAGCCGCACGCCGAACTCGGCGCAGTTGCGGCGCAGCGTCTCGATCTGCGTACGCGACGTCGGGTCCGCGATCGTGAGCAGGTCACCGCGGCGGAGCCGGAACGCCGGATCGGCGTACCCGGTCGGGGTGTTGTGGTCCTCGGTCGCGAGGGTCAGGTCGGTACGGCGCACCCGGCGCCCGGCGAGCCGCAGCCCGTCGAACGCCTGCGGGCTGGTCACCTCGTGCAGCAGGTGCAGGTCGATGAAGAGCAGGTCCGGCTCACCGGCGGCGGACCGTACGACGTGCGCGTCCCAGACCTTCTCGGCCAGGGTCCTCGGCTCAGGAGTGACTCCCACCATCTGGACATCCTAAATTCTGGGAGGTAAGTTTCGGCTTGTGGGACACAGTATGAGCGGTGTCGGCGTTCTCGACAAGGCGGTGGTCATCCTGGCCGCCTGTGTCGACGGCGCCAGCCTGGCCGAACTCGTTGAACGCACGAAGCTGCCCCGGGCCACCGCGCACCGGCTGGCACAGGCACTGGAGATCCATCGGATGCTGGTCCGGGACACCCAGGGGCGCTGGCGTCCCGGGCCCCGGCTGGGCGAGCTGGCCAACGCCGCTCCGGACGTCCTGCTGACCGCCGCCGAGCCGCTGCTGGCCGCGCTGCGCGACGCCACCGGCGAGAGCGCGCAGCTCTACCTGCGCCGCGCCGACGAGCGGATCTGCGTGGCGGCGGCGGAGCGCGCCAGCGGCCTGCGGGACACCGTTCCGGTCGGCTCGGTGCTGCCGATGACGGCCGGCTCGGCGGCCCAGATCCTGCTCGCCTGGGAGCCTCCGGAGGCGGTGATGCCGCTGCTGCCGCGCAGCAAGTTCACCGGCCGCACCCTGGCCGAGGTCCGCCGCCGCGGCTGGGCGCAGAGCGTGGCCGAACGGGAGGCCGGTGTGGCGAGCGTCTCCGCCCCGATCCGCGACCGCACCGGCCGCGTGATCGCCTCGGTCAGCATCTCCGGCCCGATCGAACGCCTGGGCCGCCGCCCCGGCGAACGCCACGCCATGGCAGTCGTCAGAGCCGGCCAACGCCTCTCCGGCCTCTAACCCCACCCCCGCCCCCTCCTTTGTTGATCATGAAGTTATTGCCCGGACACGCCGTGGCGGAGGGCAATAACTTCATGATCAACGGGGAGGTGGGAGGCCGGGCGAGGGCCGGGCGGGTGGGGGTGGGAACGGGAAAGGCTCACCTCGCGGAGCGAGGTGAGCCTTTGATCTGTAGCCCCGACCGGATTCGAACCGGCGCTACCGCCTTGAGAGGGCGGCGTCCTGGGCCGCTAGACGACGGGGCCAGAACTTCCTGTTCACCGCCCTCGCAGGCGGTGCCGCTGTAGTCTAGCGGCACCGTCCGTCGGGGCGAGCGTGGGGTCTGGGCACCGTGGACGGCCGTGCGTAGCAACGAAACAACCCGCCTCACCAAGGTGAGACGGGTTGTGCACAGATGTAGCCCCGACCGGATTCGAACCGGCGCTACCGCCTTGAGAGGGCGGCGTCCTGGGCCACTAGACGACGGGGCCAGAACCACTTTCGCTCCCCCACCCTCGCGGGCGGAGGAGCTGCACTCTACCAGAGACCACTCTCCGCCCCCGGAGGGGCGGAGTCGAACTCCGTCAGAATCCAGCGTCCGGGATTCTCGCGAATCCCAGCTGCGCTGGGGTACCAGGACTCGAACCTAGACTAACTGAACCAGAATCAGTCGGGCTGCCAATTACCCCATACCCCATTGGCCCCTTGCGGCGCCGGGAGTGAACATTACCCTCCCGGTGCCGACAGGCCAAATCCGATCCCCCCGAACCGCCCGTGAGCTGCGGAAACAGGGGCATCGGACGGATCAGGCGACGGGGACCACCGGGTTGCTGAGCTCGCCGATGCCCTCGATCCGCACGGTGACCGTATCCCCCTCGACGAGAGGGCTAACCCCCGCCGGAGTGCCGGTGAGCACCACGTCGCCGGGCAGCAGGGTCATCACGTGCGAGATGTACGACACCAGGCCGGCCACGTCGAAGACCATGTCCTTCGTGCGGCCGAGCTGGCGTACCTCCATCTCGTCGGGGTTGCGACCCACCTCACAGCGGATCTCCAGGTCGGAGACGTCCAGCCCGGTGGTGATCCACGGACCGATCGGGCAGAACGAGTCGAAGCCCTTGGCGCGGGTCCACTGCCCGTCCGAGCGCTGCAGGTCCCGGGCGGTCACGTCGTTGGCGCAGGTGTAGCCGAAGATGGCACGTTCGGCGGCGGCCCGGTCGGCCCGGCGGGCGCCCGGCGCGCCGATCACGACCGCCAACTCCGCCTCGTGCTCGACCTGCTTGGAGAAGATCGGCAACCGGATGGCGTCCCGGGGACCGATCACCGAGGTGGACGGCTTGAGGAAGAGCAACGGCTCCTTGGGCACCTCGTTGCCGAGCTCGGCGGCGTGGTCGGCGTAGTTGCGGCCCACGCAGACCACCTTGCTGGGCAGGATCGGCGAGAGCAGCCGGACGTCGGAAAGGGCCCAGCGGGCCCCACTGAAGGAGAGCTGGCCGAACGGGTGACCCTCGATCTCGGCGATGGTCAGGCCCTGCGGCCCGGCCTCCGGCTCGCCCTCGACGGCTCCGAACGACATTCCCTTGGCATGAGCGAAACGAGCGATACGCACCCGGCCAATCTAGCCCCGCCGACCCGTTCACCGGCCACAACGGGCCGTCGGGTGTGCGCAACCCGTCAGCGTCGCGGCACCTTAGCGCAGGTCTGGGCGGCCGGGGCGGGTTTCTCGACTTCGTACCCGCACGGAGGGCGCGCACCCCTAGCGTCGGCTCCGGAGGTTCGTTCGTATGCCTGCATCGACACGACACCACAGAGCCCTCGCGGTGTTCGTACACTGCCTCGGCATCCTCGCCGCCGTGCCGGCCCTGCCCGCGGCGGCCCCGGAGGCGGCGGTCGCGCAACGACCAGCGGCCGCCACGCCACAACCAGCCGCGCCCGTGCCACGACCAGCCGCGCCGACGCCACGTCCGACGGCACCAGCGCCCGGAGCGACGGCGGTCACGCCGCCCGCGTCCGTCAGCCCGGCGCCGTCGGCGGTGGCGGTGGCCGCGCGGGTGCCCGTGGCGGCGAGCGCGGAGCCCACCCCGCCCTCGGCGCCACCGGCGGTGGCACCGCCGTCGCGGGTGCCGGTGTCCGCGCCCCCGCCTCCGGTCACGGTGGCGGTCGCGTCGGAGAGCAGCCCGGCGCCCCGGTACCGGATCCACGTCCGGAATGTGGGCAACTCGCCGCTCGACACGACGGTGCGCCAGGAGCTGCCGTCCGGGTCGTCGCCCACCGCGATCAGCGGGGGCGGGCGGTCCAGCCGCTCCGGCGGGTCCACGGCCGAGGTGACCTGGCGGTTGCGGCTGCCCGCGCACAGCACCACCACGCTGGGCACCGCGCTGACCGCGGTCGCGCCGGGCCAGCCGCTGGCGGCGCCGGCCTGCGCGTTCACCAGTGACGGCAGCCGGCCGTACGACTGCGCCACCGCCACCTGGCAGGGGGCCGCAGGTCCGGCGGCCGAGGTCACCGCGGCCCCGCCCTGGCGGCGGTATCCGGTGCTGCTCGCCGGGTTGGGCGTTCTGCTGCTGCTCAGCGCCCTCGTGGCGTGGGTGTGGCGTCGACGGCGCGGACGGCGCGGGCGGCGGGTGACCGCCGCCGCCCTGGCCACCAACGCGACGCCGGACGATGGACGCGGGACGATCTACCCACGTCCGGCGACTCCCGGCCCGCGCCGACGGCGGCGTACGCCGCCGGTCTGGCTGCTGGTCGGCGCGGCGGTGGTGGTGCTGGCGGGCGTGATCGGCACGGCCGGCTGGACGGCGACCCGGCAGGTGTCGTCGATCGACACCCAGAAGCAGCCGACCAGCGGGGCGTGGATGGGCACCGGGGTCTCCGGGCCGGTGGGCGTGCCGTTGCAGGAGTCCGCGTTCGAGTTCACCGTCTACCGGATGACCTGTGGGGCGGCGGACGCGACCAGCGGGACCGGCGCGGCACCCGCCGGGGGTCGGCGCTGCCAGGCCACCGTGGGTGTGCGCAACGTCACCGGCACCCCGCAGCCCTGGCACGGCCAGCTGCAACGCGCCTACCTGCCGGGTGGCCGCTGGGTGAGCACGGACGAGCCGGCCACCCGGGCGGCCAACCTGGGTCGGGACGTCTTCGCCAACCCGGTGGCCGCGGGCAGTCGGGTGGTGCTCCCGCTGGTGTTCACCGTCGACGGGCGGGACCCGCCCCAGCAGCTGGAGCTGCGCAGCGGCGTGTTCTCCGCCGGCGTCCGGGTGCACATGCCCTGACCGGCGATGGGGCGGCGGTCGTACCCTGGGGTCCGTGACCGCCGCCCTCGCCCCCGCCGTGCTCGACGTGGCGGCCTGGCGTGAGCGCCGCCGGGCCCACGAGGAGCGGGTGGACGGGTGGCTGACGCCGCACCTGGCCCGCCGACGTCGGGGTGAGCGGCACCCGGTGGCCGACTTCCTGTTCACCTACTACTCGCACCGGCCGGCGCAGCTGCGCCGCTGGCACCCGGGCGCGGGGGTCGAGCTGCGCGACGCGGACCCGGCCGAGTTCGGCCGGGACTACCGCGCCACCGCCGCCGGGGTCACCCTCGACACCGAGGCGGTACGCGGGCGACGCGGCGAGTCGATCGCGTGGATCCGCTCGCTGTTGGCGGCCACGGCCGGACGACCGGCGCACTTCGGCTGCTTCGGAATGCACGAGTGGGCGATGGTGTACCGGCAGACCCGCGAGGAACTGCGGCACAACGCCTGGCCGTTGCGGCTGGATCCGGAGCGCACCGCCGCGGTCGTCGAGGAGCGCGGGGTGCGGTGCAGCCACTTCGACGCGTTCCGGTTCTTCACCCCGCCGGCCCGGCCGTTGAACCTGCTCACCCCGACCCGGGAGACGCAGCACGCGCACGAGCAGCCGGGCTGTCTGCACGCCAACATGGACCTCTACAAGTGGGCGTACAAGTTGTCGCCGCTGGTGCCCTCCGAGCTGGTCGCGGACTGTTTCGAGCTGGCCCGGGAGATCCGCACGTTGGACATGCGGGCCAGCCCGTACGACCTGGCGGCCCTCGGTCACCCTCCGGTACGGGTGGAGACCCCGGAGGGCCGGGCGGAGTACGCCGCGGCTCAGCGCGGGTTCGCCGACCGTGCGGCGGTGCTCCGCGACCGGCTGCTGGCCGCCGTTCCCGGCTGACCGTCGACGGCCCTGCGCGCCCGGGCGGCTGGCCCGTGCCGTCGCCCGGCCCGGCGTCAGCGCGAGCGGGCTCGCAGGCCGTCGAGGAGCAGCGCGACCACCGCGGCCAAATCGTCGTCGAGGCCGGGCTCGTTCCACTCCGTCCGGTGCGACGGGTGGTGGAACCGCGCGGTGGCCTGCAGCAGCGCACGGCCGGCCACCGCCGGGTCGGGCACGGTGAACTCGCCGGCGGCCACTCCGTCCGCGACGATCAGGCTGAGCTGACCGGCGAGAACCTCCAGGTGGTTGGCGACCGCCCCCTCGGAGAGCGTGGCGAGCTGGTGGAAATTGTCGAACAGCTCCGGGTCCTCGCGGGCCATCCGCCGCTTGGTGCCGCTCAGCTCGGCCAGCCACCGGCGCAACCGCTGGGGGGCCGGGTCGGTGCCGGTGGCGACGTCGATCAGCGGGGTGGAGACCCGGGCCAGCCAGCGTTCGGCGACCGCCTCGCGCAGCGCGGCCTTGCTGGCGAAGTGCCGGTAGACGCTGCCGTGGCTGACGCCCAGCGCGCGCGCGACGTCCAGCACGGTGGCCTTCGCCGGGCCGTACCGGCGCAGCACCTCCTCGGCGGTGTCGAGGATGCGGTCGGCGGTCAGGGCGGTGGTGTCGCTCATCGTCCCAGCCTCCCTGACCGCGCCGCCGGTCGTGGCGCGACCCCCGGCCGGCGGTCGCGCCACGACCGGGTCGTCATGACCGCTCGCTGTCCAGGAACGCCATCTGCGCCTCGTCGTACCGGCTGCCGGCCACCGCGTCGGCGGGGACGGCGGCCTCGATGGCGGCCAGGTCCGTCTCGGTCAGCGTGACCGCGGCGGCGCCGAGGGCCTCGGTGAGCCGGTCCCGGCGGCGGGCGCCGATCAGGGGTACGACGGTCTCGCCCCGGGCGAGCACCCAGGCGATGGCGATCTGCGCCACGGTGACGCCCCGCGCCTCGGCGATGCCGCGCAGCGCGTCCACGAGGGCGAGGTTGCGGTCCAGGTTCGCGCCGGCGAAGCGCGGCAGGTGGCTGCGGAAGTCGGTGCCGGCGGTCTCCCGCCCCGCCGTCCAGTGGCCGCTGATCAGCCCTCGGGAGAGCACCCCGTACGCGGTGATCCCGACGCCCAGCTCACGCGCCGTCGGCAGGATCTCGGCCTCGGGGGCGCGGGAGATCAGCGAGTACTCGATCTGGAGGTCGCTGATGGGGTGCACGGCGTGCGCCCGGCGCAGCGTCTCGGCGCTCACCTCGGACAGGCCGATGTGCCGGACGTGACCCGCCTTGACCAGCTCGGCCAGGGTGCCCACGACCTCCTCCACCGGCACGTCCGGGGCGAGCCGGGCGGGGCGGTAGATGTCGACGTGGTCGGTGCCGAGCCGGCGCAGCGTGTACGCCAGGAAGTTCTTGATCGCGACGGGTCGGACGTCGTTGCCGTTCCAACCGCCGTCGACGTCGCGCAGCGCGCCGAACTTCACGCTGATCACCGCGTTGTCCCGGTTGCGGCCGCGCAGCGCCTCCCGCAGCAGCATCTCGTTGTGGCCCATCCCGTAGAAGTCGCCCGTGTCGAGCAGGGTGATGCCGGCGTCCAGTGCGGCGTGGATGGTGGCGATGCTCTCGGCCTCGTCGGCGGGGCCGTAGAGGTCCGACATGCCCATCAGGCCGAGCCCGAGCGCGGAGACGGTGGGGCCGGAGGTGCCGAGGGTGCGGGTGTCCATGAGGTCTTCCTCTCCTGGGTGACCTGCCGACCATACACACTTCGGCTGACAGATTCCAGATTCTGTCACTCGCCAGTCAGAGGGGTCACTCACACGGCTCGGTGACGATGACTACTCGCCGTCGACGCGGCGGTCGCGCTTGCGCTGCGACTGGCGCTTCTTCTCGGCCAGCCGACGTTCCTTGGCGCCCCGGGACGGCCTGGTCGCCCGACGCGGCGGCGGGGGCGGGGCGGCGGCCTCGCGCAACAGCGCAAGCATCCGCTCGCGGGCCGCCTCCCGGTTCGCAAGCTGCGCCCGGTGCTCGCTGGCCGCGATCGTCAGCACACCGTCCACCAGTCGGTTGGCGAGCCGTGCCAGCGCCCGCGCCCGCAGCGACTCGGGCACGGCCGGAGAGTTGGCCAGGTCGTAGCTCAGCTCGACCCGGGAGTCGGCGGTGTTCACGCCCTGCCCGCCGGGGCCGGACGAGCGGGAGAAGCGCTCCCGCAGCTCCCCGGCGGGGACGACCCACCGATCGGTCACCCGCAGTCCGTCGTCCACGCCCCGAGGCTAGCCCGCTGCGGCCCGCCCCGGGTCACCGGCGCGGAGGCTCACTCTGCGTGGTGGACGGGCTCGGCGCCGGACCGGCGGTCTCGTCGTCCGAACCGACCGCGGCGTACGCCACGGCGCCGAACAGCAGCAACCCGATCACCGCGGCCTTCAGCGCGACCCCGCGGATCAGCACCCACGCGCCGCGGCGAGCGCCGGGCACCGATTTCTTCGCGGTCTGGTAATCGGTCCACCCGCGTCGCGCCCGGGCGTACGCCGACCCCACCGCACATCCGATGACCAGGCCCACCAGCAGGAGGACTGTGAGAAGAGGACGCTCCACCTCCGCCAGTATCCATATCGAGCGTCATATTTCCATGGCCCGATGACGTGTGGCCGGATATCCGACAATGGAGGCGACCCGACGGGCCGTCCGGGCAGCTCAGCCGCCCTTGCCGATGATCGTGTCGGCGGTCTGCTGCACCTGATCGATCGGGATGGCGAAGCCGATGCCGATCGACCCGTTGCCGTCGATGGTGGCGATCGCGGTGTTCACCCCGACCACCTCGCCTCGGGCGTTGACCAGCGGCCCGCCCGAGTTGCCGGGGTTGATCGACGCGTCGGTCTGCACCGCGCGGTGCCGGTTGTTGCCCAACCGCACCTGGCGGTCCAGCGCGCTGACGATGCCCGCGGTGACCGTCCCGGACAGCCCCAGCGGTGAGCCCACCGCCAGTACCGGCTCACCGACCCGGGTGGCGCCCGGCTTGGCCAGCGGCAACGGGGCGAGGCCTGCCGACGGTGGCACCTTCAGCACCGCCAGGTCGCTGCGCGGCTCCCTGCCGATCACCTCGGCCTCGTACCGGCGGCCGTCGGGCAGCTCCACCGTGACCGGCCCACCACCGGCCTTGGCCAGGATGTGGTCGTTGGTGACCAGGTGCTGCTGGTCGTCGATGGCGAACCCGGAGCCGGTCGCGGAAGCGCCGTTCGCGCCGCCGGCGAGCACCGACACCACACCGGGCACGGTCCGCTCGGCGGCGGTGACCAACTCCGCCGGCACCGGTGCGGCGGACGCCGCGGACGGCCCCGCGCCGTCCCGGCTGGCCACCACGCCGCCGGCCAGGGCGCCCGAGACGGCCGACACCGCCACGATCGCCAACGCGGCGAGCAGCCGGCCGGGGCGTCGCCCGCCGGGGTCCCGCCCCGAGCCGGGCGCGTCCCACCACCCGCGCCCGTCCGGGTCGAGCTCCGGCGAGATGAACCAGGGACCGCGCGGTTCGCCCAGTCCGGTCTGCACTGCCATGCGTACTCCTCACGGTCGACGTCGGCGCGGTGGATCAGGGCAGTCGGGAGAACCAGCGCATCGAGCCAGCGGCGGCACCCATCGCGAACACCAGTCCGAGGCCGATGAACCGGGCCGAGACGTCCTGACGTTCGGTGCGGTAGCCGACCGAGCTGCCGATGTCGTCGTAGACGGCGCGCAACTCGTCGACGGTGCTGGCCTCGTGGAACATTCCGCCGGTCTCGTCGGCGACCGCCTTGAGGGTCTGCCCGTCGACCGGCACCTGGATCGGCCGTCCGCCCCGGTCCACGAATCCCGACGGTGTGCCGAAGGAGATCGCGTGCACCGGCACCTTCGCCGCGACCGCCTCCGCCGCCGCCTCCATCGGGTCCATCCCCGACGTGTTGGCTCCGTCGGAGAGCAGGATGATCCGGGCCGGCGGTGGCTCCTTGGCGGCCTCGCTGTCCAGGCTCTTGACCGCGCCGAGCGAGGTGTTGATGGCCTCACCGATCGCGGTGCCCTGCACCCCGGTCACCCCCTCGGCGAGGCGACCGATGCCCTCGTCCAGGGCGTCCCGGTCGGTGCCGGGCGGCACCAGGACGGCGGCGCTGCCGGCGAACGCGACAAGCCCCACGTTGAACTCGTCGGGCAGACCCTCGACGAAACGTCGGGCCGCCTGCTTGGCCGCCGCCAGCCGGTCCGGCTCCACGTCGGTGGCCAGCATGGAGGTGGACACGTCGACGGCCACCATCACGGTGGCGCGTTCCCGGGGGACCCGGACCTCGGCGGTGGGCCGGGCGAAGCCGACCACGAGCAGCGCCAGCATGGCCAGGAACAGTCCGGCCGGAACGTGCCGGCGCCAGGCCGGACGAACGGGTGCCACCCGGTCCAGCAGCCGCAGGTTGGTGAAGCGGACGGCGTATTGGCTGCGTCTGCGCTGCATCACCAGGTACGCGCCGACCAGCGCGAGCACGCCGATCAGCAGCCAGAGCCGCAACGGGGACTCCCAGGTCACGCGGCACCTCCCCGGACGGCTCCGGCCGGCGCCGCGGCCATCCGCCGCTGGGCGTGCACGTGTCGGACGATGTCGGCGCTGAAGTCCCGATCGGTGCGCAGCGCCAGGTGTGTCGCCGCGCTCCGGCGCAACGCCTGGCGGACCTGGTCACGCTGGACGGCGGCGGCCGCGGCGTAGCGCTCCCGCAGGCGGCGGTCCGATGTGCACACCTCGCGGCGACGGCCGGTCTCCGGGTCGACCAGCGTGATCAGGCCGACGTCGGGAAGTTCCAGTTCGCGCGGGTCGGTCACCTCGATCGCCAGCACCTGGTGGCGGGCGGACAGCCGACGCAGGGTCCGCTCCCAGGGCGGCGGCTCGTCGGGGTCGTCGGGCAGGCCGTCGAGGAAGTCGGAGACCACCACGACCAGCCCGCGCTGGTTGGCGACCCGGTGCACCGCGTCCAGCCCGTCCGCCAACTCCGCCGCCGCGACCGGCTGCGGGGTCGCCAGCCGGGACCGGGGCCGGTCGTCGGGCTCGGTCGCGCGCGGCGCGGTCAGCAGCGCGCGGAGCAGACCGAGCAGATGGGTACGCCCGCTGCGGGCGGGAAAGCGTCGTACCCCGTCGGCGCCCAGCACCTGGGCGCCCAACCGGTTGCCGATGCCTGCGGTCAGGAAACCCACCGCCGCCACGGCGGCCACCGCCAGCTCCCGCTTGTCCAGCTCGGCGGTGCCGAACTCCATGCTGGCGCTGGCGTCGACGAGCAGCCAGGTGGTGAGTTCCCGGTCGGCGTCGACCTGTCGGACGTGCGGCACGGCGGTCCGGGCGGTCACCGCCCAGTCCATCCGGCGGACCTCGTCCTCCCCCGGCCGGTACTCGCGGCTGCCGGCGGGTTCGCTGCCCGGCCCGGGGAGCAGGCCACGGTACTGGCCGTGCAGCAGACCGTTGAGTCTCCGGGTGACGGTCAGTTCCAGTCGGCGCAGCCGCTGGTCGGGGGTCAGCTCGGCCAGGCCCGGGTCGGGCGGCGTGGCCACCGAGGTGCGGCCGGCGCGTCTCACGCCGCCGCCAGGTCGGGGGTCTGCTGGGGGTGCCCGGTGGCCACCCGGGGCGGCGGCACCGCCTCCACGAGCCGCCGGACCAGGCTCTCGGCCGAGACCCCGTCGGCCACGGCGTCGAAGGAGAGCACCAGCCGGTGGGAGAGGACGTCCACCGCCAATTCCCGGACGTCCTCGGGCAACACGTACTCCCGTCCCCGCAGCAGCGCCTGCGCGCGGGCGGCGGCGACCAGACCGAGCGTCGCCCGTGGGCTGGCGCCGTACGCCAGCAGCGGCGCGATCTCAGCCAGCCCGAACCGGCCCGGGTCGCGGGTGGCGAGGATCAGCCGGACCACGTACTCGGCCAGGGCGTGGTGGACGAAGACCCGCTCGGCGTGCGTCTGCAGGAGTCGCAGGCGTTGCGGGTCGAGCACCTGACGCGCGCTGGGCCGGTCGGTGCTCATCCGGTAGAGGATGGCCAGTTCGTCGGCGTCGCTGGGATAGTCGACGACCACCTTCATGAGGAACCGGTCGCGCTGCGCCTCGGGGAGCTGGTAGACCCCCTCGGACTCGATCGGGTTCTGGGTGGCCAGCACCAGGAACGGCGTCGGCACCGGCCAGCTGCGCCCGCCGATGGAGACCTGCCGTTCGGCCATCGCCTCCAGCAGCGCCGACTGGACCTTGGCCGGCGCCCGGTTGATCTCGTCGGCGAGCACCAGGTTGGCCATGATCGGGCCCAGCTCGATGTCGAAGGTCTCCTTGGAGGCCCGGTAGATCCGGGTGCCGACGATGTCGGAGGGGACCAGGTCCGGGGTGAACTGGATCCGGGAGAAGGTGCCGCCGACCACGGTGGCGAGAGTCTGCGCCGCGAGGGTCTTGGCCACGCCGGGCACGCCCTCCAGAAGGCAGTGCCCGTTGGCGATGAGTGCGGTGAGCAGACGTTCGACGAGCCGATCCTGCCCGACGATCACGCGTTTGACCTCGAAGAGGGTCTGTTCCAGCTCGGCGCCGGTCGGCTCGGGATCGACCGAGGTGGGCAGGCTGGCCAGGGTGTCCGAGATGTCCGTCACGGTGCTTGCTTCCCGGGCCGGGGCCCCGGCAAACGTGGGATTGTCGGGGCCGGACCGGGCCGTTGTGGTCCGCACGGGGATGGGTCGCCCGAAAGAGGAGCACCGGCACGAGCAGGCCGAAGCGGGACGCCCGGGCCGGGACGTGGACCGGCCCGCACGCGCGGGCATGGGGGCCGGTCCGGTCGGTTCGGTCAGAAGGTGTGCGTGAGCAGGGTGAAGCCCCGGTCGGCCGGGGTGCCGGACGAGTTGCGGGTCTGGATGAAGACCGAGTTGGGCGTGCCGAGGCGGGGCGCGACGGAGATCTCGCCAGCGGGCGGGATGCAGCAGGAGTCGGACCGCGAGATGGTCGCCAGGAAGGCGCCGGTCGAGACGTTCACGCCGAGTTGCACCTCGTACTGGCCGGGGCCGAACTTGATGACCGTGCCGTCGCCGCGGGCCTTGGTGCCGTTGGCGTTGACGACCGTGTAGAAGTTGGCGGTCGCCAGCGTGCTGGCCTTGCCGGCCTCCAGCGCAGCCTTGGCGCTGCGGGCCGACTGGGCCGTGACCGGCGGTTGCTGGGCGTCGCCCGTGGCGCGGGACGCCGGCTGGACGGCCTCCTGCGGTGCCTTCGCCGACGGCTGGGCGATGGCGATCCCGCCACCGGCCAGGGTGAGCGCCAGGACAGCGAACGTGACCGCCGCCGCCTTACGTCGGAAGGATGTGTTCATGACAGGTCCCCCTTGTGTGACCGGGTGAATTCGGCCGACCCGCGGGGCGGGACGGATAACTGCCGAAAATGAGATGTACGGCGGCGCTGAGAGCCCCGGGAGATTCGGTTTCTGGACGATCTATACCCATCTTGAACTGGGATTACTACTCAGCGTTGCGTCGTTTTGACCAGGTGGAACGTAGCACCGCAAAAAGCTTGACGTCAATAGTTGACCTCGCATTATGGCGGTGTATTCCACCCGTCAGATAATTGTGAAAGGTGAGCCCATCGGCATTCACGAAATATGCGCGACGCCGACCGCTAGGCTGAGCGCCGTGATCATCGACGTGCCACCCGCACCCACCCGCCGTCGGCTGCCGATCGGCACGGCGCTCTGCTGGGCGGCCGTCGGGCCCACGGCCGCCTGGGCCACCGTGCGGCTGGCCGGGCTGGACCGGGGGCCGCTTGTGCAGGCGCTCGCCTTCACTCCGTACGTCGCCGGGTTCAGCGTGCTGGCCCTCGGCCTCACGGTCGCCCTGCGGCGCTGGTGGCCGGCGGCGGTCGCGGCCCTGGCCGCGGTGGCACTGCTCGGCGTGGTGGCGCCCCGGGCGCTGGCCGCGCCACAGCCGGCGGCGACCGGCCCGACGATCCGGCTGCTCACGGCCAACCTGCTCGCCGGGGCCGCCGACACGGGGGCGCTTGTCGAGCTGGTCCGGCAGCACCGGGTCGACGTGCTCACCGTGCAGGAGTTCACTCCGGAGGCGCAGGCGAGCCTGGACCGGCTCGGCCTCGACCGGCTGCTGCCCTACCGGCAGCTCAACGCGCACGTCGGCACGCCCGGGTCCGCGCTCTACTCGCGGTGGCCGATCAGCGACGCCGGCATCCGCAACAACCGCGGTGGCTGGGGGTTCACCCAGGCGTACGGCACGCTCGCCGTCCCCGGTGGCCCGCCGGTACGGGTCGAGTCGGCCCACCCCGCGGCGCCGTCCGCGCTGGACCAGGTCGGCGCCTGGCGTGCCGACCTGGTCGCCCAGCCACCGGCCACCCCCGGCGGCGGCCTGCGGATCCTCGCCGGGGACTTCAACTCCACCCTGGACCACGGGCCGCTGCGCGCACTGCTGCGCACCGGCTACGTCGACGCCGCGGACGCCACCGGCGAGGGCCTGACCGGCACGTGGGGCCCGTACGACGGTGACCTCATCCCCCCGGTCACGATCGACCACGTGCTTGTCGACCGCCGCATCGCCGCCGACAAGGTGACCGTGTTCGACCTGGCCGGCAGCGACCACCGCCCCGTCCTGGCCACCCTCCGCCTGCCCGCGGCCTGACCCCTACCGACCCGTCCCGACGTCCGGGGCACAAGCCGCAGACCGTCGACACACCGTGCAGGATCGCGGAGGTCAGGGAGTTGGCGTCGTGGCGGAGGCGGGGGCCAGGCCGTAGGTGAGGGCGTCGACCAGGGCATGCCAACTGGCCTCGACGACGTTGGGGTGCACGCCCACCGTCGTCCAGTCGCGGCCGCTGTCGTCGGCTGTCTCCAGGAGCACCCGGGTGACGGCGCCGGTGCCGTGGCTGCCCTCCAGGATGCGCACCTTGTAGTCGGCCAGCTCGAACTCGCGAAGCCGCGGATAGTGCCGCGCCAGCCCCACCCGCAGCGCCTCGTCCAGGGCGTTGACCGGGCCGTTGCCCTCCGCGGTGGCGATCACCCGCTCGCCGCGTACCCGGATCTTCACGGTCGCCTCGGAGACGACCGCGCCGTCCTCCCGGTGCTCGACCAGCACCCGGTACGACTCCAGGGTGAACGGCCGGGCCGGGCCGCCCTCCGGCAGCTCGGAGCGGACCAGCAGCTCGAAGGAGGCGTCCGCCGCCTCGAAGGACCAGCCGTCGGCCTCCAGCTCCTTGACCCGCTTGGTGACCCGGGTCAGCGCCTCCGGACGGTCGGTCAGGTCCAGGCCGAGCTCACGGCTCTTGAGCTCGACGCTGGCCCGACCGGCCATCTCGGTCACCAGGATCCGCATGTCGTTGCCCACCACCGACGGGTCCACGTGGTTGTAGAGCAACGGGTCGACCTTGATCGCGCTCGCGTGCAGCCCGGCCTTGTGGGCGAAGGCGGCGGCCCCGGCGTACGCCTGGTGGGTGTCGGGGGCGATGTTGGCGATCTCGGCGATGGCGTGCGAGACCCGCACCATCTGCGCCAGGCAGCCCTCCGGTAGGACGGGCATGCCGAGCTTGAGCTGGAGGTTGGCGACGACCGCGAAGATGTCGGCGTTGCCGGGGCGCTCGCCGTACCCGTTGGCGGTGCCCTGCACGTGGCGGACACCGGCCTCGACGGCGGCGATCGTGTTGGCCACGGCGCACGCGGTGTCGTTTTGCGCGTGCATGCCGAACAGCGCGGGGTCGACGCCGAGTCGGCTGGTCAGGTCGACGATCGCGGCGGTCACCTGGGACGGCAGCATGCCGCCGTTGGTGTCACAGAGGACCATCCGCTCGGCGCCCGCGGCGAGCGCGGTCTGCACCACTGCCGCGCCGTACGCCGGGTCGTGGCGGTAGCCGTCGAAGAAGTGCTCGCCGTCGACGAACACCCGGCGCCCCTCGGAGACAAGGTGGCTGACGGTGTCGTGGATCATCGCCAGGTTCTCCGCGCCGGTGGTGCGCAGCGCACGCTCGACGTGGCGGATGTCGGCCTTGGCAACCAGCGCGACGGCCGGGGTCTGCGCGTCCAGCAGAGCACGCACCTGGGGGTCGTCGGCGACCGCGAGGCCGGCCTTGCGGGTCGCGCCGAACGCGACGAGCACCGCGTGCCGCAGAGTCAGTTCGGCGCGCGCCCGGCGGAAGAACTCGGTGTCCTTGGGCACCGCGCCCGGCCAGCCGCCCTCGATGAAGCCGACACCGAACTCGTCGAGCAGCCGGGCCACCGCCAGCTTGTCGACCACCGAGTAGGTGAGCCCCTCGCGCTGGGCGCCGTCGCGCAATGTCGTGTCGAAGACCTGGAACGTCATCAGGATCCTTTCTCGGAGCAACAAAAAGACCTCCCGCGGATGCGGGAGGTCTGCGCGCTCGGCGGAGGGAGAGCCGGCGCGCTAGGTCGCAATAATCAGGATGGTGCTGGTCACGGCCTTTATTCTGCCACCGTCCCCTGGTTTTGGGAGAACCTATCCACATCGCGGGATGGTGACGGAACGTGGCCGTCCGTGCCGGTCGCGCCGCTCGTGATCGACTTCACAAGTCACCTGACCACTGACCGGCAGAAACACGCGTACGGGAGCATCTGGAAACGATCCAGTTACCGGCCCTCGTGCCGCTCTCAAGGAGGACATGTGCTCACTGTCGGTGACCGCTTCCCCGAGTACGAACTCACCGCCTGCGTGTCGCTCGACGCCGACAAGGCATTCGAGACGATCAACCACAAGTCCCACGAGGGCAAGTGGCGGGTGGTCTTCTTCTGGCCGAAGGACTTCACCTTCATCTGCCCGACGGAGATCGCCGAGTTCGGCCGGCTCAACGGCGAGTTCGCCGACCGGGACGCGCAGGTCCTCGGCGCGTCGGTGGACAACGAGTTCGTCCACTACGCGTGGCGCAAGGACCACCCGGACCTGCGGGAGCTGCCGTTCCCGATGCTCAGCGACATCAAGCGCGAGCTGTCCGAGGCGTGCGGCATCCTCGGCGCGGACGGCGTCGCCCAGCGCGCGACGTTCATCGTCGACCCCGACAACGAGATCCAGTTCGCCATGGTCACCGCCGGCTCGGTCGGCCGCAACGTCTCCGAGGTGCTGCGGGTGCTCGACGCCCTGCAGACCGACGAGCTGTGCCCGTGCAACTGGAACAAGGGCGGCGAGACCCTCGACGCCAACGCGCTGCTCGCCGGCGCCGGGGTCTGATCGTGGGCCTGGATGCGATCAAAGCGGCCCTGCCCGAGTACGCCAAGGACATCAAGCTCAACCTGGGCTCCACCGTCGGCACGTCGACGCTGACCCCGACGCAGGCGTGGGGCACGGCGCTGGCCTGCGCGGTCGCCGCCCGCAACCCGCTGGTGCTGCGCGAGATCGCCGCCGAGGCGGTCGAGCACCTCGGGCCCCAGGGCGTCGAGGCGGCCAAGGGCGCCGCGGCCATCATGGCGATGAACAACATCTACTACCGGGCCAAGCACCTGATCGGCGACGAGCAGTACGCCTCGATGCCGGCCCGACTGCGGATGCAGATCATCGCCCGACCGGGTGTCGACAAGGGCGACTTCGAGCTGTGGTGCCTCGCCGTCTCCGCGGTCACCGGCTGCGGGGTCTGCCTGGAGTCGCACGAGAAGGCGTTGCGCGGCAGTGGCTTCACCCGGGAGCAGGTGCACGAGGCCCTGCGCATCTCCGCCGTGGTGCACGCCGCGGCGGTCACCCTGGACGCCGAGGCGGCACTGGCCTGAGCCAGGTACGCCCCGACGGGCCGACGCCGTGCCACGGCGTCGGCCCGTCGCCGTTTCCGGACCCCGACCGCCGGGTAGCTCCTGCGGGGACGCACCCAGCGACGCCGAGAGACGATCGGCGACAGTCAGGAGTGAACGGCATGGACAGGATCGACCCGCACGCCGCCCACGCCGGGCCCGACCCGCTGCACGGCGGTGATCAGGGCGCCGTGGCGGGCGGTTCACCGACCGGCACCTTCGACCCCTGGCGCTACCGGGACGCGGCCGGAGTGGCCGACGCCGACCTGGTCGGCTACAAGGTCGAGGCCACCGACGGCGGAGTCGGCAAGATCGACAGCGCCAGTCACGAGGTCGGCGGCAGCTACCTGGTCGTGGACACCGGGCCGTGGATCTTCGGCAAGAAGGTGATGCTGCCCGCCGGCACCGTCAACCAGGTCGACCACGACCAGCGCACCGTCTCCGTCGACCGCACCCGGGACCAGATCAAGGCCGCCCCGGAGTACGACGAGACCAGCCACAGCGACCCGACGTACCGGGACCAGCTGGGCGGTTACTACGACGAGACGTACGGCGCGCTGCCGCCGGGCACCGCGCGCTGACCGATCGGACCCAACGGCCGGTGGGGCGAAAAGCCCACCGGCCGTTACCGTGTGACCGTGGACGCCACCGAGGACACACGACACATCCCGCTGCCCGCGACCTTCAACTTCCGCGACGTCGGTGGCTACCCCGGCCACGACGGCCGCACCGTGCGCCGGGGTCGTCTCTACCGCTCCGACTCCCTGCACCGCCTCGACGAGCAGGACCGGGACGCGTTCGCCGCGATCGGCATCCGCACCGTCATCGACCTGCGCCGCCCCACCGAGGTGGAGCGCGACGGTCGGGTGCCGGCCTACCAGGGGCTGACCTACCGGCACATCCACCCGGAGCACGAGGACTGGTCGGGTACGCCGCACGAGAAGGGCACCGACCTGGCCCGCTACCTCGCCGACCGGTACGCCGACCTGGCCCAGACCGGCACCGCGGGGCTGGCCGAGGCGATCGGACTGATCGCGGATTCCGCGAATGCCCCGGTGGTGGTGCACTGCGTGGCCGGCAAGGACCGCACCGGCATCGTCTGCGCCCTCACCCTCGCCGTCCTGGGCGTCGACGACGCCGACATCACCGCCGACTACGCGCTGAGCAGCGAGGCGTCGGCCCGGTTCAGTGCCTGGCTGGCCGCCACCATGCCGAACGGGGCCGAGGTGCCCGCGCCGTTCTTGGCGTCACCCGCCGAGGCCATGCAGATGTTCCTGGACGAGCTGCGCGAGGGGCACGGCTCGATCGAGGCGTACCTGCGCCACGCCGGGGTGACCGACGAGCAGCTCGCGGCCCTGCGCGACCACCTGCTCGACGAGGTCTAGCGGGCCGCGCTGACCGGCCCGTGGGAACGGGCCGGTCAGCGCGGGACGTCAGAGGACCTGGTGCACCCAGCCGTGCGGATCGGCGGCCTTGCCCCGTTGGATGTCGACCAGTTGCTGGCGCAGCGACATGGTGACCCGGCCGGGCTCGCCGCCCCCGATCAGGAACTCGCCGTCGGGGAAGCGCACCTGACCGATCGGGGTGATCACCGCGGCGGTGCCGCAGGCGAAGACCTCGCGGAGCCGGCCGCTGGCCGCGTCGGCCTGCCAGTCGGCGAACGTGACCGGCCGCTCCTCCACCCGGTGCCCGGCCTTACCGGCCAGCGTCATGATCGCGTCCCGGGTGATGCCCGGCAGGATCGTGCCGGTCAGCGGCGGGGTGACCACCGAGTCGTCGTCGTAGACGAAGAAGACGTTCATGCCACCCAGCTCGTCGACGAAGCGGCGCTCCACCGCGTCGAGGAAGACCACCTGGTCGCAGCCGGCGTCGATGGCTTCGGCCTGGGCCGCCAGCGACGCGGCGTAGTTGCCGCCGCACTTGGCCGCGCCGGTGCCACCGGGCGCCGCCCGGGTGTAGTCCGGAGAGACCCAGACCGTGACCGGCTTGACCCCGCCGCTGAAGTACGCACCGACCGGCGAGGCGATCACCATGTAGAGGTATTCGTTGGCCGGGCGGACGCCGAGGAAGACCTCACTGGCGAACATGAACGGCCGCAGGTAGAGGCTGCCGTCCTCGCCGGTGGGGATCCACTCCCGGTCGATCTCGATGAGCTTGTGCAGCGAGTCGACGAACACCTCGGGCGGCAGCGCCGGCATCGCCATCCGCTGCGCCGATTCGACGAACCGGGCGGCGTTGGCGTCCGGCCGGAACATCGTCACGCCGCCGTCCGCGGTCCGGTACGCCTTCAGCCCCTCGAAGATCTCCTGCGCGTAGTGCAGCACCGCGCTGGCCGGGTCCATCGGGATCGGCCCACGCGCCTCCACGCGGGCGTCGTACCAGCCCTTGCCGTCGGCGTACCGCACGGTGACCATGTGGTCGGTGAAGACGCGGCCGAAACCCGGGTTGGCCAGCAGGGCGGCCCGGTCGGCGGCGGATACCGGCGCGGGATTCGGACGGATCTCGAAGTCGAGCTTGTCACCACCGCTCATCGCGCTGACCTCCCTGGGGAACAACGGCATGCGGGATCGCACACCGACATGGTTGTGCCAGAAACTTACCCCGAACGGTCGTTCAGCGGGTAGGGCCGCTCGGGACCGGGTGGACTGCCCGGACCGGCGGATGCCGCCGGTGACCCTGGCGGGTCGGAGCGGTCAGGCTACGGCGTGGGCGGCGAGCCGGTCGCCGACCTCGGCGGTGCGCAGCGCCGAGCCCGGGGTGCGGCCGGCCAGCTCGGCGGCGACCGCCGCGTTGACCCGGGCCGCCGCCTCGGCGTGCCCGAGCTGCTCCAGCAGCAGCGCGACGGAGAGCACCGCGGCCACCGGGTCGGCGACGCCCTGCCCGGCGATGTCCGGCGCCGAGCCGTGCACCGGCTCGAACATCGAGGGGTACGCGCCCTCGGGGTTGATGCAGCCGCTGGCGGCCAGCCCGATCCCGCCGGTGACCGCGGCGGCGATGTCGGTGAGGATGTCGCCGAACAGGTTGTCGGTGACCACCACGTCGTAGCGCTGCGGCTGGGTCACCAGGAACATCGCGGCCGCGTCGACGTGCTGGTATTCCGTCGTGACGTCCGGGTGCTCGGCGGCGACCGCCTCGAAGGCGCGCGCCCACAGCGACCCGGCGTGGGTCAGCACGTTGGTCTTGTGCACCAGGGTGACCTTGCGCCGCTCCCGGCGGTCGGCGCGGGCGAACGCATCACGGATGACCCGCTCCACGCCATGTCGGGTGTTGAGGCTCTCCTCGGTGGCGACCTCGGCGGGCGTGTCGCGGTGCAGGGAGCCGCCGGCGCCGGCGTAGAGCCCCTCGGTGCCCTCGCGCACCACCACCAGGTCGACCTCGCCGGGCTTCACGTTGCCCAGCGGACCGGCGACGCCGGGCCAGAGCCGCGACGGGCGCAGATTGACGTACTGGTCGAAGGCGAACCGGAGCTTGAGCAGCAGGCCTCGTTCCAGGACACCCGGCGGAACCGTGGGGTCACCGACCGCGCCGAGCAGGATCGCGTCGTGCCCGGCCAGCTCGGTCAGCACCGAGTCGGGCAGCACTTCGCCGGTACGATGCCAGCGGGCGGCGCCGAGGTCGTACTCGGTGGCCTGCACGCCGGGGAGCACCGCGTCGAGGACCTTCCGAGCCTGCGCGACCACCTCGGGCCCGATGCCGTCCCCGGCCACCACAGCGATCCGCGCCACGCCCGTACTCCCCACGCTCGACTGCCCCGTCTCGGCAACGGTACGTCGGTGTCCCGCAACCCGGTACGATGCTTCCAACATTTGGGACAGCCGGATGCACAGCACCCTCTCAGCTGGGATTCATGGGGCGATCATCTCCGCTGCCTACGGTGGGGGCAGCGGGTCAGGGGGCCCGCGAACGGTGGTCGTGACGACGCGACGTCAACTGCGAGGGGGCAGGTGCCATGCGCATCGACGAGCAGCCGCGGACCCGCTGGCCGGATCCTTCGGCGTTCCGGAACCGCCGGCCGGACCTGCGGCTCGGCAGCCGCCGGCACCGGATCGACCCGACCGCCGCCACCGATGGCCGGATCGCCGTGCAGCACACCGTACGCACCGCGACCGCCGAGTACACCCTGCTGCTCAACGCCCCCGAGTGGCTCGGCCGTCGAGGCGTCGGCGAGGCGCTGCGGGACAGCGTCGCGGAGCTGCGCGCCGTCGACCTGACCTACGGCCCGAACCGCCCGGAGAGCCTGGTCTCCATGCTGCGGCGGGGAGAGATCAACCCGGAGTCGTACCCCCCGCTGGCCGACCTGGTGGACCGCTGCACGGCCATGCGGGCCGCCACCGACGGCTGGTTCGACGCCTGGGCGGTGCCCGGCGGCTTCGACCCGGGCGGCCTGCTGGGCGGCTGGGCCGTGGAACGTGCCGCCGCCCGGCTGCGCGCCGCGGGCATCCACGACTACGCCGTACTCGCCGGCGCCGACCTGGTGGTCCGCGGCCGGGCGCCGCACGGCGGGCCGTGGCGGGTGGCGGTGCACCACCCGACGGCACCCGAGCGCGCGCCACTGGTGCTGGAGATGACCGCGGGGGCCGTCGGCACCTCTGGGGTGACCGGGCGTCAGGGGCACGTGGTCGACCCGCACACCGGCGAGCCGGCCAACCAGCTCGTCGCCGCGACGGTCGTCGGCCCGGACCTGACGGTCGCCGACGCGTACGCCACCGCGCTCTACGCTGCCGGGCCCACCGGCCTGGCCTGGTTCCGTGGCGGCTCCGACTATCGCGCGCTCTTCGCCCACCGGCGCTGAACCCGTCGCACGGAACTCCGGCTCGATTCGCACCTCGGCCGCCCGGATGGTCGGCTGGTCGGGCCGCTGCGATCGGCCCCCACGGCCTCGGCAACGGCCGTGGGGGCCGATCAGCGACGAGTGCGCGTGGCTCGCACAATCGAGGGGTGCGGACCGGTCGGGCCGGACGTCGGCCGCGCCACCCGAAGACGGGCCGGCGTCGCGACCTGCGGCCAGTAACCGCAGTCGTACGCTAGCGAATCGACGCAACTCGACGCAAGAGTCTCCACAGCGGACTCTCCCGACCGGAAAGCGGCGGGTCGGCGATTGGCCTGCGGCGAGGCAGTTTCGACATGGTGAACGACGGATGGCACGCTGTCCGCCGTGAGTTTCGATCTGAGTGTGTGGGCCCTGGAGGACGGGGCGACGCCCGAGGACGTGCGGGCAGCGGTCGACGGTTGCCGGCAGGGGCGGCACGTGGACCGTTACCCGGACCCGCGCGTTGTCGGCTTCTACCGGGCGATCACCGCGTCCTATCCGGACCGGCACCCCGGTCCGGACAGCCCGTGGGCCGTGGCGCCGCTGCACGCCGCCCACGACCACGTCGAGCTGAACCTGCACCCGACCTGCGCGGACCAGGTGCTGCTGGACATCGAGCGACTGGCCGGGGAGCACGGGCTGATGCTCTTCGACCCGCAGGACGGCTCGGTCTACCCGCCCCCGGCCCGACTGCCCCACTGACCCCCGGGCGGGGCGGGCCGGGCATGCCGGCCGCGGGGCGCCCCGAGGGCCGGGCATCCCCCCGCCCCCGGGGTACGACAGAGGGGCCCGGCGCGTCGCCGGGCCCCCCGTGGTGCTGCCGTCTGTGCCGCCACGGCCGGTCGTGCGCGGCCGGTGGCGTGACCGCCGACTACTCGTCGCGCAGGTCCGCCGCGCTGGCGGCGGTCGCGCCGATCGAGTCGGCCGCCGAGGTGAGCAGGTCGGCGCCGAGCGCCTGGTCGACGGTGAGCGTCATCAGGGTCTCGCCGCCCGCCTCACGCCGGGCCACCTGCATCGCGGCGATGTTGATGCCCGACTCGCCGAGCAGGGTGCCGACGGTGCCGACGACGCCCGGCCGGTCGGCGTAACGCAGGAAGAGCAGGATGCCCTCCGCGGCGATCTCCACGTCGAAACCGTCCACCTCGGTCAGCCGGGGGACGTCGCGGGTGCCCGAGTGGGTGACCGTACCGGAGACGCTTACCGTCCGGCCGTCCGGCAGAGCGCCGCGCACCGTCACCAGGGTGGGCTGGTCGGCCGTCTCGGCCAGGCTGTCCAGCGTGACCTCGACGCCGCGCTCGGCGGCCAGGTGCGGGGCGTTGACGTAGGTGACCTGCTCCTCGACCACGGAGCTGAACAGGCCCTTCGTCGCGGCGAGCTTGAGCACCGACACGTCGTGGCCCACGATCTCGCCGCGCACCTCGACGGCGACGCTGGCGGCGACCCCACCAGCGACGGCGGTGAACGCGCGGCCCAGCTTCTCGGCAAGCGGAAGCAGCGGCCGGACGTCCTCGGCGACCACGCCGCCGGCCTGGACGTTCACCGCGTCCGGGACGAACTCGCCCTGCAGCGCCAGCTTCACGCTCTTGGCCACCGCCAGGCCCGCCTTGTCCTGCGCCTCGTGCGTCGAGGCCCCCAGGTGCGGGGTGGCCACCACGTTGTCGAAGGCGAACAGCGGCGAGGAGGTGCAGGGCTCCTTGGAGTACACGTCCACGCCGGCGCCGGCGACCCGGCCTTCGGCGATGGCGTTCGCGAGCGCCTGCTCGTCCACCAGGCCACCGCGGGCGGCGTTCACGATGCGGACGCCGGGCTTGACGATCGCCAGCTCCTTCTCACCGATCAGGCCCACCGTCTCCGGCGTCTTGGGCAGGTGGATGGAGATGAAGTCGCTCTCGCGCAGCAGCTCGTCCAACCCGACCAGGCGGACGCCGAGCTGCGCCGCGCGGGCCGGCTGGATGTAGGGGTCGTACGCGATCAGCCGGGTGCCGAAGGCGGCGATGCGAGACGCGAAGAGCACCCCGATACGACCGAGCCCGACCACGCCGACGGTCTTGCCCTGCACCTCGACACCGGTGTACTTCGACCGCTTCCACTCCCCCGCCTTGAGCGCGGAGCTGGCGCTCGCGGTGTTACGGGCCACGGCGAGCAGCAGTGCGACGGCCTGCTCGGCGGCGGACACGATGTTGGAGGTGGGCGCGTTGACGACCATGACGCCCCGGGCGGTGGCGGCCGGCACCTCGACGTTGTCCAGCCCGACGCCGGCCCGGGCGACCACCTTGAGTCGCGGCGCGGCGGCGATCGCCTCGGCGTCGATCTGGGTCGCGCTGCGCACGATGACGGCGTCGGCCTCGGAGAGCGCCGAGAGCAGGGCCGGACGGTCGGTGCCGTCGACGTGCCGGACGTCGAAGTCGTGGGCGAGCACCTCGATGGCGGCGGGGGCGAGTTCTTCGGCGATCAGTACGACAGGATTCATCGGTCCTCGTAGAGGTCGTGTTTGCGATCGGCCCGGGCGGCGGGGCGCCGCACTGCGCCCCACGCTGATCCGTGCCGTGGCCGTCAGGTGCCGGCTCAGCGCACCTACCCGCGATCGTAGGGGCCGCGCTGGCCGGCGTGTTCGGGTCTTCAGGGTGAGTGCCCTCACACGCGCGGTCGAGCGATGGACATCACCCGTTCACCACAGCGAAACCGCCGTCGCGCGCCGTGCGCACGGGTCGGGCTTACCACTGCGGTGAGCGACATACCTCAGAGGTATGAATATGACTCCCAGGTATACGGCTCACCAGCGACACTCCCACCCGAGCACGTGCCGAGGCCGCTACCGGCGTCGGCGCATTGCCGACGGCCCCGGGTCGCGCTGGGGAGAGCGCGGCCCGGGGCCGTCGGAGACTGTCGTCTGGCCGAGCGATCAGGCGGTCTCGGTGATCGGGCGGTCGACCCAGCTCATCATGCCGCGCAGCTTCTTGCCGGTCTCCTCGATCGGGTGCGCCGCACCCTCGGCCTGCCACTTCTTGAAGTTCGGCCGGCCGGCCTCGTCCTCGGCGACCCACTCGCGAGCGAACTCGCCGGACTGGATCTCGCCCAGGATCTTGCGCATCTCGTCCTTGACCCGGGAGTCGATGATGCGCGGGCCACGGGACAGGTCGCCGTACTCGGCGGTGTCGGAGATGCTGTACCGCATCTTCGCGATGCCGCCCTCGTACATGAGGTCGACGATCAGCTTCAGCTCGTGCAGGCACTCGAAGTAGGCCACCTCGGGGGCGTAACCCGCCTCGGTGAGCACCTCGAAGCCGGTCTGCACCAGGGCCGCCGCACCGCCGCAGAGCACCGCCTGCTCGCCGAAGAGGTCGGTCTCGGTCTCCTCGGTGAAGGTGGTCTTGATCGCGCCGGCCCGGGTGCCACCGATCCCCTTGGCGTACGCGAGGGCGAGCGCGAGCGCGTTGCCGCTGGCGTCCTGCTCGACGGCGACGAGGCAGGGCACGCCCTTGCCGTCGGCGTACTGGCGGCGGACCAGGTGACCCGGGCCCTTCGGTGCGACCATCGCCACGTCCACCTCGGCCGGGGGCTTGATCAGGCCGTACCGGATGTTGAAGCCGTGACCGAAGAAGAGCGCCTTGCCCGGGGCGAGGTGCGGCTCGATCGACTCGGTGTAGAGCTTGCGCTGGGCGGTGTCCGGCGCCAGCACCATGATCACGTCGGCCTCGGCGGCGGCCTGTGCCGGCGTGAGCACCCGCAGGCCCTGCTCCTCGGCCTTGGGACGGCTCTTCGAGCCCTCCGGCAGACCGATCACCACGTCGACGCCCGAGTCCCGCAGCGACAGCGCGTGGGCGTGACCCTGGCTGCCGTAGCCGATCACCGCGACCTTCCTGGCCTGGATCAGGCCGAGGTCGGCATCATCGTCGTAGTACACCTCAACGCTCATGAGAAACTTCCCTTTCGTACGACGGCCTGAGTGGCCCGTCGTGGTCTGTGCGGATGGGTCAGGCGGCGCGCAGCGCGGGGCCGGCGGTGATCGAACGCGAGCCGCGCCCGATGGCCACCAGCCCGGACTGGACCATTTCCTTGATGCCGAAGGCCTCGAGGTCGCGCAGCAGCGCGTCGAGCTTGTCCGGTGTGCCGGTGGCCTCGATGGTCAGCGTGTCCGGTGCGACGTCGACCACCCGGGCACGGAACAGGTTGACCGTCTCCAGCACCTGCGACCGCGCGGACCGGTCGGCGCGAACCTTCACCAGCAGCAGCTCGCGGGCAACCGAGACCTGCGGATCCAGCTCAACGATCTTGAGTACGTTGACCAGCTTGTTCAGCTGCTTGGTGACCTGCTCCAGCGGGGACGACTCCGCGTTGACCACGATGGTGATCCGGGAGACGTCCGGGTTCTCGGTCTCGCCGACGGCGAGGCTGTCGATGTTGAACCCGCGCCGGGAGAACAGGCCGGAGACCCGGGCGAGCACGCCGGGCTTGTTCTCCACCAGCACGGACAGGGTGTGCATCGTCATTAAATGTCATCCTCGTCGAAGACCGGGCGGACGCCACGGGCGAACATGATCTCGTCGTTGCTGGTGCCGGCGGCGACCATCGGCCAGACCATCGCGTCCTTGCCGACCACGAAGTCGATCACCACGGGCGCGTCGTTGATCTCCATGGCGGCGGCGATGGTCTTGTCCACGTCAGCCGCGCTCTCGCACCGCAGCCCGACGCAGCCCAGGGCCTCGGCGAGCTTCACGAAGTCCGGAATGCGGTGCTTGTGGGTGCCGAGCTCGGTGTTGGAGTAGCGCTCGTTGTAGAAGAGCGTCTGCCACTGTCGGACCATGCCGAGATTGCCGTTGTTGATGACGGCGATCTTGACCGGGATGCCCTCCAACGCGCAGGTGGCCAACTCCTGGTTGGTCATCTGGAAGCAGCCGTCCCCGTCCACTGCCCAGACCACCGTGTCCGGCTTGCCGACCTTGGCGCCCATCGCCGCCGGAACCGCGTAGCCCATCGTGCCGAGACCGCCGGAATTCAACCAGGTGTACGGCTTCTCGTAGGAGATGAACTGCGACGCCCACATCTGGTGCTGGCCCACCCCGGCCACGAAGATCGCGTCCGAGCCGACGATCTCGCCCAGCCGCTTGATCACGTACTGCGGGGACAGGGTCCCGTCGACCGGCTCGTCGTAGCCCAGCGGGTAACGGTTGCGCAGGTCGTCCAGCTGCGTCCACCAGTCACCGAGGTCGGCGGTGTGCCCCGCCGACCGTTCAGCGGTGACCGCGGCGATCAGCTCGTCGATGACGTGCTTGGCGTCGCCGACGATCGGCACGTCCACGTGCCGGTTCTTCCCGATCTCGGCGGGGTCGATGTCCGCGTGCACCACCGCCGCGTCCGGGGCGAACGAGTCCAGTTTGCCGGTGACCCGGTCGTCGAAGCGTGCGCCCAGCGCGACGATCAGATCCGCCTTCTGCAGGCCGTAGACCGCAGCGACCGTGCCGTGCATGCCGGGCATCCCCAGGTGCTGCTGATGCGAGTCGGGGAACGCGCCGAGCGCCATCAGCGTGGTGACCACCGGAATGCCGGTCAGCTCGGCCAGCCGGCGCAGCCCGTCGGTGGCGCCGGCCTTGAGCACCCCGCCGCCGACGTAGAGCACCGGCCGCCGGGCCGCGGCCATCAACCGCGCCGCCTCCCGGATCTGCTTACCGTGCGGGTGCAGGGTGGGCCGGTAGCCGGGCAGGTCCAGGGTGGGCGGCCAGGAGAAGGTGGTCGACGCCTGGAGCACGTCCTTGGGGATGTCGACCAGCACCGGGCCGGGCCGGCCGGTGCTGGCCAGGTGGAACGCCTCGGCCAGCACCTGCGGGATCTCCTCGGCGGTCTGCACGAGGAAGTTGTGCTTGGTGATCGGCAGCGTGATGCCCTGGATGTCCGCCTCCTGGAAGGCGTCGGTGCCGATCGACGGGCGGGCCACCTGGCCGGTGATCGCCACCATCGCCACCGAGTCCATGTACGCGTCGGCGATCGGCGTGACCAGGTTGGTCGCACCCGGGCCGGAGGTCGCGATGCAGACGCCGACCTTGCCGGTGGCCTGCGCGTAGCCGGTGGCCGCGTGCCCGGCGCCCTGCTCGTGGCGGACCAGGATGTGCCGGACGGTGGAGTCGTAGAGCGGGTCGTACGCCGGCAGGATCGCGCCGCCCGGGATGCCGAAGACGACGTCGACGCCGAGCGCCTCCAGGGACCGCACCAGCGAGCTGGCGCCGGAGACCTGGGCCGGGGCGGCTGTCCGTACGGCCGGGACAGCCGGGGTGGCCGCGGCGCGCGCGGCGGCGGGGTCGACGGTGCCGGCCGGGTCGGCGGTCGCGCGGGCCCGCCGGGCGGTGTGGGCGAGGGTCTCGGGCGTGGGTCTCGTCATGGTGGTTCTGGCCTTCGGCTGGAGTGGCTGGGGCTTGTTCAGCGATGCGAGGCGGGCGTGGGCCCGTCGCGACAGGTTCCGACGGCAATAAAAACGGCCCTCGTGCAGATGCACGGGGCCAGCGCACTCTCGATGAGGGAGAGTGCGCTCAGGTAAGTACTCGCAGCGACCGGTACGACGACATGCGGCTAAGCCTGACGCATCTCACGCGATGAGTCAACTGATCCCACATGTTGGTTGACGGAGGGCGGCGAGTCGGCTGACACCGCGCCACCACCAGACGGCGTGACCTGCCCGGACCCGCCGGCAACCCGGCGCGGAGCGGGCAGCGGGGAGGGCCGCGCACCCGGCGAGGTGGCCGCCTCCAGCATCGCCTCCAGGTGCTCGGCCGGCACTCCCCAGCCGAACAGCGCGCCCTGCCCGAACCGGCAGCCCGCGGCGACCACCGCGGCCAACTCGGTCGGCGTGGTGACCCCCTCGGCGATGACCTCCAGGCCCAACTGGTGGCCCAGCCGCATCACGATGTCGACCATGGGCGCGAACGCCGGACCGTCCTGGCCCACCGGGCGGACCGGCTCGTGCTCGGCGACCAGGCTGTGGTCGATCTTCAGAATGTCGATCGGCAGTCGGCGCAGCTGCCCCAGGGACGAGTAGCCGGCACCGAAGTCGTCCAGCGCGATCCGTACGCCGGTCAGCCGCAGCGCGGTCAGCCGCCGGATCAGCTCGTCCAGGTCGGTGGCGACCGCGTGCTCGGTGACCTCCAGCACCAGCCGCTGCGGCGGCACGTGGTGGGCGCGCAGGGCCTCGGCGACCTGGACCACGTACTCCGGGGCGTGCAGCTCGCGCGGCGAGACGTTCACCGAGACCCAGACGTCATGCCCGTCGGTCAGCCAACGGGAGAGCTGGTAGCAGGCCTGGTGCAGCACCCAGGCGCCGAGTGTGGCGATCATCCCGCACTCCTCGGCGAGCGGGATGAACTCGTCCGGGCGGATGTTGCCCAGCTCGGGGTGGTGCCAGCGCAGCAGCGCCTCGGCGCCGACCGGCCGCACCGACGGCAGCGAGGCCACCGGCTGGAAGGCCAGCCGCAGCTCGTCGCGCTCGATCGCGCCCCGCAGCTCGTGCTCCAGCGTGGTGCGGCGGCGCAGCAACTGGTCGTACGCGGCGTCGTAGCGCTCGATCCGGTTCTTGCCGCGTTGCTTGGCGTAGCGCAGCGCCAGGTCGGCGTGGCGCAGCAGCAGGTCCACGTCGGGTTCGCCGGCCCACCCGGCCACGCCGATGCTCACGGACAGGAAGACCGGGCCCTCCGGCTGGTCGTACGGCCGGTTGAGCACGCCGAGCAGCCGCTCGGCCACCCGGTCCGCCTCGGTCGGTCGGGCCGGCATGAGTACGGCGAACTCGTCGCCGCCGAGCCGGGCCGCCACGTCACCCGGGCGCAGGTTGCCGCGCAGCCGGCGGCCCACCTCGGCCAACACGGCGTCGCCCACGTCGTGGCCCCGCATGTCGTTGACGTTCTTGAAGCCGTCCAGATCCAGACCGAGCAGTACGCACGGGGTGCCGGCCGCCGCGCCGTCGTGCAGCGCCCGCAGCAGCCCTCGCCGGTTGGCCAGCGACGTCAGGGGGTCGGTGTGCGCCAGCTCACGGAAGTGCGCCTCCCGCTCGGCCAGCCGGCCGGCGTAGTCCCGGACGTCCTTGAGGGTGAGGTACTGCCGGGCCACCAGGGCGAAGCCCTCGACGCTGCCGGCGACGATGCCGGGCGCCGTGAACCGCCCGTCCTGCAGGAGGTGGTACATCGCCGAGGCCGCCATGGCCAGCATCGGGGCGACGGCGTACTCGCCGTCGCGACCGATCAGGTCCAGCTCGACGTGCCCGGGCCGGTCGGCCTGGTGGACGGCGAGCGCGACGGTCAGCAGACCGGCGGCCAGCACCGCCGCGCCGGCGAGCGCCATGGTCGGCCCCGCCTGGCAGAGCCCGGCGCTGAGGCCCAAACCGCCGCAGCTCACCGCGCTGATCCCGGCCGCGAGCACGGCCAGCCGCTGACGCGGGGCGGCGGCCCGGAAGACGACGATCACGGCGAGGCCGGCGCCGAGCGCCGCGCTCACCGTCGCCACCAGGATCGCCGGGCAGGCCATCGGCGTGGCGGCGCCGAGCAGCCGGGTCGGCTCGGAGAAGAGCACCCAGCCGACGAACCACAGCGCCGCCGCCATGGTCAGACCGTCCAGGGCGAGCCGGGCGGTCCCCGCGGCGGTGGCGGCGACCCCCGGCAGCCGGAGCAGCCCGGCCGCGAAGGCCAGCCCGCTCACCGCCGTGCCGATCGCCGCCACGGTGGCCCAGCCGGTGCGCTGGCTCTGCTCGTGGGCCCAGTGCTCGTTGGTGGAGAGCACGGCCACCAGACCGACCAACAGGCTGGCCAGGGACGTCCCGGCGGCTGCCGCGAGCAGCAGGTGCGCCGGCCGGCGCGGCCCGCTGCGCCGCCGCGCGACCATGGTCAGCAGCACGGTGGCCGCGGCTGCGACCACGCCGCTCAGCGCCGCGACGGCGACCATGCCCGGGGGGAGATGCACGCCATCAAGAGTGCCGGATGAGTGCACGCCGTGGGAGACCGGATGTGCATCTGTTGGGACACGGCGGATACTCCGGATGCCTGACGCGGCGGCGGTGTCATGCTGGTACACATGCCTGAGCTGCGATCGAGGACTTCCACACACGGTCGGACGATGGCCGGCGCCCGGGCCCTCTGGCGGGCCACCGGGATGACCGACGACGATTTCGGAAAGCCGATCGTCGCCATCGCCAACAGTTTCACCCAGTTCGTGCCCGGTCACGTCCACCTGAAGGACATGGGCGGTCTGGTCGCCGACGCGGTGGCCGAGGCCGGAGGCGTCGGGCGGGAGTTCAACACGATCGCGGTCGACGACGGCATCGCGATGGGCCACGGCGGCATGCTCTACTCCCTGCCCAGCCGTGAGTTGATCGCCGACGCGGTGGAGTACATGGTCAACGCGCACTGCGCGGACGCCCTGGTCTGCATCTCGAACTGCGACAAGATCACCCCGGGCATGCTGCTGGCCGCGCTGCGGCTCAACATCCCGACCGTCTTCGTCTCCGGTGGCCCGATGGAGGCCGGCAAGACGACGGCGATCGAGGGCGTCGTGCACAGCAAGATCGACCTGATCGACGCGATGATCGCCTCCTCGAACGAGGCGGTGACCGACGAGCAGCTCGGCGAGATCGAGCGCTCCGCCTGCCCCACCTGCGGCTCCTGCTCCGGGATGTTCACCGCCAACTCGATGAACTGCCTCACCGAGGCCATCGGGCTGGCGCTGCCCGGCAACGGCTCGACGCTGGCCACCCACGCCGCGCGCCGGTCGCTCTTCGTCGAGGCCGGCCGCACCGTCGTGGACATCGCCAAGCGGTGGTACGACGGCGACGACGACTCGGTGCTCCCCCGTACGGTCGCCTCCAAGGCCGCCTTCGAGAACGCGGTCGCCCTGGACGTGGCGATGGGCGGCTCCACCAACACCGTGCTGCACCTGCTCGCCGCCGCCCGCGAGGCCGAGCTGGACTTCGGTGTCGCCGACATCGACGCCATCTCCCGGCGGGTTCCGTGCCTGGCCAAGGTCGCCCCGAACTCGCCGAAGTACCACATGGAGGACGTGCACCGGGCCGGTGGCATCCCGGCGATCCTCGGCGAGCTGGACCGGGCCGGGCAGCTCAACCGGAACGTGCACGCCGTGCACTCCCCTTCGCTGGCGCAGTGGCTCTCCGACTGGGACGTGCGCGGCGGCTCGCCGACGCCGACGGCGGTCGAGCTGTTCCACGCCGCTCCCGGCGGGGTCCGCACCGTCGAGCCCTTCTCCACCACCAACCGCTGGTCGACGCTGGACACCGACGCGACCGAGGGCTGCATCCGCGACCGCGAGCACGCGTACTCCGCCGACGGCGGCCTCGCCATCCTGCACGGCAACCTGGCCCCGGACGGCTGCGTCGTGAAGACCGCCGGCGTGCCGGACGACTGTCTGACCTTCCGCGGCCCGGCGAAGGTCTACGAGTCGCAGGACGACGCGGTGACGGCGATCCTCGCCAAGGAGGTCGTCGCCGGCGACGTCGTGGTGATCCGCTACGAGGGCCCGAAGGGTGGCCCCGGCATGCAGGAGATGCTCTACCCCACCTCGTTCCTCAAGGGTCGCGGGCTGGGCCGCTCGTGCGCGCTGCTCACCGACGGCCGCTTCTCCGGCGGCACGTCCGGCCTCTCCATCGGGCACGCCTCCCCCGAGGCCGCGTCCGGAGGGCTGATCGCCCTGGTCCGCGAGGGCGACGAGATCGTCATCGACATCCCGGGCCGGTCGATCTCCCTCAACGTGGCCGAGGACGAGCTGGAGGCGCGACGGGTGGCCGAGGAGAAGCGCGACAAGCCGTACACCCCGACCAACCGGCAGCGGCCGGTGTCGGCGGCGCTGCGCGCGTACGCCTCGATGGCCACCTCAGCCAGCGACGGCGCCTACCGCCGCGTCCCGGAGTAGGGCTCCAGCGCGCTCAGCAGCGCACTGCTGTGACGCCCGCCTCAGCTGGAGAGAGCGACGAACCGGACGGGTTCGTCAAGCACTGCCGCCGCTCCGGGAAGGTCCGCGAGACGGGCGGCGAGGGTGGCCCGCGCCAGCCGCTCCGGCAGGGCCGAGCTGAACTTCAACCCGACGAGCGCCCGGTCGTTCACCTCTGGCAAGCAGAGCCGATGGCCGGCGTCGGCGACCAGGGGCCGCCAATCCTGTGGTGTCAGGTTCTCGCGGAGCCGGATGGCGTAGTCGTCGAACCGCTGCGCCGGGTCGACGACCTCGCTGAGAGTCGCCGTCAGCGTGGCGTTCGCCCGCAGTCCGGCCCACGTCCACCAGAGCAGGTCCCCCCTGGGGGTACGAACGATCATGCTGCCGCCGGGGTGTACCAGCGCCGAACGCTCCTCGCGGTCAGTGGACAGCCGATTCTTTGCCCGCGCGGTCAGCTGGACCGGCGGATCCGCACCGAGCAGGACGTCACGCATGGCGCGAGTCAGTGCGTGCCCCGAACCGATCCAGCCGGACGAGGTCCACCGGGCGCGTCCACCCCCGTCCGCTGCCTCGACGAAGCACCGGCGACGACGCCAGTCGACGTACGTCACCCGCCAGGCCCGGCCAGCGAGCAGGAGCCGCCGTTCACCAGGAACATCCTCGGTAAGCAGGCTCGGGTCCACCCGCCCCAGCTCGGTCCGGCCGTGCAGCACTGTGAACTCGGGCGGCCCGGTGAAGACCGCCGTCATGTCCATGAAGTGACGACGGCCGAAGCGCCGTTCCGCCTCCGGCCCGATAAACAGCAGCCCGCCGTCGACATCGAGATATCCCTGGTCCACGAGGTGACGGACGATGGGCTCGGCACCTGGCCCGAACGGCCCGAGCCCGTTCCACGCTGTTGACCACAGCCGGTCGCCGATCCGGTGTTCCTGAAGGCAGAGGGCCATCACCTGCTGAGCGACGATGTGCCGGGGCTCGGGCGGCGCGACGACCGGCTCCACCCAGCCCCGTCCCCACAGCAGCAGCAGTGCCGCCGCTCTGGTCAGCTCCACACCGCTGCGGCAGAGGAGGAGACAGTTCCGGGTGCTGCCCGGTCGGCGGCCGGTGCGCCCCAGTCGTTGCAGGAACGACGCCACCGTCGCCGGCGAGTCGATCTGGATGACTCGTTCGAGGTCACCCACGTCGATGCCGAGTTCAAGGGTGCTGGTGGAGACGATGACGCAGTCGCGGGCCTCGGCGAATGCCTGCTCGGACCAGCGTCGTTCGTCGGCGGAGAGGGACGCGTGCGACAGGAAGGTGGTGATTCCACGCTCGCGTAGCAACTGCCCGAGTTCCTCGACCGTCTGCCGGGACTCGCAGAAGACCAACCGCTTCTCACCGGCGTGCAGGGCGGAGATGACTGTCGCGGCGTTGGCGAGCGACCCGACGTAGTCGAGTTCGATCTGCCCGGGTGGCGCAGTGGCCGGCGCAGCCGTCGTTTGCTCCGGGGCGATCACGCGACCCGGCTTGGCCCCTGCCCCGGATCCCTGCAGCCAGGTCAGCAACTGCTCGGGATTACCGACGGTCGCGGACAGTCCCACCCGTTGAAGCGGTCGGCCGGTCACCCGTGTCAGACGTTCGAGGACGGCGAGCAGGTGCCATCCCCTGTCGTCCTCGGCGAACGCGTGCACCTCGTCCACGACCACCGCCCTGAGGCCGGCGAAGAACAGCCGGTGGTCGACGTTGACGCTGACCAGCATCGACTCCAGGGACTCGGGTGTGGTGAGCAGAATGTCGGGACGTTGCCAGAGCACGGCCCGGCGGGCGGACGCGGCCACGTCACCGTGCCACAGCGCCACGGTGCGCCCCAGCCACCCGGCATACCGCTCGATTCGGGGCAGCAGGTTGTTGAGCAGAGCTTTCAGCGGGCACAAGTACAGCAGCGAGGTTCCGGTCCAACTCTGCCCGGCCATGCGGGACAGTAAGGGGAAGAGGGCTGCTTCGGTCTTTCCGCCTGCCGTCGGAGCGAGCAGCAGCGCGTCGTCGCCCTGTGCCAGGGGCGCTATCGACGCGCGTTGCAGGGGACGTAGGTCGGGCCAGCCGAGAGTGTTGACGACATGGTGCAGGACGACCGGGTCGAGCAGGCGTTCCTCGTTCACATCAGCAGGGTGACGTCGTCGGCCGAGGCAGCGTTGCGCTCGACCTCGGTCAGCTCGTCAGAGCGCAGCGTCAACTCGTAGTTGCGGCGCGGATCCCAGTCGTCGAACTGGTCGACGCGATCGAACACGTCGGCGACAAGTTTCTTGAGGTAGACCCGGGGTGCCACGCCGACCTGGCCACCGAGCCGACCCGCCACCGCGCGGGCCAGTTCGCCGAGGTAGTTGTCATCGACGAGGTCGGAGACTCGTTTGCTGCCGTAGATTTCGCGAACCCGTACGCCGAGTTGCACCAACGCGTCCTCGGTGAAGCCGGGCAGTCGCAGTTGGGTGGCCCGGGGGTTGTCCCAGCGTGGTTCCGTCCCGAAGTCGGTGGCGAGCCGCTGTGCCAGCGGGGGGAGCCGCTGCACCCCCTGTTGGCCGTCGAAGAAGGCCGGCGTTCCGGTGACCAACAGGAACAGGCCGGGGAACCGGCCGGCGTGCATGTCGTCGACGAGTTGTCGGAGCGCGTTGAGCGCCTTGTCCCGGGCATCCGAGCGGACCCGTTGCAGGGTTTCCACCTCGTCGAGCACCACCAGGAGACCGGCGTGCCCGCTGTCCTGCAACACCGCGAGCAGGCCCTGCAGAAAACTCAGCGCACCGAAATGATCGAGGTCTCCTTTGACCCCGGCCGCCCGTCGGGCGGACGCGGCGACGTGTGGTTGCCCACCGAGCCAGGCGGCGAGCCCGTCGGCGGTGGGCTGGTCACCGGCGGCGACGGCGGTGCGGTAGCCGCGCAGGGCCGCCGCGAAGCCAGGAGTACGTCGGGAAATGGCCGCCAAGCGGCGCTCAAGAAGCTCGCCGACCTCCCGATCGAGGCCCTCCGCATCCGCCTCGGAGACCTGCCCCCCGGCCAGGACGTCCTCTTCGAGCGCGAAGATCCAGCCGTCCAGGACGGGTCGTAGCGCGCTCGGGGCGAACTGCTCCGTCGCCAACTGCTCGACGAGTCGTCGGTAGACGGTTTCCATTCGATGCAGCGGCGTCTCCAGCTCGGAGATCTGCACCTCGGCGACGGCGAACCCCCGTCGCTTCGCCTGCTCCCCCAGCCAGCGCGTGAAGAACGTCTTGCCGGCGCCGTACTCGCCGCGCACCGCCTTGAAGACGCTACCGCCACCGGAGGCCCGGTCGAGATCCTCGTCGAGCGCGGCGGTGAAACGGTCGAGTCCGACCGCGAGGGCGTCCAGGCCGTTGGAGGGCACCACTCCCCGCCGCAGCGCGTCGATGATGTCGCGCCGCCGACGGGCACTCACCTCGACCGTCACATCGGCTCCAACCCGAACTGCTCGATCATCAGCGGGATGTCGAGTTTCGCGGTTCGTCCATCCGGGTCGAGGCTGAGAACCGGGTATCCCTCAACCTGCAGCAGCCGGCGCAGAGCGGCGAACATGCCGGGCATCCGGTGAACCGGGACGCCGGCCCGGGTGGCCAGGGTCTCCAGGGCGGCCCGGCCATTGCCGGCCACAAGTGTGCAGAGCAGGGCGGCCACCCGTTCATCCGGGATCGGCGCCCGGGCGTCCCGGCGGTCCGCGTAGACGGGGCTGGCCAACAAAGCGTCGACGAGCGCCGACGTGGGCTCCGCCGGGGCGGATGACGCCACGGGCGGCAGCAGAGCGGCAGAAACGGGCGACGCCACACTCGTTGGCGACGGCAGGTCGAACAGACCCTCGTCCTGCGCCGGCGGCCTGGGACGACGAGCCGGCCGGCTCGCCACACCGACCTCCACTGGAGGCGAAACGGCGGTTTCCTCCGACGCTGGCTGCCGGATCGGTTCGCGCCACCAGTCGGGGCTGGAGACCGGGGCGCCGGCCCACCCGGGAACGGCGTGCTCATCCTGGGCGGCGAAGACCAGCAGGGGGATGACGACTTCAGCGGGCGAAGCGCCGCCGTGGTAACCGGCCTTCCGAGGGCCGTATCGCAGCTCCTCTCGCCACGGCAGGATCACCCGACCGTCGCCGAGCGCCACCCGACCACCGGTGAAGAGCAGCTCGCCGTCGCGGGGTGCGTCGGTTGCTGGGCGCCACCGGTTCTCGCTGGAGTCTGACGACAGCAGCACGGCCTCCGAGCCACGGTCGACCACGTGACCGTGGTCGGAGACCAGCACCACAACCCGGTCCTGGGCGACCGCCAACAGATCGCGCAGGCCGTTGACGGTGTCCGTGCTCCACTCGATGGTGCCCGGGTCGCTACGGTCCAGGGCGTCGTCGATGGTGTTGATCACCGCGGCCACCAGCGGGACGGCCGGGTCATTGATCGCCGCGGCGACCTCGGGGTCGACCGCCAGGCCAGCCGGGGTGCGCAGATCGGATTTGTGCAGCAGGACGCTGTCCGGGAACTGGACAGTGAACGCCTTCAGCTCGGCGGCGCGATCACCGACGGTGAGGCGTCCGCTGAACAGGCTGCACCGGTTGACGACCGTAACGGTTGGAAGGGCGGCGAGCACCGCCGTCCGCGGGCCCCCGTCGGGGGTCAGCTCCGTCCAGGCCCCGCTGCGTCCCAGCGAGTCGGCGATCTCGATGCCGGCGGCCGCGCTCATGCCGTCAAGAAGCAGCAGCAGGCTCCGGCGGCCGTTGTCAAGGATCGGTCGGACCACCCGGTCCAGGACGTCCTCGACCCGGAGCAGGGCCCCGGGCTCGCGCTCGGCGCTGGTCATGTCGTGCAACTGTTCGGCGAACTCCCGGTCGTGCCGGGAGCGCCGGGCGTCCACGGCCGCGTGCAGGGCGCGGTACGACTGTGCGACATGCGGGTCGACGTCCCCTGCGAACACGTCGAGTCGGGCCCGGTCCACCCAGCCGTCGTCGCGGATCTGCCGCTGCACAGCGGCGAGCATGGTGGCTGGGCCGCGTCCCTCGCTGATCGCCAACCAGCGCAGCAGCCGCACTGCCATCCGCGCGGTCTCCACCCGGGACCGGTCCGCAGAGCGGTGGGCCTCCACCTCGGCGAGCCGTTCCTGTGCCCTCTCGATCAGGTCGCGGGCGGGTGGGACAGCAGTGGGCCCGGGCAGGGCCAGCCGGACGGCGGCACCGAAGGCCCGCATCCGCTGGGTGAATCCGGCGGGCAGCAGGGTGGAGGCGACCAGCAGCTCGGTCACGTCGATCTCGGCGGCGAGGTCTTCGGCCCGGCGCAGCATCCGGTGCGCGTCGTGGCGTACCGCGTCGTCGCCGTCGAGTGCGCGGTAGATCCAGGCTTCGGCGGCTTCGACGAACAGTGTCGCCTGATGGTCGGTGAGGCGGGTGCCGCCGAAGCGTGGCTCCAACCGGGTACGGGCAACCGCGATCTCCACCTCCGGCGCCGTTCCCGGACTGCGGGGCCAGAGCACGCCGGCGAGAAGACCGAGCGGGATCGCGTCGGTTCCGTGGCCCGCCCGCACGGCGGCCAGCACCGGGACGGCGATCGGCCCGGCCACCTCGACCAGGAGTGCGGCGATGCCCTCAGCCCAGGCGACCGGCAGCTCGGCGAACCGCATCTGGGTGGGCGCGTCCGTGCTCCACTGCAGCAGCCCCGCCCCGTCCAGCTCGTCCGGATCGAGCGCGAGGACAGCTCCGGCGAGGTGGCGCAGCGCGTAGTCCCGGGTGAGGATGGTGCCGGCTGGCGGCGGCCAACCTTCGGCGGGAGCCAGTTCGGTGAGCGCGTCGGCGACCCACCGACCGGTGCGCACCAGGGTCGAATCCGGCCGCACCTGGCCACCGAACGCCTGCCCGACCAGGTCCCAGGGGTCGACGCTACGGCCGGTCTGGAGGCTGACGTGGGCGAGCAGTCCGTCGCCCAACTCGGTGTCGGTCAGATCAGTCAGCAGGACGAGTTTCTCGTGTGCCGCCCGGTCGGCCAGCGCGGCCCGCGCCGCGATGGGCGTCGGGCAGGGCACCACCCGCACCCGGGTGTTGCCGATGGTGAGGACGGCGTCATCGGTCCACTCGGGACGGGCGAGCAACACGATCGCCTCGGCGTCGTCCTGTTCGGCGAGCCACGCTTCGACCTTGCGGCGGACGGCGGCGGGACGTACGGCAACCCGACTGATACTCACTGCCGTAGCTCCTGCCGCTGCACCTGCCAGGTCACCTCGACCCGCCGACCGGCGGTGACCTCGGAGCGGATCTGCTCGGTCAGCCGGTCCAGCTCGTTGTCGTCGGTGATCAGCATTCGGCTGGTGGTCACGGCCGTGACCGGGTCGACGGGGAGACGCGGGCCGGGGATGAGCGTCGGGGTGCCGACCTGCGGCGGTGTGGGATTCGACGCCGGCCCGGTCGACGGCGATCCACCGCCGGCCGCTGGCCCGATGGTCCGGGTGGGGCCGGCAGCCGGCTTGTCCGCTGCCAACAGGGCGGCGGCGGCACCCACGGCCTGCTGGAGCGCCTTGACCAGATCTGACCCGTGGTGCTCGTCGGCAGCCGCGGTGTGCAGTTGCTCGACGACGACCCGGGCGCGGTCGTCCGTGCCGGCGCGCGTGGCGAGCGCGGCGATCAGCGGCCACTGGGTGGCGGCGAGCGCACTGATCAGCTTCTGCGCCTGCTTGTAGACACCGCTCGCGGCTTGCCCGTCCAGCCCTGCGAGGTGCTGGTCGCCGTCGGCGACCACGGCGACGAGCACCACGTCGTCCTGCTCGTGTGCGACCTGGGTGAGCAGGTGGGCGACCCTGCGGGCGGTGGCGAGCCGGCCCGTCGTGGCCGCCTTGTCCAGGCCCAGGAGGTCCGCGTGTCGTTCGAGTTCGTTGACGAGTTGCCCGCCGAGCCCGGCGTGGTCCCTGGCCACCTTCCGCATGGTGCTGGCGAGAGTCCCGAGATTCGCGGGGTTGCGGAACAGCGGCAGCACCTCGCCGAAGAACGGCTGTCCGAACCGGACGGCGGCCTTCCAGGTCTCGTCGTCGGGCATCTGTGGGTGGCGCAGCTCGAAACGGTCCTCCACCCCGTGGACGGCGGCGACGGTGGTCTTCCCGCCGTTGTCGTACCAGCTGAGTTGCTCCTCCAGGGCGAAGACCCCGATGATCAGATTTTGCAGGTCGCGGTCGAAGCCGCGGGCTTTGGGCAGGTCGAGCAGCTTGCGCAGCATGTGCACCGGGAAGTGGTCGCGGTAGTCCTGCTTGGCTGCCTCCTGCAGCAGGTGCCGGCTCCAGAAGCAGGTGCTGATGTCGAGCACGTACCGGTGGTCCACCAGTTCGCCGAGCTGCAGCGGGTTGCAGATTCGGCGGAGGGTCTTCTGGTCCACCGGGGAGGCGACGGAGACGCCGTGGGTGGGGTCGGCGGCCGCCTTTCTGGCGTACTCGAACACCTTGGCCAGGTCTGCTCTGGTGAGCGGCTTCTCGTCGACGGGCAGCGCCGGTGTGCCCGGGTAGGACCACTCCAGCAACTCTGCGGTGAGGTTGCGGAAGGCGTCGGTGAGCGTGCCGCCACGTGGGTCGCCGATGCGCAGCCCTTCGGCCAGGGTGTGCAGGACTCCGACGGTGTCGTCGTGCACGTCCGAGGGCTGTGGGTTGGCCGCCCCGTACGCCTGCTTGAGGGCGGTGATCAGGCCGTCGCGGAGTTGGGTCTGTCGCTGTAGCAGGTAGACCCGGCCCTGCTGCCGGTCGGCCTTGGGCCAGTCGGCGGCGAGGTTGTTCAACCGCTCCCCGGTGCCTCCGACCCCGAGCAGATAGTTGATCTTTGCCAGTTGGGCGACCCGACCCATCATGTCGTCGGTCAAATAGAGCGGCAGCCAGAAGACGGTGTTCGACCCTCGGGGCAGTTCCTCGATCCGCGCCCGGTCGGCGGCGCGCGGGTAGTCCTGCGGGTCGAACGGGTAATCGACGACGATCCGCCACGACTCACCGGGGGCGATCAGCGCGGCGACCGGCATGGCGTCCTGGTCCCGGACGTTGCCGAACTTGACCTGGACGACGTGCCGTCGACCCCGCCAGTCGCGTGGCTGCTGAAGCTCCCCATGGCTGCCCTCGCTGCCGGCGAGGCCCATCTCGGCGCTGATCAGTTCGCGCAGCAGTTGCTGCCGTACGCCGGCAGAGGTCTCGCCGAGCGGAACGAGATCGAGCAGCTTGTCGAAGTCGACGGTGTGCAGTTTCAGCGACACGACCGGGTCGTGGTCGTCGGTCAGGTGCAGCTCACCGGCGTCCTGTTCGATCTTGCGCAGCCGGTTGAGCACCATGGTGTTCTCGTAACCCGGGATCGGCGCGGCGATCGAGCCGAAGTTGAGGGCGTGCAGCTTTGCCGCGGTCAGGTTGTGCAGGGCCGGCACCTCGGGCACCAGGGCACCGAGCAGCACCGTCTTGACCAGCTTGTCGTCGAGCTGGAACTGGGTGTGGGAGGCGGCCTTCTCCTCGTCGATGCCGTTGAGGGACAGCAGGATCGGGCGCAGTTTACGCAGGTAGAGGGATCGAGCCGCCTCGAACTGCTGCCGCAGTTTCGGTCGGTCGGGCAACTCCCCGTGCAGCACCAGCGGGTCGAAGAGAGCGGCGACCCCGATCAGGTCGTTGACCCGCAGGCTCTCCCGGCGGTCGACCAGCAGCTCGGTCATCACCTTCAACGCGGTCCGCTCCCGTTGCAGCGCCTGGGACAACGCGACCAGGGTCGCCACGAGGGCGGGCGAGAAGGGATAGAGCTGCCGGAACGCGGTGCCGTCGGAGCCGATGCCGGCGTCGCCGTACTGGGCGCCGAGAAGCAGGATGTCCCACACCTCGCGGTTGTGTCGGACAGCCGCGAAGGCGTTGTCGATGACCGCACGGGCGGCGGCGTCGTTCGGCTTGAGCAGCCGATTTTCGGTGATCTCGGGCAAATTGGTGTCGGCCAGGATGATCTCACCGAGCCGGCCCTGCACGCTGCGCATGACGTGCGCGAGCGCCTCCCGTTCGGTGCCTCCGACCTGCGGGCCGAGGAAGTCCTCCAGATTGCGCTGGCGGGCGACGAAGGAGATCAGCGGCAGCGGGCGTGCGGAGTCGGCCGATTCGACCAGCTTGTTGAGCTTGGCACCCTCGGTGTTGACGAAGGTGTGATCGGCGATTCGTCCGGAGAGCCAGAGGATCAGCTCGTCGAGGAAGAGCACGACGGCGTCGTACCCGAGGGCCTTGGCGTGCCGGGTGATGACGGCGAGACCGGTGTCCAGGTCGAGGTATTCGGCGCTGTGCACCGCACCGCTGAAGAATGTCGCGGTGAGCGCGCTGACCAGGGCGTCGCGATCCTTCGTGCCGGGCGGCTGGGCGGCGGCCTCGGCGTACCGATCGGCGGTCCAGCCCTCGGCGCGGGCCCGTTGCGCGGCCAGTCCGTCGCCGGCGGCGGCCGGCCCCGCACCACCGCCGCGCAGCGCGGCGAAGAACGTGTCGTCACCCATCGTCGCGCGCAGGCCGGCCGCGTCGGTGAGCAGCGCATCCGACCGGTGTACGGCGGGGACGGGCGCGTGCGGGTGCAGCTTGGTGACCTGACGCAGGTATCCCTCCAGGATCGCCTGCTCGACGGAGCGCGCGTCGAGCATGTGCAGGGTCAGGGTGAGGAACGTCCGCTGCGGCAGCCATGCGTCGGCGGCGACCACCGGCCCTTCCAGCCCGCGGATCTGCCGGGCGCGCGAGTTGTGCGCCAGGATTTCCCGCAGCACGACCATGAAGTGCGACTTTCCGGAGCCGAACGAGCCGTGCAGGAACATCGCCTGCGACCTGCCGGTGGTGACGGCATGCCCGATCTTTTGCAGCGCGCTGGTGAAATTCTCCCGAAGTTGGTCGGTGACGACGTAGCGGTCCAGGTCGGCGCCTTCGGCCGCCTTGACCACGAAGTCGCCCTCGCCGACCGACGTCGGGATGTCGATCAGGTCACGCAGCAGCGTCACGGGTGTTCCTCCAGCCTCCCCAGGGTGCTCGACACGCTACCCACAGGCGTGGATGCCCGGGACCCGCCGTGGTAGGCGCATTCCGCCCGTCGGGACCGATCTCTGTGGACGGACAGCGGATCCGCCGCCTGTTTGATGGAGAAGCCGCAGATCAGGGAAGCGTCAGCAAGCTGAACCCGAGCGAGCGACCCACACCGCGAACGCGAGTCAGATTCCAGACAGATTCGCATCCATCGCTCTCAGGTCAATCGGAGATCACGCAGGTCGGGGCCTTCGGCGAGGAGGCGTACCCCGTCGTCGTCGTGTCGGTGCACGGCGCAGCCGGCGCGGGTGAAGCGCACGGTGACCGGCTGCCCGGCGTGTCGGGCAGCGAGCCGCAGGAGATCCGGTTCGGGGTCGACGACGAGGTCGCGTGGTCTCGACCAGGGCGCGGGGATGGGCGTCGTCGGTTCGGTGGGGGCGGCCCCAGCGACGGCGTCGGCCAGGCACTCCGCACACCAGGCGAGGGCGGCGGCCAAGCTCGGCCGGTAGGGCAGGTCGTCGGGTTTGACAGGTGCGTCGCGCGGCTTCACCTCGACCGACCAGCGCAGGCCGTCGGCCAGCAGCGGGTCGCCTGCGTTGTGCCGCAGGTCGTACACACCCACCACGAGGGCCAGGTCGAGGCCGAGGGCGAGACGCAGCAACTCGGGCAGCGGCGGCGCGTCGGGGGCTGCCGCCACCACGAGCAGGCGGCCGGCGGCCGTGCCCCGGCCGGCGCTGCGGACGTACTCCCCCACCGGGTCGGCTCCGGCCCAGGGCAGGGTGACGTACCCGTCGCGCAGGTCCTTGCCGAATTCGTGCCCGCCGTCGACGTCGGCGAGGTCCTCGGGTCGCGCGCCGAGGACGGCGGCCCAGGAGCCCAGCCGGTAGCGGTCCGGGAGCTGCACGACCGGCTTGCCGTTGGGTTGGGTGGCGACCAGTGGGGTGACCTCCGGCGTGCCGGTCTGCCAGGTCAGGTGCACCACCCGGTGCCGCAGGTCGGTGAGGGTGACCAGCACCGTCCGGTGCAGGCGGTGGGTGTCGCCGCAGGTGAAGCAGTGCAGCGCCGACGGGCGCAGGCCGGCGCCGCAGCAGTGCGGGCAGTCCAGGTCGGCGGGACGCCCGCCGAGCCGGCAGTCGCAGGCGCGCAGCCGGCTGCCGGGCTGGCAGTCCGGGCAGGGCCGCCAGTCGACGGGTTCACCCAACCAGGACGGGTCGGGCGGCTGGTAGCCGCGACTCATTGGCACCTGCACGCGGCGGACCACCTGGCCGGTGGGCTGTTCTGCGAGGATCTCCACCGGCTCGCCGGGGCGCAGGGTGGTGTGCCACCACCGGCCATCGCGCCACAGGGCCTGCGCGCCGGGCAGCTCGTCGCCACCGGCAGGGTCGACGCAGTCGGCGAGGACGCGGCGTTCGAGCTGGTCGACGTCCACGGCCGGGGTGACAGGTGGGCGCGGCGAGTCGGGGCGCAGCAGCCGGGCGGGGACGGCCCGGCCGCGCTCGGCGAGGCCGGTGAGCGCGTTGGCTACGTCGGTGTGGGTCAGCACCTCCGGCAGGTCCCGGTGCCAGCCGGGCGGCCCGGCTGGCACCGGGGAGCCGGGCACCTCGTAGCGGATGGCCCAGCCGAGCCTCGGGCCCTGCCGGCGGGCTTCGACGACCAGGTCGAGCAGGAGCAGGTCGGCCGTGGCGCAGAGCCGGGCCAGCCGGGTGGCCGGGTCGACCGCGGGCGCGGCTGCGGATCGGCCCGGCACCAGCCGCCAGGGGGCATGATCGCCGCGCAGGATGGCGTGGGCCTCCAGCTCGTGCCGTTGCGCTGCCGGCAGGTCGGGTCGCCACTGCTTCGACAGCCACAGCGACGGCCCGTCGACGTCGGTGACGACTGCGCCGACGCTGGCGGCGAGGTCGCGTACCCGGGAATCGAGGGCGACCACCCAGTGGCCCGCCGGGTCGCGGTGGGGGTCGAGGCCGCCGGGCACGACCAGGTGGGACGCGACCGCGCCGGTGTCCAGGTTGGCGACGGTGACCACGAGCTGCGCCCGTCGCTGGCCGCGCCGCCCGCAGCGATAACAGGGGTACGCGATGCTGCCCGCGCCCCCACACTGCTCGCACCCCCGGTATGCCTCCCGGCGCGGCTCAGGCACGTCGGCGTCGGCGAGGAAGCGGTCGCCGTAGGTGGTGCACCGGCACGGTTCCAGCGTGAAGGTCATCCCGTCGCAGTCGGGGCAGGTGACCACGACGGGCACGGCGGTCACCGCGACCGCCGGGTCGCGCAGTCGCCGTCGTGCTCGATGCTGCGCACACACCGCCGGCCGCCGTCGAGCGGCAGGTCGCAGAAGACCCGATGGCGTACGCCCTGCGCGTCCTCGGCGGACACTGTGGTCTCGCCCGCGTCCACCTCGGTGAGGAAGCTCAGGGAGCGGGCCAGGGTGCCGGCGAACTGTTGGGCGGCCGGCAGGTCGGCGGCGGTGAACGGCAGGTGCGCCACCCAACGCGGGCTCATCGGCGGGCCGCCAGGTCCTCGCGGGCCCGCTGCGACTGCCAGCTCTTCAGTGCGTCCTTGATCCGCTGGGTTTCGCGCCGGCTGCTGCCCAACGCCGCGTACACCTCGGCCAGATCGTCGGGGACCCGGTCGAGGAACTCGGCGACCTCCACGGCGTCCACGCCGCGCCGGCCCCGCCGGGTGAACCGGCGCTCGCGGACCTGCCAGGGCCGCAGCGGCACGTAGTTGGCGGCCCGGTAGGCCCCCGGCCGGGGCGGCTCGGCCCGGAGGTATCGGAGAAACGCGCGCACGAAGCAGCACCACCCTTCCTCGGTGACGGAATTGGTCGACAATTGGCGGGCGACGGGAATTGCGCGGCCATCGCCTTTGTCGGACCCATCTTGTAAGGTCAGAGGCACTATCGCAATGAATGTCGACTCACACTGTTCCGTTATTTGTGGGCAACATTCCCCTGTTGCAGAACGGCCGTCGGGATGTTGCAAAACTCAACAGGAAGGAGAGCCGCGTGGCCGATGACATGGGCTCGACAGTGCCCCGACGACAGCTCGGCAGGGCGCTGCGTGACCTACGCACCGAGGCGGGGGTCACCCTCGACGCCGCCGCCGAGGCACTGGAGTGCAGCAGGCAGAAGGTCTGGCGGATCGAGAGCGGGCTCGGCTCGGTGCGCGGCGTCGACGTCCGGGCCATGTGCGAGTTGTTCGGGGCGACGGGCGAGCTGACCCGGGCGCTGATGTCCCTCGCCGGCGAGACCAGGGCCAAGGGCTGGTGGCACGCGTACGGCGACGCCGTCCCCGAATGGTTCGAGCTGTACGTCGGCCTCGAATCCGCCGCATCGAGACTCCGCTTCTTCAACGAGGCGATGCTGCCGGGCCTGTTACAGAATCGGGCCTACGCCCTCGGGGTCTATCAACACCGCACCGAGGTCAGCAACGATGATCGCAACCGCCTGGTGGAGGTCCGCTTGCAGCGTCAAACCCTGCTCACCCGTCGGCTACCTCCACCCCCGACGCTGGACGTGATCATTTCCGAGTCGGCGCTGCTCCGGACAGTGGGCAACCCCGAAACCATGATAAGTCAGCTTCAACACCTGCTGACACTGTCCAAGACGGCCACCAATGCGATTCGGGTGCTGCCGCTCACGGCCGGGCTACACCGTGGGGTAGAGGCGGGCTCCTTCGTGATGCTGAACTTCCCGCTCAAGAACCGGACGACTCCCGAGCCACCCGTGATCTATAGCGAACTTTGGACCGGTGCCCTCTACCTCGACCGTCCCGAAGAGTTCGCTGCCTACGAAAAAGTGTGGGCGAGCCTGGAGCAGCTTGCCCTCGACGAAGGACAATCAAGGCATCTGATCAACAAAATCATCGGGGAGGTCCATCGTGGTTGATCTGACCGGCGCCCACTGGCGCAAGAGCACCCGCAGTGGCAGCAACGGCGGCGAGTGTGTCGAGGTCGCCGACAACCTGCCCGGCATCGTCGCCGTCCGCGACAGCAAGGATCCGCACGGCCCGGCCCTCACCTTCACCCCTACCGCCTGGGCCAGCTTCATGCGCACGACCCGCATCGCTCGCTGAGGCTTCGGTGGGTGTCCCCGGGGCAGCCCGGGACACCCACCAAGGCCGCGAGGGCTGCGCACGACGGCCGGTTTCGGCTAACGTGCGGCAGTGACCATCGGCGATGTCAAGGCGACGATCCGGAAGGGCGATCAAGCGCTCGACAACGCTCGGATGAGCATCGAGAAGGCCAACGCCCGGCTCGCTGACGCCTCGGCGCTGGCAATCGCCAGCCTGCACGACAGCCAAAGCGACGAGGCGCAGGAGTCCCGCAGAGCACTCGGTGTAGCGGCGGACGAGGTCGAGCTGGTGCTTCGCCGGATCAAGGCGGCGAAGGATCATGCTGCCGCCTACCTCACCATCATCGGATGAGCGGCAGCCTCGGCGAGGTTGTCGCCCAGCTACGGAGCGCCATCGACACTCTCCACGGCGCCGCAGTTGTCGCACGGCGCGCTCAGGCTGACGCGGAAGAAGCCCACGCGCACTACACCCGGGGAGGGCAGGGCAGCCGTCACCCCGAACTCACCGGCGCTGTGACAGAAAGCAAGACCGCCGCCGAGAAAGCCGGCAGGCTCGCCCGCCTGATCAGCGAAGCGGCTGACCGCGTCGGTGCCTATTCCAACATGGTCGCTCCCGGTTCAGCCCCGAACACGAAACCATCAGAGTCAGCTACACCGTCTGGTGAGGATCTGCTCGCTGAGACAGTCGAGCGCGAATCCGCCCGGAAGAACGTCGCCTCCTTCCTGAGCACGATGACCAGGAAGGTCGAGGACGTCCAGGACAACACCCAGAAGTCGGTAGCGGCGGCCAGGGAAGCGTTCGCGATCATCCGAGGCCCACAGGGTCCGTCCGGCGCTCAGCAAGCCGGCACCACAACCCCGACGGTCGGCCCTACGCTAGGGCAACGTCTCCTCAACGAAGCACCGGACGCGGCAGGGCACCTCGTCGTGGTGGGGCTGGTGGCGAGCATCGCCGTCCACCGTTCTGTTCAGTCGATCCGCAAGGGAATAGCGAGGTTACGAGATCGTGAGCGTACGGACTGAGTTCGGCGACCTGATCCGCGCGATGGCACGGCGTGACTGGGGCGCGGTGGACCAACTCCTGGACGGGCTGGAGGCGTCTGGTTGGCGTGGCGGCAACCAGATGATCGGTGCTGCCTTCGCCATCGCCGTCAACGACCGCTTCGCCGCCGCCCACTCCCCCACCGACGTGGCACGTTTCGTCGCCGAAACACGTGCTCAGTTCCCGGGCGCGGAATCGTTGCCCACCCTGGAGATGGAAGGGCTCGTCCGCGCAGCCCTCGGTGAGGTCGGGCTGATCGACAATCTCAGCTCCGAAGTCGCCCTCCAGATGCAGATCGTGTTCCTCGGCAAGCTGCTTCAAGACCGCGATCTCACCGAGGCGCAGCTCGAAGAGTTCATCGCCGACGCCGAACGGACGGCCGCCGAATACCTGTAACCAGCGGGGCTGCGTGCCACCTTCATCTCCGATAGTGTCCGTCCGACCACGCAAACGTGAACTTGCTTGCGCGATCGTCAGACGGAGGGCGGCATGGCCAGCATCGAGGAAGTCAAGGCGGCGCTGATGCAGGCCGCCGAGCAGGGCAATACCACGATCAGTCAGATCCGGGCCGCCGCCGAGAACACCGAACAGATGCTGGCCCGGCTGCGCGCGATCTCCGCTGGCACCGGGCACCCGACGATCGCCGAGGCCATCGCCCGTGGCGAGCAGAGCAAGCAGCGCCTGGCCGAAGCGATGGCCCTCGTGCAGGGCAGCTCGGAAGCGGCACGCCGCTACATCAGCGTCCTCGGCTGAGCACCGACCACCACGATGAGCGTTGGCGAGGTCAAGGCTTCCCTTCGCGCCGCCGTCGAACCGGCCCGCTGTCTCCTAATCAGGCGGAGTGATAGCCCGAGGGCGGTCGTCAGCCGGGCATGTCCGGGGCGAATCATGCTGCCCACCGACGCGGCGACTCCACCATGCGGGGAGGGACCCACATCGACGACGGCTTGACGGCTCATGGCCGATCGAGTTCCTGACTGTCGTCATCAGACAATTCATCCATTATCTCAGCCTGAGAATTAGCCGAAATAATTGCGGAGTAGATAATCTGCCCGGGCTCAGGGCGAATCCCGAATACACCCTCCGGCTCCGGCAGCCAATCACTTCCGGAGACATGCGGTACGGCTCCGAGAATCACAGCGAGCAGTCGAGGATCCACGAAGCCCTCGGCAGTGACCGCCAAGTACGCTTCACCGTCACGCGCCCGGACAAGAGCGGAAACCCTGTGGTGACTAAAGGTTGCCGTGCAGACCTTTCCTGTTTTCATCGAAGCCGCGATGGCTTTCCTAACAATCTTCTTGATGACCAGGGTGACCTGCACAGCCACCTCGGCCCTCAGCCGCCGAACGTCTACATCTCTAGGCAAAAGATGTTCAGAACTTCCGGAGCCTGAACCTCGCCCAGCGCGCTCGACCTCCGCGGCGAGCGATCGATAGAAGTCGCGCCGGCTGTCCTCCTGCCGCCAGCCGGCTGCCCCGATCCACCACCACGCACTGGCTTCTGCAATCTCTAGACCATAGTCGCCGGTAGGATCCAGTTTCGTCACCGCGCCGCGAAGGGACTGCACCTTCGCCTTGAACCAAACCCGGTCTCTGATTGCCAGAATCCGCTCGGCACTGCCGGCCGCAACCTCCTCGGGCACCAGTTGGGCTTTGACGATAAGAGGATTCCCCAATTGATCCAGAGCTTGCTCCAGGGGAGGAAACCCTAGGTTGAGGTCATCCAGGCATCGCTTGGTTGGTCTGACTGGCTTGGGGGTGCCCTGACTCACTCGATGATGCTAGCCGATGCGCTCACTGAAGAACAGATCCGACGAACGTCTGGTATTCGAAAATGCCGAGCACGACGGCGCCCACTACTGTGGCTCAGAGAAACCGCCAACCTCGTCAAGCTCGGCGCGGGACATTCCTGTCAGAAGAGCGACAGAGCCAGCGGTTGAGCCATCGAGTTGGCGTAGCGCTTCACCAACAGCCTGCTGAATCTCTGCACGGTGATTCTCGATGTATTCCCGCACTGCGGCATCCACGACATCTTTCTTCGAACGACCGAGAAAGTGGGCCGCATGAGAGATCAACTGATCGGTCTGCGAATCCACCTTGATCGGCGTAACGGCGGTAGCCATGACTCCTCCTCTTGGTGGTCAGGTTACCCAGGTACCAAAGTACCAGCCAACCGGGTTCGCGCACACCCATACAGACTGATGCAACGACCGATCCCATCCGAAGTCCGGCACCAGTCCCGAAACACCCCAGGCGGGGCCCCTGGCCAACGGCCTCCGGGTCAGCGGCCTACGCCCTGGACATCCCCGATGCGCCTTCGTCCAACCGATTCCGGTCGGCGCCAAGCTGTGTCAGCTCCGCGTCGATCAGGTCGGTGAAGAACTGGGCCGGCGAGCCGGGGAAGCCGGGGCGCTCGTCGGCGTACCACTGGTGCAGCCACGGCTCCAACTCCACGATGCCCGCCAGCAACGGCAGCAACCGCTCTGCCGGCCAGGCCGCCTGCGACTTCCGGTCCAGGTAGACGGTCGCCAGCGCCTGGGCCTGGGCGAGGTGGTCCCATCCGGCCCACCCGAGCAGCTCGGTGCCGTCCCCATCCCGGCCCGCCTTCGGGTACGAGATGAAGCGTTCCTTCGACACGTCGAGCTTGCCCCGCGCCCGCCAGTACGAAGCCTTGACGAAGTCCGCCGACGTGTACTTCGGCGGCACGGCGACCTGCACCTCGTCGCCCGCGTCCTCCAGGCGCTGCTGCGTCCAGGTGCGTTCCCACTGCTCCCGCTTGCGCAACCCGGACGGCTTGTATCGGTGCACCGGCAGGTAGGGCACATGCTCATCGGCGACCAGCTTGCCGAGCGTCTTCGTCAGGTCGTAGTCGTCGCGGCCGACCCACAGCTCCAGCACCGAACGGAAGTCCTCGTCGTGGCGTACCCGGTCGGCGAGCTGCGCCACCGACTGCGGTATCGGCCGGTCGCCCCACAGCTCGGGCGACTCCAGCCGGTCGAGCAGCCAGTCCCGCAACGCCTTGGTCTGCATGGCATCCCAGCCGTCGGTGGCCCAGCGCCGCTTGCACTCCGGCCGCTCGATCAGCGCGATATTGCGATCCGACTCGATGACCACGATCCGCCGCTGCACCAGCGCCCGGTAGTCATCCGGCCAGTGCACCGGCAGCTCCGTGATCGGCGTCGACCCGTGCCGAACGAACCATTCTGGCTCGGCGTCCTTCCGGGCCAGCACGATCTCGAATGCCCGCTCCCCCAGCGCGAGTGCTGGGGGCTCGGCGCAGGTCAGGTCGTCGTCACGCAGCCCATAGAGCCGATAGACCTCCCAGTCCAACTCCTCCTGCACGGCGATCATTCGCGCTCGCGTCGCGTCGTAGTCAGCGTGCGCCACCCGGAGCCGCTCCCGCGTTGGCACCCCAGACTCCGCGACCGCCGCCGGGGTCAGGCCGCCGAGCCGCTGCGCCAGCGAGTCGAGCAGCCGCGCCCGCCCCAACGGGTACGCCGCCGGCAGCGGAAACTCCTGCAACTTGGTCCCGGTGAACTCGTAGAAGTTCTCCCAAGCGATAGTCGTCTGACGCGCGCCCCGCTGATCTACGGTGCTGCCCTTGTTGTGGCTGACCTGCTTGAGCCAGAAGCAGGCGGTCGAGCTGTTCAGCACCCCAAGCAGCCGCAGATGATCGTCCTCCGACGCCCCCTCCGCCAACTTGATCACCGGCGCCGACTGCTTGAAGACCTTCCCCCCACGATCCAACACAAAATGGTTATGCGTCGCCACAAAGGCAAACGCTATGGATAGTGGAGTTCGGTACGCGGATGCCGTGTGCTGATGGTATTCCCACCAGTGCAATCCCGCGTCGGCCATGCTGCCCTGGAAGGTTCGCCTAGCGGAGAGCATCGTTCGCCAGGGCCACAGTTCGACCGACAGCCCAGCTTCATCCAGACTCAGGTCGTAGGGGTACCAAATCGCGTCCTCGGGTGATGAGTTCCAATCTCTGACGACTTCACCGATCATTAGCGGGCGTAGCGCTCGGGTGTCGGCTGCTGCCCGCAACTTCCGTCCCAGCGGTCGCATGAAAGCTTCATCCGCACCCGCTCGAATCGCTCGACCTACCGGCAGGTCAATAACATGGGACATTCGACCGGGCACGGCCTCAAGCGCGGTCACCAGACTGCTCGCGCCGCCGCCGCTGAGGCTCCAGGGGTGTGTCCTGAGCCGTCCGCGCTCCAGGTCGACGACGGTCACCCAGTCGGACCTCGCTTCCGACCGGTCCACGCCCGCCTTGATCGCAGACCACACCAACCCTGTTTTCGGGTCGTCAGGCTGGGCGGGCTCGCCGCGGACCCCGAGCACCGCCAAGAGCTTTTGCGAGTGCCGGCGGTCCTTCGCTCTGCCGATCAGGATGACCGTCGGGGTGCCGTGGCCTGGAATATAAGCCCCCGACGTGTCGATGACCTCGGTCAGCTCGACTTTGTGTGCGAAGTAGTCCTCAATGAGCTTCTTGCCGAATTCGCGCTTCATGAAGGCGTTGCCGGTGATCTGCCCGACGTGGCCCGCGCCCTCGCCGTGTTCGTCCGACCGCTTGGCCAGGTCGAAGAAGCGCTTTGCGAACGGCACCGTCAGCGCGTACTGCCGGTGGCAGACCTCGGGGTAGATCTCCCGGTAGAGCTTGTTGCGGGCCGAGTCGGCGACGGTGATGTAGGGCGGGTTGCCAACCACCACCGTGTACCGGCCCTCGCGCAGATAGTCACCGAGCACGTCGGCGTCCTCGGTCGCGTACGCAAAAGCCTCCCGGCCTTCGAGGACAGCGATCAGGTCCCCCTGGTGCCGCGACTTGCGGCCCCAGTGCAGCAGGGAGTCGCCCGTCGCCACCCGGACCGGCCAGGCCGGTGTGCGTTCCAGCGACGTGAGGTCGCACTCCTGCATCGCGGCGATCAGCAGCCGGAACCGGGCGATCGCCACCGCGAACGGGTTGATGTCCACCCCGGTGACCTGCCCGAGCGCCCGCTCGGTCAGCACCCGGATGTCGGTGGCCGGCTCACGCCGCCGCCACTTGTCGACAAGCCGGCCGAACGCGCCGAGCAGGAAGTGCCCTGACCCGCACGTCGGGTCGATCACCGACGTCTCCGACAGGCCGAACTCCTTAACAGCGGGCTCGAAGGTGCGGTCGAGGATGAACTCCTCGACGAAATCCGGCGTCTGGAGCAGCGCGTAGGTCTTCTTCGCGTGCGTCGACAGGTCCTGGTAGAGGTCGCCGAGGAAGCGGGTGTCGAGGTCCTCGACCCGCAACGACACCAGGCCCGGCCCGCGCCGGAAGAAGTCCGACAGCTTCTCGGCGGCCGCACCGGAGATGCCGAACCGCCACACCGGGTTGTGCTCGTCGAAGATCTTGCCGGTGGCGCGCAGCCCGCGCAGGTAGCCGAATGCCTCGCGCAGCCACTCCCGGTCGTTGTGCCGAGGGTTGTCGATCAGGAATTGCTGGCGGTGCTGCACGGCCCGCTCTACCGGGGCCGCCGGCTCCGGGCCGCCGATCCACAACGGCTCGACCAACCCGTTGTCCTCGCAGAAGCGCACGAACAGACAGCCCAGCACCCAGGCCACCGCCGCCTGGTCGAGGGCGTCCTCCAACCAGGTCTCAAACGTCCCCGCCGTACGCCTAGCCTCGGTTGCCTGGCCGTGCTCCTTGCGCAGCGACGACTCCAGCTCGGAATCCCGGGCCACCTGGCCGCGTAGGTCATCGGTGAGGGCGGCGACCTGGCCTTGCAACGCCTTCAACGCGATCATCGGGGATCGTCCTCTCCAGGGCGGGGGTGGGGGGCCAGTCCTCGGGCAACCACAACGACTGGCTGGCCGGTGAGGTCAACGGCAGTTGCTGCCCGTCGAGCAGCAACGGCTCGGTGCGCCGGGCCGGCACCAGCAGCAGCCGGGCGGCCGGGCGGGGTCGGGTCGGGTCCGTCAACTCCTGGATCAACCGGAGTTGCTGGTAGCGGGCCAACGGCGCAGCCTCGGTGATCAGCACCGGGCGGTCGGTTTCGGCGAGCGCGCGTTCGATCGCTGGGACCACCTCGTGGCGCACCAACTCCACGAGGGACCGGAAATCCGGGTCGGTCGGCGAGCCGGTGTCGGCGGCGACGATCACCTCCCACGGGAAACCGAGCGCGCGCAGCTCCCGCAACAGGATCGCCGTGACGTCGACCTCCACCAGGTCCAGCCGGTCCAACAGCGCGCGGCGGGCGCGGCCGAGCCGCCGGATCGAGGCGAGCAACACCAGGAAACCGCGTCGGTCGATCACCCCGGCCAGCCGGGTCGCCGCCTGCGCGGCGTCGTCCGGTTCGAGCAGCGGCCCGACAGTGCTCAACACCCGGGTGCCGGTGACCGACGACGACCGGTCCGGCGGCGTGTAGCGGCCCGCCACCGGATCCCAGACCAGCGGAATCTCGCGGAGCAACGCGTCCAACGCCGGCCGGGCGGGCAGGTGCACGGCGTGCGGAAACCGGGTGCGGACCCTGGCGCGTACCGTCTCGGGGTCAAGCTCCTGGCCGACCAGCGCGCCCGCCGCGAGTCGCAGCGCGCGCTCGGCGGGCATCCCCACCGGGTAGAGCTGACCCTGCGCGTTGACGGCGGCCTCGCCGCCGCTGCCTGCGGCGGCGAGCTGCAACAGCCGGGCGTCACTCAGGGCCGGCATGCCGCTCGGCGGCGGCTCCAACGCCCGCAGCTCCTCGACGGCCCGCGCCCGGCTGGGCAACGGGTCCGCGCCGGCCAGCGCCACCGCGCGGCGACCCAGCCGAACCACGTACCCGAGCAGGTCCGCGGCCGTCCGCACGGTGCCGGGGTCGTCCGGCTCCCGAGCGATGAGTACGCCGTCACTGCCCCGCAGCCGCTGCATTGCCAACCGGGCGTCGCCGCCCCGGGCCAACTCGGTCTCCACCGCCGCGCGGATCAGGCCGATCGCCTGGGCGGTCCGCTTCGGCTCGGCGGAGTAGGAGCCACGGGCGGCTATCAGCGCTTCGGCCACCTCCTCGGCGGACATCGCCCCGCCCCGCGCGTCCAACAATGCCGCGATCTCGTCGCGGATCAGGCTCAGCGCGGCGTTCGGCTGCCAGTCCCGGGCGATGACCCGCTTGAGCAGGTTGGACACCTGCGGCTGCTGCTTGCCGGTGGCCCGGGCCGCCTCCGCCTGCGACGGCCACCGCAGAAAGACGCCGTCGACAGCGGTCTGCCCGAGCAACACCTGCAGCGTGGCCCGCTGACCAGCACTGCGGGAGGTCGGCGCCGGCAACAACGTGGCACACAGCGCCTCGATGCCCTGGGCGTGCGGCTGGGCCGGAGTCGGCTCAGGATCCGGGCCGAGCAGGTCGTGCAGCTCACGGGTGCGGGCCAGGATCTCCTTGCGGGTCGCGTCCGGCACCCCACGGGCCCGGGTCAACGCCGACGGCTCGGCGTCCAACAACTCCCCGACCGTCAGGATGCCGAGGCGTTCCAGCGCCGACCGGGCGCGGGCGGTCAGCTCGGTGGCCTCCAACGGCGACATCCGCCCCAGGGGCGCGACCACACCGAGGTCGTCGGTGCCCGCCGCCGGTTCCGGGATCTCCCGGAACACCGCCCGCCACGCGTCGGTCATCTCGTCGAGGGTGTCGAAGCGGTTCGTGGTGTCCCGGGCCAGGGCCTTGCCGAAGAAGGTGACCAGCCGGTCCGCGACCGAGGCATCGAAGGCGGCCGGATCGAGGGTGACCTCGTCGGAGATGGCGGCCGGGTTGGCGCCCTCACCCCAGCGGGGCAGCGTGCCGGTGGCCATCTCGTAGAGGGTCACCGCAGCGGCGAACCGCTCGGCGGCGGCGTCGAAGCGCAGCCGGCGCGGTGGCCCGAGGAACGGATCCAGGTAGGCGGTGGTGCCAGCGGTGAGCTGGTCCGCCGGCACCGCCGCGAGCGAGAAGTCGAAGACGCACAGGTGGGGCTGCTTGTCCTTCGGCCGGGGCCGGGACGCCAGGTTGGCCGGCTTGATGTCCCGATGCCACACCCCCTGCCCGTCCAGGAAGGCGACGATCTCCAGCAGGTCACGGCCGTAGCGTTCCAGCAGGTCCAGCGCCAACCGGCCACCGCGCAGATCCTCGGCGAGGGTGCGTTGCCCGGCGTTCTCCAACAACAGGGCCGTCCGGCCACCGACCTTGATCGGCCCCTGGACCAGGGCCGCCACCCGGGAGTCCCGAAGCTGGTCGACCGTACGGGCCTCGGCGGCGAACCGGTCAGCGAACTGCTCGTCCCGGGCCACCTTCAACACCAGCTCGCGGCGACCCTCCGGCCCGTCCTGTTCGACCAGCAGGGCGATGGCCGTGGCGCCGCTGCCCATGTTGCTGAGCACCATCAGGTCGCCGTCGAGCACATCACCACGGTGCGCCTGCAACGGGTCGACCACCGGTGCCGGCTCCGGGGCGGTCAGCACCTCCCAGACCAGGTCGAGGCAGGGCCGGAAGTCACCGACCCGCTTCATCCGCTGCGCCGGATCGCCGCGGGTCGCGTCGTAGACCGTCTCCACCAACGGGTACGGCATCCCGTCGGCAACCGAGTCGAGGTGCAGGCCACCGTCGGCGACCGCCGCGAGCAGCTCCTCCGCCGACGACGCCGGCTCGGCTCCCGCGATGATCCGGTACGTCAGCGCGCCGAGAGAGAAGACGTCGAGCTGATGCCCCGGCAGCTCGTCGAGGGTGGCCGCCTCCGGCGCCTGGTAGCGGCGGACGGCGTCGTCGAAGAACAGCTCCAGACTGGCCGGGTCGGTCGGTGAGCCGAGCGAGGTGAGCCGGGTGCCCGGCAGTCGGCCACCGGTCTGCCAGTCCGTCACCACCAGGGTCGGACGGGCGCTTTCCGGGTCGCAGACATAGATCGCCCGAGGATTCAATGACCGGTGCGACAGCCGCCGGGAGTGCGCGTGGTCGACGATCTCGGCGAGATCCTGCACGAGCTGGAGCCGTTGGGCCAGTTGCAACGTGCCGTCCCGCTCGCCCAACCACTGGTCCAGGCGAACCCACTCCGGTCGGTGGTCGAAGACGACAGCCGGCCCCCACGGATGCTCCACCAGATCCAACGCACGCGCGATTCCCGGATGGTGGATGCCCTGCAACAGCCGGAACTCGCGCTCGGCGGCCCGCCGGATCGCCGGCACCTGCTCCTCGGTGGCCCGGCTGGTCAGATAGAACCGCACCCGGCGCAGCAGGGAGGTGTCGACTGTGTGGTCGGCCAGGAAGTCCTGCCAGCCGAGGCCCTCGGCGAAGGGCCGCTGGTGCAGGACCAACTGGTTGACCCGCCGGTCCGCCACCGAAGGGCGGATCTTCGCGCCCCGGACCAGCTCGACGATCTGCCGCCCGCGTACCGCGTCGACGTGGTGCTTCGCATCGACCGGCCGGGCGAGCAGCATCTCCTTCAAACTGGGCAACTTCGACGAATTGCCGTCGAGCCCGTAGACGTGCTGGCGGCCGATGTCGTCCAACTCGGAACGCATGTTGCGCGCGTGCAGGAACACCGCCGCGTTGACAAACGGGATCCGCGCGCCGTGCGGGGCATACTGCTGCAACACGCTGCGCAGCCGCTTCGCCTTACGGTTGGCCAGGATGAGCGGGCTGTCCAGCCTCAGACGGCCGCCGCCCGGCGTCTTGCGTCGCCACTGCTGGCCATCCCCACCGATGAGGCCCTGCCAGTGCTTCAGCTCCACCACGTAGAGGCCGCTGGAGGTGAGCACCAGCGCGTCGACCTCGTTGATAGAGCCGTCGGTGCCGACAAACTCCACATTCGCCCAGACGTGGTACGGCTCGGCGTCCGGCAGGTACGACGCCAGCTCGCGCAGACCGTCCTGCTCGTGCGGGAACGCACTTGAATTGATCTGCTCCCAGCGCGGCGAATCCTCACGCATAAGACACCGTGCGCGCCCGCGCAGTCATGACAACCACTCCCCACGCATGCTGATTGAGATCCGGTGGACGGTACCGTCGCATTCGGACAGTGCGCAGTCCTCCAGTCGGCGACTGGATCGGCTGGCCTTTCCGGTCCGTCCGACCCATTGACTGCCACAACCGCCGTCGACCTGCACGTCCTCGGCCTATGGCGCGTGGGGCATGGGCCCGGCAGAGTCTGGAATCCGACACCAAGCCCTCGTTCAGTCACCACCCGATGCGACGCCGCCGCCGCGCCTCGACACATCGCCGTGAGCAGACTGGTACTCAACCAGCACATCAATCTCGCCGAGTCCCGCCTCGGTGAGATGCCCGGCGAACTCCCCCAGGCTCTCTCGCCATGATCGCCTCTCGGCAGGCTGAACGACATAGCCGGAGGCGAGCACGAAGCTCTGGATCTCCCTGACTGACGGTCACAGTATCGACACCCGGTCGCTGCCGCTAAGCTTGTCGGTCGCCGCGTCCACCAGGTCGATGTCGAGGACGTCGGCGAGCAGCTCACCGACCTCGCCAGAGAGCGCCATCGCCAGATTCAACTAGGGTGAGCCCCGGACGCGCGCCCTGCGGGGTCTGCGTCTGCTCGATGTCGTTGACGCAGCGTAGGACTGGTCGGGCGGTCAGTGCGGCCGGGTCCAGCGTCGCGGCCGCCCTCACCGTGAAGGTTGTCGACTCGTCGGGCAGCAGGGTGACCAGGGCGCTGTCCACTGTGGCGGAGGCGTCCAGTCGGTCCGGGAAGAGGGTCAGGTCGCGCAGAATTGTGCGGGCGGTGACGCGCACCCGCTGACCGCCGTCGACCGGTTCGACAGTCGCGTCCCAGGCCGCCGCCGGCCAGTCGATGTCCCGGTCCTCGGCGAAGAACCACAGCGCCCGTTCGGCGGTCTCCCCCGCCTCGGCGACCAGCAGCTCCCGCCGGGCGTCCTCCGGCCGGGTCAGGTCCGCCGGCAGGGCCAGCGTCACCGCGGAGTACGCGGGCACGTCCAGCTCGTTCGTCGTCTTCGCCCGGGGCTCCCCGTCGAGGGTCAGCCGGGTCACCGAGGCCGATGACCGCCACGGTTGGCCGGTCTCGTTCACCGCGACCAGGGCCAGGCCGCCGTCGCGGGGCTGCACGGTGAGCAACCGGTCGGCGTACGCGTGGCGCAGCGCGTACCACAGGGGTTTGCGGCGGCCGTCGCCGTCGACGGCCGACCAGGAGGTGACCGGCCAGCAGTCGTTGAGTTGCCAGACGATGGTGCCCGCGCAGACGTCCCGGTGCGACCGGAAGTGCTCGACCCCCAGTTGGATCGCCCGCGCCTGGTTGAGTTGGGTCAGGTAGTGCCAGTCGTCGAAGTCCGCCGGGGCGGGCAGGTGCGCGTCCAGGCCCCGCTGGAGCTTGGCGTCACCGTCGGCGGCCTTCTGGTGGTGCGCCATGCCCGGCGAGTCGGAGGCGAGGGGCTCGTCGCTCAGCGCCCGGCGCAGGGTGGCGTACGCCGGTGGGGCCTGGTAGCCGAACTCGGCGACGAAGCGCGGGACGTACTCCCGGTATTTCTGGTAGTCGTCGGTGTTCCACACGTCCCAGATGTGGGTGGTGCCGTGCGCCGGGTCGTTGGGGTGGATCGTCTCGGTGCCCGACCAGGGGCTGCCCGGCCAGTACGGGCGGGTCGGGTCCAGCTCGCCGACGATGCGGGGCAGGACGTCGAGGTAGTAGCCGCGTCCCCAGGTGCGGCCCGCCAGGGGTTCCTGCCAGTCCCAGTCGTGCCAGCCCCAGATGTTCTCGTTGTTGCCGGTCCACAGGACCAGCGACGGGTGGGGCGTCAGGCGGGTCACCTGCTCGGCGGCCTCGGCGGCGACCTCGCTGGCGAACGGCTCCTCCTCGGGGTACGCGGCGCAGGCGAAGAGAAAGTCCTGTTGGACGAGCAGCCCGCGTTCGTCGGCGAGGTCGTAGAAGTCCTCCGACTCGTACCGGCCGCCGCCCCAGACGCGCAGCAGGTTGACGTTGGCCCCGATCGCCTGGTCGAACCGCCCGGCCAGCCGATCCCGCGTGATCCGGGTGGGGAACACGTCGTCGGGGATCCAGTTCACGCCGCGCACGACGACCGGAACGTCGTTGACCGACAGCACGAACGGGGTGCCGTGTTCGTCGGGGGTGGTGTCCAGTCGCACCGAGCGGAAGCCGACCCGCCGCGACCAGCCATCCAGGGTCTCGCCGTCCGGCGCGTGCAGGGTCACCTCCAGCAGGTGGCGGGCCTGTTCGCCGTACCCCCGTGGCCACCACAGCGCGGGCTCGCGGACGGTGAGGCTCAGCACGGCCATGCGCTGCCCGGCCGGGACGACCACCTCGGCGTGGGCGTCGGCGACGGTGGCGCGCACGGTCAGCGGGACGGCCGCGACCCGCTCGACCTCGACGTGCACGTCGACCCGGCCGTCACGGCCGGCGAGGGTGACCAGCGGGCGGACGGTGGCCAGCCGGGCGGTGGACCAGGCGTGCAGGCCGATGTCCTGCCAGATGCCGGCGGTCACCAGCGTGGGCCCCCAGTCCCAGCCGAAGTTGCAGGCCATCTTGCGGACGAACTGGAAGGGCTCCGGATACGCGTTGGGGCGGTCGCCGAGGCGGTCACGCTGCGCCTCGGCGTAGCGGTAGGCGGAGTCGAACGCGACGGCCAGGTCGTTGTCGCCGTCGCGCAGCAGCGAGGAGACGTCGAAGCGGTGGCCGCGGTGCATGTTCTCGGTACGGCCGACCTCGACCCCGTTGACGCTGATGGAGGCGACCGTGTCCAGGCCGGCACAGACCAGGTCGACCCGGTCGTGGTCGCCGGGTGGGCGGCGGAAGGTCGTTCGGTAGTGCCAGTCGGTGCGCCCGATCCAGGCCAGGGACAGCTCGTTGTCGTCGAGGTACGGGTCGGGGATCAGCCCGGCGTCGAGCAGGTCAGTGTGCACGCAACCGGGCACGGTCGCCGGCACGGCCTGCCCGGCGATCGCGGCCGGCACCTGCGCTCCGGGTGCCGCCCGCAGGGTCCAGCCGTCGTGGAGTGCCTGTCGACTCAAGACTTCACCGCGCCTTCCATGATTCCGCGGACGATCTGTCGTCCACCGAGAAACAGCATGATCAGTAGGGGGATGGTCGCCACGAACGCCCCGGCGAGCACCCGACGGTAGATGACGTAGTTACCGCTGGCCAGGTCGGAGATGGCCACCATCGAGGTCGGGAAGTCGGTGCCGCTCAGGGTGATCAGCGGCCACTGGAAGTCGTTCCAGGTTGCCACGAAGGTGAGCAGGCCGAGCACCGCGAGGGCCGGCCGGATCGCCGGCAGGACGATGGAGCGGTAGACCCGCATGGTGGTGGCCCCGTCCATCCGCGCCGACTCGATCAGCTCGTCGGGCACGGTGTTGAGGATGAACTGCCGCATGTAGAAGACGCCGAAGGCGGTGACCAGGCCCGGCGCGATCACGGCCAGCAGGGTGCCGTTCCAGCCCAGCTTGCCCATGACGATGTAGAGCGCGACGACGCCGAGCTGATTGGGCACGGTGAGGGTGAGCACCACGAACAGCATCAGCCACCGGCTGCCGGCGAAGCGCAGTTTGGCGAACGCGAACCCGGCGAGCGAGCAGAAGAACAGCATCGAGGCGGTCACCACGGTCGCGACGATGACGCTGTTGACCAGCGACGCGGCGAAGTACACGTCCTGCAGGGAGAAGACCTCGTCGAGGTTGACGAGGAAACGGTCACCGGGGATCACCGTCGGCGGGAGCTGCGCCAGCGCCTCGTCGTCGCTGGTGGCGATGACGAACATCCAGTACAGCGGGAACGCCGCGAACAGCATGGTGGTGGCGAGCAGCAGGTACGTGCCGAGGCCGGCCGGGGTCTCCTGCGGGGCGCGGCCCATCAGGGCGGCCCGTCGGCGGCTCTTCGCGGCCGTCGGGCGGGGCGGTGCGGTGTCGACGGCGCTCACCTGGATCGCCCTCCGGAGAGTCGGTTGGTCAGCAGGGTGTTGATCCCGGCCACGACCAGGATGATCAGGAAGAGTGCCCAACTCATCGCGGCCGCGTACCCGAGATTCAGGTCCTTCCAGCCGACCTTGTAGATCAGCTGGGCGATGGTCTGCCACTCGCCGTTCGGCCCGCCGGTGGCGGCCTGAGCCTGGAGGTCGAACAGCATGGGCTCGACGAAGAGCTGGAACCCGCCGATGGTGGACAGGATGACGGTGAACACGACGACCGGCTGGATCATCGGCACGGTGATCCGCCAGAGCTGCCGCCACGGGCCGGCGCCGTCGACCGCCGCGGCCTCGTAGACGTCCCGCGGGATGGACTGCATGGCGGCCAGGTAGAGCAGCGCGTTGTAGCCGATCCACTTCCAGTTGACCATCGTGGCGATGGCGATCCAGGAGTGCACCTTGTCGGCCCGCCAGTCGATCGGGTCGTCACCGCCGACACCGAACAGGCCGAGCGCCCAGTTGGCCATCCCGAAGTCGCGGGAAAAGAAGACGCTGAACACCATCGTCGAGGCGACGATCGGTGTGACGTACGGCAGCAGCACGCCCACCCGCCACCAGGTCTGCGCCCGCAGCCGCCGGTTGAGCAGGGACGCCACGATCAGCGCGAGCAGCAGCTGGGGCACCGAGGACAGCAGGAAGATGCCGAAGGTGTTGTAGAGGGCGTTCCAGAAGTCCTCGTCGCCGAGCAGCTGCTGGAAGTTGCCCAGCCCCGCCCAGCCGGTCGCGTCGGGGTCGTCCAGCCGGTAGTTCCGTAGGGCCACCACGCCGTTGAAGATCAGCGGGAACAGCCCGAACGCCAGGAAGAGCAGGAAGAAGGGCGCGATCAGCACGTACGGCATGTAGCGCGAGTCGAACCGGTGCAGCCGGTCGCGCCAGGCGAGCCGGGGGCGGGCCGGGCCGGTGTCGTGGCCGTGCCGCCCGGCGGCTGGTCGGGCCGACGGCTCGGGCGCGGCGCGGGTCGTGGACATCGGGGCACTCCAGGGCCGAAGAGACAGGGGTACGACTGCGCGGAGGCGGGCCGTGTCCGGCCCGCCTCCGCAGCGGGCTCAGGAGCTGCTGGCCTTCTCGGCCTCCTTGACCGCCTCCGCCCAGGCGGCGTCGGACCTGAGGGACTTGTTCTCCACCCGGCGGATCACGTTCTCCACCGCGACCCGGGTCGGGCCGTTCTTCCTGCCCAGGTACTGCGGGGTCAGGCCCTGCGCCATCTTCGGGAAGATCTGCCCGACCGGCGCGTTGGTGAAGAACGGGTTCTTGAACTCGGCGATGGCCGGGTCGCTGTAGAGGGCCGGCTGCGAGGGCAGGTTGCCGACCTTCTTGAAGATCTCGATCTGCTGCTCCGGCTGGACCAGCCACTCCACCAGCTTGTACGCCTCGTCGACGTGCTTGCCCTGCTTGGGGACGGTCAGGAACGAGCCGCCCCAGTTGCCGCCACCGCCGGGCACCGCGGCGATGTCCCACTTGCCCTGGGTGCCGGGAGCGGTGTCCTTGATGTGGCCGAGCATCCACGCGGGGCAGGCGAGGACGGCGAAGGCGCCGCTGGTGAAGCCCTTGTCCCAGTCGGCCTGGAAGCTGACCAGGTTGGCCGAGAGCCCGGCGTCGATGGCCTTGGTGGTGTAGTCGAACGCGACCTTCGGGCCCTGCTCCATCTGGAGCTGGTCCTGCTCGTTGTAGAAGCCGACCGGCTGCTGGCCGAGGATCGGGTTGAACAGGTTGGTGCCGGCGTCGATGAACTTCTTCCTGGTCTTGCCGGTGTACTGCTGGCCGACCTCGATGAACCTGTCCCAGGTGGGCCAGAGGGCGGATACCTGGTCGCGGTCGGTGGGCAGGCCGGCGGCCTTGAACAGGTCGGTGCGGTAGCACATGGCCAGGCCGCCGGTATCGGTGCCGAGGCCGATCTGGGTCTTGCCGTCGGCCGACAGCGACTGCTTCCACTTCCAGGGCAGGTACTTGCTCTCGTACGAACCGGCACCCTTGTCGAGCAGGTTGACGAACTTGTCCGACTGGCCGCGGAACTGGACCATGAAGCCCTCGTCGATGGCCGCGATGTCCGGTGCGCCGGAGCCGGCGACGAGCTTCTTCTGCAGGTCCTCGTGCTGGGCGTTGTACTCGCCGGAGTTGAGCTGGATCTTGACGTTGGGGTTGGCGGCCTCGTACTTCGTCTTGAGGTCCTGAAGGCCGAAGTCACCCCAGAAGTTGATTTTCAGGGTGACCTGCCCGTCGGCCGCGTCGGATTCCTGCCCGCTCCTGCCGCTGCACGCGGCGACCAGGGCGAGGCCGACGGCACCTGCGGCGACCGTGCGGGCCCACCGGGTCCAGGACCGTTTCATGTCATCCCTCCGAAGGTATGGAAACGCTCCCGACATCGAGAGACGTTGACTGAACCGGATAAGTTCCGTCACCGTACGGTCCGGTTCCAGGAGTGTCAACGGGTGGTGAACCGCGACGAGCGTGGATGCGCAATGCGGCGTGTGGGAGCGCGATCATGCGGGGTGGAGCGCGTTCTCCCACAGTTTCCGGCGGGCTCGGGACAGCCCAGCGCCCTCCCGCACGGGTACGCTGAACCGGGCAAGCTTTCGCCGGGCGCAGCCGTTTCGGGACGATGCGCGGTCGCCGTCGGTCGACGACGCCGGCTGCGCTAGGTTGAGGCCGCCAACGGAGGCCACGGGCCGGCCTCGGCCGTGGCAGTCAGCCGACCCCCGACCCGGGGCGAGAGTGGAGGAGCACGCCGGTGAAGCGGCCGACAATCGCCGACGTCGCCCGTCGCGCGGGCGTGTCCAAGGGTGCCGTGTCGTACGCGCTGAACGGGCAGCCCGGGGTGTCGGAGGCCACCCGGCAGCGCATCCTCGCCATCGCGACCGAGATCGGATTCAGCCCGAGCAGCGCCGCGCGGGCGCTCTCCGCCGCCACCGCCGGCGCCGTCGGTCTGGCCCTGTGCCGGCCGGCCCGGACGCTGGGCGTCGAGCCGTTCTTCATGGCGCTGATCAGTGGCGTGGAGGCCGAACTCTCGGCCCGCTCGTACGCGCTGACCCTGCAGGTGGTGGCCGACCACGACGCCGAGATCGCGGTGTACCGGCGTTGGTGGGGCGAGCGCCGGGTGGACGGGGTGCTCGTCTGCGACCTGCACACCGACGACCGCCGCATCGCCGCCCTGCAACAGCTCCAACTGCCGGCCGTGGTGATCGGCGGGCCGGGCGGCACCGGCGAGCTGGCCAGCCTCTGGTCCGATGACGCGGTCGCGCTGACCGAGGCGGTGGAGTATCTGGTGGCGCTCGGCCACCGCCGCATCGCCCGCGTCGGCGGCCTGCCCGACCTGCGACACACCGAGATCCGTACCGACGCCTTCGCGGCGGTGTGCCAGCGCCTCGGCCTGGCCGAGGCGGTCACCGTCTTCTCCGACTACAGCGGCGAGGAGGGTGGGCGGGTCACCCGCCGACTCCTCAGCTCCGCCGCGCGGCCCACGGCGGTCATCTACGACAACGACGTGATGGCCGTCGCCGGGCTCTCGGTCGCCCAGGAGATGGGCCTCACCGTGCCGGACGACCTGTCCATCGTGGCCTGGGACGACTCGCCACTGTGCCGGCTGGTGCACCCGCCCCTGACGGCGCTGGGCCGCGACATCCCCGCGTACGGCGCGCACGCCGCCCGCCACCTGCTCGCCGTCATCGGGGGGCAGCCGGCGACGCGCGTGCAGGACGAGAGCCCCCAGCTGACCCCGCGCGGCAGCACGGCGCCGCCACGCGGGAAGTGAACCGGTTCAGTGACTCAGCGGGACGCCGAGGGGAACTCCTCGAAGTACGCCTCGACCCGTTCGGCGGTGGCCGGACGGGCCAGCGCGAAGCCCTGCCCGTAGCGGCAGCCGGCCCGACGCGCCCCCTCGACCTGGGTCGGTGACTCCAACTCCTCGGCGACGATCTCCACACCCAACCGCTCGCCCACGCTGACCACCACGTCGATCAGCGGCGGCTGCCCCGCCGGCTGCGCCCCCACCAGCTCGGGGCCCACCTTCAGCAGGTCGATCGGCAGGCGGCGCAGCTGCGCCAGGGACGCATGCTCGGCCCGGAAGTCGTCAAGCGCGGTGCGGACGCCCAGCGACCGGAGCCCCGCCAGCCGGGCCACCACTGTCGACAGGTCAGCGCCGATCCTCGGCTCGGCCACCTCCACCTCCAGCCGCTCCGGCGACACCCCGTACGCGGCCAGCACCGCGGCGGTGCGCTGCACGAAGTCGGGGACGGTCAGCTCCCGGGTGGTCACGTTGACCGCCATCCACAGCTCACGGGGGCCCGCCGACCAGTCGGCCAACTGCCGGCAGGCCCGGTCCAGCACCCACCACTCGAACTCGCCGACCAGATCCAGATCCTCGGCGACCGGCAGCAACTCGGCCGGAAGCACAGTGCCCAGCACCGGGCTGCGCCAGCGCAGAAGCGCCTCGGCGCCCACCGGCTGCCGGTCGGTCAGGTCGAGCACCGGCTGATAGACCAGGTCCAGCTCGCCCCGCGCCACCGCGCCGGGCAGCTCACGTTCCAGGTCGAGCCGGCGCACCAACTGCTCCTCCAGGAACGCGTCGTACCACTCGACCCGGTCCCGGCCGAGCTGCACCGCCCGCCGCCGGGCCAGCTCGGCCTGACGGAGCACGTCGGCCGGTCCGGATCCACTCACCTCGGCCAGCCCGATGCTCGCCTGCACGCGCAGCACCGACCCGGCCGGTTGGTACGGCGGCGTGAGCGCGGTCAGCAGCCGGGTGCCCAGCGCGTACGCCAGCACCGGCCCGGCGCCGGTGACCACCGCGAAGCCGGTGCCGGTGCAGCCGGTCACCAGGTCGTCGGGCCCGACGACCGCGCGGGCCCGCAGGACCGCCTCGGCCAGCACGTCCTCGCGCGCCACCGGGCCGAGCCCGTCCGCACCGTGCAGCTCCACCAGCAGCAGCGCACCGGCCGGCGCGGGCACGTCGCCGATGGCGGCGAGGGCGTCCAGCAGCGCCGCCCGCTCCCCGGCCGATCCGGACCGGTGGTCGAACGTCGACCAGGCGACACCCGCGTCGAGGCCGGTCGTCGCGGCGGCACCACCGTCGGGGGGCCAGGCTTCGTCGACGCCGGAGATGGCGGTCGCGCCCCCGTCGGACGGCCACGGCGCGGCGTCGGGGCACCTGTCGTGCGCGGGCGCACCCTCGGTCGTACCGGGAAAGGGCGGTTGCGCCGACCGGCGGCGCCGGACCGCGTGGTCGGCGCGTCGGCGGTGCGCGGCGTGTCGCTCCCCGGCGCCCGCGTCGCCGCCGCGCAGCAGCTCCCGCAGGACCAGTGGTGGCACCGCCGCCAGGGCGAGCAGCACACTCGTCCGGTCCGGAGTGCGGCCGGATACAACCTGCAGGCCCGCCGCCAGCAGCAGCACCGACGCCGGGAGCACCACCCGTGGCCAGGTCGCGGCGGGCGGGCCGGTCACCGGCTGCGCGCTGGCCGTCGCCACCGCGGACTTCGCGCCGAGTGCGGTCAGCAGCATCCCGAGCACCAGCGGCGGCACCGCCAGCAGCGCCGCCCGGCCCGTCGCGACGGGTGGCAGGACCGTCAGCAGCGCCAGCCCGACCAGGGTGAGCAGGACGCCGCCCCGGCAGATCGCGTCGCCCGAGCGCCGCCCGGACCCGGTGAACGCGCTGAGCGCGGCCATGCCCAGCCCACCGAGCACCAGCGCCGCGACCAGCCGGGCCGGCGCCGGCAGGGTGTCGGAAGGGAGCAGCAACCAGCCGGCGAGGGTCAGAACGAGCGTCGGGCCGGTCGCCTCGACCAGCCCTCGCAGCCGCGCCGCTCGCGACGGCCGAGCCGGAAGCCGAAGCAGCCCGGCCACGGACAGGACCGCCACGGTCAGCGATCCGAGCAGCGCGGCAGCGCGGTGCCCGGCGTCGACCAGCGGCAGCGCGGCGGCGACGCACCCGGCCGCCACCACCGCCGCGTCGAGCAGTACGGCGGCCGTCCGCCACGGGGGGTCGGTGGACGGCGGCTCGCTGGATCGGTGGCTGGCGAGCCGGGAGAGTCGTACGCCGGCGAGGGTGGCGCCCGCGCCGCCGGACAACGCGATCACCACCGGGGTCGGGACCAGATCGGCGGCCCCGGCGAGGACGAGCAGCGCCACGGCCGTGGACACGGCGACCTCCGGGGCCGCCCGGCGGGAGACGAAAACATGGAACGGGTACGCGAGGAGCACGGCGGTCGCCTTCGTGAGGGGGCACGGGGCGGTGCGGCGGTGCGGGGCGGCGGACGTTGCGGGTCCGCTGCCCAACAGTGGGGAACGACCGGCGACCAGATTGGTTACGCGTCGGTCACCGGCCTGAAGCAGTGACCCGTGTCACTGTACGGCGTCCGGGGCTCCGTGCGCCGCCCGCCGCGACCCGCGTCGACCAGGGGTGGGATCATCGCAGGGTGAGTACGCCCGACACGGTCCGCTTCCGGTACAACCAAGCCATCCTGGCCGCCGCCGTCATCGCCTTCATCGGCGCCCTGCCGCTGGCCAACGCCCGGGCGTACCTGCTGCCGGTGCTGCTCGTCCCGCTCGCCGTCGGGGTGTGGGCCTGGCGGGCCGGCACCGACGCCGACTCCCGGGAACTGCGCCTGCGGGCGCTGTTCGGGCAACGTCGGATCGACTGGGACCGGGTCGTCGAGCTGGCCACCGACGCGCGCGGGCGGGTCGTCGCCCGCCTCGACGACGGCCAGCAGGTCGGTCTGCCGGCGGTCCGCGGCACCGACCTGCCCCGACTGGTCTCGGCCACCGGCCAGACACTGCGGGACGAGGCCGCCGAAACACCCGGCCCGTGAGCCCGGGCCGGACCGCGCGGCCCGGTCAGTAGCCGTCGACCACCGTGTTGATCAGCGGCTGACCGGCGGCGAACCGCCGCACCTGGTCGCCGACCAGCCGGTACGCGCGCGGCAGCAGCCCTCGCACCGACCCGGCCACGTGCGGGGTGAGCAGCACGTTCGGCATCGTCCACAGCGGGGAGTCGGCGGGGAGCGGCTCCGGGTCGGTGACGTCCAGCGCGGCCGAGATCCGACCGGTGGCCAGTTCGGCGACGAGCGCCTCGGTACGGGCCACCGGACCGCGGGCCGCGTTGACGAGCAACGCCCCGTCGGGCATCGCGGCCAGGAAGTCCTCGTCGATCAGGCCGCGGGTCTGGTCGGTGAGCGGCACCAGCACGACCACCACGTCGGCGTCGGGCAGCAGTCGGGGCAGCTCCGCGACGGCGTGCACCCCCTGCTCGGGCCGGGCCGTCCGGGCGACCAGGGTGAAGCTCACCTCGAACGGCGCGAGCCGGTCCCGCACCGCCGTGCCGATCGAGCCGGCCCCGACGATCAGCACCCGCTTGCCGGTCAGCTCGTCGGTCGGCGCGTTGCCGTCGTACGCCCACCGCCGCTCGGCCTGCGCGCGGGCGAAGGCTCCGAAGGCCCGCAGCTGGGCGAGGATCGCGGTGACCACCCACTCGGCGGTGGACGGGTCGTGCACCCCCCGGGCGTCGCAGAGCGTGACCCCCTCCGGCATCCGGCCGACCCAGGCGTCCGCCCCGGCGGAGAGCAGCTGCACCGCCTCCAGATCGGGGAGCTGGTGCAGCAGCGCGGTCGCGTCCGACCCGCTCAGGAACGGCGGTACCCAGAAACGGACGTCGGCCGGGGCGGACGGCAACCGGTCGGCGGTTTCGGCGACCTCCACCGTCACGTCCGGGGGCAGCTCGCCGACGAGGTTCAGGCCGGCCGGATGCGGGATCCATACCTTCACGTCCGCCGACGATAGCCTCCGGCGCGACGGCCGGTGCGGGCACGGCGGCGATCCGGCGTCACGGGGGATGGCGCGCGGCGGCGGGGCGGGCGAGACTCGGCACACCGATGTTCGGTCCCGGCCATGACGAGGTATAACCAAGGGTCGGAGGGCCGGTCGGCCCCCGCCCCGGCAGACAGGTGCTCGATGACCGACGGCTCCCCCGCCAGCCCGCGACGTTCGACCGCCCCACCCCCGGCGCTCGGCGACGCGGCGCGGCTGCGTGCGCTGGCCGACACGGGCCTGGACGCCGTACCGGACGAGGCGTTCGACCGGTTCGCCCGGCTGGTCAGTGACCTGCTGGAGGTTCCGGTCGCGCTGGTCTCCCTGGTCTCCGCCGACCGGCAGTTCTTCCCGGGCGCGGTGGGTCTGCCGGAGCCGTGGTCGCAGCGGCGGCAGACCCCGTTGAGCCACTCGTTCTGCCAGCACGTGGTGGACATCGAGGTGCCGATGGTGTTGCCGGACGCCCGGCTCTACCCCCGCGTACGCGACAACCTGGCCATCGACGACCTCGGCGTCGTCGCGTACGCCGGGATGCCGTTGACCGACCTCTCCGGCCGGGTGCTCGGCTCGCTGTGCGCCATCGACAACAAGCCCCGGGCGTGGACCGCCGGGCAGCTGCGGACGCTTGCCGACCTCGCCGCCGCCTGCTCGTCGGAGCTGCGACTGCGGATCGCGCTGGACGGCGCGCAGGAGGCGCGTCGGCGGGTCGTCCGGGCGCATGAACGGCTGGAGCTGCTGGCCGGGGTGAGCGAGACGCTCGCCGGCACGCTGGACGTGGGCACGTCGCTGCGCCGGCTCGCCGCCACCATGGTGCCGCTGCTCGCCGACTGGTGCCTGCTCACGCTGGTCGGGCCATCCGGACAGCCCCGGGAGGTGGTCGCGGTGCACCGCGACCCGGCCCGGACGCCGGACGTCGACCGTTTCGCCGAGCTGCTGCGGACGGGGCTGAGCCAGGAGTCCATCATCCGGGCGGTGCTGCGCACCGGCCAACCGCGGCTCGGCGGCGTGGCGTCGCTGACCGACGTGGCACGGGGCACCACCGATCCGGAGATGTCGGCGATCGCCGAGCGGCTGGGCATCGCCTCCTACCTCAGCGTGCCGGTGCGGGCCGTCGGGGGCACCGTGCTGGGCGCGATCACCCTGGTCAACGCCCCCGACCGTCAGCAGTTCGACGACCGCGACCTGCTCACCGCCGTGGACATCGGCCGCCGGGCCGGGCAGTCCGTCGGCAACAGCTCGATGTACGGGGAGCAGCGGCACGTCGCCGAGGTGCTGCAACACAGCATGCTGCCGCGGCTGCCGCTCGTGACGGAGCTGGAGCTGACGGCCCGCTACCAGCCGGCGGCCGACCGGGTGGAGGTGGGCGGCGACTGGTACGACGCCTTCGTGCAACCCGATGGTGACCTGATCGCGGCTATCGGGGACGTGGCCGGGCACGACATCGAGGCGGCGGCGACCATGGGCCAGCTACGCAACCTGGTGCGTGGCAACGCGTTCGGCCGGCCGGACGCGGTCGGAGCGCTGATGAGCCACCTGGACAGCGCCATCCGTGGCCTGCGGCTGCCCATCGCGGCCACCGCGACGCTGGTGCGCATCTGTGGCCGGCGCTCCGGCGTCCGCGAGGTGACCTGGTGCAACGCCGGGCACCCGCCGGCCCTGGTGGTGCGGGCCGGCGGTGCGGTGGAGGTCCTCGAAGCGACACCGGAGCCGTTGCTGGGCCTGGCCCGGCCCACGCCGCGGACCAGCCACTCGACCAGCCTGGCCACCGGCGACACGTTGCTGCTCTACACCGACGGGCTGATCGAGCGTCGGGACCGGTCCATCGACGACGGGCTCGCCGAGCTGGTGCACCGGTTGACCGGCACCGACAACGTCCCCCTCGACGACCTGTGTGACCTGCTGCTCGCCTCGATCCAGCACCGCGAGGACGACACGGCGCTGCTGGCCGTCCGGGCCCGCTGAGCGGTTGCGGCACGAGCCGAGGCCCACGTGTCGCGGGCCCGGCCGGGCAGTCCGGCGGGCTACCCTGGGCCGGGTGAGAGCCCGTCTCCCGTACCCTCGCGTCCGCCGCCTCCGGGTGGTCCTCGCGGCGTCCTGCGCGACGCTGCTGCTCGCCACGGGTTGCAGCTTCGGCGAGCCGGAGCCCGACCCGGCCGGTGAGCCGCCCAACCTGCCGACCCCGTCGGCGCCGGCGAGCCCTGGCGGCGCGGGCCAGCAGACGGTGGCAACCGTCCTGGCCAAGGGGCTGCGGGTGCCGTGGGCCATCGCGTTCCTGCCCGACGGCGGCGCGCTGGTCACCGAACGGGACAGCGGCCGGATTCTCCAGGTCGGCCCGGACTCCGGCCCGGACGGGCTGCGGGTCCGGGTCGTGCAGACGATCAGCGACGTGGCGGCGGCGGGCGAGGGTGGCCTGCTCGGCATCGCCGTCTCCCCCGGCTACGCCCGGGACCGGACGGTCTTCGTCTACTACACGGCCGAGCAGGACAACCGGGTCGCCCGCCTGCAACTCGGCGGGCAACCCAGCCCGATCCTCACCGGCATCCCGAAGGCGAACGTGCACAACGGTGGCGGGTTGGGCTTCGGCCCGGACGGCCAGCTCTACGTCAGCACGGGCGACGCGGGCGAGCGCCCCAACGCGCAGGACACGAAGAGCCTCGGCGGCAAGATCCTGCGGATCACCGCCGATGGCAAGCCCGCGCCGGGCAATCCGTACCCCGGTTCCCCGGTCTGGTCGCTGGGTCACCGCAACGTGCAGGGTTTCGCCTGGGACGACGCCAAGCGGATGTACGCCGTCGAGTTCGGCCAGAACACCTGGGACGAGATCAACCAGATCACCAAGGGCGGCAACTACGGCTGGCCGGAGGTCGAGGGGCGGGCCGGCGACAAGCGGTTCACCGACCCGATCACGCAGTGGGCGACGTCCGACGCGTCCTGCTCCGGGCTGGCCGCGACGGACCGGCTGCTGGTCACCGGCTGCCTGCGCGGCAAGCGGCTCTGGGTGATGGAGTTGACCGACACCGGCACGCTGCTCGGGCAGCCCAGCGATCTGCTCACCAACCGGTACGGCCGGCTGCGCGCGGTGGCCGCCGCGCCGGACGGTTCGCTCTGGGTGAGCACCTCCAACCACGACGGGCGGGGTGATCCGGCGGCCGACGACGACCGCCTCCTGCGGGTGGTCTTCGCCGGCGGCGACGGCGGTCGCAGCTGACCTGCGTCACCTTCCGCGCAGGTTTGCCAAGATCTTTGGGCGGGCAGGTCAGAATCTCAGCATGGACGGGCAACGCGACGAGCAGCACGACGACGCCGAGGACCGGGGCGACCCGGTGACCGGCGGCGAGCCGTCGCGGCCGTCGCGCCGGCGGATCGGCCGGCCCGGTGGACCGGTACGGCGTACGGGCGTGATCCTCGCCGTGCTCGTGGTGGCCCTGGCCGGGGCGGTGCTCGGGGTGCTGGCCGGTGGTCGGGTGGACACCGACATCGGGCCGTTCCGGGCCAACCTCACCCTCTCCCCGGCCCGCGAGGGCGGGACGACCATCGACGTGCCACCGCTCGGCGCCCTGCTGCTCGACAGCCACAGCGGGCCGACCCACCTCACCGTGCGGCTGGGCGCGCTGGACCAGGGGCGCACCGAGGCGCTGCTCGACGACCCGGCGAGCATCAACCGAGCCAGCCAGAGCGCAGTGGAGGACGTCCGCTCCGGGGTGATGCGGCTGGGCCTGCGGACCCTCGCGTCGGCGGTGCTGGTCACCCTCATCCTGGCCGGGTTGATCTTCCGCGATGTGCGGCGTACCGCCTGGGCGGGCGGGTTGGCGCTGCTGGTCACCGCCGGCAGCCTCGGCACCGCCGCGGCGACCCTGCGCCCCCAGGCGATCGAGGAGCCGCGCTACGAGGGCCTGCTGGTCAACGCCCCCGCCATCGTCGGCGACGCCCGCCGCATCGCCAACGACTACACCAAGTACGCCGAGCAGCTGCAACGCATCGTCGGCAACGTCAGCCAGCTCTACACGACGGTGTCGGCGCTGCCGGTGTTGGAGCCGGCGCCCGGCACCACCCGGGTCCTGCACGTCTCCGACATGCACCTCAACCCGACCGGCTGGCAGCTGATCCGCACGGTGGTGGAGCAGTTCGGCATCGACGTGGTCATCGACACCGGGGACATCACCGACTGGGGCAGCGAGCCGGAGGCCTCCTTCGTCGGCTCGATCAGCCTGCTCAAGAAGCCGTACGTGTTCATCCGCGGCAACCACGACTCGGGCAAGACCGCCGCGGCGGTGGCCCGCCAGCCGAACGCGATCGTGCTGAACAACTCGACCACCACGGTCGCCGGGCTGACCATCGCCGGCATCGGCGACCCGCGCTTCACCCCGGACAAGAACACCTCACCGGCCGGCAGCGGGCTGACCCAGGAGGTGGCCAACCAGGTGATCGGGGTCGGTACGCAGCTCGCCGCGACGGTGCGCAGCTCGCCCCGGCCGGTCAACATCGCGCTGGTGCACGACCCGGCGTCGGCCGGGCCGCTGGCCGGCACCTGCCCGCTGGTGCTGGCCGGGCACACCCACGCCCGGCAGGTCTCCAAGCTGCCGCAGGCACCCGGTCAGCAGCCCACCGCCCTGTTCGTGGAGGGCTCGACCGGCGGGGCCGGGCTGCGCGGCCTGGAGGGTGAGAAGCCGACCCCGCTGTCGATGACAGTGCTCTACTTCGACCAGCAGAAGATGCTCCAGGCGTACGACGACATCACCGTCGGCGGCACCGGCCAGGCCCAGGTCAACCTGGAACGCCACATCGTGCAGAACCCCAGCGCCGGCGCGCCCGCCTCGGTCACCCCCACCCCGACCCGCTGAGCGCGAGCTGCCCCCTGCCCACCCGCCGACTCGGCGGTGCCCACCCGCCTGTGGAGCCCGAGCCGGAGCCCGGCCCGAGCCGAGCCCTCCGAGCCGGAGCCGGAGCCGAGCCCGACGGTGCCTGCGCAGCCTTTGCTCTGCTTCAACGGACGCAACAGTTACGTCGGGTCACTCCGCTCAGCTGCGCGCACCCGAATTTCTGCAGCTCAGCAAGGTGTTGCGCATATTGAAGCAGAGCAAAGGGCGAAGAGAACCCCATCGACAGGCGGACGCTCCTCACTCTCAGTGGCGGCGGCAGTGAGACACGAAGGCTGGCGCACGCGATCCGGCGCACGCAGGCAAGCGAGCGGAGCGCACCCCTCGAGGGCAAGGTCAGCGAAGGGCGAGGGTCAGCGGAGGGCAAGGTCAGCGGAGGGCAAGGTCAGCGGAGGGCAAGGTCAGCGGAGGGCGAGCGCGGCCAGGGCGGCGTTGACGATGCTGCCGGGCATCAGGTCGTGCAGCTCGTACAGGTCGGCCACACTGCCGGACTGGCCGAACTCGTCCACCCCCAGCGGCACCGCCGGGGCGCCGAGCGCCGACCCGAGCCAGGCCATCGCGTGCGACGCCGCGTCGTGCACGGTCACCACCGGCACCCGATCGGCGAACGCGGACCGCAGGGCGCCCGGCACGCTGGGCACGGTCGCGGTCCGTACGCCCTGCCGCAGGGTGCGCTGCCACGCCCGGTAGAGCCGGTCGAGACTCGTCACGTCCACCACGTGCGCGGCGACGCCCTCCTCGGCCAGCTCCGCCGCGGCGGCCAGCACCTCCGGCAGCACCGCGCCGGACGCGGCGAGCTGCACGACCGGGGCGTCGACCAGATGCGGGTACGCCTGGTGCGCGTCGACGAGCCGGTACGCCCCGGCGACCACCTGCCGGCGCAGCACCGCGTCGCCGAGCCGGGCCCGGGCCGCCTCGAACGGCGCCTGGTCCAGCGGTCGGGTGCTCAGCCGGAAGTAGTACGCGCCGTCCTCGGTCGGCGCTGCCGTCGCGGCCGGGGTCGCCCCGCCCGCGATCTGCCCGAGGGCGTCGCAGAGCAGCCAGTCGAGGCTGCCCGCGTACGCCGGTTCGAGGAACGTCACCCCGGGCAGCTCCAGGCCGACCGACGCGGTGATCGTGGACTGGTGGGCGCCGCCCTCGGGAGCGAGGGTGATGCCCGACGGGGTGCCGGCCACCACGAACCGCGAACCGGAGTACGTGCCGTACAGGAACGCGTCGAGGCCGCGCAGCACGAACGGGTCGTAGACGGTGCCCACCGGCAGCAGCGGCTGCCCGGACAGGTCCCAGGACAGGCCGAGCTGGCCCAGCAGCAGGAACAGGTTCATCTCCGAGATGCCCAGTTCGATGTGCTGCCCGGCGGGGCTCTCGGTCCAGCGCAGCATCCGGTCCTCGGTCCAGGAACGCTGCTCGGTGGGGGCGAACACCCCGGTCTTGTTGATGAACCCGGCCAGGTTGGTGGAGGTGGCCACGTCCGGGGCGGTGGTCACCAGGTAACGGCCGACCTCCCGGTCCCGCGCCAGATCCACCAGCACCCGACCGAAGACCTCCTGCGTGGAGATCGGCTTGTTGGCGCGTACTCCCGTGCTCTCCGGAACGGTGACCCCCAGCGCGCGCTCGCGCGGCGCGCGGGACAGCGCCTCCCGGCGGGCGCCGGCCCGGATCCCGGCTGGTGACGCCGGGTCGAGACGGTCCCACTCGGTCTCGGAGGTCAAGCCCTGCGCGGCCCGCAGCGTGTCGACCTGCTCGGTGCTGAGCAGCGCCGAGTGGTTGCGCGGATTGCCGGCGATGGGCAACCCCCAACCCTTCACGGTGTACGCGAAGACGACGCTGGGCCGGTCGGTGACCGCGTCGCACTGGGCGTACGCGTCGAGCATCGCGGACAGGTCGTGCCCACCCAGGTCGGTGACGAGCGGGCCGAGGTCCTCGTCGGTGATGCCCTCGATCAGCTCGGCGATCCCGGCCGGCGCACCGTCCAGGAACTGCTTGCGCAGGGCCGGGCCGGCCAACCCGAACAGCGACTGGTACTGCTCGTTGGGCATCGCGTCGATCCAGTCGCGCAGCGCCTCGCCACCCGGCCGGGCGTACGCCTCGGCGAGCCGACGGCCGTACTTGACCTCCACGACGTGCCAGCCGGCCGCCTCGAACTGACCGCGCCACTGCTTGATCCGGATGCCGGGCACCACCCGGTCCAGCGACTGCCGGTTGAAGTCGACAAGCCACATCACGTTGCCCAGCCCGGTGGTGGCCGGGTCGGCGACGGCCTCCCAGATGTTGCCCTCGTCCAGCTCGGCGTCACCGATCAGCGCCACGAACCGGGAGCGCGGCCGGGCGCCGAAGTGCGCGTCGACGTAGCGGCGGGTGGCGGCGGCGAACAGCGGCGCCGCCGCGCCGAGACCCACCGAGCCGGTGGAGAAGTCCACCTCGTCGGGGTCCTTGGTGCGCGACGGGTACGACTGGAGGCCGCCCCGGGCCCGCAGCCGGGGCAGGTAGGAGCGGTCCAGGTTGCCCAGCAGGTACTGGATGGCGTGGAACACCGGGGACGCGTGCGGCTTCACGGCGACCCGGTCCTCGGCGTCCAGGTGCGCGAACCAGAGCGCGGTCATCGCCGTGACGAGGGACGCGCTGGACGCCTGGTGACCGCCGACCTTCACACCGTCGCCGGTGGCCCGGTCATGGTTGGCGGCGTCCACGATCCGGGTGGCGAGCCAGAGCACCCGCCGCTGGATCTCGTCGAGGACATCGAGGTCGTGCTCGTTCACGGTGGCTCCATCCGGGCGTCGCCGGTGACGCCCACGCGAGGGGGGTTGCGGTCGTGCACAGCGAACACCGCTGGCGCAGCACGCGCCAGCGGTGTTCGATCGGGCGGATCAGCCCTGGACGCCGAGGCGCTCCAGGATCAGTTCGCGGACGGTCTTCGCGTCGGCCTGACCACGGGTGGTCTTCATGACCGCGCCGACGAGGGCGCCGGCCGCCGCGACCTTGCCGCTGCGAATCTTGTCGGCGATACCGGGGTTGGCGGCGATCGCCTCGTCCACGGCGGCGGTGAGCGCGCCGGTGTCCGAGACGACCTCCAGGCCACGGCTGGTCATGATCTCGGTGGGCGAGCCCTCACCGTCGACCACGCCCTCCAGCACCGTACGGGCCATCTTGTCGTTGAGCTTGCCCGCGTCGACCAGGCCCTGCAGCTCAGCGACCTGCGCGGGGGTGGCGCCGATGTCGGCCAGCTCCACGCCGCTCTCGTTGGCCCGCCGGGACAGCTCGCCGAGCCACCACTTGCGGGCCGCCGCCGGGGTGGTGCCGGCGGCCACGGTGGCCTCGATCAGCTCGACCGCGCCGGCGTTGAGCACCGACTGCATGTCAAGGTCGGACAGGCCCCACTGCTGCTGAAGCCGACGCCGGTGCACCCGGGGCAGCTCCGGCAGGGCGGCCTTCAGCTCGGCGACCCAGGCCGGGTCCGGTGCGATCGGCACCAGGTCCGGCTCTGGGAAGTACCGGTAGTCGGTGGCCGTCTCCTTCGAGCGCCCCGGGGTGGTGTCGCCGGTGTCCTCGTGGAAGTGCCGGGTCTCCTGGGTGATCCGGCCGCCCGCGTCCAGCACCGACGCCTGCCGCAGCATCTCCGAGCGGACCGCCCGCTCCACCGAGCGCAGCGAGTTGACGTTCTTGGTCTCGGTGCGGGTGCCCCACTCCTGACCCGGCAGGTTGAGCGAGGTGTTCACGTCACAGCGCAGCGAACCCTCCTCCATCCGCACGTCCGAGACCCCGAGCGTGCGGATCACGTCGCGCAGCTCGGTGACGTACGCCTTGGCCACCTCGGGGGCGAGCGCGCCGGTGCCCGGGATCGGCTTGGTGACGATCTCGACGAGCGGAATGCCGGCCCGGTTGTAGTCGACAAGCGACTCGGTCGCACCGTGGATGCGGCCGGTCGCGCCACCGACGTGCAGCGTCTTGCCGGTGTCCTCCTCCAGGTGCACCCGCTCGATCTCGATGCGCACCGTCTCGCCGCCCACCTCGACGTCCAGGTAGCCGTCGACGCAGATCGGCTCGTCGTACTGGCTGATCTGGAAGTTCTTCGGCATGTCCGGGTAGAAGTAGTTCTTCCGGGCGAACCGGCACCACTGCGCGATGGAGCAGTTCAACGCCAGGCCGATCCGGATGATCGCCTCGATGGCCGCCTTGTTGGCCACCGGCAGCGAGCCGGGCAGCCCCAGGCACACCGGGCAGACCCGGGTGTTCGGCTCGCCGCCGAAGTCCGTCGGGCAGCCGCAGAACATCTTGGTGTTCGTGCCCAGCTCGACGTGGGTCTCCAGGCCGATCACCGGTTCGTAGCGTGCGACGACCTCGTCGTACGCGGGAAGCGTCGTCGTCATCTGGGCTCCTGCCTCACAGTGCCGGTGGGGTGAACGTGCCGACCGCGGACTCCAGCGCGGCGGCGACCCGGTACATCCGGTCGTCGGCCATCGTCGGGGCCATCACCTGCAGGCCGACGGGCAGCCCCTCGGAGAGGCCGCAGGGCACCGAGATGCCCGGCCCGCCGTACAGGTTGGTCGGGATGGTGAACAGGTCGGCCAGGTACATCTGGTACGGGTCGGCGGTGCGGGCGCCGATCGGGAAGGCCGTGAACGGGGTGGTCGGCGAGATCAGCGCGTCGACCCGATCGAACGCGGCAGTGAAGTCGCGCGTGATCAGCGTCCGGACCTTCTGCGCCTGCCCGTAGTACGCGTCGTAGTAACCCGACGACAACGCGTACGTGCCGACCATGATGCGGCGCTTGACCTCGGGGCCGAAACCGGCCTCCCGGGTCAGCGACATGACCTCCTCCAGCGACCGGTTGCCGTCGTCGCCGACCCGCAGGCCGAACCGGACGCCGTCGAACCGGGCCAGGTTGGAGGAGCACTCGCTCGGGGCGATCAGGTAGTACGCCGGCAGCGCGTACGCGAACGTCGGGCAGGACATCTCGACGACCTCGGCGCCCATCTTGGTCAGCGCGTCCACCGACTCGCGGAACGCGGCCATCACGCCCGGCTCGGCGCCCTCGCCGACGAATTCGCTGACGATGCCGAGCCGCACGCCGGTCAGGTCGCCGGTCGCGCCGAGCTTCGCCGCCGCCACCACGTCCGGCACCGGCTGCGGGATCGAGGTGGAGTCACGCGGGTCGTGCCCGGCGATCACCTGGTGCAGCAGGGCCGCGTCGAGCACCGTACGGGCGCACGGGCCGGGCGTGTCCAGCGACGACGAGAAGGCGACCAGCCCGTAGCGGGAGGTGCCGCCGTAGGTGGGCTTCGCGCCCACGGTGCCGGTGACCGCGCCGGGCTGGCGGATCGAGCCGCCGGTGTCCGAGCCGATCGCCAGCGGCGCCTCGTACGCGGCCAGCGCGGCGGCGCTGCCACCGCCCGAGCCGCCCGGGATCCGGCTCAGGTCCCACGGGTTGTGCGTCGGGCCGTACGCCGAATATTCCGTGGAGGAGCCCATGGCGAACTCGTCCATGTTCGTCTTGCCGAGCATCACCGTGCCGGCCTCGCGCAACCGCTGCACGATCGTCGCGTCGTACGGCGGGCGCCAGCCCTTCAGGATCTTCGAGCCGACGGTGGTCGGCACGCCACGGGTGGCGAGCACGTCCTTCACCGCGACCGGCACCCCCGCGAGGGGGCCCAACTCCTCGCCGGCGGCCCGGCGCTCGTCCACCGCGCGGGCCGCGGCGAGCGCGCCGTCGGTGTCGACGTGCAGGAAGGCGTGCACCTGCTCGTCGACCGCGGCGATCCGGTCCAGGTGTGCCCGGGTCACCTCGACGGCGGAGGTCTCGCCGCCGGCGACAAGCGCGGCGATCTCCGTCGCGGTCATTCTGGTCAGATCGCTCATGCCGTCACTCCGCTCCGCTTCGCGACGCCAGTCGCCCGTGCACGTCCGCTCATGAGGCCACGTCCTCGGTCAGGATCCGCGGCACGCGGAACCGCTGGTCCTCGGCGTCCGGCGCGCCCGACAGCGCCTCCTGCGGGGTCAGGCACGGCGTGACGACGTCCTCGCGGAAGATGTTGGTCAGCGGCACCGAGTGCGAGGTCGGCGGGATGTCCGCGGCGGTGACCTCGCCGACCTGGGCGACCGCCTGGAGGATCACGTCGAGCTGGCCGGCGAAGGTGTCCAGCTCCTCCTCGGTGACGGCGAGCCGCGACAGGCGCGCCAGGTGCGCGACCTCCTCGCGGGAGATGGCGGCCATCCGTGCCCCCTTCTGATGTCCTGCTGGTCGGGCGGTGTGCCGGCCGCGCGACGCGTGCGGCGTGACGCGCGGTGACCGGAGCGAGTCTATTGTTCCGCCCCCTCCGCCGGCTGCTCGGGTGGGTCAGCGGGTCGACCGGCGGCCGACCTCCGGCTCCGGGCCACCCGCCGGGCGGACCGGCCGGTAGCGGGCCAGCCAGGTGACCAGCTCCTCGGCGGGCATCGGACGGGCGTAGAACCAGCCCTGGGCGGCGTCGCAGCCGGCCGCGTACAACATCCGCCAGGTCCGCTCGTCCTCCACGCCCTCGGCGACCACCCGCAGCCCCAGCGCGCCCGCCAACTCGATCATCGACCGGACGATCGCCGCGTCGTCGGCGTCCTCGGCCATGCCGAGCACGAACGACCGGTCCACCTTCACCTCGGACAGCGGAAGCCGGCGCAGATGTTGCAGGGACGAGTAGCCGGTGCCGAAGTCGTCCAGCGCGATCGCCACCCCGATGCGGTGCAGCCGGGAGATGGTGGCCAACACCCGGCGCGGATCGGCCATCAGGGCGCCCTCGGTGATCTCCAGCTGCAGCCGCTCGGCCGGCACCCCGTAGCGGGCCAGCCGGTCGGCGATCTGGTCGGCGATCTCGCCGGTGTGCAGATCGCGCACGCTGACGTTCAGCGCCGCCCGCAGCCCGATGCCGGCCGCCGACCACTTGGCGAGCTGCTCCACCACGTCGTCCACCACTCGCCGGGTGAGCAGCCGCATCACCGCGCTCTGCTCGGCGACCCGGATCAACTCCTCCGGGTCGACCATGCCCCGGCGCGGGTGCCGCCAGCGCAGCAGGGCCTCGACGCCGACGACCTCGCCGGTCGCGATGGCGATCTGCGGTTGGTAATACATGGTGATCTCACCGGCGTCGTCGGCCGGCTCGCCGCCGTCGCGTACCCACCCGGTCGACTCGATCGCCTGGGCCTCGGGAACCGACCCGCCGTCGCGCCCCGGACGGTCCCTGCCCGGCGGCGACACCGCACCGCCGTTCGGCGACCGCCGTCCGTGGCCGCCGGCATGCCGGTCCCGCAACGGGCCGGAACGGGTGCCGGGGATCGTCGCGCGGCTGTTGCGGCCCCGGATCGGGTCGGCGCCGGTGGCGATCCGGTTGATCAGCTCATCGGCGTCCACCAGCTCGGCGCCGGCCCGCCGCCGGCGGCCCCACCACCGCCCGCCCGCCGACGACGCCGGCGCGATCACCGGCGCACCGCCCGGATGCGGCGTGGCCGTGGCCGCCGCCGGAGTGGGCAGCGCCGCACCGTCACCGCCGCGCACCTCGGCCTCCACGGCGAGGGGTACGTCTGCCGTCCGCTCGGGCTCACCCGGCTCGGCGGCCGACGGGCCGGATTCCAGCACCCGGCGGAGGTCGGCGAGGAGACCGAGACGCTCGGCCGAGTTGTGGTCCGACTCCGGGGCGTACACGGCGACCGTGTCGTTGCGGTGCTTGGCGTCGTACATCGCCACGTCGGCGTGCCGCATCAGGGTGGCGAAGTCCTCGCCGTGCTCCGGAAAGAGGGCGATCCCGATGGAGCCGCCGACGTCCAACGGCAGCCCGTCCAACGGCACCGGCTCGGCCAACACCCCGACCACCCGGTCGGCCAGCTCACGCGCCTGGCTGACGTCGGTCAGCCCGGTCATCACGATGGCGAACTCGTCCCCACCCAGCCGGGCGATCATCTGGGGCCGAGGCTCCACGTCGGTGAGCCGTGCGCTGACCTCGACCAGCAGCCGGTCGCCCACCGCGTGCCCGAGCGCGTCGTTGACGTTCTTGAAGCGGTCCAGGTCGATGAGCAGCAGCGCCAGGTGCCCGCCGGGCTCGTCGCGGGCGGTCCGCTCGGCGTGCAGGTGCACCTGCTCCGCCACCTCGGCCAGCAGAGCCTTGCGGTTGGGCAACCCGGTCAGCGGGTCGGCGGCGGCGAGGTGCTGCTGCTCGACGGTCAGCCGGGCCATCCGGTAGACGGCGAAGAGCGGTACCAGCACCAGCGGGATCAGCGCCGCGCTGAGACGGGCGGCGGCGACCAGCACCGGAGCGAGCAGCAGCAGCGAGCCGGTGGAGAGCAGTTCGAAACCGACGCCCTGGCGGACGGTGGGCCACCAGCGGCCGCCGAAGCGCAGCCGCACCGCCCAGCTCACCAGGCCGTAGTTCACGACGAACCAGGCCAGCGTCGCCCCGCCGACCGCGGCCACGTCGGTGGCGTGCAGGCGACCGCCGTCGAAGACGGCGCCCGGCCCGAGTTGGATGACGCCGTACGCGGCGGCGAGGGCGCAGGCGTACTGGCCGACGTTGAACGCGGTCCGCCAGGCGGCGTGGCGCATCCGCCAACCCGAGACGATCACCCCGACGGCCTGCACCGCCACCGCCGGGCCGAGCCCCCAACCGAGCAGGATCGCGAAGGTGAAACAGGTGGACGGGAAGACCGCCGAGGTCTGCCGTCGCCCCGGCGGGACGAACGGGCGCGCGTCGCAGACCACCGCGAGGGCGGCCATCGTCCAGAACGCCACCGGCAGGCGGGGCAGCTCGTCGGGGAGCGTCGTGAGTGGACCCGTGGCGGTCAGCGCCGCGACCACCAGGATGCCGACGACGAAGGCGGTGAACGGCGTCACCCGCCCAGGTGGGACGGAGTTGCGCGGGTCGGCGACCTCCATCACACCTCCCGAGGAACGGTCGACGTGCCGATGAGCACGCCGTGACCCAATGAAACGCCCTCAGCCCCAGGTTTCCCGGTATGACAGTCACGAATCGGTCGTAGTCGTAATTAAGTTGGTATACGCGACGGGCCGCCACGTCGGCACGCCGCCGCGGTCAGTCCTCCACCCGGGCGACGTCCCGTGCGGCGTCCGGACCTGCCTCCAACAGCACCCGGAACCCGTCCTCGTCGAGCACCGGCACCTTGAGGCTGGCCGCCTTGTCGGCCTTGGAGCCCGGGTTGTCCCCCACGACGACGAAGCTCGTCTTCTTGGAGACCGACCCGCTGACCTTGCCGCCCCTGGTCTGCACGGCCTCGGCGGCCTGGTCCCGCGAGAAGCCGGCGAGGGTGCCGGTCACCACGACGGTCAACCCCTCCAGCGGGCGCGGGCCCTCGTCGACGGCCTCCTCGGCCATCCGTACGCCCGCCTCGGCCCACTTGCGGACCACCTCGCGGTGCCAGTCCACGGCGAACCACTCCCGGATGCTGGCTGCGATGGTCGGCCCGACCCCGTCGACCGAGGACAGCTCCTCCTCGCTGGCGGCGTCGATGGCCTCCATCGAGCGGAAGTGCCGGGCCAGCGCCTGGGCGGCGGTGGGGCCGACGTGCCGGATGGAGAGCGCCACCAGCACCCGCCACAGGTCACGTTCCCGGGCGACGGCCAGATTGTCGAGCAGCTTGACCGCGTTGCTGCCGAGGCTGCCGTCCTTGTTGACGAAGAACGGTGACCGGGACAGCTGCTCGGCGTCGAGCTGGAAGAGGTCACCCTCGTCGGCGATGATCTCCGCGTCCAGCAGTGCCGCCGCGCCCTTGTAGCCCAGCACCTCGATGTCGAACGCGCCACGACCGGCGAGGTGGAACACCCGCTCGCGGAGCTGGGCCGGGCAACTGCGGGTGTTGGGGCACCGGATGTCGACGTCGCCCTCCTTGGACGGCGCGAGCGGGGTGCCGCAGGCCGGGCAGGTGGTCGGCATGACGAACGGGCGGGCGTCGGCGGGCCGCAGGTCGACCACCGGGCCGAGCACCTCGGGAATCACGTCGCCGGCCTTGCGCACCACCACCGTGTCGCCGATCAGCACACCCTTGCGCTCGACCTCGCGGGCGTTGTGCAGGGTGGCGAGCGCGACGGTGGAGCCGGCCACCCGCACCGGTTCGAGGACGGCGAACGGGGTGACCCGACCCGTGCGCCCCACGTTGACGTCGATGTCGAGCAGCTTGGTGGTGACCTCCTCCGGCGGGTACTTGAAGGCGATCGCCCAGCGTGGGGCACGGCTGGTCGAGCCCAGGCGACCCTGGATGGAGACCGGGTCGACCTTGACCACCACACCGTCGATCTCATGCTCGACGTCGTGCCGGTGCTCGGCGTAGTAGGCGATGTACTCCGCCACGCCGGACAGATCCGGGACGACCCGCCACCGGTCGCTCGTCGGCAGCCCCCACGCCTTCAGCGCGGAGTACGACTCCGACTGCGCGGTGGGCTGAAACCCTCGGCGGGCGCCGATGCCGTGCACGACGAGACGCAGCGGTCGGGAGGCGGTGACCCGAGGGTCCTTCTGCCGCAGGCTGCCGGCGGCGGCGTTGCGCGGGTTGGCGAATGGCGCCCGCCCCTGCTCGACCAGGCTCGCGTTGAGGTCGGCGAACGCGGCCACCGGGAAGTAGATCTCGCCCCGGACCTCCAGCAGCTCGGGCACCGTCGGGAACTCGGCGGACGGCGCGAGCTGGCTGGGCACGTCCCGAATGCTGCGCACGTTGGCGGTGACGTCCTCGCCGGTGCGGCCGTCACCACGGGTGGCCGCCCGGACCAGCCGGCCGGCCTCGTAGGTCAGGTTGATCGCCAGACCGTCGACCTTCAACTCGCAGAGGTAGGGCACCGGCCCGCCCGCGTCCCGCTCGACCCGCTCGGCCCAGGCCGCCAACTCCTCGTCGGCGAAGGCGTTGTCGAGCGAGAGCATCCGCTCGGCGTGCGTGACCGGGGTGAAGTCGGTGGAGAACGTGCCACCCACCCGCTGGGTCGGCGAATCCGGCGTCCGCAGCGCCGGGAACTCGTCTTCCAACGCCTCCAGCTCGCGCAACTGCTTGTCGAACTCGGCGTCGGTGATGATCGGCGAGTCGAGCACGTAGTAGCGGTATTGATGCTCGGTCAGCTCACGGCTGAGGGTGGCGTGCCGCTCCCGCGCCTGCGGCGTCGGCTCCGCGCCGGCCGCCGCCTCCTGAGCCGGGCTGACCTGTTGACCGATCTGCTCCTCGGACACCCCGCCACCTTCGGACACGCCTGCGACCTCCCTGATCACGCTACTAAGGCACGGTATCGGTCCGGGGTGACAATCCGATGCCCACCTGCGCCACCGGTGACGCCCCACGCAGCCCGTTCCCGTGCCGCGCGTCGCCCCGGACGGCGATGAGGCGACGATCGACGCCGCTGAACGCCGATGACGTGGCAACCAACGCTGGACTCGCCGACCCCGCGGTCGGTGGCACCGAGGAGAGGCTGCCGACCCGGGCACAAAGGCCGCCGAACGAACAGATCGGCGTCGCCCGGGAGCACGCCGGGACTCGCGGGCCGTTGATCGACTCCAGGTCGCCGACACGGGGGTGTCCGCGCACCCGGATGCCCCCACACCGGCGATCTGGAGTGGATCACCGAGCAGGGGCCCGGTCGTCGGCCCAACTCACGGGAGCGCCCACGCCGTACCGGCCGCCGACCGGTCGACGCAGCCGCGCGGGGAGCGGCCGTGCGGCTGCGTGCTGGGATGTCGTCGGGCTGCGATGTCGTCGGGTTGCGATGTCGTCGTCGGGCGGCAGGGGCGGCGACGTGCGAGGATCGCCGAACGAAGCGGCCGGCGTGCCGCCCTGACGCGGAGGTGGCGATGACCGAGGCGCTGCTCTGGGCGGCGGCGATCCTGCTGGCGGTGGCCGCCGGCTGGGCGTGGAACAGCTGGCGGCACCGGGCGAACAGCCGACGCTCGGCCGACCGACCTGGTCGCGGCGCACCGACCCGCGCGGGTGGTCGTCGTCCCGCCCCGCCGCGGCCACGCGGCACCGACCGACCGGCCACCAGGCCGCGCTCCCGCGACACCGATCGGGCGGCCGGCACTCCGGCTGCCGGCGAGATCTGGTGGGCCGACGTGCCGTACGTCGACGGCAGCGGCTCGAAGGTGCGGCCCTGCCTGGTGCTGCGCGCCGACTCCCGGGGCGCCGACGTCCTGAAGATCACCAGTCAGGACAAGAGCGACCGCGACGACCACGTCCGGATTCCCACCCGGGACTGGGACCCCGGCGCCGAGCACGACAGCTACCTGAGCCTGACCGAGCCGATCCGGATCAGCTCGGCCGACTTCGCCGACCGCGCCGGCCGCTGTGACGCCGACCTGTGGCGGAAGGTCCGCAGCCTGCGCCACCTGCCCACCAGCTGACACCCGCCCACAGGCCACAGGCCACCCCGGCCCCCGGCCCCCGGCCCCCGGCCCCCGGCCCCCGGCCCCCGGCCATGATCCACTCGGGTTCCAGGAATCCGGGGTGTCCGAGCCGCCGCAACACCCCGCCTTCCAGGAACCCGAGTCGATCACCGCAGACAGGCCGGGCCATGCTGGCAGGCTGGACCGGGCCCGGCCACGCCACGCCACGCCAGACCAGGCCACGCCAGCCCAGGCCACGCCACGCCACGCCACGCCACGCCAGGCCACGCCGCGCCAGGCCACGCCGGGCCAGGCCACGCCATGCCATGCCAGGCCACGCCATGCCAGGCCACGCCACGCCACGCCACGCCAGGCCAGGCCACGCCCGGCCGGTCAGTCCCAGGCTGCGCCGAGGGTGGCGAGCTGGTCGGCGTACTCGATGCGGTCGGCCCAGCCAGGCGGCCAGGCCGCCATCCCGGTGGCCGCGCCCACGAAGGCGCCGGCCAGGGCGGCGATCGAGTCGGAGTCGCCGGCGGTGGTCGCGCCCCGGGCCAGCGCCGCGACCGGGTCGTCGGCGTGGCGCACGGCGCAGAACAGAGCGGTGGCCAGCGCCTCCTCGGCCACCCAGCCCTCCCCCGTGGCCCGGCACGGGTCGCCGCCGTCGTCCGGCTCGCCGAGGGCGACGGTCAGCCGGCGCAGCGCCACCAGGCATTCGTCCCAGCCGCGGGCGATGAACTCCTCCGGCGTGTCGACCCCCGGGCGCTGCCAGAGATCGCCCAGCCACTCGCGGCGGTAGACGCGGTGCTGGGACCGCGCCCGCTCGGTGAGGATCGCGGGAAGCTCCGCCAGCGGGACGCCCCCACGCACGGCGAAGACCGCGTACGCGGTGAGTTCGCTGGCGGCCAACCCGGTCGGGTGGCCGTGGGTCAGTCCGGCCTGCAACTGGGCCAGCCCGGCCAGGGTGTCGAGGTCGGCGTCCAGCAACCCCACCGGCGTCACGCGCATGTTGGCGCCGCAGCCCTTCGAGTCGGCGATCGTCGCCTCCTGCCAGGGCAGCCCTCGGGCCAGGTCGGCGCAGGCGCGCAGGCAGGTCATCCCGGGGGCGCGGTTGTTGTCCGGGCTGACCGACCAGGCCACGAAACGCCGTCGCAGCAGCGGCTCCACCACCTCCGGGGTCAGCGACGGCGCCTCGTGCAGCGCCCAGCCCACCGCCAGCGCCATCTGGGTGTCGTCCGTGACCAGCGCCGGCTCGCCGGTCAGCTCACGCGGGCCGGTCGGGCCGTAGCGGCGCTGGATCTCGGCGACGGTCAGGAACTCGGTGGGCTTGCCCAGGGCGTCACCGTAGGCGAGGCCGAAGAGCGAACCGGAGGCGCGCAGCGGAGAGGAGTGGATCACGGCGGCCATGATGCCGGGCCGCCGCAACCCACGCCATGCTCAGTCCCAGCAGAGGCAGAACGGGTGGCCGGCCGGGTCGGCGTAGACCCGGAAACCCTCGCCCTCGCCGGGCAGCCGCCGGGCACCGAGCGCGAGCGCCGCCTTCTCCGCGCTGTCGATGTCGTCCACCGTCACGTCCAGGTGGAACTGCTGCGGACGCTCCGGGTCCGGCCAGGCCGGCGGACGCAGGTTGAGCGCCCGCTGGAACGCCAGGCGGGGCTGGTGCCCGGGCGGGCCGCCCAGCACCACCCACTCGTCATCGGGCTCGCCCTCACCCTCGACCAGGGGGATGCCGAGCAGCTCGGAGTAGAACGCGGCCAGCGCCCGCGGATCGGGGCAGTCGATCACCACTGAACGTAGCTGTCCAATCATGACCATCATCCTGCCCACCGGGTACGACAGAAAAACGTCACTCCTCGGTGAACCGGCGACCGGCGTCCCGGCAGGCCGCGAGCACCGCCCGGGCGTACTGGGGAGTGGCTCCGGCCAGGCCGCACGCCGGGGTGACGACCACCTGCTCGGCGAGCTGCCGACGGGGAAAGCCGAGGCGGTCCCAGATCTGGCGTACCCGATCGGCGATCTGCGCGGAGGTCGGTGCGCCACCGGCCGACGGCTGCCGGGTCGGCGCGGCGCCGGCCAGCAGCCCGAGGCCCGCGTCGATGGCCTCGCCCAGCGGGTCCAGGTCGGTGACCAGGTCGAGGTCGAGGGCGACCGCGACGGCGCCGGTGGAACGGATCAGCTCCAGCGGCACCTGCGGGGCGCAGCAGTGCACCACAGTGGGTACGCCCACCGCGTCGACGACCGTACGCAGCAGAGCGGCCGCGTCCGCGGACTCCACCGCCCGGTACGCGCCCAGCCCGCTCTCGGTGGGCACCCGCCCGGCCAGCACGGTCGGCAGCGACGGCTCGTCGAGTTGCAGCAGGACCGAGGCCCCGGGCAGCCGCCGGGCGACCGCCGCGACGTGCCCGCGCAGCCCTTCGGCGAGGGAGCCGGTGAGGTCGAGGACCGCGCCGGGGTCACGCAGCAGCCGGCCGCCGATCGGCAGTTCCAGCGAAGCGGCCAGGGTGAGGGGGCCAGCGGCCTGCACCTTGATCGGGCCGGCGTACCCCTCGGCCTGCTCGGCGAGCTGGTCCAGGTCGCGTTCCATCAGGTCCCGGGCCCGCCGCAGGTCACGGCCGGGGCGGGGGGCGACCCGCCAACGCCCGGCGTACAGCTCGACGGGCAGCTCCACCAGCAGCCCGGCGCTGCGGCCGATCAGGTCGGCCCCGGGGCCGCGTGCCGGCAGCTCGGGCAGGTGCGGCAGCTCGGGAAGCTCACCGAGGACGACCCGCTGGGCCTCGGCGATGTCGGTGCCGGGCAGCGAGCCGATACCGGTCGCCGCGCCGGCCGGCCAGGGCCACGCCTGATCTGTCACGGCCGAAGGCTATCCCGCTGGACGCGCCGGCCGCTCGGCGACCACGCGCAGATCGCCCGGTCAGCCGGTGATGGTCGCGGAGCCGAGGACGATGTCGCCGGCCGGGTCCGGCCGGTACGCCACCACGGCCTGACCGGCGGCCACACCACGGACCGGCCGACGCAGCTCGGCGTGCAGCGTGTCGCCGTCGAGGTCGAGGTCGACGGTCGCCGGCACCACGTCACCGTGCGCGCGCAACTGCACCTCGCACTCGACCGGCGCGGCCGGACGGGGGCCACCGGTCCACACCGGGCGGGTGGCCCGCACCGTCGACACCTCCAGCGCCTCGGCCGGACCGACCGTCACCGTGTTGGTCTTGGGCGTGATGGAGAGCACGTAGCGCGGCCGACCGTCGGGGGCGGGTCGGTCCAGGTGCAGACCGCGACGCTGCCCCACCGTGTAGGCGTACGCGCCGGTGTGACTGCCGACCACCGCGCCGGTGCTCGCGTCGACGACGTCGCCGGGCGCCTCGCCGAGCCGGCCGGCGAGGAAGCCGCGGGTGTCGCCGTCGGCGATGAAGCAGATGTCGTGGGAGTCCGGCTTGTCGGCCACCGCCAGGCCACGCTCGGCGGCCTCCGCGCGGACCTGCGCCTTCGTCGAGTCGCCGAGCGGGAACATTGACCGGTCCAGCTGCTCGCGGGTGAGGACCGCCAGCACGTACGACTGGTCCTTGGCCACGTCGACGCTGCGGCGCAGCAGCCCGTCCGGGCCGAGCCGGGCGTGGTGGCCGGTGACCACCGCGTCGAAGCCCAGGGCCACCGCCCGGTCCAGCACCGCCGCGAACTTGATCTTCTCGTTGCAGCGCAGGCACGGATTCGGCGTACGACCCGCGGCGTACTCGGCCACGAAGTCGTCGACCACGTCCTCGTGGAAACGGTCGGCCATGTCCCACACGTAGAACGGGATGCCGATCACGTCGGCGGCCCGGCGGGCGTCCCGGGAGTCCTCCAGGGTGCAGCAGCCGCGCGCCCCGGTCCGGTACGTCTGCGGGTTTCGGGCCAGCGCCAGGTGCACGCCTGTCACGTCATGCCCGGCCGCCACCGCCCGTGCCGCCGCCACGGCCGAGTCCACCCCGCCCGACATCGCCGCCAACACCCTCACCAGCAGACTCCCTTCCCCACCAACCCTATCCACCTGCCCGGCCTAGCCCCCACCCCACTCCGGCACCAAACGGGGCGACCCGGTCGGAGCACCGCGTCGATCATGAAGTTATTGCCACGACACGCCGATGCGGTCGGCAATAACTTCATGATCGACGGGGTGGGGCGGGGGCCGGCCGGGAGGGTGGGGGGTGGGTTAGCGGGGGGTGCGGGGGGCGGCGGCTCGGCGGGCCCGTTGCACCGCTGCTGGTAGGGCCGCGACGAGGGCGTCCACGTCGGCCTGGGTGCTGGTGTGGCCGAGGGTGAAACGCAGCGAGGAACGGGCGCGGTCGTCGTCGGCGCCCATCGCCAGCAGCACGTGCGAGGGCTGGGCCACCCCCGCCGAGCAGGCCGAACCCGTCGAGCAGGCGATGCCCTGGGCGTCCAGCAGGAGCAGCAGGGCGTCGCCCTCGCAGCCCGGGAAGGAGAAGTGCGCGTTGCCGGGCAGCCGGTCGGTCGGATCACCGTTGTAGATCACCTCGGGCACCGCCCGGCGGACCCGCTCGATCAGATCGTCGCGGAGGGCGGCCACCCGGGCCGCGTACTCCTGCTGACCCTTCACGGCGGTCTCGACGGCCACCGCGAAGGCGACGATGCCGGCGGTGTCCAGCGTGCCGGAACGGACGTCGCGTTCCTGGCCGCCGCCGTGCAGCAGCGGGACGGCCGCCACGTCCCGGCCGAGCAGCAGCGCGCCCACCCCGATCGGGCCGCCCAGCTTGTGCCCGGTGACGGTCAGCGCAGCGGCCCCGCTGGCGGCGAAGTCGACGGGCACCTGGCCGACGGCCTGGATGGCGTCGGTGTGGAAGGGCACGCCGTACTCGGCGGCGACGGCGGCCAGCTCAGCCACCGGCTGCACGGTGCCGACCTCGTTGTTGGCCCACATGGCGGTGACCAGGGCCACCCGGTCGGCGTACGCGGTCAGCTCGGCACGCAGGTCCTCCGGGTCGAGACGGCCCGTGGAGTCCACCGGCAGCCAGCCGACCTCGGCTCTCTCGTGCTCGACCAGCCAGTCGACCGAGTCCAGCACGGCGTGGTGCTCGACCGCGCTGGAGATCACCCGTCGGCGGTCGGGGCCGGCGCCCCGGCGGGCCCAGAAGATGCCCTTGACCGCGAGGTTGTCGCTCTCCGTGCCCCCACCGGTGAAGATCACCTCGGACGGCCGGGCGCCCAGTACCGCAGCCACCCGCTCGCGCGACTCCTCGACCCGACGACGGGCACGACGACCCGCCGCGTGCAGGGAGGACGCGTTGCCGACCTCGCGGGCGGTAGCGACGTACGCCTCCAGTGCCTCGTCGAGCATCGGAGTCGTCGCCGCGTGATCCAGGTAAGCCATCACCGTTCAGCGTACGGCCGAGTTGTCGGGGGCCGGAGGGCGGAGTGGGCTCCATGCGACGGTGCCGGGGTGGGATTCCCCCACCCCGGCACGTCGCGACCGCCCGGTCAGGCGGGCACCGCCGTGACGACGATGTTGTCGCGGTACTTGCGGGCCTTGGCGTCGAACGGCCCGCCGCAGGTGATCAGCGTCAGTCGCGGCTTGCCGTCGCGGGCGAAGTACCGCTCCAGCGGGATCTTGGTCTTGGCGTACTCCTCCCGGGCGACGACCCGGTACTTTCGCGCCTTGCCGTCGCTGCCGGTCGCGGTCAGGGTGTCGCCCTGGTCCAGCTCGCGCAGCCGGAAGAACGCCCCCCGGCCCTGCTTGGCGCTGTCCACGTGACCGGCGATGACCACCGAACCGGCGCCCGCCTCAAGGCCGGGGCCGTAGCGGTACCAGCCGATCTGATCGACGCTGGGCGGCACCTCGAACTCGTTGGTCCGCTTGTTGATGCCGACCGCGTTGACCGTGGCGGTGACGTCGATCCCGGGGATCACCAGCCGGACCGGAGGGACGACCCCGGCGCCGGCGGGCAGCTCGCCGGCGGTCACCGGCACCGACGGGTCGCCGCCGACGGCCGAGGGGGTCGCGCTGGCGGCCAGCGTGCTCGCCTCCTCGGCGCCGACGTTCTCGGCCGGCTGGGAGTTGCACGCCACCAGGGTGGCGACGGTGAGCGCGGCAACGCCGGCGGCCAGGGCCGCCAGCGCGCCGCGGTTGCGCACCGTCACTTGCGACCGGTCCGCGCGGTCGCCATCCGCACCCCACCACCAAGCAGCAGGAGTACGCCGGCACCGGTCAGCGCGTACCACCAGGTCTGCACGCCGGTGCCCGCCTGGCCGCCGTCACCGCTCGGCACGCCACCCGGGGCGGAGTGCAGGCCGGTGATCGTCTGGGCCACCACGTCGAGGGTCTTGTCCTCGGCGGAGCCGATCGCGTAGACGATCGTCGCGGTGCCCTCCTTGAGGTTGAGGTCCGCCGGGCCGATGGCCACGGTGTCGGTGCCGGCCAGCACCACGTCCGCCTTCACCGTGCCGGCGTCGACGTCGCCCTTGGCCTCCTTCGGGTTGGTCAGGCCCTTGAAGACCGGGGTGCCACCGGCACGCACGTCGACCGCCGGGGCGGCGGCGGTGTGCCGGACGATCAGCCGGGCCTTGCCAGCGTCGACCTTCGAGACGTCGTTCACGAACGGCGTGATCTTCGGCTTGCCGGCGGCGTCGAGGTGCGCGGCGAGGCTGATGTTCGCCCCGCCCGGCACCTCGGCGTTGTCGACCTTGAGGATCGCGCTGCCGATCGGCTCGCCCGGCTTGGTGAGGGCGATGTCGTACTCGCCCTCGGCCAGGTTCAGCGGGCCGGCCACGTCACCGGGCTTGAAGTTGTTGAGCGTCTTCTTGCCGTTGACGTAGACGTCGACCGGGGTGTCCGGGATGCCGTGCACGACCGAGACCTTCGAGGTGGCGGCGTACGCGGGGCTGGCGGTGAACGCGGCGACGCCGGCGAAGGCCAGCGCGGCGACGGCGCCGCCCGCGGCGACCCGACGGAAGTACGAGAGCTGCATGTCTGCCTCCTGGTGATTGGTGCTGATTCGTCAGGCCTGGCTTGCAGAACGGGTTACGCCGGCTCCGCGACGGCTGGATGCGCCTTCGACGCGATTTCTTTTTCCGGCCACGACCGCATCCGGATCGGGCCCGGCGGACGAAGAGCTGGTGAGATGACATCGACCGGGAGAGTGGGGCGGAGGCTGTGGCAGCTACAGTCGGGCATGCCCCATCGAAGGCTGGACGCCCGATGACGGCGTTACCGCAGCAACCGGAGCCACCGGTGGACGACCTCGCGCCCCGGTTCCGGTCCGGCGACGAGGTGGCGCTGCGCGAGGCGTACGACCGCTACGGCCGTGCCGTACTCCACCTGGCCACGTCCATGCTGGCCAACCGCGCCGACGCCGAGGACGTGACGCAGGCGACGTTCGTGGCCGCCTGGCTGGGAAGGGACACCTTCGATCCGGCCAAGGGGTCGTTGATCGGCTGGCTGCTCGGCATCGGCCGGCGCAAGGTGATCGACCGGATGCGGGCCACGGCGCGGGAGACCCGCGTGGTGGAGACGGTCCGGCAGTTGCCCGAGCCGGCACAGACGACGCCGGACCCGGACCGGGTGGTGGACCGGCTGGTCATCGCGGACGAGCTGGCACGCCTGCCCGACGACCAACGACGCATGCTGGAGTTGGCCTTCTACGACGACCTGACACACCAGCAGATAGCCACAGTGACCGGGGTGCCGCTGGGCACCGTGAAGAGTCACATCCGGCGCGGCATGGCGAGCTTGAAACGCAGATGGGAGGTGGACGGTGCAGCACCTGGAGCACGAGCGGCTGGTTTTTCTGGCGCTCGGTGAGAGCGATGCGGACAACGGGGAGAGCACCCATCTCGACACCTGCGGGCACTGCCGCACGGAGCTGACGGCCCTGCGGCAGGTGGCCGGGCTCGGCGTGGAGACGCAGAGCCTCGGTGACCTGCCCGACCCGCCGGAGCACATCTGGCAGGGCATCGCCGCCGAGATCAGGGCGGCCGAGGCCGTGCCGTCGCTGACCGAGGCCCGGCGGCAGCAGGCCGCCGAACAGGCGACGATCGGGCAACGGCCGAGCGGCTCGCCGGCCGGGCCTACGGCGTCGGGTGTCGCGGGCCCCGAATCGGGCGGCAGGTCACGGGCCAGGCGGCGTGCCGGTTGGTCGCGCTGGGCGGCCACCGCGGTGACCGCTGTCGCGGCGGCGGCGATCGGCGTGGTGGGCACGGTCTCGGTGCTGCGCCCGGACGAGCCGGCGCCCGCTCCGACGCCCGCGGTGCTGGCCAGCGCGCCCCTGACTGCCTTCGGTTCGACGCCGAAGTCGGCCCAGGGTGACGCGCGGATTCTGCAGAACGGCCAACTGCATCTGCACGTCGCGAATCTCCCGCGCGTGCCTGGGTACTACGAGGTCTGGCTCATCAACCCGACGAACATGGAGATGTTCTCGATCGGCACCCTCGGTGGTGACTCGGACGCTCTGCTGCCCCTGCCTCCGAACGTCGACCTCAAGAGCTACTCGGTGGTCGACGTCTCCGCCGAGAAGTACGACAACAACACCCGCCACTCCGGCGACAGCCTGTTGAGAGGCACCCTGACGGGCTGATCGGCGGGCCGGCTCAGCTCCCCGGCCCGCCGATCAGCTCCCGACGAAAAAGTGGCCGCCCGGCGCCGGGCGGCCACTTTTCCTTGTCTCACGGTCACTTACGCTTGCGGATCTCCTCGGCGGCCTGCGGGACGATCTTGAACAGGTCGCCCACCACGCCGAAGTCGGCCAACTCGAAGATCGGGGCCTCGCCGTCCTTGTTGACAGCGACGATCGTCTTCGAGGTCTGCATGCCGGCCCGGTGCTGGATGGCGCCGGAGATGCCGAGCGCGACGTAGAGCTGCGGGGAGACCGTCTTGCCGGTCTGGCCCACCTGGAACTGGTGCGGGTAGAAGCCGGAGTCGACCGCCGCGCGGGACGCGCCGACGGCGCCGCCGAGCAGGTCGGCCAGCTCCTCCACCAGCTTGAAGTTGTCGGCGTTGCCGACACCACGGCCGCCGGAGACGACCACGCCGGCCTCGGTCAGCTCGGGGCGGGAGCCCTTCTGCTCGGCGACCCGCTCGACGACCTTGGCCAGCTTGTCGGTGTCGGTGACCGACACGGTGAGCTGCTCGATCGCCGGGCTCGCGGCGGCCGGGGCCGGGGTGACCGAGTTGGGCCGGACGGTGACCAGCGGCAGGCCCTTGGTGACCTTGGACTTGACGATCGTGGAGCCGGCGAAGGCGACCTGGGTGGCGGTGCCGTCGGCGGCCAGGCCGACCACGTCGGTCAGGATGCCGTTGTCGAGCTTGACGGCGAGCCGGGCGGCGATCTCCTTGCCCTCCTGGGCGGACGCCAGCAGCACGGCGGCCGGCTGCACCCGCTTGACCAGCTCGGCCAGCACGGTGGCCTTGGGGGCCACCAGGTAGCCGTCGATCTCGTCACCCTCGGCGGCGTAGATCTTCTCCGCGCCGTACTCGCCCAGCTTGGCGCTCAGCGCCTCGGCTGCGCCGGCGCCACCGAGCACGACAGCGCTCGGGGTGCCCAGCTCACGGGCGAGGGTGAGCATCTCCAGGGTGACCTTCTTGACGCCGAATTCCTTGGTGGCTTCGACGACGACGAGAACCTCAGACATGTCCAGACCCGCTCTCACACGAACTTTTCGGTGGCGAGGAACTCGACCAGCTTGACGCCGCCCTCGCCCTCATCGGTGATCTTGGCGCCGCCGGAGCGCGGCGGACGCTTGGTGTGCTCGACGACGGCGCTGGTCGCACCGTCGAAGCCCACCTCGGTCGGTGCGACGCCGAGGTCGGCCAGGGAGAACGTCTGCACCGGCTTCTTCTTGGCCGCCATGATGCCCTTGAACGAGGGGTAGCGCGGCTCGTTGATGGTGTCCCACACGGAGACCACGGCCGGGGTGGAGGCGGTGACGACCTCGTAGCCCTCCTCGGTCTGCCGCTCGACGGTCAGCGTGGCGCCGTCGACGGTGAGCTTGCGGGCGCCGGTGAGCGCCGCGACGCCCAGCCGCTCGGCGATCATGTGCGGCATGACCTGCACCCGGCCGTCGGTGGACTCGGCGCCGCAGATCACCAGGTCGGCGTTCAGCTGACCGAGGGCGGCGGCGAGCACCTTCGAGGTCGCCACGGCGCAGGAACCGTGCAGGGCGTCGTCCACCACATGCACGGCCTTGTCCGGGCCCATGGAGAGCGCCTTGCGGATCGACTCGGTCGCCCGGTCCGGACCCATGGTCAGGATGGTGACCTCGCCACCGTGCGCCTCCTTGATCTTCAGCGCCTCCTCGATGGCGTACTCGTCCATCTCGTTGATCACGTTGTTCGCCGAACCGCGGTCGACGGTGTTGTCGTCATTGCGCAGGTTGCGGTCCGCGCCCGAATCAGGCACCTGCTTGACGAGTACGACGATGTTCATCGCGCTTCGACGACCCTCCTGTGTGGTGTTGCGATTGGCTCGCCCGGTTGGGCCGCAGCCTCGCGCGTCGGTCGACGCCTGGTCAACCGCGGGCTGCTGTGCAGTTGCCCACGGCGCAATGTTACCTGCCAGTAGGTTGCGGCTACCGGGCACACAGAGTGACACAGCTCACCGACAGGCAGCGCGGTCAGGCCGGGTCGGCCAGCGCACCCCGGATCTGGTCGATGGCGGCGGCCTCCGCCGGGGCCACCCCGTCGTGCGCGCGGGCCACCCGGTCCGCCGCGGTCAACACCACCGAGCGGTACGCCTCGACGTCGGCCGGCGACTTCTCCCGCAGGATCCGCACCGCGCGGCCGAGCGCCGGCAACACCACCGACTCGATCTCCAGCTGGGAGTCCCGGGGCAGCCGGGGCAGCGGACCGGTGGTCAGCGCCTCCTTGACCACGCCACTCGCGTCGGCCAGCGCGCCGGAGGCGGCCACGCTCTCCCGGATCACGCCCAGCATCCCCGGGTCGGCGTTCGAGACCAGGAAGACCGCACCGAAGGCGCCCGTCTTGAGGGTCAGGCGCTCCTCGTCCGTCAACCGCTGCTCCATGATCACGGAGTGTAGACGTACGGGGTGGTGGTGGTGACCGGGACGAGGCCGAGCCGCTCCAGGATCGGCCGGCTGTCCTCGGAACAGTCGACCTGCAGCAGCGTCCGGCCTCGCTGGTCGGCCAGCCGGGCCCGGTAGGTGACCAGCGCCCGGTAGATGCCCCGGTGACGCCACTGCGGCAGGGTCGAGCCACCCCACAGGGTGGCGAAGCCGGTCTTCGCCGGGAAGCGCACCCAGCCGGCGCTCACCACCGTGCCGTCCGCCTCCGCCACCACGATGGTGATCGAGTGCGGGTCGGCGTCGATCTCCTTGGCCAGACCCCACACGAGGTGCGAGCGATCCTCCTGCCAGACCTCCTCCTCCATGGCGGCGATCCGCTCCAGGTCGGCGCGCGCGGTCACCTCACGAAGGCGTACCCCCTCGGGGATGACGGGCAGCGCGGCGGCCAGCGGCGCGACCGGCCCGACCACGACGGTCTCCCGGTCCTCCGGCACGAAGCCGGCGGCGCGCAGCCGGTCCGCCAGGTCCGCCGGTTCGTCGTGCCCGTTGAGCTTCCACTCGACCGACTGGCCGCGCTCGCGGAACAGCGCCACCTGCCGGGCGATCAGCTCGTCCAGCGCGTCGCCGGTCAACCCGCCCAGGTCGCGGTAGGTGAGGAACCCCCCGGCGTCGAGCCCGATGATCCGGACCAGCGGCCCGTCCCGCTCCACCGTCACCCCCGCCGGAACCGGGTCGGGGATATCCGGGCGGAGCTGGTTGTCGTAGGCGGTGCGCAGCGTGGTCACATCAAGATCCGTCACCACACCAGGCTAAGGCCCCGGGGAAGTGGATAATCTCCCAGCATGTGGGAGGTGATCAGGCGATGGTTCGACCCGGCCGAGGCGCGCGCCGTCGGTGAGACACCGGACTACCGGTTCTCGCTGGCCAACGAGCGAACCTTCCTGGCCTGGCTACGCACCAGCCTGGCGCTCGTCGGTGGCGGGCTGGCCGCCGCGCAGTTCCTGCCGCAGCTGCCGATGAGCCACCTGCGGGAGGTCATCGCGGTCGCGCTGCTGCTGCTCGGCGGCGCCGTCGCGATCCGCGCGGTGGACCACTGGGCGCGTACCGAACGGGCCATCCGGCTCGGCCAGGAGCTGCCCGCCTCCCGCTTCCCCGCCGTCCTCGCCCTCGCCGTGGGCGCCGGCGCGGTGCTGCTGGTCATCGCGGTGCTGGCGCGCGCGATCGGCGGACGGTGAGCGCCGGACGCGATCCCGGGCTGCAACCGGAGCGGACCCGGCTGGCCTGGCGGCGCACCCTGCTGACGCTGACCGTGGTGACCGCGCTCGCCGTCCGGTTGGCGTCGAACGGCGGCGGGTTCGGAGCGCTGATCGCCGGTGCGGCCGTCCTGGTCTGGGGCGGCGTGCTCGTGCTCTGCTGGCCCCGCGGCACCGGCACGGGGGCGGCCCGCACCGGCGGCCGGACGTTGCCGCTGGTCGCGCTGGGCACCGTCGGGCTCGCGCTGCTCGGCGTGCTGGCGACGGTTCGCGGACTGTGGTGACGCGACGCGGTGCGCCATGATGGGTGCATGGCCCGGCTGTACGTTCTCCTCTTCCTGGTGCAGATTGTCCTCGCCGTCTGCGCGCTGATTAGTTGCCTCTCCGCCGAGGAGGGTCAGGTCCGCGCCCTGCCCCGGATCGCCTGGGTGCTGATCATCCTGTTCTTCCCCCTGGTCGGCTCGATCGCCTGGTTCGTCGCCGGCCGGGAGCCCGGCCCCGCGGCCCGCAGGGCGTGGCCGGCCGGCGGCGGCTCCACCGAACGGCAGCCGCGCCGTCCGCTCGCTCCCGACGACGACCCGGAGTTCCTCCGCTCCGTGCAGGACCGCGCGCGTCAGCAGGACCAGGAACTCTTCCGTCGCTGGGAGGAGGACCTGCGCCGGCGGGAGGACGACCTGCGCCGCCGCGACGGTGAGCCGCCCCGTGAGGGTGACCGGCCGGAGGTGTGAGACGCGGCCCGGCCGGTACGCCACTCAGACTCGACGCCTGAGGCCGCGTACGGCCAGCGGCGCGAAGATCACCGCGATGCCGGCGCCCCACAGCAGCGTCTGGAGTACCGGGCCGGCCACCGGCCCGCCGACCAGCAGGCCCCGCAGCGCGTCGGCCACCACGGTCACCGGGTTGACCTCCACCCAGTTCTGCAACCAGCCCGGCATCCGGTCGGTCGGGACGAAGATGTTGCTGGTGAAGGTCAGCGGGAAGATCACCATGAAGCCGAAGATCTGCACCTTGTCCGGTTCGCTCACCAGCACCCCGACCAGCACCGAGATCCAGGACGCAGCCAGCGTGAACGCCAGCAGCAGCGCGAACGCCCCCACCACGCCGAGTACGCCGTTGCCGACCCGGAAGCCGAGGATCGACCCGACGCCGAGCAGCAGCGCGATCGACCACGCCTGCTTGACGGTGTCGGCGAGGATCCGGCCGGCCAGCGGCGCCCACCGGGCGATGGGCAGCGCCCGCAGCCGGTCGAAGACGCCCTTGGTGAGGTCGTTGTTCAGCCCGAACCCCGTCGTCATCGTGGCGAAGAGCGCGTTCTGCACCATGATGCCGGGCAGCATGAAGGTGAGGTACTCGCCGGACGAGCCGGCGATGGCCGTGCCGAAGACGTAGGTGAACAGCAGCACGAACATCACCGGCTGGATGCTCAGGTCGAGCAGCTCCATCGGGTTGTGTTTGATCTGCACCAGGCTGCGCCAGGCCAGCGTGAAGGTGTGCCGCAGCCCGGCGGCGACGCTGAGTCGACGGGTCGGGGCGAGCGCGGGGCTGAGGGTCACGGCGCTCATGCCGGGGTCCTTTCCAGGTCGGTGTCGGCCGGGGCGTCCTCGGCCCGGTGGCCGGTGAGGGAGAGGAAGACCTCGTCCAGGCTCGCGCCGCGCAGCGCCAGCTCGGCGACCGGGATCTCGGCCGCGTCGAGGCGGCCCACCATGACGGGCAGCACGCGAGGGTCGTTCACCGCGACGGTGACCGCGCTCTGCGCGACCTCGGGGGTCACCCCGGCCACCTCGCCGGCGATGGCGACCACGGTGCCGAGATCGGCGACGTCGGCCGGGCGCACGGTGAGGGTCTGCCCGCCGATCTTCGCCTTCAGCTCCTCCGGCGTGCCCTGGGCGATCACCCGCCCGTGGTCGACCACGGCGATCTCGCCGGCGAGCTGGTCGGCCTCCTCCAGATACTGGGTGGTGAGCAGCACCGTCACCCCGTCCGCGACCAACGTGCGGACGATGTCCCACAGGTCGTTGCGGCTGCGCGGGTCCAGGCCCGTGGTCGGCTCGTCGAGGAACAGCACCTGCGGCCGGCCGACCAGGCTGGCGGCGAGGTCCAGTCGCCGCCGCATCCCGCCGGAGAACGTCTTCACGGCCCGATCGGCAGCATCGCTGAGCCCGAAGTCGTGGAGCAGTTGCCGGGCCCGCCGCTTGGCGTCGGCCCGGCTGAGACCGAGCAACCGCCCGATCAGCAGCAGATTCTCCGCGCCGGTCAGGGTCTCGTCGACCGAGGCGTACTGGCCGGTGAGGCCGATCAGCTGACGCACACGGTGGGCGTCGCGGACCACGTCGAAGCCGCCCACCGTGGCATGTCCCTCGTCGGCGCGCAGCAGGGTGGCGAGCACCCGTACCGCAGTGGTCTTGCCGGCGCCGTTCGGCCCGAGCAGACCGAAGACCGTCCCTGTCGGGACCGCCAGGTCAACTCCGGCGAGGGCGGTGGTGGCGCCGAAACGCCGCACCAGACCCTCGGCGCGGATCGCGTGGTCCATCGCAACTCCTGTCGTCTGCGGGTGATGACACCACCATGGGCGACAGGTCTGACATCCCGTCGTTCCCGCGCTGACGTTACGTCGACCGACGCTGACATTCCGCGTATTTAACTGCGGGAAGACGCCGCACCGCCGCCGCCCGCGAGGGACGACGGCGGCGGCGGGTGCGACTCAGGCCAGGTTCGACGAGCGGGGGTACGCGTCGGTCGGGTCGGTGAGCACGTTGACGAGGTACGGCACTCCGGCGTCGAACGCCCGCTGCAGGGCCGGCTGAAGGTCGGCGGCCTTCGTGACCATCTCCCCCGCGCCGCCCAGCGCGCTGACCACCGTGTCGTAGCGCAGCTCGGGCTGGAGGTCGGCGGCGACGTCGTAGCCGTACATGGCCCGCATCGGGTGCTTCTCCAGCCCCCAGATGCCGTTGTTGCCGACGACGATCACGACCGGCAGCTTCTGCCGGACCAGCGACTCGACGTCCATCAGCGAGAACCCGGCCGCGCCGTCGCCCATCAGCAAGCAGATCTGCCGGTCCGGGTGGCTGACCCGGGCGCCCATCGCGTAGCCCATGCCGGTGCCGAGGCAGCCGTACGGGCCCGGGTCCAGCCAGGTGCCGGGCTGGGCCGGCTCCAGGTACCGACCGGCGTACGAGACGAAGTCGCCGCCGTCGCCGATGGTGATCGCGTCGCGGGCGAGCACCCGGCGCAGCTCGCCGTAGACGCGGGCCGGACGGATCGGGTCGGTGTCGGCGGCCATCTCGGCGGCGTCGCGGGCGCGGGCGGCGTCCTCGGCGGTACGAAGGTCGGCGATCCAGCCGCTGTGGTCGGCCCGGTCACCGGCGTGGTCGGCCAGCGCGGAGAGGATCAGGCGCAGGTCACCGGCGGGGGCGACGGCCGGCTGCACGTGCGTGGCGCGCTGACTGGGCGCGTCGACGATGTGCACGACCTTGGCGTCGCCGAAGTCGCCGAAGCTGAGCCGGAAGTCCAGCGGCGTGCCGACCACCACGACGACGTCGGCGCCGGAGAGCGCGGCGCGGCGGGCCTTGGCGAAGGCGAGCGGGTGCTCCGGGGGCAGGGAGCCGCGGCCCATCCCGTTGGTGAAGACCGGCACCTGCAACGCCTCGGCGGCCTCGCGCAGGGCCGCCACCGCGTCGCCCGCGTACACGTCCGAGCCGGCGATGATGACCGGCCGCTGCGCGCCGGCGATCAGCGTCGCGGCCCGGCTGACCTCGTCCGGGTCCGGTTCGACGGCGTCGACGCCGGACGGCGCGGGCAGGTCGGTCTCGGCGACCGAGAAGACCGTCTCCAGCGGGAAGTCCAGGAAGACCGGGCCCCGGTGCGGAGTGAGCGCGGCGGTGAGGGCGGCGCCCACCGCACGCGGGATGTCGTCGGTGCTGAACACCGTCTCGGCGTGCTTGGTGACCGGGGCGACCAGCGGCAGGTGGTCCATTTCCTGGAGGCTGCCCGAACCCCACCGGAAGGCGGGTGCCCGGCCACCGAGCACCAGCACCGGGGACGCGTTGAAGAAGGCGCTGGTCATGCCCGAGATGCCGTTGGTGACACCGGGGCCGGCGGTGAGCACGGCGAGACCGGGACGACGCTGGAGCTTGGCCACCGCCTCGGCGGCGAAGACCGCGGACTGCTCGTGCCGGACGTCGTAGATCGGGAAGTCGGCCTTGTGCGCGGCGTCGTACAGCGGGAAGACGTGCCCGCCGGACAGCGTGAACATCTCCCGTACGCCGTGCGCGCGTAGTGCCGCGAGGGCCAGCTCTCCGCCGTGACCCTCGATCCGCTCCGTCATTCGCCGCTCCCCTTCGTCGCTCATGACCGAGGCCCCACGCTACTGGCCGGTAGGAGCAATGTGAACCGTTCTCGGCTAATCGTCAGCGGCCGGTGAAGTCCGGCTTGCGCTTCTCGACGAACGCCGCCATGCCCTCGCGCCGGTCGTCGGTCGCGAACAGCGCCGCGAAGAGCTGACTCTCCCAGGCCAGGCCGGAGTTCAGGTCCATGTCCAGGCCGCCGTCGACCGCCAGCTTCGCCGCGCGCAGCGCCTGCACCGGCCCGTTGAGGTACGGCGTGACGAGCGCGACCGCCGCGTCGTACACCTCGGCGGCCGGGGCGACCCGGTCGGCCAGGCCGATCCGCAGCGCCTCCTGAGCGTCCACCATCCGCCCGGACATGATCAGATCCTTCGCCCGCGCCGGACCGACCAGGCGGGCCAGCCGCTGGGTGCCGCCCGCACCGGGGATGATGCCCAGCTTGATCTCCGGCTGGCCGAGCTTGGCGTCCTCGGCCACGACCCGCCAGTCGCAGGCCAGCGCCAGCTCGCAGCCCCCGCCGAGGGCGTACCCGGTGATCGCGGCGACCACCGGCTTGGGGATCCGCGCGATCGCGCCGAGCGCGCTGGACAGGGCAGCCGCCCGGTCGGCCATGTCCACGTAGGACATCTCGGCCATCTGCTTGATGTCCGCGCCCGCGGCGAAGACCTTCTCCCCGCCGTACACGATGACGGCACGGACCTCGGGGTCGGCGGTGGCCGCCGTGGCGGCGGCGCGCAACTCCTCCTGCACCTGGGTGTTGAGCGCGTTCATCGGCGGCCGCTCCAGCCGGATGGTGCCGATGCCGTCCCTGGTCTCCAGCCGAACGAACTCGCCCACGCTGCCCTCACTTCCTCGTCGAAGTCGCGTGCCAACCTTACGACCCGGCTCGTTGGGGTAAGTAGTGTGGTGTCAGCCCCGCGGGCGGGAGTCCAGCCATGATCACGTATTACGACGACAGGTCGGTGCAGGTCACCTCCACCGCCGTCCAGGTCGACGGCCGCAGCTACTCGCTGGCCGAGATCACCATGGTCTGGCACCGCCGGGGCAGCCGCTCCTGGCGGGTGCTGGTCGGGCGAGGCGCGCTCGGCGCCGCGTTGGCCGGCCCGCTGGTCGCGGCCGTGCTCGGCATCGGCCTGGCCGTCTGGCTGCACCGCTCCCCCACCGTGACGATCGCGATCGTCGGCGCCTCGGTGCTGGTCGGGCTGGCCGTCGGCCCGGTCGCCGACTTCCTCTTCGAACACCTGGACCGCTCGTACGCCAGGGGCAGCCGGCAGATGGAGATCTGGGCCCGCTGGCGGGGCCAGCCGGTGCGGTTGCTGCACACCGGCGACGCGCTGCGCTTCGGGCAGATCTACCGGGCGGTGCAGCGCGCGATGGAGCACACCCAGCCCGCCCGCCGCTAGCCCGCCTCCCTTCGCGGATCTTGGACAGTTTCCGTCAACCGCTGACGGAAACTGTCCAAGATCTCGTTCGGGATCGCGGCCGTTGTCGCCGCCGCGCAGGCGCGCGGGTTGCCTGTCGGTGGTTAGGCTTAGTGATGACCCTCTATTACCGGGACGACGCGGTGCAGGTGACCTCCGAGTCGATCCGGGCGGGCGGTCAGGTGATCGCCCTGCCCGACGTGACGTTCGTCTGGCACGAACGAGGGCAGAAGACCCTCGCCGTACGCGGCCGGGTGCTGGGTCGCGGTGTGCTGGTCCTGCTGCTGTCGCTGCCGCCCCTCGTCGCGCTGGTCTGCGTCGTCTCGCTGGCCTGGTCGGCACAGGATCGGGGCAACTGGCAGCTGGCGCTGATCATCCTGGCCGCCTGTGCGGTGGGGGCGTTGGCACTGGCCCCGTTCCTGGAGATTCCCCTCGGCTGGCTGGACCGCTCGTACGAGCGCGGCAGCCACGTGCACGAGCTGTGGGTGCAGCACCACGGTCAGGAGCACATGCTGCTGCGCACGCCGGACGCGCTACGGTTCGGGCAGATCTACCGGGCCGTGCAACGCGCCGTCGAACAGCAGGGGGACCATCGATGACCACCCGTCGCGGCGAGGCCGTCGCGCTCGCCGGGCTGCTCGCCACGGCCGGCGTCACCCACCTGCTGCGCCCCGGCTTCTACGACCCGATCGTGCCGCGTGCGCTGCCCGGGCCGGCCCGCTTCTGGACGTACGCCAGCGGGATCGCCGAGCTGACGGTGGCGGCGGCGGTGGCGCACCCCGCCACCCGACGGGCCGGCGGTCGGGCCGCCGCCGCGCTGTTCGTCGCCGTGCTGCCGGCCAACGTGAAGATGGCGGTGGACTGGCGGCACCGGCGGCCGTCGAAACGGGCCATCGCCTACGGCCGGGTGCCGATGCAGGTGCCACTGATCTGGTGGGCGCTGCGCGTCGCCCGCGCCGGCCGCTAGACCCCCCGCCGGGCGGAGCACCTGGTCAGCGCAACGGCAGGGTGGTGGCGATCGGCCAGCCCACCAGGACGGCGCCCACGAGGGCCGGCAGCCAGCGCGGGGTCGCGTACCGGCGCAGCACCGCCGCCCACAGCACGTGCCAGCCGAGCAGCACGGCGAACAACGGCACCACCAGCAGCACGAACCCGGGTGCCGGGCCGAGCACCGCCGACGTGCTCAACACGAGCACGGTGACCGCGACGACCAGCAGGCGACGCCAGGTCCGGCCGGCCGCGACCTGCTCGACGCCCAGCAGGAACAGCAGGCACGCGGCGACCACCAGCGGGAGCAGCCACCAGCGGGCACCGACCGGCAGCGCCGAGGTCAGTCCGAGGTGGATCGGCAGCGCCACGGCGAGAATCGCGTACGCCGTCAGCGCCAGCGCCGCGACCGCGGTCCGTGCCGGCGTACGACGACCGGTCTCGTCGACGGCCACGCCGGGCGCTCGCGTCGCGGCGGGCAGCCAGCGTTGGCCACCGCCCACCAGTACCCCGCTGACCAGCAGGAAGCCCGTGACGTAACCGCCGACCGCGAGCGGGAGACGGTTGGTCGGCAGGACGGCCGCGACGGCCGCCGCGAGACCGCTCGCGAGGACGGCCAGCCCGAGCAGGGCGAGACCACGCAGCGGCGCCCCGCCTCCCGCCGCCGCCGTTCCCCCGCCGGCCCGCCGGCCCAGGAGCAGGGCCGCCAACGGGACGACGCCGACGGCGAACGCGAACACCAGCAGCCCCGCCCCGGCGAGCCGGACGAGCGGTCGGGGCGACGCGGCCCCGTCGACGCTGGGCAGCCAGTCGGCGATCTCCTCGTGGGTACGCGGGGCGAAGAGCACCGAGATGTGCTCCACACCGGGCACCACCACCGCTGGCCGTCGGCCCACCGCCGCCCCGCGCCGCACGGCGTCGTCGGCCGCGCGCCGGAACGCGGGGAACTCCGCGCCGCCGACGATGAGCAACAGCTCCGCCGGGTGGCCCGGAGGCAGTTCGCCGGCGTCGGGCAGCGAGATCGCCACGGTCCGGGCGATCTCCGGGTGCCCGGCCGCGTACCGGGTCACCGCGCCCGCGCCCATCGAGTGTCCCACCAGCATGATCTGGGCCGGGTCCACATCCGGCTGGGCGCGCAGGTATCCGACCGCGGCGTCCAGGTCGGCGGCGAGCGTCGCGGGTGGCATGTCGGCGCCGAGTCGGGCCGGATTCGCGCCGTGCCCGGCGAAGTCGAACAGCAGCGCCACCGCTCCCCGGCGGGCCACGGTGTCGGCGATCGGGCGCATCAGCCGCGCCGAGCCGGCGAATCCGTGCGCGATCACCACGCCGGGCCGCCGCGCGTCAGGTGTCGGCGGGCCGGCGCGTACCTCGGTCATCGGCACGCCGCCGACGGTGACCTGCCGCACGGAGAGGCCGGCGTCCGCGCGGACCAGCACCGCCGTGCCGAGCGCGGCGGCCAGCGCCGCGAGCACGGCGAGCAGGACGGCCGCCCGGGTGCTCGGCGGGTGGTGTGGCGAGGGGGCCGACATGCCGGCACCCTACCGCCGCAGGCCGCGCCGACGGTCGCCCGCGAGCGGTTGTGGCGGGGCCGACGCACACTTGGTCCCATGGCGATTCCCCTCCCCACACCGACCGCCGTGGTCGGCCTGACCCGCTCCGCCCTCGACCAGGCGCTCGGCTCGGCAGCCTCGTTCGCCGCCGTGCCCGCCCGCGCGTTCGCGGTGCTGGACGGGGTGGAAGCGCTGCTGGCCAGGATCAACGGCGTGGTGGATCGGATCGAGACGACCCTGGACCGGACCGATGCGGTGCTCACCGACGCCGAGGCGGCGGTCCGCGAGGTCGCGGTGATCAGCGCCGCCGCGACCACCGCCATCGACACCGCCAGCGAGGTGGCGACGGCCGCCGCCGTGGTGGTCACCGAGGCCGAGAAGGTCGCGCACGTCGCCGGCACGGTGGTCACCGAGGCCGAGGCGGTGGCCGGCAGCGCCGCGGTCACCGTGGGCACCGCCGCGCAGGCGGCGACCACGGCGGCGGAGTTGCTGGCGGCGTACGAGCCGGCGCTGCGGCGGGCCGCGCCGATGACCGGGAGGTTCGTCGAGGAGCTGAGCCACGAGGAGATCACCGCGGCGATCCACCTGATCGACGAGCTGCCCAAGCTCAAGGAGCACCTGACCGCCGACATCCTGCCGATCCTCGCGACGCTGGACCGGGTCGGGCCCGACCTGCACGACCTGTTGGACGTCACCCGTGACCTCAAGCTCGCCGTGGCGGGCATCCCCGGCCTCGGCATGCTGCGGCGACGCGGCGAGAAGCTCAGCGACGAACCCGCCGGCTGAACCCACGCCCCGTCTGGCGGGCCGTAGCCGGATCAGCAGTCGCAGGTGATCGTCGCCCTCGGTGCGGTCAGATCGTCGACGGGACGCCGGGTCAGCCCGTTCTCCGTCTCCACCGGCAGCCCCTCCCGTACCCAGTACTCGAACCCGCCGAGCATCTCCTTGACCGGAATACCGAGCCGGGCGAACTCCAGCGCCGCCCGGGTCGCCCCGTTGCAGCCCGGCCCCCAGCAGTAGGTGACCACCGCCGTACCCGTGGGGATCAGGCCAGGTGCCCGGGCGGCGATCTCGGCGGTGGGCAGGTGCACCGCTCCCGGCAGGTGCCCCTGCGCCCAGCCGGTCACCCCCCGGGAGTCGACCACCACGAGCCCGGGGGTACGGGCGGCCAGGTCGGCGTGCACGTCACTGACATCGGTCTGGACGCTGAGTCGGGCGAGAAAGTGGGCGGCTGCGGCGTCCGGAGCGGCTGGCGGGACGGCGAAGGTGAAGGTCATGACACTGATCGTGGCCGTGCCCGGCGGCCGGGACGAGTGGCGGGAACGACGTCCTGCGCTAACATCCCGCCATGCCGAACAGTGCGCGCCGGCTGCCGACGCCGCGACAGCCGGCCGCCGGTCACCGCGTCGCCGTGCTCGCGTACCCGGGAATGTCGGTGTTCGAGACCGGCATCGTCACCGAGGTGTTCGGGCTGCCCCGCCCCGAGTTCGACGTCGACTGGTACGACCTGGTGATCTGCGCCGAGAAGCCGGGGCCGGTCCCGGTGGTCGGCGGAGTCAGCCTGCACACCCCGTACGGCCTGGCGGAGCTGGCGGCGGCGCGGACGGTGATCGTGCCCGGCGTGCCGGACGTGACCGCCGACCCGTCGCCCGCGCTGGTGGCCGCGCTGCGCAGGGCGCACACGCGCGGTGCCCGGATCATGTCGATCTGCTCGGGCGCGTTCGCGCTGGCCGGTGCCGGGCTGCTGGACGGGCGGCGGGCCACCACCCACTGGCGGTACGCGGAGCTGCTGGCACGGCGGTACCCGCGCGTCGAAGTGGACCCGGACGTGCTCTACCTCGATGACGGCGACCTGCTCACCAGCGCCGGCAGTGCCGCCGGACTCGATCTCAGCGTGCATGTGGTGCGGCGTGACCATGGCGCGGCCATCGCCAACGCGGTCGCCCGCCGGTTGGTGATCCCTCCGCACCGCGACGGCGGACAGGCCCAGTTCGTCGAGGCGCCGGTGACCGCCGACCCGGGCGACGACCGGATCGCCGCCAGCATCGCGTGGGCGCTCGCGCACCTCGCCGAGCCGCTGAGCATCGCCCGGCTCGCCGGGCGGGCACACATGTCACCGCGCACCTATCTGCGGCACTTCACCCGAGCCACCGGGACCAGCCCGATCCGGTGGCTCATCGACCAGCGGGTCCGGGCCAGTCTGGCGCTGCTGGAGGAGACCGAAGCCCCGATCGAGCAGATCGCCGGCGCGGTGGGCTTCGACACCCCGGTCACCTACCGCCACCACTTCGGGCGGATCATGCTGACGTCACCGTCGGCGTACCGGCGGGCCTTCCGGACGGGAGACGGCCGGCCGGCGTGACGTGGCCGGGCGCGTCGACGTCGCGGCGCTCGCCGACGGGTCAGCCCGGCGCGTACAGCGCGTCGATCTCGGCGCGTTGCGGCAGTGCCACCGAGGCGCCGAGCTTGCGTACGCAGGCCGCGCCGGCCGCCGCCGCCCAGCGCACCGCGTCGACGACGTCCCGCCCCTCGCCCCAGCCGACCGCCAGCGCGGCCGTGAACGCGTCGCCGGCCGCTGTGGAGTCGACCACGTCGACCCGGACCGCGGGCACGTGCACCTCGGCGCCGTCGCGGTCGACGTACCAGGCGCCCGCGTCACCGAGGGTGAGAACGGCGCGGGGCACCAGGTCGAGCAGCGCGCGAGGCTCCTCGCGGCCCCGACCGGTGAACGCCTGCGCCTCGCCCTCGTTGACGACCAGCAGGTCCACCGCCCCGAGCAGCTCCGGTGGGAGGTCCCGGGCCGGTGCGGCGTTGAGGATGACCCGGGTGCCGGCGGCCTGGGCGGCCAGCGCGGCGGCGGTCACCGTCTGCACCGGGATCTCCAGCTGGGCGACCAGGACGTCCGCCCCGCGTACCGTCGCCAGTTCCTCGTCGGTGAGGCCGACCAGCGCGTCGTTCGCGCCGGGGGTGACCAGGATGGCGTTCTCCCCCTGCGCGTTGACCATCACGAGCGCCACACCGGAGGTGCCGTAGACCACCCGCAGGTGGCCGGTGTCCACGCCGGCCGCCGTGATCCGGGCCCGCAGCGTCACGCCGAACGCGTCGGAGCCGATCGCGCCCAGGAAGGCGCAGGAGGCGCCGGCCCGGACCGCGGCGATGGCCTGGTTGGCGCCCTTGCCACCGGGCACCATCACGAATTCGGTGCCGAGCATGGTCTCGCCCGGTCGGGGCAGCGACGGCGCCATCGCGACCAGGTCCATGTTGGCGCTGCCGACCACCACCACCCGGGTCTGCGACACGGTCACCCGCTCAGGCGGCGCGCGCGGTGTAGCGGTCGCCGGACCGCTCGACCACCAGCGGCAGACCGAAGGTCTTGGAGAGGTTGTCGCCGGTCACCGTCTCGGCGAGCAGACCCTGGGCGACGACGGCGCCCTCGCGCAGCAGCAGCGCGTGGGTGAACCCGGGCGGGATCTCCTCAACGTGGTGGGTGACGAGCACCATGGCGGGGGCGTCCGGGTCGTACGCCAGCTCGGCCAGCCGGGTGACCAGGTCCTCGCGGCCACCCAGGTCGAGCCCGGCGGTGGGCTCGTCGAGCAGCAGCAGCTCCGGATCGGTCATGAGTGCCCGGGCGATCTGGACGCGCTTGCGTTCGCCCTCGGAGAGGGTGCCGTAGCGGCGCTCGGCGAGGTTGCCGACGCCGAGCTGGCTGAGCAACGCCCGGGCACGCGCCTCGTCGCCGCGGTCGTAGCTCTCCCGCCAGCGCCCGACCACCGACCAGGCGGCGGTCACCACCACGTCGCTGACCTGTTCGTCGGCGGGCACCCGCTCGGCGAGCGCGGCGGTGGAGAGCCCGATGCGGGTACGCAGCTCGTTGACGTCGGTGCGGCCGATCCGCTCACCGAGCACGTGCGCGACGCCGGTGGTGGGGTGCAGCCGGCCGGCGGCCAGGTTGAGCAGGGTGGTCTTGCCCGCGCCGTTGGGGCCGAGCACCACCCAGCGCTCGTCCAGCTCGACCCGCCAGGTCAGGTCCTGCAGCAGGGCGGTGCCGGAGCGGCGTACGCCGACGCTGTCGAGGCTGACCACCAGATCCGGGTCCACGGGTGCGGCGGCAGGCGCGGCGCCGGCAGCGCCGGGGATCAGGTCACCAGTCACCCGACCATCCAACCACGCAGCGCCGGGGCGCCCCCCATGGGCGGCGCCCCGGCCATAGGGTGAGGCACCGTGTCGTTGATCACCACAACCGGAGGACGACCCATGCCCGATCGACGTACGGAGCCGCGCGGATGAGCGCGGTCATCGAGATCGAGGGTCTGCGCAAGACCTTCCACAGCGTGCGCCACGGCAAGAGGGTGGCGGTCGACGGGTTCGACCTGCTGGTCGAGGCCGGGCAGATCCACGGCTTCCTGGGGCCCAACGGCTCCGGCAAGACGACCACGCTGCGCGCCCTGCTCGGGCTGGTACGCGCCGACGGCGGACGGATGACGGTGTTCGGCGAGCCGGCGCCGGAGCAGCTGCCCCGGGTGGCCGGTCGGGTCGGCGCGATCGTGGAGAGCCCGCAGTTCTTCGGCAACTTCACCGGGCGCCGCACGCTGCGGCTGCTGGCACGCGCCGGTGGGGTGTCGATCTCCCGGGTGGACGAGGCGCTGGAGCTGGTGGGCCTGCGCGACCGCGGCGACGAGCGGGTGAAGGGTTACTCGCTGGGCATGAAGCAGCGCCTCGCGGTGGCCTCCGCGCTGCTGAAGGATCCGCAGCTGCTCATCCTGGACGAGCCGGCGAACGGCCTCGACCCGGCGGGCATCCGCGAGATGCGCGACCTGATGCGGTCGCTCGCGGCGGCCGGGGTGACCGTGCTGGTGTCCAGCCACATCCTGGGCGAGATCCAACTGATCTGCGACCACGTCACGATCATCTCGCGCGGGCGGCGGGTGGCGGCCGGCCGGGTGGACGAGGTGCTGGCGGGTCACGACCGGCACGAGTTCCTGGTCCGGGTGGCCGAGCCGGTCCGCGCCGCCGAGCTGCTGCACGCGGCGGAGCTGACGGCTGCCGTCGAGGGTGACGCGCTGGTGGTGAGCGGGGCGACCGATCCGACGGTCATCAGCCGGGTGCTGGGCGAGCAGGGGCTGTGGGTGAGCGAGCTGACGCCGCTCCGGCCCGATCTGGAGAGCGTCTTCCTGGAGCTGACCGGCGCCGGCGAGCATCCGTCGGTGCCCCGCCAGGTCGACGACTGGGCGCCGCCGTCCGGCGCCGACGGCGCCGTGATCGATCTCGACGTACGGGGAGTGGACGCGTGAACCTGGTCCGGGCCGAGTTGGAGCGGCTGTCCGCGCGCCGCTTCGTGCAGCTCATGGTCGTTCTGCTGGCGCTGGCGTTCGCCGTCACCGCGGCGACCACCCTGGCCGGCTCGCACCGGCCGACCGCCGACGAGCTCAGCTCGGCGCGTGCGCAGGCCATCGCGGCGCGGCAGAACATGGAGGCCGCCCACCAGCAGTGCCTGGCCCGGCAGGACGCCGGGATCTCGCCCGACGACACGGGCGACTACTTCCCGGACGACTGCTCGGAGCTGGACCCCATCCGGCAGGACCGGTTGCCGATCGCCGCCGACTACCTGCCCGGGGTGTTCAGCTTCGCTCAGCAGGCCCGCCCGCTGCTGTACTTCCTCATCGCGTTCCTGGTGCTGTTCGGGTTTCTGGTGGGCGCCTCGTACATCGGGGCGGACCTGAACTCCGGTGGGGTGGTGAACCTGCTGCTGTGGCGACCGCGCCGGCTGACGGTGCTCGGCGCGAAGCTGGGCACCCTGCTCGGCACGGTGTTGGCGCTGGCCGTGGCGGCCTCCCTGGCCTACCTGGCCACCTTCTGGGTGATCGGGCAGACCGCCGGGCTGGCCGGCCAGCTCAGCGGTGACTTCTGGCGCTCGCTGGGCGCCGTCCACGGCCGCGGCCTGGTGCTGGTGCTGTTGGCCACCGCAGTGGGCTTCGCCATCGCGACGCTGGGCCGGCACACCTCGGCGGCGCTCGGCGCGGCGGCCGCGTACGCGGTGGTCTGGGAGCTGGGCGCCCGGCTGGTGCTGGAGATCGTCGATGCCCGACGGCCGGACCAGCTGATGCTCTCCAGCCACATCGGGGCGTGGCTCACCGGCGAGGTCCGTTTCTGGGACGCGCAGCGCTGTCGGGGCGACAGCGGGAACGGCTACTGCGAGGGCTTCTACAGCCTGACCTGGGGGCCCGCGCTGGTGGTGCTGCTCGTGATCACCGGCGGGTTGACCATGGCGGCGTTCGCCGTGTTCCGTCGCCGCGACCTGATCTGACGGACGCTCCGGGCCGCCCGCGCGAAGGGGGCGGCCCGGTCGTTCACCGCGCGACGCCCGGCAAGAGCTTGTAGCTCGACGGGCTGCGGTGAAATATTCCTTCACATGACCGCCCCAGCGGGCTCAGCCGACGGTGGAGCCGAACACCTCGTCGCGAACGGCGTCCAAGGCGGTGCGCAGCGCGCCGCGCAGGATCGGCTCCTCGGTGAGGCCGGTGGGCACCACCCGTGGCCGGACCAGGGTGATCGCCGCGACCTCCCGCTGCACCCGGTCGGCGAGCGCCGCCCCGCCGGCCTGGCCAACCTCCCCGGCCAGCACGACCAACGGCGGGTCGAGCACCACGCAGGTGCTGGCCACGCCGAGCGCGAGCCGACGGGCCAGCTCGTCGAGCATCGGGCCGCCCGCAGCGCCGTCGGCGACGGCCGCGCGGACGGCCTCGGCGGCGTCGGTGTCCGGGTAGCCGTGCTCGCGGGCCACCGCGCGGACCGAGTCGCCGCCGATCACCTGCTGGAAGGCCGGCTTGGCACGCCGCGAGACGTCGCGCGGGATCGGCGCGCCGGGCACCGGCAGGTAGCCGATCTCGCCGGCCGCGCCGCTGCTGCCGTGGTGCAGGCGACCACCCAGCATGATCGCCAGGCCGACGCCGGCGCCCACCCAGACGAGGACGAAGTCGGCCACGCCCTGTGCCGCGCCGGACTGCGCCTCGGCCACCGCGGCCAGGTTGACGTCGTTCTCGAAGACCACAGGCGTGTGCAAATCGTCGCGCAGCGCGGCGAGCAGACCGCTGTGCCAGCGCGGCAGGTTGAAGGCGAAGGTGATGTCGCCGGTGTGCGGATCGACCAGGCCCGGCGTGCCGAGCACGATCCGGCGGACGCTGCTGAGCTGCGCCTGAGCGCTGCTGGCGGCCTGCACCACGGCGTTGTGCACCACGCCCACCGGGTCGTCGGTGTCCCGCGTCGACTGCTCCACGCGGCCGATGACGGCGCCGGTGATGTCGGCGCAGGCGGCCACCACGCGGTCCGGCCCGACGTCCACCCCGACGACGTGGGCGCTGCTCGGACGCACCGCATAGAGCTGGGCGTTCGGCCCTCGCCCGCCGGCCTGCTCGCCGACCCGGCTGACCAGGCCGCGCTCCTCCAGCCGCTCGACGAGTTGCGAGGCGGTGACCTTGGACAGCCCGGTCAGCTCGCCGAGCCGGGCCCGGGTGAGCGGCCCACGCTCCAGGAGCAGTTCCAACGCCGCGCGGTCGTTGAGCGCCCGCAACAGGCGGGGGGTGCCGGGCAGCCGGGTCGCACTCATGCCACGTCCTCTAGTTTTAGTAAACTTTGCTAACTGTAAACCGACCTGCGAACGGGTAGCCGTAGCGTAACGGCCACCCCGAGGCAGAGTGCTCGGCCGACCCGGCAGGGCGACGACCACCGCGGGTACGACGTTCGTGCCCGGGGGACCGAAGGGGGAGATCACGTGGGGCTCGATCCAGGACTGCGTCGGCTCGCGCTGGGCACGCTGCTCGCCGCGTACCCGGGACCGGTCCCGCCGGACTGGGCGGTCGACCTGGTGGCCGACGGGCTGGCCGGGCACACCCTGTTCGGCACGAACGTGCACGACCCCGCGCAGGTGGCGGCGGGCACCGCCGCGCTACGCGCCGGCCGGGCGGACGTGCTGATCGCCATCGACGAGGAGGGTGGCGACGTGACCCGGCTGGCACATGCCACCGGCAGCCCGTACCCCGGCAACGCCGCACTCGGCGCGGTCGGCGACGTGGCGCTGACCCGACAGGTCTACCAGTCGATCGGCGCCGAACTGGCCGCGCTCGGCATCACCGTCAACCTCGCCCCCACCGTCGACGTGAACACCGCCGACGACAACCCGGTGATCGGCACCCGCTCCTTCGGCGCCGACCCCGTCCGGGTGGCCGCCCACTCGGCTGCCGCCGTGAACGGCCTGCAGTCCGCCGGCGTCGCGGCCTGCGCCAAGCACTTCCCCGGCCACGGCGCCACCAGCACCGACTCCCACCACGAACTCCCCACTGTGGACGTACCGCTGGAGTTGCTGCGCCAGCGGGACCTGCCGCCGTTCGCCGCGGTCGTCGCCGCCGGGGCACGTGCCGTGATGACCGCGCACATCCGGGTGCCGGCGCTGACCGGTGACGACCCGGCCACCTTCAGCCGGGCCGTCCTGGTCGACCTGCTGCGTACCGAGTACGGCTTTACCGGCACGGTGATCACCGACGCGCTGGAGATGAAGGGGGCCGCGGTGGCCGCCGGAGGTGTCGGGCCGGCCGCGGTCCGGGCCCTGTCGGCCGGCGCCGACCTGCTCTGCATCGGCGCGAAGGTCGACGCCGCGCTGGTCGAGCGGGTGGCCGCCGAGATCGTCGAGGCGACCGCCGACGGTCGGCTGCCGATCGCCCGGGTCGAGGAGGCGGCCGGCCGCGCCGCCGCGCTCGCCGCCTGGACCCGGGCCGCCGGCGGGTCACCGACCGCCGCGGACTCCGATCTGGGGTACGCGGTGGCACGCCGGGCGGTGCAGGTGGAGGGGGTGCTCACCGGCCTGGATGAGCCGCTGGTGGTGCAGTTGCACACCGAGTCCACCATCGCCGAGGGACGGGTGCCGTGGGGCCTCGGCCCGCACCTCGACGGCACGCGGGAGATCCGGGTGATCGCCAGCGAGACCGACCCGGCCACGCTGCGCGGGTTGGCCGGGGATCGTCCCATCGTGCTGGTCGGACGGCACCTGCACCGGCTGTCCGGCGGCCCGGAACTGATCGCCGACCTGGCGGCCCAGCACCCGGTGACCGTGGTGGAGATGGGCTGGCCGGCCCAGTGGCGCCCAGTGGGCGTACGCGCCTTCGTCACCACCTATGGCGCGAGCCACGCCAACGGCCGCGCGGCGGCCGAGGCCCTCGGCCTGGCTCACTGAGCCTCGACGCCGTCCGGTCGGGCTCCAGGGCTCGACCGGACGGCGCGCTCAGCGCCGCGCCACAGTGTCCACAGTCACTGATCGCCACTTCTTGAACATGTTCAATACCCGCTCTAGGCTGACGTCGTCGGTAGTTGAACACGTTCAAGGAAGGCGTCCACATGGACATCAAGGTCTGGATGTACGTGATCTACCTCGCGGTCAGCGTCGGCCTGACCATCTGGGTGGCGCGGGCGCTGTCCCGCAACGGGCAGGTCTTCCTGGAGGAGGTGTTCGCCGACGAACGACTCGCCCGAGCGGTCAACAGCCTCCTGGTGGTCGGCTTCTATCTGCTCAACCTCGGCTACGTCACGGTGGCCATGAAGCACCCCGACCCGGTGCTCACCACAAGTGAGGCCATGGAGGAGCTGTCCCTCAAGATCGGCCTGGTGCTGCTGGTGCTCGGCGCGCTGCACTTCTTCAACGTCTTCGCGCTGGGCCGCTACCGCCGCAACCGACTCCGCCAGCTCGCCACGCACCCGCCCATCGCACCGATCGGCCGGCTCCCCATGCCGCCCGCACCGCACGGCGCACACCCGACCGCGCCCTATCCGGTCGGAGCGCAGCCGGTCGGGCCCTACCCGACCGGACCCCAGCCGGTGGGACCACAGCCGGTGGGACCACAGCCGGGCACCGCACAGCCCCGCGCGGCACAGCCCGGCGCCGACGGGCCGGGAACCAACCACGTGACCCGATGACCGCCGCACCGGTCGGCGGGCCCGCCGGGCCTCCGGATCCCACCGCGTTCTCCGGCGGTGGGGTCCGGGGGTTCACCGTCCTGTTCGACGCGAACTGCCCGCTCTGCCGGGCCGCCCGCCGGTGGCTCGCGTCCCGCGCCCAGCTCGTACCCCTGGAGTTCGTGCCGGCCGGCTCGACCGAGGCCCGGCGGCGCTTCCCCGGCCTGGACCACGACGCGACGCTGCGTGACCTGACCGTCGTGGCCGACACCGGCGAGGTGTACGCGGGCGACGGCGCCTGGTTCGCCTGCCTCTGGGCGTTGGCCGACCACCGGTCGGCGGCCGAGCGGCTGTCCCGGCCGCATCTGCTGCCGCTGGCCCGGCAGGTGGTGGCGACCGCCTCCGCGATCCGGGAGCGGGTTCGCGATCCGTGGGCCGAGCCGATGGACGAACCGGCGGGATACCGTGACCCCGATGACCGAGCAACCTGCGCCGACGACCACTGCGGGTGAACCTGCGACCGCCCGGGGCGAGCAGACCCGGCAGCTGATCCGGGACACCGCGATGCGACTGTTCCGCGAGCGCGGCTACGCCCAGACCACGATGCGGGCGATCGCGCAGGAAGCCGGCGTCGCGGTGGGCAACGCCTACTACTACTTCGGCTCGAAGGACCACCTGATCCAGGAGTTCTACGCCCAGTCCCAGGTCGAGCACCGGGCGAAGGCCCAACCGGTGCTCGACCGGAAGGAGGCGTTCGCCGATCGGCTGGCCGGGGTGCTGCATGCCGGGATCGACGTGCTGACCCCGTCACACGCGTTCGCGGCGACCTTCTTCAAGACCGCGGCCGAGCCGACCTCTCCGCTCAGTCCCTTCTCCGCCGAGTCGTCCGGCCCCCGGCAGGCGGCGATCGACCTGTTCGCCGAGGTGCTGACCGGCTCGACCGCCAAGGTCGACGCGGAGTTGCGCCCGCAGCTGCCCGAGCTGCTCTGGCTGGCGTACATGGGCGTCGTCCTCTACTGGGTGCACGACCGATCACCCGGTCAGGTCAAAACCCGGCAGTTGATCGACGGCGTGGTGCCGCTGATCGACCGGCTGGTCGCGTTGTCGCGGCTGCGGGTGCTCCGCCCGGTGACCCGACAGGTGCTCGACCTCATCCGCACGCTGCGTCACTGACCGGTTCACACCCGCGACCCGGCTCCGCCGCAGGTCAAGTCCGCTATTCGACACTCCGACCCAACAGCTCGCACCTTGCACCGGGCAGATTCGATACGTAGCGTGATCGACATCGGATCGACCCGTCAGCGACGCGGCCGACCGCCCGAGAACCGGGGCCTGGGGGCAGGTTGCGGACCGTGGATCCGGCCCGGGATCCACGGTCCGCGCACTGAGACCGCACCCGACGGCTGCCCCGTCTCACCGCGGATAGACCCCGTACGCCCGCCAGCCCCGGTCCGGGAAGCCCGCCGCTTCCGCGACCCGGGCCGAGGCGTGGTTGTCCTTCTCGTGCAGGTACGTCGGCACCGCGCCCTCGTCCAGGACCCGCCGTGCCGCCTGCGCCACCAGCCGACGCGCGAGGCCCCGACCCCGAGCGGCCGGCGCGGTGCCGATGGCCAGTTCGTGCCCGTACGCGTCGTGGCGTTTTATCCCGGCTCCGGCGAGGTAGGTGCCGTCCACGTCGCGGACCACGAGCACCGGCCGGTCGAACAGCCGCAGCCAGGCCGGCAGGCCAGGGGCGGTCGACTCGGTCCACTCCCCCACGTCGGGCAGTGGCGCGGGAGCCAGACTCCAGCGGAACGGGCCGTCGTGCACACAGAAGGTGGGCAGTCCGACGGCCTCCGGCAGCGCCGCGAGCATGCGCTCCGGAGCGCGCTTGACCAACGCCCGGATCGCCGCCACCCGGTCCGGCGCGACGGAGAGCACCGCGCTCCGACCGGTGTCGACGGCGAGGGCCGGACGCAGCCGGCCGTCCCAGGCCGGCCTGAGTCGGCGATGCGAGGCGACCACGTGCAGCCCCGGGCCGGCCGGCCACTGGCCGAGCCAGGAGGCCAGGTGCAGCTGCAGCAGCCGGTTGAGCATGCGTACCTCCCGTCACCGGACACGTCGTGGATCACCGTACGCGCAGCGGCCCGACCGGGCGGGCCTTCCCGTCGGGGCCGGATGGCCCGGGGTCACGAATGCGCCGGGCGCCGTGCTGCCCGAGATGCGGGAACCGGGTAGCGAGATCGACCGTCATAGGTATTTCCATACATGGACACCTTTCTTTGGGACGGTATGGTCATGCCGATTCAGCCGAACGACCGCTTCCACCAGGACCCCACGCGACTCTGGCAAGCAGCGGAGGCCGCCGGAGCCCTTCCGGCCCAACCGCGCTACCGGGTGACCCGCACGACGGGCGCCCTGTCCTGGGCGAAACTGAACAAGCTGCCGGCCGGCAGCTCCAGCCGGCACGGCCTCAACACCCGCTGAGGCGCCGGCCAGGCCCGGACAGCGCCGAAGGCGGCCTCTGCCGGTGGTCGGGGACGACACACCGCAGGAGGACCAGCGGCGGTATTCGCACACCTGTCGGGTAATTTCTTCCAGGTCCGGCACCCCGGCCTACGACAGGAGAAGCTCCGCGCATGGGCAAGAAGACGATCCAGGTCTCCGACTTCACCGGCACCGTTCTGCAGCAGGACGACGAGGTGGTTCGTGTCGTCGTCCTGGAGCACCCGGACCTGGTCGCCGGGCCCGTGCAGCTCGACGCCACCCCGGGCGAGGTGGAGAGCATCGACGACGCCGCGCTGGACGTGGCGGTGGTGGAGATCCACGACCGGCACGGCGGCGGCGAGCCTCGACGGGTGGTCCTCACCGCCAGCGAGTTCGACGCGATGGCCACCGACGTCCCGATGGCGCAGTTGCTGAAGACGGCCGAGCGGGTCCGCCCGCCCAAGGCCCGCAAGAGCGTCGAGAAGATCGACTACGGCACGCTGGAGCACGCCGGCAGGCCGCACCGGGGCCGGGTCACCGAGGAGGAGGCCCGACTGGTCCGCGAGCAGCTCGACGAGGTCAACAAGCGACTCGCCGACGCGGGCGTACGCCAGATCGACCCGACCGATCCGGAGCACGCCCTGCGTTACGGCTTCCCCGAGGCGTCCTGACCCCGGGTTCTCACTTCTTACCGACGGCGGCGGCGAGGGCGGCGGACAGGTCGGCCTCGACCGCCGCCTTGTCCAGGTCGAGGTTGGTGAGCACGCCGGCGCCGTCCTCCTGCTCCAGCAGGGCGAGCAGGATGTGCTCGGTGCCGATGTAGTTGTGCCCGAGGCGCAGCGCCTCCCGGAAGGTCAGCTCCAACGCCTTCTTGCCGCGCGCGTCGTACGGGATGAGTTCCGGAACCTGCTCCGCCCGCGATGGGAGGACGGCACCGACCGCCTCCCGCACCGCCTCGGGGGTGGCGCCCCGACCAGCCATCACCCTGGCGGCAAGACCCTCCGGCTCGGCCAGCAGGCCCAGCACCAGGTGCTCGGGGCCGATCTCGGCGTTACCGCTGGCACGGGCCTCCTCCTGCGAGGCCACCACCACGTTGCGGGCCCGGGGGGTGAACCGGGCGAAGCCGGCGTTGGGGTCGAGCGCCGCCGCCTCGGTGGAGCCCTTCGCGACGAAGCGCTTCTGCGCGGCCTGCTTGCTGACCCCCATGCTGCGGCCGATGTCGGTCCAGGAGGCGCCTGAGCGCCGGGCCTGATCGACGAAGTGCCCGATCAGGTGGTCGGCGACCTCACCGAGGTGATCGGCGGCGATCACCGCGTCGGTGAGCTGGTCGAGCGCGTCGGTGTGCGCCTTCTTGATCGCCTGGATCAGGTCGTCGAGCTTGACGTGGTTGTTTATCTGGAAAGGCTCGGTCATGCGTCAACCATAGGTTGACGCCCTCTCCCCGTCAACCCTGAGTTGACGACGAATGTGAACGACGCCGACCCCTGCGGGGCGGCGGTCGGCCGCCGCACAGACGGGTGTCCCGAGCTGCCACGGGGCGCGTATACGGTGGGCGCGGTTTCACCAGAGGAGGGGCGGTCATGCGGCTGCACGTGGGATGCGCGATGTGGACCCACCGGTCGTGGCCTGGTCGCCTGCTGCCGCCAGCGGAGCGCCTGCGGCACTATGCGAGCTGGTGCGACGCCGTCGAGGGCAACACGACGTTCTACGCGACACCGGCCCGGGACACCGTCGCGTCCTGGGCGGCGCAGACCGATCCCAGCTTTCGGTTCGTCCTCAAACTTCCCAAGGTCGTCACGCACGAACGCCGGCTCACCGACGTCGGCGACCCGCTGCGCGCCTTCCTGGACGCGATCGAGCCCCTCGGCCCACGCGCCCACGCTCTCTGGATCCAACTGCCGGGGTCGTTCTCGCCCGCCGACGTGCCCACCCTCGATCGGTTCCTCGGCCAGCTCCCGCGTTCCCACCGGTACGCCGTGGAGGTCCGCCATCCCGCGTTCTTCACCGACCCGCACGCGATCCGGCTGCTCGAGAAGACCCTCACCGCGGCCTCGGCCGAATGGATTCCCTTCGACACCACCGCGTTCTTCACCAGTCCGCCGACCAGCGACGCGGAACGCGACGCCTGGACCAAGAAGCCACGGATGCCGCTGCGGGCGGTCGCGCTGACCGACCGCCCGATCGTCCGTTACCTGGGCCGCGACGACAACGCCCGGACGGTCCAGGGGTGGCAGCGCTGGGTCGAGGTCACCGCCGACTGGCTGCGCGAGGGTCGCTCCCCCACCGTGTTCGTCCACACGCCGGACAACGCCGACGCGCCGCGGCTCGCCCGCCGCTTCCACGACGAGGTACGCGCCCGCGTGCCCGGCCTCGACGCACTGCCCGAACCGGTACCGGTCGAACCACTGACCCTCTTCTGACGGGTACGCCCGCGGTCACCCCTTTCCGTCGAGGAGGGCGTTGAGGTGGTGGGCCGTGCTGATCAGCGAGAGGTGGCTGAACGCCTGCGGGAAGTTACCGATCTGCTCACCGGTGGGCGCGATCTCCTCCGAGTAGAGCCCCAGCGGCGTGCTGTACGTCAGCATCTTCTCGAACGTCAGCTGGGCGTCGTCGAGCCGGCCGGACTGGGCGAGGGCCTGGACGTACCAGAAGGTGCACATGCTGAAGGTGCCCTCGGAGCCGGCGAGCCCGTCGGGCGAGGCGTTCGGGTCGTAGCGGTAGACGAGGCTGTCCGAGACCAGCTCGTTGTCTATCGCCCGCAACGTCGACAGCCACATCGGATCGTTCGGCGCGATGAAGCCCACCCCGGGCATCGCGAGCAGCGAGGCGTCGGTGATGTCGGTGCGGTAGTGCTGCACGAAGGCCTGTCGTTCCGGATGGAATCCCCGAGCGATGACCTGCTCGTAGACGGCGTTGCGTTCGTCCGCCCAGCGGGTGATGCTCGCGGGACGCCCACGTGCGTGCGCGATGCGGATCGCGCGGTCGAACGCGAGCCAGCACATCATCCGCCCGTAGGTGAAGTCCTGCCGCCCGGAGCGGGTCTCCCAGATGCCGTCCTCGGGCTGGTCCCAGTGGTCGCAGAGCCAGTCCATCAGGCCGGCCGTCTTGCGCCACCCGTCGTACGACGTCATCAACCCGCTCTGGTCGGCGAGATGCAGCGAGTTGAGCGCCTCGCCGTAGATGTCCAGCTGCACCTGGCCCGCCGCGCCGTTGCCGATCCGCACCGGCGCCGAGCCGCGGTATCCCTCCAGGTGGCCCAGCACCTCCTCGGGGAGGTCCGGCGAGCCGTCGATGCGGTACATGATCTGCAGAGGCACGTTGCCGTCGCGGGCGTCCCGGATGCGCGCTTCGAGCCAGGTCAGATACTTCTGGGCCTCCTCGGTGAAACCGACGCTGAGCAGCGCGTGGACCGAGAACGAGGCATCACGGATCCAGGTGTAGCGGTAGTCCCAGTTCCGTGGTCCACCGATCTGCTCCGGCAACCCCGCCGTCGGGGCGGCGACCACGGCGCCCGTCGGGGCGTACGTCATGAGCTTGAGCGTCATCGCCGACCTGTCGACCATCTCCCGCCAGCGGCCGGTGTAGGAGGAACGGCCCACCCACCGACGCCAGTGGTCCCGTGTCTCGGCCAGCAGTTCGCACGCCTCCTGCGTGCTGAGGGCCCGGGGTGGGTGGGGGCAGGCCGTCTCCAGGACGACTCCGCCGATGTCGCCGACGTGCAGCTCGTTGCGAAAGCAGACGCCCTCGGTGTCGCGCTGGATCGTCCGCTTGTCGACGAGCCGATCCGCGTCCGAGAAGGGGGCCAGGGTGAGGCTGAGGGTCGAGCTGCGGAAGACGTCGCCCTCCGGGTACACCTCCAGTTCGTACGGATCCCGCCCGTAGTTGAACCGCGGCCGGCAGTCGAAGCGGAACGGCATGTGTCCCCGGACCATCCGGATCAGCCGGATCAACCGGTGCCGGTCGGTGGCCTGCTCGCCCGTGACGGGCATGAAGTCCAACAGCTCCCCCACCCCGTCGGCGCTGTGGAAACGGGTGATCAGGATCGGCGTGCCGGGTAGGTAGAGCTGTTTGCTCGAATACTCGATGCCGTCGGGTGAGAGCTGGAAGTGGCCACCTTTTCGACGGTCCAGCAGGGCGGCGAAGACGCTCGGCGAGTCGAAGCGCGGCGCGCAGAACCAGTCGATCGTGCCGTCCTTGCTGATCAGCGCGGCGGTCTGCAGGTCACCGATCAGGCCGTGCTCCTCCACCCCCGGGTACGTCGTCTCCACGTTGGCTCCCGCCGCTCGTCGGGCTGACGGCGGCGACTACCCGGGATACCGCGCGCTACACGGCTGGCCGCCTCCGTGTCGGGACGAAGCTGTCGGTGCCCGCCGATAGCGTGACCACCGGACGACATCGACGAGAGGACACCAGGTGAGCCTGCGCGGATTCGCCACCCTGAACATCTGGGCCGACGACGTGGCGGCGGCCACCGACTTGTACGCCCGATTCCTGGGCCAGGAGGCGTACTTCTCGCGGCCCGGCCCCGACGGGCGTCCGGCCTACACCGAGTTCCGCCTCGGCGACTACCAGGCGGAGCTGGGCATCATCGACCGCAGGTACGCCCCGCCCGACGCGACGGCCGGGCCCGGTGGCGCTGTGATGCACTGGCACGTCGACGACCTCGACGCCACCGTGGAACGGCTCCTCGCGATGGGTGCCACGGAATACCAGCCGATCACGCCCCACGGGGACGCGGGGTTCGTCACCGCGGCGGTGGTGGACCCATTCGGCAACGTGCTGGGTGTCATGACCAACCCGCACTACCTCGACATTCTCGCGTCTTCCAGGCCGGCCTGAGGCGGTTGTCGACGTCTGCTGTACTCGACAGCGAGGATTCCCCCTCGGCGAAGGAGGCCCACTGGCATGTCCACCTCCGAGTTCAGCCCCGACGCTCTGCGTACGCTGATCCGCGCCGGCGCCTGGATCGACCGCCCGGACACCAAGAAGGCCGCCGTACACCTGCTGACCTTCACCAAGCTGCCGGAGCAACCAGGCTTCGCCGAACTGGTCGAGGTCGTACAGATCCCCGAGTACGACGACGGTCACGACATCCAGGTGGCGGTCATCCGCGACTGGCCGGCGCTGCTCGCGCTACCGGCGGTCGAGCAACTCTCCGACGACGACCAGCGGCTGGTCGCCCTTGCCGGCAGCCTCGCCACCGGGCAACCGGTCGACCTGGCCGCCAACGCCGCCGTCAAGGGCCACGAGCACGCGGCGAAGGTCGCCGAGGCGATGGTGATCGCCGCCGGCTACCACCTGAAGTACACGGTCAACCCGACCGAGCGGCTCACCACGAGGTTCACCAAAGCCTGAGTAAGCGCTCAGTGTCGGCGCTGCGGCAGGACGAGCAGCGTCACGGAGTTCGCCGGGTACGTCGCGCTGACGCCGCCCCGGGCCACCCGGAGATCCTCACCCCGGACGATCGAGGTGAGATCGGCCGGGCCGTAGGTGAACCGCTGCGCCCTGTCCCCGCCCTGAAATCCGGAGAGCGCCAACCGTGAGGTCAGATCGCCGCCCGTCTTGTTGACCACCATGACGGTGAGTGCCTTGTCGGACGAGCGTTGCGCGGCGTAGACCGAGAGCTGCCCCTGGTCGCCGCTGACCGCCGACACGCTCACGTCGCCGAACCTGCTCCCGGCTCCGTCGTAGTTCCGGTACATCCGGAACGCGTACGCGCCGGGGTCGGTCGGCTTCGGTTCGCCCCAGATGGTGGCCAGGTCCAGACCCTCGCGCCCGAAGATGCCGAGGACGTCGGCCTGCGCGAGCGCGCCGTTGATGTCGTCCAGGGCGCCCCAGTTGTATTCGGTGATGGCGACCTTGGTGCCGGGGTAGTACTGCGCGACCCATGCCTTCATCTGGCGGATGAACTGCAACGGCGGAGCGTTCACCCCGCCGGGGCCGATCCACGACTCGTCGACGTACGTCGGATCCCACAGCGACCGGGTCGACCGCAGCCGCAGCGCGTTGGCATCCGCGTCCTTGCCGCCGCTGATCTGCGGGTAGTAGTGCTGATCGAAGTAGTCGAGGAACCGCTTCCCGCCGTGGGCGTCGCTGAAGTCCTTCATGTTCTTCAGATACCACTGGGACAGGTTGAGCCCGCCGTGCGCCGCCGCGTCGGCACCCGGCGCGCATCCGTCCACGCCGGACGCCACCCATTCGCAGTAGCCCCAGCCGGACGGGCCGAGCACCGCCGCGCGCGGGTCAGCGGCCTTGATGGCCGCGGCGGTCGCCGTGCCCTTGCCGCCCAACTCGTCGTAGCTCACCGGGTCGGGATGCACATCGCGGTGGGTGGAGTTCCACAGCACCGGCTCGTTGTCGAGTTCGTAGATCGGTACGCCGCCACGTGACGCCGGGCCGAACTGGGTCACCAGATGGGACACCATCTCGCCGGCGAACGACGCGTCGGCCGGGATCGAGGTGTCCGTGGGGACCGCCCCGGTCAGGTTCGCGTCGGCGTGCCGGCCGTTGCCACAATTGGGGTCCCACTGGTCGAACGAGTCCTGCTCGGGGAAGCGCGTGGCCGGGAAGCCGCAGGCGAACGGGTGTGACGAGGGCGAGTCCTTCGCCACCCATCCGATCAACGGCACGGTGACCACCTGCCTGGTCCCGTGGTCCCGGTTTCGCTGGACGAACGCCTCGACCGTGTTGTCGGGCCCGGCCACGATGTTCTCGAAGTACCAGTCGCTGCCGGTGTTGTAGGTGTGGTTCTTGAAGTTGTAGCGGCTGCTCGCGTTACCGCCCCAGCGCGCCACCGGGGTGCCGAGTTCAGCGACGAGCGCGGGGTCGCCGCCGTTCATGCCGTAGATGTCGGGGCTGATCGCGTGCCGGGCGGCGGACACGTCCACGGTCAGGGCGAGCCCTGCGGCGGCCTCCGCCGGACCGGCGACGGCCTGGGTGGTCAGCAGCCCCGCCACGAGAGATCCGGCCACACCGATCACCGTGGCCGGACGCGGCTTGCGCCGTCGTTGCACACCCATCAGAAACTCCTGCCGCCGATCAGCCCGGGACGGACCGAACTCGCAGACATATTACTGCCCGTCCATATTACGTCAATAGATTGACGTCGATAGATGCAGTTTCATTCGTCCCGGTGGCCGCGACCGTCGGGTGCTCTACGGGTACGCGACGTTCGGCAGCAGGTCGTCGTCGCGCCCGGTCTGGGGCAGTCCGGCAGCAGCCGCGATGACCTCGACGGCCTCGTCCAGCCCCGTGGTCTCGGGGAGGACGAGTTCGTCGGGCCAGCCCAGGACGTCGTGGGCGGCGTACCAGCCGCTCATGTGCTCGGCGGTGAACTCACTGACCTGCGGACGGGTGAGATGTCGGCGCAGCGTCTCGGCCAGGGACACGTCGAGGTAGCAGAACAGTGACCGGCCGCGGTGGCCGTCCCGCAGTGCGGTCAGCATGCTCCGATAGCGGCTGGCGTGCATGATGCCCTCCACCACCACGTGGTAGCCGTGGTCCAGTGCGAACCGAACGGTCTGCCCGATCAGCGCGGGTGCCGCACCGCCGGGTTTGTCCCGCTCGCGCAGCACGATACGGCGCAGGTAGTCCTGCTCCACCAGGGCGCAGCCCCGACCGTGCCGGCGTCGAAGCTCCCGGGCCATGCTGCTCTTCCCCGAGCCGGAATTGCCCCGGATGCAGACGAGGATCGTGGACTCCGGGCTGCCGGTGGGTTCAGCGACCACGATGCCTCCTCGGCTTCAATCGCCGCGGACGGTGAGGTCGTAGCCAGCGGCGGCAGAGGAGCACGTCATGTCACTCCCGGATCCCCATCTCGGCCACCAAACCCCTGTCGAGGCGGTACACCTGCGTGACGGTGTGGTCGGCGAGTTTCGCTCTGGTCTTGTCGTGGACCACCTGACCGGAAGGCGAACAATCCACCCAACGACCTGTTCACCTCATCTCGGCAATTCGGCTTGATCATGGCTAGAGCGGGCTGGCCCATCGGCGACGGATACTCATAACAGTTGCACAGCGCCGTGTGCACAGTGATCCGTTGGACCCCCGCTAGCTTGGCGGCACCCGCCATCCAAGAACTTGGCCTGTCATGTGGCTGCGGCTGGTTGCTTCTGCGCATGGGTGAGGCTCTGCCGGTATTCCAGTGCCTCGGGGATCTCCTCGTACTGAAGTAGGCTGCCAGCCAACTTCAGCAGGTGCTCCTTGGCCTCTTCCGGAGTGGCGTAGAAAAACTCGCGGCGGTGGTTGACCAGGTTGACACGTCGGTCGGCCAAACGAGCGTGCATCTGCGCCTCGATGCCGACAGCGTCCTCGGAGAAGAACAGGGCGTGGACGTCAAAGTTGAAGGGCACCGAGGCGTCACTGAGTTCGCGCACCCGGTCCAGCGGATCCAAGCGACGGGTCATGCCGACCTTGACCATCTTCTCGCCGAACGCACCGAGGTTGGAGATCACATACACGTAGCCAGCCCTGACGTTGGCGGCCCGCCGGTCGACATCCTGGAGCGCAGTGTCAATCTGGCTCAACCGATCCTGCATCTGGGCTGCCCCATCGATATCACCCTTGGCCTGAAGGACCGTCATGGCATTGGCGTAGTGCTGGCGTTCCTTGTCCAGCCGAGCGCGTTCGCGCTCGATCTCCTGCTGAGCACGTCGCTCTTCGCGGAGCCGAGCCTTCTCCTCGCGTTCTCTCTCCTTCTCCTCAGCCAGTTTTTCCTGATAGTCGGCGGTGAGTTCAAGCTCCTCCACCCGCAGCCGGTGGTACCCCTCGGCGATACGAATGTCCATCGTCTTGCCGAGCTTGGCGATGGTCGCAGCCACCTTCCCCAGCCGCTCGACGGCCGAGGCGAGCTTGTACGGCTTCAACCCCCGTACCAGGTTGTCCGCCTCGGCGTTGTAGGCGCGAAGCATGAGCTTGGAGAAATCCCGAATCATAGCCCGGCCCTCGGCAGCCGAGCCGTTGACCGTCCACCCGGTGGCGGCCTTGACCGCGCCCCCGTCCTTCCTGGTCATCGCCTTGATCCGCTCCTGAAGGCGGCTTAGCTGGCTCTGGTAGGCGACCGCGTCCGACAGGGGGTGCCGGTACTGATATACACCTGCCTCCTGGAGTAGCGCAGTCTCCTCGGTGACCACGATCTGCTGCCGGAGACCACCCAAGTGCCGATCGAGTTCGGCCTTTTGTGCTTCACCCTTCGCAGCCTGGTCGGCGACCTCGCGGCCAAGTCGAGCCCGATGCTGCTCAAGCTCGATCGCAGACAGCACGCCAAGCCGTGACATCTCTGCCCGCAGACCGGTCAGCTCCACCGTTACCTGGTCCAACTCGCGGCGAAGATGCTCATTCTCCGCAGCGAGTTCGCGTGCCTTGCCACGGGCACCGAACAGGGGAATCTCGGGAGTTTCGGTGCGCTGCTGGGAGACGACGACAGGGGCCGCAGCAACCTGCCGAGCGACCGCAACAGGCGCTGCCGCAGCCGGAGCTGACGAGTCGGGGATCCATAATTGCCACCCGGATGGAGGAGGACCCCACGCGGGATCCGGCTTCCAGCCCGATGGCGGGATCCATCCAACAGGTGGAGCCGGCCAGTTCGGTGGTGCATTGAAGCGGTATCCCATCATTACCCCCAAGGCTTCACCACGGCCCGACGAAGGTAGCGCCGCAGTCCTCAAGGCAAAATCGACAACTCGGATCGGCAGTTCCAGCCATCCAGGCGGCCACCATTAACCGACCGGGGACTTCAGTCCGGTTACCGACAGGAACGAGCGTCGGCGACTCTTCCGTCTCAGGCGGGCCTGTGGCTAGAGACGGCCCGACGCGTGGAGGGCTCGCAGCCCACCGATGAGGACCTGAGTGTCAAAGCACGGGCGGCCACAAGCAAGGAGCCGCGATCATGGGCAACGTCACCCCCCGTAAACTCCAAAGAGCCATTTGAAGGCGAGAGACTAGCGACGGGTTCGCTCGTTCGGCGCACTGCAATGTCCGATAGTCCGATTATTCTGACACGTGCAGCGACCTAGCGTTGCCCACACTCCAGTGACGACGCGAGGTTACTCATGGGCTTCTACCTACGGACCACTCTCAAGGCGGGTCCGTTTCGGTTCAACCTGTCACCATCGGGCGTCGGTGTCTCCGCCGGCGTCCCCGGCTTTCGGGTCGGCACCGGACCTCGCGGCAACTACATCCGCGTCGCAGGTCTCGGTACGACCTACTTCGGCAGCCCGGCACCTATCCCGACCTCGCCTGGCCCACAACCGTCGAGGCCACCCGTAGCTCGAACTGACGAAATTGTTATGCAGGAGTTGTCTGGTACTCCGGTGCAACATCTAGTCGCAGCACATCCCGCCGATTTGATCAATCAGATCCAGACTGCTGCCCAACGGCGATTACTGTGGCCGTGGATCGCCGCCGCCGTCGCGATGTTGGCGTTGATCTCCGCGCCGTACGGCCTCGCACTGCTCGTGCCTGGCCTGCCCGCCGTGTGGTGGTTTAGGCAACGAGATATCGCGCGCCGGTCAGTCGTCGTCTTCTACCAGGTTGACGACGCACCCGCAGTAAAGTACGAACGCTTCGCCGCGAGCAACGGTTTTGTGAGCCGCATCCAGCGTGTTTGGCATGTCGAAGCCGAGGGCGCCCTGAGTACTCCGTACCAGCGGAAAGTTAATGCCGGGGCCGGAGCGCTGATACGCCGTAGCACGGGTTCTCTGGACTTGGCCGGCCCGCCCGTGCTCGTGACGAACATCGCCGTCCCGAGCCTGCACGGTAAAGAACACTCTATCTACTTTCTTCCGGACCGGCTGATCGTCCGCCACGGCAGACGGTACGCCGACCTCCCCTATGCCGCAGTAAATGCCCATGCGCAGCCACAGCGCTTCATCGAGTCGGAAGCTCCACCGGCCGATGCTCAATGCGTCGGGACAACCTGGCAGTACACCAACAAGTCGGGCGGTCCGGATCGCCGCTTCAAGAACAATAGACAACTACCGATCATGCTGTACGGACGACTCACCCTCACCAGTTCGGACGGGCTGCTGACGGTCTGGGACTTCTCTCAGCCTGACGTCGCGGCATCATTGGCCGAAGCGCTCAACCGAATGCGGTAATCGCTGGTGCCGAAGCGGTCGATGACTCGGCCAGTGATGTTCCAGATCCCGCGAAGCACGGTCAAGGCAGCGAACACCATCATCAGGTGCGCCTCCGTCCCCTGGTACTCGAACTGAGCGTGTGAACAAGCGGCATGAGCTGGCCAGTGCCACGCGGGGGATGGTCGGGTTCCTCGGGCGACCGTCAGGCGTCGGTTCCGCGCGCCAGAGCCTGTCGGTCGGGTACGAGGAAGTGTTTGTTGGTGCGCCGCCAGGGACTCGAACCCCGAACCCGCGGATTAAGAGTCCGCTGCTCTGCCAGTTGAGCTAGCGGCGCTCGCTGACAACGACGAGCACGCTAACACGCCTTCAATCCGGCCCTCGGACCCGCCCGGGGCCGGACGTGGCGCGCTCAATGTGCGGGGTTCGGCGTGTGCGGCAGTTTGCCGAGTTGGCGCCAGTCCGTCTCCGCGACGTCGACGCCGTAGTGCTTCGCAGCGGCGAGGATGTTCTGGAACGCCAGGTCGCGCTCCTTGTCGGTGACGCCCTGCACCTGATCGAAGCGAGCGATGGCATTACGGACGTGGCTCGCGTCGGTCATCGGCTCCTTGCGCTTGTCGGGGAACGCGAAAACGCTCTCCGGCAACTCCCGCTTGTCCTTCTCCGACAGGCCGCCGTGCTTCTCGTAAGGCTTCCAGGTTGTCGTCATCACCCACCATTACCCACTTGTTGTCCGGTAGCACATGCTGCCTCGAGGAGGCGGGGACGCGGACGGCCCGGGGCCGGGCCGTCATCGGCCCGGCCCCGGTGTGGTCGGTCGGTCAGCTCCGCAGGCTCCACTGCTGGTTCGGGCCGCCGTTGCACGACCAGAGGATGATCTTCGTGCCGTTGGCGCTGGCGGCGCCGTTGGCATCCAGGCAGAGCCCGGACTGGCCGTTCGTGATGGTGCCGTTGGCGTTGACGTTCCACTGCTGGTTGAGCCCGCCGTGGCAGTCCCAGATGATGACCTGGGTGCCGTTGGCCGTACCGGCCCCGGAGGCGTCCAGGCACTTGTTGCCGTACACCATCAGTTGCTTGCTGGCGGTGGAGGTCCACCGCTGGTTCGTGCCCCCGCCGCAGTCCCACAGCTGCACCTGGGTGCCGTTGGTGGTGGAGGAGTTGGGGACCTCGACGCAGCGACCGGACTGGCCGCCCACGAGCTGCCCGCCCTGCTGGCTGCCGCCGCCGCTCTGCTGCCGAACGATCGAGGTCGATTCGGCCGATCGGTTGCCCTGTGCGTCGACGACGTAGAGCCGGTACTCGCCCTGACTCGTCGGCACGGCGATGGACGTGGCGGTGCCGGAAGCCCTGGTCATCGTCGGCCCGGCGGTGAAGGTGGTCGTGCCGTACGGAGCCAGCCAGACCGACTTGGTGGCGTCGCCGGTGCTGCGGATCGGGATCGACGCCGTGGCACTGGTGACGAACGTGCTGGCCGGCAGCACGTAGTTCGGTGCGGAGAAACTGCTCGCCGGGATGATGTCCCGGTAGGCGTCCTCCAGGCCGGAGTTGGCCGCGATGCCGTACGCCGCCGCCGGCCAGACGTAGTCGGAGGACACGATGATGTCGCCGATCGTGCTGTTCGGCAGGTTCTTGTTCGAGACCTTGTTGATCGGGCCGTAGATCTGCGTGATGGACAGATCGTGCTTCCGCCCGAAGTCGTCCGAGTTGATCATCCAGGTGACGTTCTTGTCGATACTCAGAACGTTGTCCCGGAAGGTGATGTACGCCGACCCCTCGTCCGGGTGCAGTCCGTACTTGTGGCCCGAGGGCACGCCCTGGAGGTAGTTGTTGGTGATCGTGGTCCCGGGCTGGCTGCCCAGCGTGTAGATCGGCGCCGTGTCGCTGAGGCGCTGGACCGTGTCGATGATGTGGTTGTAGCTGATGGTGTTGTTCCGCGCCGTCGTGGTCGGCCGGTTGGGCACGATCGAGCCCGATGACCCGTCGAAGTTCCACCAGCCCCAGCCCATCGTGATGCCCGACCAGGGGGCCTTCTCGATCCGGTTGCGCGAGATGGTGAGGGTGTCGGCGAAGTACGCCGAGATGGGGCTGTGCCCGTTGAACAGGACGGCGCTGTCGTAGATGTAGTTGTTCTTGATGTCGATGTTCTTCGGCAGCCCCTCGATTTGCGGGGAGTATTTCTCCCGGTTGGTCGACGTGCCGTCTCCGATGTAGACGTGCTGGGGATGGCCGACGTTGACGGCCGACCCCGCGATGTCGTTGGTGTAGTTCCCGATCAACTGCGTGCCCTGCACGTCGTTGACCATGCTGATGCCGTCGGCGCCGGTGTGTTGGATCCGGTTGCGTTGCAGGAGGATGCCGTCGGCGTTCTGCACCTGGACGATGCCGGGAGTGACGTCGACGTTGCGGTAGTAGTAGACGTGGAAGTTGCCCTTGGCGTACACCTGGGCGCCGAGGTTGCCCTGCTGCGCCTGCTTGAAGGACGATCCGGCGACGTTGAACAGGTTCCAGTCGGAGTGCTGCACCGTCAGGCCGGAGAAAGTGATGTTGCGCGCGTGGCTGCTCGTCGAGGTGCCGGCGACCCGCAGCAGGGTGGTGACGTTGTTCGGCGCGTAGACCGCGGCGGTCGACATGTTCTCGGCGCTGGCCTTGTAGTAGTAGACCGTCTTGGCGCCCTTGTCGAAGTAGAACTCACCGGGCGTGTCCAGGAACTCGTACGCGTTCATGACCTTGTGGCTGCCACCCACCTGGGCGTTGCCGTTGAACGCGCCCTGCGCGATGGCCGCGCCCGGCTGCTGGAACAGGGCCACCCGGCTCGCGCCGTCGGAACTCGTGGTCACCTGGCGGACTCCCACGATGGCCGTGGTCCAGGTCGTTCCCGTCTCGATCTCCAGGTCGTCCTGGTTGCGGGCGATGGCCGGGAAGTCGTTCAGGTTGTACTTGGCGCCGTCGCACTGCGAGCCCGACTCCCACGCCCAGGCGGCCTGGCCGGCCGTGATGGTGTAGGTGCCGTAGCACCCGCCCGAGCTGATCGTCTTCGACGCCATGTACGCCCGCTTGTCGTTGACGTAGAGCGCCCGCAGCTTGGTGCTGCGGTCCAGCGGCGCCTTCCAGATGTTGCCGCTGTGCTGGGTCCAGCCGGTCACCTGGACGCCACCGTCCAGGACCGGGGTCTCGCCGGGATAGGCGGCGTAACTGATCCGGTACCCGTTGGTGCCGGAGTCGCTGGCGCCGAACTCGACGGTGCTGGTGACCGGATACCTGCCGCCGCGCAGGTACACGTTGATGTCGCCGGTCATGTTCGCGTTCACAGTGCGAACGGCGTCCCGTGCGCGTTGCACCGTCTTGAACGGAGACGCCAGCGTGCCGGCGTTGGAGTCGTTACCGTCCGGGGCGACGTAGTAGGTCTCCTGAACCGCGGCCGAGGCGGGCGATTGACTGATCACCACGGCCGGCAGCGTGGCGGCGACGAGCGCCGCCGCGAGCAGTGCCGTGCGGGTGGTGGTGGTTACGGCTGATCTCACGTGCTGTCCTTTCTCACTTGTCGTCGATGTGGTGCGTGATACGTGCATCGAGCGACAAGCAGGGAACAGCGACGCCACCAAGGATCGGCGGGGGGCGGGTGGTGCAGCCCGACCGCACTCTTTTGCCAATCGCTACGAAGTCTCTCGCGGAGCGTATGTCAGACGTGTGACGAATGCAATACAAGATTGGGTCTCATCTATGTTTAAATGCCTGTGAAAGTTGCAAAAGACGCGGGTAAGACGAGGTGCGGTCGGGCATCATCCGATGAATCGGGCCGGGGTGCACCAGCACCCCGGCCCGAGCCGATCGGTGGCTGCTCAGCAGCGCGCCGCTCGGCGTGTCGTGTCGCCCAGCCGCCAACGATCACGAAGCACCGGGCGCATTCGTCACCGCAGCGAGAAGTCCACCACCCGCAGTGGAGAGTCGAACACCAGGTAGACGTCGTGGGTGCCGGCGGTCCGGGCCACCTCGGCGCTGACGTTCACGTACCGGTAGTCGTCGCCGGTGCTGGGCACGGTGGCCGTACCGAGCAGCCGGCCGGTGGGCGAGCCCAGCCGGACCTGGATCGTGCCGGCGCCCGCCGCCGCCCTGGCGACCTTCGCCGTGAACGTGTGGGCGCCGGGGCGCAGCACGGAACCGGCGAAGGAGATCCATTGACCGGCGGCGGTGGCGCCGACGGCCGTACCCTGTGCCTTCGTCTCGTCGACGAGCCGGACCCCCGCGTACCGGTCGAAGTTCTCGGCCCGGGTGGTCCGGGAGAGGTCCCGGGCCGGGATCGTCTCGCCGCGCACCGCGACCGCCGTCCGGGCCCGGATGTCCTCCGCGTTCGCGCCGACCAGCAGGTCGTACGTGGACGACTCGACCGCCCACCGGCTGCGGGTGACGTCCCAGTTCGCCAGGTCGGCGACGGGCAGCCGGAGCGTCACGGCCCGGGTCTGCCCCGGTGCGAGCTGCACCCGCTGGAACGCCTTGAGCGCCCGGATCGGGGTCTTCACCCGGGAGGTGCGCTGGTGGGTGTAGAGCTGGACGACCTCGGACCCGGCTCGGCTGCCGGTGTTGGTCACGTCGACGCGGACAGTGATGGTGCCGTCGGCCGCGACCGAGCGGGCGTCGGTGCGGGGCTGGCCGTACCGGAACCGGGTGTACGACAGCCCGTAACCGAACGGGTAGAGCGGCTTCGCGGTGCTGTAGAGGTAGGTCTGCCCGGACGAGATGATGTCGTAGTCCAGCAGGTCCGGCGGTAGTTGCCGATCCGAGCGGTACCAGGTCTGGGTGAGCTTTCCGGACGGATTGCGGTCGCCGAACAAAACGTCGGCGACGGCATGGCCTGTCTCCGCGCCCGCGTGGGTGGTCCAGACGATCGCCGGCACGTGCTCCTGCTCCCACCCGATCGTGACCGGGTAGCTGGTCTGCAGCACCAGCACGGTGTGCGGGTTGGCCTTGGTCACGGCCTTGACCAGCGCTTCCTGACCGGCGCTCAACGCCATCGAGGTACGGTCGTGCGCCTCGCGCCCGTTGATGAACGGGTTGCTGCCGACGACCAGGACGGCGGTGTCGGCCGCCTTGGCCGCCGCGACGGCACGGTCGACCCCGCTACTGATCACCTCACGCTGGAAGTGGGTTGCGTCCGCCGCGGTGGACGCGCCGAGCTTGAGCGCGCCGTCGTCGCCGACCGTGACGTAGGTGTTGACGCCGAACCAGCTCTCCGTCGTTTCGTAGCCGGCGTAGCGCAACGCGACCGTCCCGTCGGCCTGCGGTTCCAGCGTGAACTGCTGCTGGACGAACCAGCCGTTTGGCTGCTCGTCGCGGGTGATGAAGGGCCCCCAGTTGTAGCCGAGGTAGCGGCCGTTGGCGGCGTTGCGCAGCGTCACCACACCCTGGCCCCAGTCCACCGCGTCGAACTGGGCGGCGAGCGAGGCGGTGGCACCGGTCGCGGCGACCGGGTCGGCGTCGGTGGTGCCGGTGGCCGTGACGTACCGGCCGGTCGCCGGGTCCTTCAGGGCGATCCGGTCCGCGCCGTCGAGCCCGCTGACGCTGGCGGAGCCGCCCAGCCGCTCGCGGATGCCGTCGAGCGCGGTCACCTCGTACGGCAGGTCGCCGCCGTACCAGTCGGAGTAGAGGGTGTCGGCCAGCGGACCGAGCACGGCCACCGTGCGGGTCCGGGACGGGTCCAGCGGAAGAGCCTGTCGGGAGTTCTTCAGCAGCACCATCGCCTCGCCGGCGGCCTGACGCGCCAGCCGCTGGTGCTCGGGGCTGTTGATGACGTCCGGGGTGATACCGCCGTAGCGACCGCCTCCCGGGTCGAACTCACCGAGGCGGAACCGGACGTTCAGGGTCTCGGAGATCCGGGCGTCGATGTCCGCCTCGGTGAGCAGGCCGCTGGCGAGGGCCTGCTTGATGGCGGTGACGGTCGGCTGGGCGTTGGTGTCGTCGGTGATGAAGCTGTTGAGGCCGGCCTTGACGATCGCGGCGTTCCCCTCGGCCTGGTTGGGGTAGTACCCCTGCGAGGCGACGAGGTTGTTCGGTGCCCACGCGTCCGTGACGTTCATCAGGGGCTTGTCGGTCCAGCTCCGTACCACCGTCGCCAGGTCCGGGTCCACGGTCGCGGGACGGCCGTTGACCAGGTTGTACGAGGCCATCACGCCGGTCGCCGCGTCGGCGGCGATGGCCGGTTTGAAGGCGGCCCGGTCGTACTCGTTGAGCACCCGTGGAGGCACGTTCGACGAGGTGACATCGCGCCGGACCTCGTTGTTGTAGGCCAGGTAGTGCTTGAGGGTCGGCGCGCTCTTCAGGTGGTCCGGGTCCCCGCCGGACATCCCCGAGCCGTACGCGGTGGAGATCTTCGCGGTGAGCAGCGGATCCTCGGAGTAGCCCTCCTCGTTGCGGCCCCACCGAGGATCGCGGAGCAGGTTGACCACCGGCGCCCAGAGGTTGAGACCCCAGACCCGGGGGTTCTGCGCGTGGTAGCCGCGCGCCTCGTCACCCACGGCCGAGCCGACCCGCTGGATCAGGTCGGTGTCCCAGGTGCTCGCCATGCCCAGCGGCTGCGGGAAGGACGTGCCGCGAGCCTTCACGACCGCGCCGTTGTTGTCGATGTCGGTCGACCAGGCGACCCCGTGCAGCGCCTCGGTACCGGTCTTGAACAGGCCGATGCCCAACCGGGGGACGGCCGGTTGGTACTGGTGCAGCCAGGAGATCTTCTCGTCCAGGGTGAGCCGGCCGAGCAGGTCGTCGACCCGGACCTGGACGGGCAGGTGAGGGTTACGGAACGGGTAGGTGGGATCGGCGTGTGCCGTGCCGGGGACGGCCGGTAGGACGAGCAGTGCGAGCGCGAGCGCGGTGATTCCGCGCCGAAGGCGCCTGTTCCGCATGCGGTTCTCCTCATGTCGTACGACAGGCGCCAGGGGGCGCCGAGACCGGCGTGGCCAGGCTCGACACCCGGCTGACGGGCCTGAACGACGAATCGTCGAAGCGCTTCGACGATCCGGCCGCGTTGACCACGGCCATGAATGTGGTGATCGCCAGACTATAGACGTACACCTATGGGCGAGCAATACCGGCCAGCGGACCCGGCCGGGTCACCCCCACCGCCGACCGGGGCTGGGTTGATCTAGCGGGTAGGCTCGTTACCGCTGGTGCGGCCCGCGCCGCGCGCCGATCCAGGGGGACGTCACCAGGTGAGCGCCCATTCGATGGTGTTGTTCGTGCTCGCTGCCGTCGCGGTCATCGTCGCCGTGCGGTGGGTGGCGTCGCGCACCGGCCTGCCGGCGGCGGCGCTGCTGCCGCTCATCGGCATCGCGTACGCGCTGCTCCCCGGCCCCAACGTCAGCCTCGACCCCGAGCTGGTGCTCATGGTCGTGCTGCCGCCGCTGCTCTACAGCGCCGCACTGGACTCCTCGCTGCTGGACATCCGGCGGAACCTGCGCATCGTGGTCAGCCTGTCCGTCGTCCTGGTGCTTCTCACCGGAGTACTCGTCGGCATCGGGTTCCACCTGTTCGTCGCCGGGGCGACGCTCGCCGCCGGAATCGCGGTCGGCGCCGCGATAGCTCCGCCCGACCCGGTGGCCGCCCTGGCGGTGGGCCGGCGCGTCAACCTGCCCCCGAAGATGGTCACGATCATCCAGGGCGAGGGGCTGCTGAACGACGCGACGGCGCTGACGATGCTCAGCGTGGCGGTGGCCGCCGCCGTCGGCGGGACGTTCTCGTTCCCCGCCGCCGTCGCGCAGTTCGTGCTGGCGGCAGTCGGTGGCGTCGCTGTGGGTGCGGCCGTCGCCTGGGCGAAACGGCTGGCCCGACCTCTCACCGCGGACCCGTTGCTGTCCAACGCGATCTCGCTGGCGACACCGTTCGTGGCCTACCTGCTGGGCGAGGCGCTGCACGTCTCCGGCGTGCTCGCCGTCGTGATCGCCGGGCTGATCGTCGGTCACCAGACGCCGCAGGTCGGGTCCGGGGCCGCCCGGCTGCAGACCAGCGCGGTGTGGCGGCTGGTCGACTTCCTCCTCGAAGGCTTCGTCTTCCTGCTGATCGGCCAGCAGCTTCCGGAGGTCGTCAAGGGACTGCGCCAGTACGACACGTCGACCATCGTCATCGCCGTCGCGGTGTCCGTGGGCGTGGTGCTGCTCCTGCGCCCCGCCTGGCTGGTGATGACGCAGTCGCTCCCCCGCTCCCTGCACACCCGCCTGGGTGGCATCTCCGAGCAGGACGACACCGACGAGCCGAGCACCGCACGGCAGATCGCCCGGGCCGACCGCAACGCCCGCCGCCTCACCTCCCGGGAGGTGGTGGCGCTGAGCTGGTCCGGTACGCGCGGCGTCATCAGCCTGGCTGCGATCTTCACACTGCCGCTGACCACCGACGACGGGTCACCCTTCCCCGACCGCGACCTCCTGCTGTTCTGCACCTTCGTGGTCGTGCTCGTCACGCTCGTCGGGCAGGGCCTGACCTTCGCACCGCTCGTGCGGATGCTCGGCCTGCGCGCCAACGAGACGGACCAGGCCCGCGTACGCAACGAGGCCCGTTCGGCGGCGGTGGAGGCCGCCCTGGCCCGCCTCGACGAGGTCGCCGCCGCCGAGCCGGACAGCACGGTGGCCGTCAACACCACCCGGACCCAGTTGCTGGCCCGCCTGGCGCGTTACCGCGGGCGACTCGACCTGCTTGAGCAGAGCGGGTCAGAAGAGCTACCCACCTCCCCGCAGTACGAGACGGCCCTGCGGGTCCGCCGCACGGCCCTCGACGCGCAGCGCGAGGAGTTGGTGCGCTGGCGGGACTCCGGTCGGCTGCCGGACGAGGAACTGCGGGTCCTGGAGCGGGAACTCGACCACGAGGAGTTGCTGCTCCCGAAGCGGCAGTAGCCATCCCGGCCGGCCGGTTCGCCGGCATTCGTTCCACCTTCCACCCCGGGGGTAGGGCCTGCCCCACCGGCGACCTTCCCGCTCACCGGCTGTCACCTGGACAGGCCGTTCCATAGCGTCACAGAGGAGCCATCGAAACGATTTCCTGTTCGCCACGGGGGTGGTCGCGCGAAGTTCTCCATCGAAGACCCGCCAGTCGTGAATGACGGGTCGCCCGGGACGTTCTCCCGGATCGCCGACGTCGACGCGCTGCGCGCCGTGGCGCTGCTCCTCATCCTGGTTGTCAACATCGCCTTCTTCGCCTCCGGCTACCCCTTCCATCTGGTCCCCGATCCCGCCCACGACTCGTGGGGCGACCAGGCGGCCCGGTAAGTGGTCGAGGCGCTCCTCGCGATGAAGGCGTACCTGCTCTTCTCCTTCCTGTTCGGCTACAGCTTCACGCTCCAGCTCGACTCCGCCGCTCGGCGGGGCGTCGACTTCGCTCCCCGGTTCCGGCGACGGCTGGCCGGGCTCTTCGTGCTCGGGATCCTGCACGCGGTGCTGTTGTTCCAGGGCGACATCCTGACCACGTACGCACTGCTCGGCCTGGTCCTGCTCGCCACGCGAAGAGTCGCCGTCGGGACCGCGCTGCGCGCCGCCGTCCTGCTGACCGGCGGAATCGGTTTCGTCCTCGCGCTCGCCGGCTCCTCACCGACGTCGTCGGGAACCGGCGGCTCCTGCGTCGGGTGCGGCAGCTGGGCTATCCGATAGGCCTGGCCGGTGCGGTGGTCTTCGCCTCGGGTGGGGGCACCGCCAACCTGACCGGACTGACGGTGGGCATACTCACCGCGCCGCTGCTCGCGGCCGCGTACGCCGCCACCCTCCTGGAGTTCTTTCAGACCGACCGGGGACGGCGGGTGGTCGCCGTCCTCGCGCCGGCCGGACGGATGTCCCTGTCGAACTACCGGGGCCAGTCGCTGCTCTGCGTACTGGTCTTCACCGGCGTCGGGTTGGGTCTCGCCGGTGCCGTCGCACCTCCGGTCGTCCTCCTCATCGCGGTCGCGATCTACGGCGTGCAGCTCGCCGCCAGCGCGGCGTGGATGGCCCGGTTCCGGTACGGACCGGTGGAGTGGCTGTTGTGGGCCTGGACCGAGCAGCGGTGGCCACGGCTGCGGGCCACGGACCCGGCCTGACGGGCCCGCCCTGGCCGTCCGGACAGGACGGTCGGGGCCGTCTGTCGGTCGTCTGCGCTGGCTGTGCGGCGTCGGCGAGAGGCTGGGACGACGAGGGGAAACGTGATGGCGAACAGCGTGCCGTGGTCGAGGCGGCTCGTGACGTCGATCGTGGCGCCGTGCGCCCCCCGTCACTGCCCCTCGCGCCGGGTGGCGCGCCGCCGGTTCAGCCTCGCAGGGCGTCGTCGACGCCTGTCTCGTGCCGGCCCAGGTACACCGGTTCACGCCGTGACAGCACGTCCCACGCCGCCTTGTCGGCGGCGCCGTACTCGCGCGCGACGCCCCGGCGCCACAGCGGCGCGTACCGCTTGGCCGTCTCGTCGCCCACGCCGTTGGCCTCGACGCCGAGGGCCCGGCAGAGCGTGACAGCCCGGTCCAGGTGAAAGGACTGGGTGACTACGGTGGCCTGGCGCACCCCGAAGATCTGCCTGGCCCGGGCGCAGGAGTCGTACGTGTCGAAGCCGGCGTGGTCGAGCACCACCTTCTGGTCGGGCACCCCCCGGTCGACCAGCCACTGCCGCATTGCGCCCGGCTCGTCGTACCCCCAGTTCATGTGGTCACCGGAGACCAGGATGGCATGGACCTTGCCGGCCGTGAGCAGTTGCCGCGCGATCTCCAGCCGGGCGGCCAGGAACGCCGACGGCTGCCCGCCGGGGTCGACCTGGGCGCCCAGCACCAGGGCCACCGGCGCCTCGGGAACGTCCTCGACGGTGAAGGTCCGGCCCTCCGCGCCAGAGCGGACCCACACCACGCTGCCCCCGGTGACCGCGCCGGCCAACACCGCCCCGAGCGCCGCCACCAGCAGGGCGCGGCGCAGCCAGCGTGCCCGGTGGGCGCCACGAATCGCACTGAGCACTCGACGAAGACTCGACACGGCCCCAGTATCGCGGCTCGGGCAAGGACGGTGGGTGTCCATCCACGGCCGACGCGGAGTCGGACCCGACCGGTACGGTAACCGGATCGAATCCCGTCGGTCCCACGGGCCGGCTCGGGTGTGGGGAGGGGTGCGTGACGTCCAGGGCTGCCGAGATCGCCGCCGAGCAGGCGTACTTCGATGCGGCGGCGGCGCACCGGAACCGACGTCGCGATGACCTGCGGCACCTGCCGTCCGCCGCGGCCCACTCCGGCGCCGCCGCGCACCTGCGCCGGTACGCCGACGCGGCGCAGCGGGCGTTGGGTGCGACGGACGAAGCGGTGGCGTTCGGCCGGGTGGACGCAGAGACGGGCGACACCTGGTACGTCGGGCGGCACCTGATCCGGGACGCCGAGGGCGAGGTGCTGGTGGTCAACTGGCAAGCGCCGGCCGCCGCAGGCTGGTTCGAGGCCACCCCGGAAAACCCAGCGGGGGTACGTCGCAAGCGCGCCTTCATCTGCGCCGGGAACACGATCGAGGAGGTCGCCGACACCATCCTCGCCGAGATCGCCGAGGCGGTGGACGCGCAACTGCTGGCCGATCTGGCCCGGGGGCGTACCGGCACCATGCGGGACATCGTGGCCACCATTCAGGCCGCCCAGTTCGCCCTGATCCGCGCCCCGCGCGACCAGGTGCTGGTGATCGAGGGTGGTCCCGGCACCGGCAAGAGCGCCGTGGCACTGCACCGGGTGTCCTGGCTGCTGTTCCAGCACAGGGACGACATGTCGGCGCAGGATGTGCTGGTGGTCGGGCCGCACCCGACCTTCGTCCGGTACATCGGCCAGGTGCTGCCGACGCTGGGCGACGACGGGGTGGAACTGCGCGACGTCGGCCGGCTCGGCCCGGATGTGCCGCGGGGCCGCACCGAGCCCGACGCGGTCGCCCGGATCAAGGGCGAGGCCCGGATGGCGGGTCTACTGGCCCGCGCGCTGGACGCCCGGATCGGCGCCCCGGACCCGGCCGAGCGGCTGCTGGTCGGCGGCCGTTTCGTCACCCTGCCCGGTGTCGAAGTGGCCGAGGCGCTCGCCGCGGCACGGGCGGCGACCCTGCCGTACGGGGGCCGCCGTGGGCTGCTGCGCGACCGGCTCACCGCCCTGGTCGCCGCCCGGACCGGGCTGGACCCGGCCCGTTCGGAGGCGGTCGGCAATCTCACCGACCGGCTCTGGCCACCGCAGACCCCGGCCGGCTTCCTGCGTGACCTGCTGGGCTCCACCGCGCGGCTGCGGGCGGCCGCCGGGGACGAGTTCACCCCGGCGGAGGTGGCTGCGCTGCACCGGCGTGGCGCGGACCGGTTGTCCCGGGAGACCTGGTCGGCAGCGGACCTGCCGCTGTTGGACGAGCTGGCGCACCTGATCGACGGGCCGGGCCGGCGGTACGCGCACGTGGTGATCGACGAGGCACAGGACCTGTCCCCAATGCAGTTGCGCGCGGTGGCCCGACGCAGCGCGACCGGGTCGCTGACGGTCGTCGGTGACCTCGCCCAGTCCACCGGCAACTGGGCGCGCGACTCGTGGGACGAGGTGCTCACCCACCTGCCGACCGTGCACCCGGCGAGGATCACCCCCCTGCGGTACGGCTACCGCGTACCCCGCCAGGCGTACGAGACGGCGGCGCCGCTGCTGCCGGTGGCCGCGCCGGGCGTGACACCGGTGGAAGTGGTCCGGGACGGGCCGGCGGACACCGGCGTGCACCGGGTGGGCCTGGCCGAGCTGGCCGGCCGGGCGGTCACGGTGGCGCGGGGGCACGCCGAAGCCGGCCGGTTCGTCGGCATCGTCTGCCCGCCCCGGCAGCGGCGACCGGTCGAGGCGGCGCTGGCCGCGAACGGGATGACCTGGAGCAGCGCCGACCGGGGCGAGTTGGGCGGCGCGGTCAACCTGATCAGCCCGCAGGAGGCCAAGGGCCTGGAGTTCGACGCGGTGGTGGTGGTCGAACCGGTGGAGATCGTGGCCAGTGACGAACGCGGCCACCGGCTGCTGTACGTGGCGCTGACTCGCACGACCGGGCACCTGGACATCGTCTGCACGGGCGACCCGGTGCCGCTGGACGCGCCAGTCCGGCCCCGGCCGTCGATGGACGACCCGGCGGACGCGACGTTCACCCGGCGGGAGGCGCACCGGCTTGCCGAACATCTCGCCGGTCAGCTCCGCGGCGCGGCGCCGCCGGCGTTCTGGGCCGACGTGCTGGCCGAGCTGCGGGCCAGCCTGCTGCCGGAGGACGCGGTCAGTTCCGGGCGGCCGACGGACGGCTGATGGCGGCCGAATCCAGCCGTCGGCCCACCGTCCACTGCAGGATGTCCTGCTCGATGTCGGCCTTCTTGGCCTTGCTGGGCACCGCGATGCCCAGCTCCCTGGCCAGCGCCCGCAGCTTCACCACGGTGAGCTTCAGGTCGGCGAGGTAGCGGGCGCCGGCCGCCCGGTCGCCGATCGCCGCGAGGTCGGTGCGGACCCGGTTGGTGTCCACGCCGGCCGAAGCCGCCGTCGTCGTCCGGGCGGCGGGCCGGGCCTTGTCGACGACGGCGAGTTTCGCCGCGCCGTCGGCCAGGGCGGCGAGCTGGTCGGCGGGCAGCGCGCGGACGAACTCCGCCACCCGCAGGAGTACGGCGTGGGCGAGGTCGGCGGGGTCGGACACCGGTGGCTCTCCTTCTAGGGGCGGGTGCGGGCCAGGAACTCGCTGGCCAGCTGCTGGAGCTCGTACTGCACCTTGTCGTTGGCGTTCGGCACCAGCACGGCGGGCAGGTGCCGTTCACCGGCCGTGCCGAACAGGGTCTTGTTCTCCCGGATGGTCTGCCGGAACACCGGGACCTCCAGGTTGTCGGTGAGCCGCATGTAGTTGCGGGACGCGGTGATCGGACCACCCGCGGCGTACTGGATCATAGTGAACACCACGCCCAGGTACTGCGGGTCGATGGTCGGGCCGGGGGCGGCCACCCGGTTGAAATCGCGGACCAGCTCGGAGACCTTGCTGCGCAGGTAGTCGATGCCGAGTGTGGACAGGTAGTCGGGCTTCGCCGGGGTCAGGATGTGTTCACTGGCCACGATGGCCGTCCGGGTGACCATGGTGAAGTTGGGCGCGCAGTCGATCAGGATGTCGTCGTACCCGGCGAACTCGTCGGTGGCGAGCGCGTCGGCGAGCGCCCGGTGCAGCGGCAGGAAATGCGGGCTGCCGTGCTGAAAGCGTGACCCGCCGAGAGCCGCGGCGAGGTCCAGATCTACGTCGACGAGCTGAAGGTGGGAGGCGATCAGGTCGAGCCGGCCGCCGTCGGGCAGCAGCGCGTTGACCGGCTCCGGGGTGAGCACGTACGGGTGCAGCGCGCCGGTGGGCTCGTCGGCAAGCACCGAGCCGAACCACTGCAGGATGGTCCTCTCGTACGCGAGGTCGGTCTCCCACTCGGCGGCCGGATAGAACGAGAAGGTGAGGCTGGCCTGCGGGTCCAAGTCGATCAGCAGCACCTTGCGGCCACGGGCGGCGAGCTCGGCGCCGAGGTTCATGGTGATCGTGGTCTTACCGACCCCGCCCTTGTAGTTGATGACGGACGTGATGCTCATGCCGGTCCCCGCATCGCGACATGATCTCAGGAACGGGTAGCTCCGGTCGAGGTGAGCACCGGCGTCTCCGAGCAGGACGACACCGACGGGCCCGGCAGGTCGCCCGCGCCGACCGCAACGTACGCGAAAAAGGCCCCGGCCTGGTGTGAACACCAGATCAGGGCCTTGCTCGTTGGTGCGCCGCCAGGGACTCGAACCCCGAACCCGCGGATTAAGAGTCCGCTGCTCTGCCAGTTGAGCTAGCGGCGCTCGTCGGCAACGGAGAGAACATTAGCACCCCGCCAACTCGGGCTCCAATCCGGTTACCCGACTCCCCCCTTCGGTCGAGCTTAAGGGACATACAGTCATAAACCGACCGCCAGCTCCGGGGCAGGGGCATGGGTCGGGGCACTGATGGGGCACGATGTCCGCCAGGTACGCGAGAACAGAGGTGGGGATGGCACGGTTCACGCGAGCCGGGGCGGTGGTGGGCGCTCTGACCCTGGCGGCGTCGCTGGCACTGACCGGGTGCGGCGACGAGCAGAAGAAGCCGGAATTCGTCGGCGGGACGTCGACAGATGCAAGTGCCGTACCCGAATCGGCTGCGCCGTCAGCCCCGGGTGCGTCGAACGCGCCCAGCGGGCCGGCACTGACGCTGAGCCCGGCCAACGGCACGAAGAACAAGCCCGTGAGCACGGAGATCAGCGCCAAGCTCCCGGACGGTGGCAAGGTCGCCTCAGTCACCCTGGCCGCGGCCGGCGGGGGTGCGGTGGAGGGCAAGCTGCGCACCGACGGCTCCGCCTGGGTGCCGTCCGCTCCCCTGAAGTACGGCACCAACTACACCGCCACGGTGACCGCTACCGGGCCCGACGGCACGACCAGCCAGGGCACCAGCACCTTCACCACGATGGCCAAGCCGAAGTCGACCATCGGGTCCGGCCTGTACCTCTTCGACGACAAGAGCTACGGGGTCGCCATGCCGGTGGTCACCGAGTTCCACCCGGGCATCCCGAAGAAGGACCGGGCCGCGGTCCAGAAGCGGATGTTCGTCAAGACCGACCCGCCGCAGCCGGGCGCCTGGCACTGGGTCGACAACGGCACCCAGGCCTACTACCGCGCACCGGAGTACTGGCAGCCGGGCACCACCATCACCGTGCGGATCGCGCTGGCCGGCGTGCCGCTGAGCAACGGCAAGTACGGCGACGTCGACCGCAAGGCCACCGCCAAGATCGGCCGGTCGTTCGTGATGAAGGTCGACAACGCCACGAAGAAGATGTCGGTGTACGAGAACGGTGCGCTGTCGCGCACCATCCCGGTGAGCCTGGGCAAGAAGAGCACCCCGTCGTCGAGCGGGACGATGGTCGTGATGGAGAAGAAGGAGTCCACGGTCTTCGACACCCGCGACGATCCGGACCCGGCCAACCGCTACGTCACCGAGATCGACTTCGCTCAGCGGCTCACCTGGGGTGGCGAGTACATCCACGCCGCGCCCTGGTCCGAGCATGTGCAGGGGCGGTCCAACGTCTCGCACGGCTGCGTGAACGTGTCGACGGCGAACGCCAAGTGGCTGTTCGACAAGACGCGGATCGGCGATCCGATCACGATCAAGGGCACCGAGCGCAAGATCGTCGCCGGCAACGGCTGGACGGCATGGAGCCTGAGCTGGTCGGAGTTCGTGAAGGGCAGCGCGCTGCCGGTGCCCAAGGGTGGGTCCGGCCCGGCGCTCTGAGGGTTCGGTTCCTTCGCGCCGGCCCTGCCGATGGCACGGGCCGGCGCGTACCCTTGCACTGCCCGCGCCGTGACGACGGCGGCGGCGACCCTCAGTCCCGGCACAAAGACGAGCCCGAATCACGAAACGCCGGATGGTACCAAGATTCCGGCATCCTGATCGGCGTGTTCCGGTTCACCCTCGGCAACCGAGGCCGGTTCTGGCGCGTCATTAGGAGACGATGGGTCAGGGACCACGACTGTGAGGACATCATGCGAGCTAGCCAGGACCAGCTGATCCGGCCCCGTGGGCGACGCCGCGTGCTCGCGGCGGGGCTGCTCGCCGTGGCGCTGGCCTTCACCTCCGCCTGCACCAACGGCGACGGCGGCAAGCCGTCCTCGTGGCAGGGCGGCGACGAGAGCCCGGCCCCAAAGGCGGCGGCGACCATCAGCGAGCCGGCGGCGGACGCCAAGGACGTGCCGGCGTCCACCGGCATCACCTTCACCACGAAGGACGCCGAGGAGACCACCGTCGACCTCAAGGACGCGTCCGGCAAGGCGGTCGAGGGCACCCTCGCCAAGGATGGCAAGACGTGGCTTCCGAACGGGGCGCTGGAGTACGCCACCAGCTACACCGCCACGGTCACCGCCACCGGCGACGACGGCCGGCCGGCCACCGCGACCAGCACCTTCACCACGATGGCCAAGCCCGACAAGCAGGTACGGGTGAGCAGCTTCCTCGGCGACAACCAGGTGGTCGGCGTCGGGATGCCGCTGATCGTGAAGTTCAGCCGTGCCGTTCCGGAGGACTACCGCGACGACGTGCAGCGCCGGATGACGGTGACCTCGACGCCGGCCCAGGAGGGCATCTGGCACTGGGTCAGCCCCACTGAGATCCGGTACCGGCCGAAGGAGTTCTGGAAGGCGAACAGCAAGGTCTCCTACCGCGTTCAGGCCGGCGGCCTGCCGATGGGTGACGGCTACTACGGCCGCTCGGACCTCTCCGTGGACGTCAAGATCGGCTCGTCGCTGATCATGACCGTGGACAACAAGACCAAGCGGATGACGGTGACCCGCGACGGCTCGGTGATCAAGACCATCCCGGTCAGCCTGGGCAAGAAGAGCACCCCCTCGTCCAGCGGGACGATGGTCGTGATCGAGAAACTGCGTAAGACCGTGTTCGACACGATGGAGGAGCTGGGCCCCGAGGAGGGATATCGCACCAAGATTGACTTCGCGCAGCGGCTCACCTGGGGTGGCGAGTTCATCCACGCGGCCCCTTGGTCCGAAGGGCAGCAGGGCAGCGTCAACGTCTCGCACGGCTGCGTGAACGTGTCGATGGCCAACGGCGACTGGCTGTTCAAGAACACCCAGATCGGCGACCCGATCACGGTCAAGGGCACCGAGCGCAAGCTCCAGAACGGCAACGGCTGGACCGACTGGAACATGAGCTGGGACGAGTACGTCAAGGGCAGCGCCCTGCCGTACGAGCCGCCGGCCGACCCGGACGCTTCGCCGACCCCGGACGGCGCCGTCACCCCGTCCGCCACGCCGACCGCCTGAGCTGCCAGAACGACGAAAGCCCCCTCCACGGAGGGGGCTTTCGCGTGCGACTCCCCGACCCAGCGGTTGATCCACTCCAGGTCGGCGAGGTTGGGGTGTCAGGACGGCCGAACACCCCCAGATCGGCGACCTGGAGTCGATCACCCAGTCGCGTGACAGAAAAACAACTCAGGCCCCCTCGTGGAGGGGGCCTGAGTTGGAACTGGGGTGACTGATGGGAATTGAACCCACGACAACCGGGACCACAACCCGGTGCTCTGCCAACTGAGCTACAGCCACCACGCCTCCGACGCCCGGTCGATCGCCCCGGGCGGGGTGCGGACCAATAATAGCCACACCACCGCTCACGGCGTCCAGCGGGTTCCCCGCCGACCGCGCCGAGCACCGACAGCAGGGGCCGGCGAGCGCCGCCCCCGCTGGGGGCAGGCGCCGTCAGAGGTCGGCGGCGATGGCCTTGGCGGTCTCGACGTCCGGGCCGGGCAGCGGGACGAAGATGGTGCGCCGGTAGTACTCCAGCTCCCGGATGCTCTCCCGGATGTCGGCGAGCGCCCGGTGCGCCAGGCCCTTCTGCGGCTGACCGAAGTACACCCGGGGGTACCAGCGGCGGCAGAGTTCCTTGATCGACGAGACGTCGATCATGCGGTAGTGCAGGTGCGCGTCGAGGCGGGGCATGTCCCGGGCGATGAAGCCACGGTCGGTGGCGATCGAGTTGCCGCACAGTGGCGCGGTGCGCGGGTCCTTGACGAAGGTGCTGATGTACTCCAGCACCCGGTCCTCGGCCTCGGCCAGGGTGACCGCCGAGCGGCGGACCTCCTCGGTGAGGCCGGACTTGGCGTGCATGGTCTGGACGATCTCCGGCATCGCCTCCAGCGCGGCCTCGTCGGCGTGGATCACCACGTCGACACCGTCACCCAGCACGTTGAGGTCAGGGTCGGTGACCAGTGCCGCGACCTCGATCAGCTTGTCACTGCCAAGGTCCAACCCGGTCATCTCACAGTCGATCCAGACGAGGAGATCAGCCACCGGGACAGCCTACGCGCAGCCCACGCCCCACGGCTGCGCGCTCTGGACCGGACGGACCGCTAGGGTTTCTCAAGTGCCAGCCGAACCCGTCGCACCACCCGCCGTCACCGACGACGATCCCGGTGGCCGTACGGTCCGTCGGCTCGTCGCGATCGTGGCGCTGATCGCCGTGCTGCCGGCGCTCTACCTGCCCGGTCTGGTGCACAACTTCTTCGACCTGAAGATCTACATGTCGGCGATGGACTGGTGGACGGCGGGCCACCCGCTCTACGACTACGTCCAGCCGGACCGGGTGCAGGGTGAGCTGTACTTCACGTATCCACCCTTCAGCGCGCTGCTGCTGTGGCCGTTCGGGCTGATCCGGCTCGGCGCCACCGTGGTGATCTTCACGGTGCTCACGGTGGTGGCCGTGGTGGTGACCACCCGGTGGCTGGTGACGCCGGTGATCGCCCGGCACCACCTGCCGCGAACGTTCACCCTGACCGTGGCCGTGCTGCTGGTGCTGGCGGTGGAGAGCACCCGAGAGACGATCACGTTCGGGCAGATCAACATGCTGCTGGTCGTGCTGATCCTGGCCGACCTGCTGTTCGCCGTACCGCAGGCGCGGCGCTGGGCCGGGGTCGGCGTGGGGCTGGCGACGGCGCTCAAACTCTTCCCGGGCATCTTCATCGTGTACCTGCTGGCCACCCGACGGTGGCGGGCCGCCGCGGTGGCGAGCGCGACGGCGGCGGCGGCGACCCTGCTCGCGGCGGCGGTCGCGCCCGGGGACTCGTGGCGGTTCTGGACGCAGGAGCTGTGGGACAACGACCGGGTGGGTCGCACCGACTACACCGGCAACCAGTCGCTCTTCGGGCTGCTCAGCCGGTTCACCGCGCCGGAGAAGCCGGACCGGCTGCTGTGGCTCCTGGTGGTCGTGGTGGTGGCCGGTTACGGCCTGTGGCGGGCGGTCCGCGCCGCGCGTGCCGGTGACGCGCTGACCGGCCTGACCCTGACCGGTCTGGTCGGCGCTCTGGTCAGCCCGATCACCTGGACCCACCACATCTACTGGTTCGTGCCGGCGGTGGTGCTGCTCGCCGATGCGGCGTTGAGCGCGAACCGGCCGGAGGAGTTCCGCCGACGGCGGTGGCTCGCCGGGCTCGCCGTGGGCACCGCCGCAGTGATCATCTACGGCGTGGTGTCGTTCCACGACTGGGGGGTGGCACCGGTCCGCACCGACGACCCGGTGGACTTCGTGCTGCGCAACGGCTACGTGCTGCTCAGCCTGCTGCTGCTGGTGGTCCTGCCGGTCCGGGTGGCCCGCCCGATCCGGACTGAGGAAAAGTCGCACCAAATGGACACAAGTCCCCAGTAGCCACCATCGGCGCTAATCTGGACTCACCTACCTCAAGCGTCGCTCGGGTAGCACCGATCCCCCGGTGAGAGTGGCCCTCCGCGTCGGCAGCGCGGAGGGCCACTCGCCGCTTCAGTCCGTCCGCACCGGCCGTGCCGTGGGCTCGGTGCCGATGGGCGGCCACGCCAGGCTCAACGCCACCTCCGGCGGCCGGGGCAGCCGCGCCGGAGCGTCCAGGTCGGCGAGGGTGACCGGCCGGATCGGTTCGACGCCGGACGCCGACCGCTGCCACTCGGCCGCGCCGGAGCCGACCGGGGCGAGCTGTCGCACCGCCGGCAGTGGCGGGGCCGCATCGGGATCCCGGGCGCTGAGGCCACTGAGCGACGTGACCCCGAGCCGGCCGGCGAGCACCGGCACCTGGTCCGGTTCGACCACGAAGACCACCTCGCGGGGACGCGGCGGGCGCAGCAGGAGCAGCACCGCGCACGCCACCAGCAGCACCCCCGCCGCCAGCAGGCCCCAGGTGACCGGGCCGACCCAACCCGCACGCAACTCGGCGCGCAGATCCAGGCTCAGGTCGGCGCGACCGTCCGGGCGCATCACCACCAGGCTCATCGACTCGCCGCTCAGCTCGTCGGCGCTCCACTCGAGGGTGCCGACACCCTCGCGTACCCAGAAGGGGCGACCGAGCGGGGTGGGGGCCGCACCGGCGGTCGGGGCCGCCGCCGGGACCGCCGGGTCCGTGCGAACCGGCAGCGGACCTCGGGCCAACGCCACCCGGCGGACCGAGGCGTACGGCACGGACTCCAGCCACCGGCGCACCTCGGCGGTGGGCGCCAGCCCCACGAAGGCCGGGCCGTCGGGCGTACGGGCGTCGAGCCGCAGGCGGGTCTGCGCGCCACGCGCGAAGGGCGCCTCCCGCCGCAGCAGCCGGTCGAGATCGGTGACCACTACCGCGTGGCCGGGTGTGCGGACCGTCTCGAACCGGGCGGCGAAGGTCCCACCGGGGTCGGCGTGCCGGGTGACGAGCCACAGCCCGCCGCCGGCGAACAGCGCCGGAATCCCGATGACCAACAGCAGCAATCCGGTGATCACCCGCACGAACCGCATTCGCAGCGTCCCCCTCCGTAGCCAGATACCCGGCCGACCTTACCGACGTACACCGGCTGATCAGGGGATATCCACGGCACGGCCGACTTCGGTCCCGGGAAGCACGCTGGCCCGCCGGATTGTCCGGCGGGCCAGCGGGTGAGCGACGGGGTCAGGGCTTGACGACCGGGCCCCGGCGGGTCCGGGCGAACGCGAGCCCGCCGAGCACCAGACCGGCCAGGCCGGCGACCAGGCCGGCGATGCCGAGGCCGATCGCGGTGCCCTCGCTCTCGTCGTCGTCATCGTCTGCCGCGGCGACGGCCGTAGCGGCCGGGGCGGCCGACGCCGACGGCCCCGCGGCGGTGAGGGTGAGCACCGGAGCGGGCTTCTCCGGCTCCTCGCCGCCCGGCTGCGGCTCGTCGATCCAGCGCACGATGTTGCCGTCCGAGTACGTCTGCAGGGTCTTGAAGACCATGGACTCGACCTTCGGCAGCGGGCCCATGGAGACGCCGAACTCCTGGAACTGGCCCGGCTTGACCGCCGCGTCACCGGTCGCCGTCCAGGTGATCTTGGAGACCGCCTCGGTGAGCTGGCTGCCGTGCACGTCGATCGGCGGGTCCACCTTGCGCTTCTCCGTCGCCACCGTCCAGCCGGGCACCGGGATGGTCGACACCGAGCCGATCGGCGCGTTCTCCGGCAGCACGACCTCCAGCTTGGTGGTCGACGCGGTGTCGCTCTCGTTGGGCACCCGGAACGCCACCCGGGCGTAGCCGCCCTGGGTCGCCTCCTTCGGGTTCACCGTCACGTGGGCGGACGCCGGCCCGGCGAAGCCGAGCACGGCGGTGGCGACGGCGGTGAACGCCAGGGCGGCAGCGGCGGTTGCGGTACGCCGGAAACGGGTCATGGGCTTGGGGAACCTCTCTAACGGATGGGCACGGTGGCGGTCACCGTGGCCTGGTCGATGTCGGACGTGCGAACGGTGATCTTCAACTGCCAGTCGCCGGCGGCCGGCAGGCTGATGTCGCCGTAGGAGTGGTTGTCGGTCAACGGCAGCAGCGGCAGCTCGATCGGCTCGATCCCGGCTGAGGGCAGCGCGGCGGTCGCCCGCCACTCCGCCACCGGCTGCGGCTGGTTGTCCTTGGTGTACGCGTACAGGTGCACCGAGTTGTTGCCCCGCTCGGCCGGGTCCAGCTCGACCTGGAGTGTGAACAGCGAGCTGGTCAGGGTGGTGGAGAAGAGCCCGGCCTGGGTGCCGGACGGCCCGGCCACGGCGGTGCGGGCGGGCGTGGTCTGCACAAGCGTCGCCGACAGCCCCAGCACCACCACTGTGACGGCCAACTCGACCAGGACCGCCCGGCGCACCGGCGCCGGTCGCTGGGCCGCCGTGCGTCGACGGACCAACTGCCGGGAGTACGCGGCCACGGCGATCACGATCGCGAACAGCCCGATCTTGGCGAGCAGCAGCCGCCCGTACGTGGTGTTGAACAGGGCGTCCGGGGTGGCCACCTCGATCAGCGCCTGGACGGTGCCGGCCAGCAGCAGGGCCGACACGGCGAGCGCCGCCCAGCGTGACCAGATCGGCAGGATCGCGCCCAACTCCCGCTCGTCGGCTTGGCGCAGCAGGAAGACGGCGAGCATCAGCAGGCCGCCCAGCCAGACCGCCATGCTGCCCAGGTGCACCGCGTCGACCACCACGGAGACCGCCGGCGCCGGGGAGGCCGCCGGGTGCCCGGCCAGCGGCCAGGTCAACAGGGCCGCCCCGCCGAGCACGGCCAGGATGATCGCGTCGGCCCGGCCGGCCGGGCGGGCCAGCAGCGGGCGCAGCAGGAACGCCGAGGCCGCCAACAGGCCGAGCCGGACCAGGTGGGCGGCACCGAAGGCACTGCCGAACACGCTGCCGAACCCCTCGCCGGTCACCTCGAAGAGGCCACCACCGGCGGTGTAGGGCACCTGCAACCACAGGTCGGCGAGGGTGGCCACGGCCACCAGAGAGAGACCCACCCAGGCCAGCCGGGTGGGACCCCGCCGGGAGAGCCGGCGCGGCCACAGCGCGGCGAGCACCAGCGCCGGCCCGACCAGCAGCACCAGGCCGGCGTAGCCGAGGAAACGGGCCACCTTCACGGCGTTCTCCACCACCGGGTCGGCGCGGCTGTCGTTGCCGGAATCGACCGGCGGCGCCGACGGCGCGCCCACCGAGTAGGTGAACGCGCCGGAGACCGGGTGGCTGTCGGCGGAGATCACCCGGAAGGTCACCAGGTAGGTGCCGCGCTGACCGGCCGGGTCGACCGGAATGGTGACCACGGCGCCCTCGAAGGACGGCTCGCCCCGGTCGGCCCGGGCGCCGTCCGGCGCGATGACCCGGATCTTGTCGGGGACCTTGCGGACCGACTCGCTGAAGGTGAGCACCACCTCGGCCGGCCCGCTCGGCACCACCGACGAGGCGGCCGGGCTGCTGCTCGACAGCACCGCGTGGGCGCTGGCCGGGGTGGCTGGCGCGATCAACAGGGCGACGACGGTGACCAGGAGGCCGGCGGCGGCGGCCAGCCGGGCGATCCAGCGGCGGGGTGCGACAGTCATGCCGGCCATGGTCGCCGACGGACCTGGATGTCGGCGACCCGAGGCGGAGGATCGGCTCACCTGCGGCCAGCCGCCAGCGCCGCGCAGGAGAGGTCGCGTGTCATGAGCAGGTAGTCGGCCGGCGGCGGGGAAAAGTTCCCGACGTGGCGCAGACCATCCAAGGGCCGAAGGACCCTGACGTCACACCCGGCGGCGCGTAGCCTGGTGTGTCGTGATCCCCGTCCCGCGTGACTCCGGTGCCGCCGGTGCGACAGGTGACGTCGCCCGGGACCCGGCGACCGAGTCGGCCCTGAGCGCGCGCGCCGGTGACGCCGCAGCCCAGGCCGTGTTCGTCCGGCTGACCCAGGCCGAGGTGTGGCGCTTCGCGGCCGCCCTGGTGGGCCCGGACAGCGCCGACGACCTCACCCAGGAGACGTACCTGCGGGCGTTTCGGGCCCTGCCGGCGTTCGAGGGCCGGTCCAGTGTCCGCACCTGGTTGCTCGGCATCGCCCGGCGGGCCTGCGCCGACCACCTGCGGACGGTGATCCGGCGTCGCCGTCTCGACGAGCGGCTGGCCGCGAACGCGTACACCGACCGTCCGCATCCCGACCCGGCCGGGCAGCTCGGCGCCGCCGACCTCGTGCGCCGGCTGAGCCCCGAGCGACGGGCGGCGTTCGTGCTCACCCAACTGCTCGGCCTGTCGTACGCCGAGGCCGCCGACGTCGAGGGGGTGCCGGTAGGCACCATCCGCTCCCGCGTCGCCCGGGCCCGCGACGAGCTGGTCGAGGCCGTCGGCGACGCCCTCACCGGTTGAGCCCGGAACTTCCGGAGCAGACGGGACGACAAATGACCGTGACCGCACCCCCCATCCGGGCCGGCCGTTGGGCGGCCGTGCGCCCCTGGCTCAGCACGGCGGCCCGCCTCGGCCTCGCCGCCGTCTGGTTGGTCGCCGGGGCGTCGAAGGTCGGTGACCTGGCCGCCTCCGGCCGGGCCGTGAACGCCTACCAGGTGCTGCCGTACGACGTGGCGACAGTGATCGGCGCCGCGCTGCCGTTCGTCGAGCTGGCCCTGGGCGTGCTGCTGCTGCTCGGTCTGGCCACCCGGCTCAGCGCGGCCATCTCCGTCGCGCTGCTGCTGGTCTTCATCGCGGGGATCTCCTCGGCCTGGGCGCGTGGCCTGGCCATCGACTGCGGCTGCTTCGGCAGCGGCGGGCAGCTCGCCGAGGGACAGGCCCCGAGTTACCTCCCGGAGATCCTGCGGGACCTGGGATTCTTGGTGCTGGCCGGATTTCTGGTGATCTGGCCGCGTACGCCCCTCTCGGTGGACGGGTGGCTGTCCGCCGAACCGGCCGTGGAGGACGAGGATGAGTAGTCGCAAGGGGCAGCGGGACGCGGCCCGGGTGGTCCGCGAGCAACTGGCCCGCGAACGACGCCGCCGCCGTACGCTCTGGGTCTCCGCCGCCGCCGTCGCCGTGCTGGTCATCGCCGGCCTGATCGGCTGGAGCGTCTGGTCCAGCCAGCGTTCGGACACCTTCACCACCCCGCCCGGCACCAACGAGGCCGGCACCGGCATCGTCACCGGCGGCGGGCCGGTCACCGTCGACGTCTACGAGGACTTCCTCTGCCCGGTCTGCAAACAGTTCGAACAGAGCAGCGGCGCGACGCTGGAGCAGCTGGTGTCCGAGAACAAGGCGAAGGTGGTCTACCACCCGGTCGCGTACCTCAACCGCTTCTCCACGACCGAGTACTCCACGCGCTCGTCGGCCGCCTCCGGCTGCGCAGCGGCCGGCGGCAGGTTCCGCGAGTACGCCAAGGCGCTCTTCGCCAAGCAGCCACCCGAGGGCAGCGCCGGGCTCAGCGACGACGAGCTGATCGACACCGGTGTCGGCGTGGGGCTGGACCGGGGCTCCTTCGGGGGCTGCGTCTCCGATGGCACGTACAAGACGTGGACCGAGCACGTCACCGAGGAGGCCAGCCGCAGCGACGTCACCGGCACGCCCACCGTCCTGGTCAACGGCCAGCCACTCGCCGACCGCAGCCCGCAGGGCCTCACCGCAGCCGTGGCGGCGGCCGGCAGGTGATCCGTACCCTGCTGGCGCGCGCCACAGTGATCGCCGCCACCGCCTGCGCGGCGACAGTGCTCACCGCGGCGCCCGCCGCCGCGCACGGCGCGGACGCACCGGACGGCTCCGACTACCGCACCCGCGTCACCGGCGTCACGCCGGCCCGGCCCGGCCTGACGGTACGGGTGATCGAGGCGGGCGCCCGACTGGAGCTGACCAACCGCACCGGCCGGGCGATCGAGGTGATCGGCTACTCCGGCGAGCCGTACCTGCGGATCGGTCCGGACGGCGTGTACGAGAACAGCAGGTCCCCCGCCACGTACCTCAACCGCACCCTCGCCGGGGACACCGCGCTGCCGGCCGACGCGGACCCGGCCGCCCCGCCGTCCTGGCGGCGCGTCGACGACGGGGCCACCGTGCGCTGGCACGACCAGCGGGCCCTGTGGCAGGAGTCGGCACCACCCGACGCGGCACGCGTCGCGCCGGAGCGTGAGCACCGGGTCCGGGACTGGACGATCCCGCTGCGCGACGGCGCCGACCCCGCACAGATAGCCGGCACGCTGGACTGGGTGCCACCGCCGGACGCGTACACCTGGTGGGCGGTGACCATCGTCGGCCTGCTCGCGGTGGGCGCGCTCGGCCTGCTCGCCGCCGCCTACACGGCCGGCGCCCGGGCGCTGTCCGCGGTGGGCGTGCTGCTGGTCGTCGGCGGCGCGGTCGCCGTGCTCTACCCGGTGGGGCGAGAGCTGGACGCTGGCGCCCAGGGCGTCGGCGGGGTGCTCGCCGGGCTCCTGGGCGGTCAGGTCTGGGCACTGCTCACCGGCCTGGGCGCGCTCGCCGCCGGTGGTTACGCGCTGGCCCGCCGCCCGGCGGCCGACTTCGCGGTGGCGCTGGCCGGCGCCTGCCTGGCCCTCTTCGCGGGCGTGGCGAACGCCGCGGTGTTCAGCCGGTCGGTCGCCCCGGTGCCGTGGTCACCCGAGGTCGCCCGCGTCATGGTGGCCGCAGTCCTGATCACCGGCGTCGGCGCGACAGCAGCCGGAGTCCTCCGCCTGCACGCCGCCTCCCGCGCCGCGACACGATCAGCCGAGGCGGCGGACGCCCAGCGCGGGGCTACGCCCGCGGGGTGAAGCCGTAGGGGAGTTCCAGGCGGTGGCGGGCCAGCAGGGGCTCGTTGCTCAGCAGGTCGACGGTGGGGGCGTCCGCGACGATCCGGCCGCCGTCCAGGATCACCGAGCGTTCACACAGCTCCGCCGCGTACGGCAGGTCGTGCGTGACCATCAGCAGGGTCACCGGCAGGCCGCGCAGGATCTCGGCCAGCTCGCGCCGGGCCGCCGGGTCCAGGTTCGACGAAGGCTCATCCAGCACCAGGATCTCCGGGTGCATGGCCAGCACGGTCGCCACCGCCACCCGTCGGCGCTGCCCGAACGAGAGGTGCTGCGGCGCCCGGGCCCGATGCTCGCTCATCCCGACGGCGGCCAGCGCCTCGTCCACCCGGGCGGCCAGCTCCGCGCCGCGCAGGCCCAGGTTGGCCGGCCCGAACGCCACGTCCTCCGCCACCGTGGGCAGGAAGAGCTGGTCGTCCGGGTCCTGGAAGACGATGCCCACCCGGCGTCGCACCTCGGCCAGGGTCGCCCGATCCGGCGTGACCGTCAGCCCGCCGACACTCACGCTGCCCTCGGTCGGGGTGAGGATGCCGTTGAGGTGCAGCACCAGCGTCGTCTTACCGGCGCCGTTGGGCCCGAGCAGCGCCACCCGGTCGCCGCGCGGCACCGTCAGGTCCACCCCGTGCAGGGCCACGTGCCCGTCCGGGTACGCGTACCGGACGCCACGAACGTCCAGCGAGAGGGCGGTCTGCACGACACCGATCATGTCAGCACGACGGCGGTCGCGGCGATGGAGGCCGCCACCACCGGCACGGTCGCCGCGACCAGCCACTGCCCGGCGGTCGCCGCGCCGTCGCCCTGCCACACCGCGGGCATCCGCCCCGTGTAGCCCCGCGACAGCATCGCCAGGTAGACCCGCTCACCGCGCTCGAAGGCACGCAGGAACAGCGCTCCGATGCCGGCGGCGAAGCCGCGCAGCTGCCACAGGAAGCGCGGGTCGTCACCCCGCGAGATCCGCGCCACCCGCATCCGTCGCGCCTCCCCGACCAGCACGTCGAGGTAGCGCAGCATGAACGTGGCGATCTGGGTGAGCACCTGCGGGCAGCGCAGCCGGTCCAACCCGACGATCAGGTCCCGGGTGGTGGTGGTCGCCGCGAGCAGCAGCGAGGCGAGGACACCGAGGGTCCCCTTGGCCAGGATGTTCCACGCCCCGTGCAGGCCGTCCTCGGACAGCCGCAGCCCCAGCACCTCGACCCGCTCGCCGGTGCCCAGAAACGGCAGCGCCACCGCGAACAGCACGAACGGCAGCTCGATCAGCGCGCGACTGAGCAGCCAGCGCGGCCCCACCCGGGCCAGCGCCGCCACCGCGGCCACCAGCAGGGCGTACGCGCCGAAAGCCCAGAACGCCTCGCGCGGGGTGGCCACCACGGCGATCGTGAAGACCACCATCGCGACGATCTTGACCTCGGGCGGGAGCCGGTGCACCGGCGAGGTCGACTCGCGGTACAGCACGTGCCCGTGACCGGCACCCATCCGCGTACCTCCTGCTCAGCCGGCCGCGCCGGCGCGGCGCGCGGCGGTGACCGCGTCCCCCGTCGCGTCGTCGTCGCCGGCGGTCGACGCGGTGGACGTGTCGTCGCCGGCGGTCGACGCGGTGGACGTGTCGTCGCCCCTGGTCGACACGCCGCCCCGGCGGCGCAGCAGCCAGAAGCCACCGCCGCCGATCGCGAAGGTCACCAGCACCCCGAGCACCCCGGAGAGGCCGGTCGAGACGAAGCTGTTCCGGATGCCCCGCACGCCGTAGTCGGCGAGCGGACTGTCTCCCAGCTCGTGCTCACGGGCCTGTTGCGCCGGGCAACTGCCACCGACGATGTTGTCGTCGGCGTCGACGGTGCAGCCCTTGAGCAGGGAGGAGTCCAGGCCGTCCGGGTGCGACGAGGCGTAGTTGCTCACGACACCGGCGAGCAGCAGGGCGACCAGCAGACCGCCGGCCAGGAACGCCCAGGAACGGTTCTTCATCGGACACCTCCGGAGACCGGGACGGCGGGGGTGGCGGGAGTGGGCAGCGCGCGCAGCGCGTACACCAGGTCGGGGCGCACCTTCGCGACGGTGAGCACGGTGGTCGCGGTGATCAGGCCCTCGCCGATGCCGATCAGCAGGTGCACGCCGGCCATCGTGCCGGCCAGGCCGGCGAGGTTGCCGCCCAGGTCGGTGGTGCCGCCCAGCCAGTACTCGACGACGAAGCCCTGGGACGCGACCACCACGCTGAGAAGCGCCGCGACGAACGCGGTGACGGCCAGGCCGGCCCGCGTGCGGGGCAGCACCCGCAACAGCACCGCGATCAGCAGGTACGCCGCGGCGGTGCCGAGCAGCGCCATGTTGGTGATGTTCAGGCCGAGCATCGCCACACCGCCGTCGCCGAAGATCAGCGCCTGCACGACGAGCACCACGGCCACGCAGAGCGCGCCGACCCACGGCCCGACCAGCATCGCGGCGAGCGCGCCACCGAGCAGGTGACCGCTCACCCCGGCCGTGAAGATCGGAAAGTTGAGCATCTGGACGGCGAAGATGAACGCCGCGACCAGGCCGGCCATCGGGGCGAGCCGATCGTCCAGGTCCCGCCGGCCGCGTAGGACGCAACCGGTGAGCGCGGCGAGCGCCAGGGCCGCGAACACCGCCGCGACGGGACCGTCGATGATCCCGTTCGAGATGTGCATCGCCAGTGTTTCCACGCGACCTCCCACGCGTCAGCGGACCCGTTCGGGACCGGCGGGGTCAGCCTATTTCCTAGGAGTTGTTGTTGCCAGACTCTGGCAACAACGCATGGTCTTGATCACCTTTGGCAGGCCCGACGTCGCGGGCCGACCCGTTGATCGACTCGCCGTGCTTGATGTCGGGGGTCCACGTGACCGCATCGGCGCTGCACGCCCAACCGGCCGTCCGCTCCGAGATCTTGGACAGTTTCCGTCAGCGGCTGACGGAAACTGTCCAAGATCTGCTCATGCCGCTGCCACAGGATGGCGCGGATCCGACAAATCGTCCTGCCGGTGCCGGCGAGTGGCGTGCCACGGCTCGGGACCGCCGGCTCACCGGACGGCGAGTCGATCAACGGGCCGGCGCGCGCCGCCGACGCCGACACCGGCATGCCCGGCGGTAGGGTCGGGTCATGACCGCGCCCGACCGCCTCTCCCCCGGTGACCCCGCGCCCGAGTTCACCCTCCCCACCGATACCGGCGACCAGCTCTCCCTGGCCGACCTGCGAGGCCGCAAGGTCGTCCTGTACGCCTACCCGGCGGCGATGACCCCTGGCTGCACCAAGCAGGCGTGCGACTTCCGCGACTCGCTCGCCTCGCTCCAGGCGGCCGGCTACGAGGTGGTTGGCATCTCCCCGGACAAGCCGGAGAAGCTGGCGAAGTTCCGCGACCGCGACGCCATCACCTTCGGACTGGTGTCGGACGTGGACAGGTCGGTGCTCACCGCCTACGGCGCGTACGGCGAGAAGCAGCTGTACGGCAAGACCGTCACCGGCGTGATCCGCTCGACCTTCGTCATCGACGCCGACGGCAAGATCGAACGGGCGCTCTACAACGTCAAGGCCACCGGGCACGTCGCCAAGCTCCGCCGAGACCTCGGCCTGGACTGAACCTGTCGTACGGTCCCGTTACCGTGCGTCAATGGTTCGGTACAAGTACACGCCGGAGGCGCTCGCTCAGGCAGCAGCCGCAGCGCGCAACATCACCGAGGTGATGCGACTGCTCGGCGTTCGGGTCAGCGGTGGCTCGCACGCGCACATCAGCCGCCAGCTCAAGAGATTCGGCATCGACACCTCGCACTTCACCGGCCAGGCACACAACCGAGGCGTACGTTGGCGCCGGCGGTCTCCCGAAGATCTGCTCGTGGTGCTGCCCGCGGGCTCCCGTCGGATCCCAGGCATTCGACTCAAACGCGCCCTGGCAACAATCGGCCTTCCGGAAAGCTGCGAGGTGTGCGGCACCGGGTCGACGTGGCAAGGCGCCAAGCTGACACTGCACGTTGACCACATCAACGGCGACTTTCTCGACAACCGGCCGCGCAATCTCCGGCTGCTGTGCCCCAACTGCCACAGCCAGACCTCCACGTATGCCGGACAGCGACGGCCTGCCCTCGTCGATGACGAGGTGGTCTACGATCCTGAGGCGGTTACTCCCACGGGCTTCCGGATAGGCAGGCGGCTGCCTCATCGGCCAGAATGGCCCTGGACGCTGGTGGAGTACAGCTTCAAGGGGCCGTAGCCCAACGGCAGGAGGCATGCGGTTTAGGTCCGTACCAGTGCGGGTTCGAATCCCGCCGGCCCCACAAAACAACATCGTCGGTGGACGAATTAGCGCCGCTCGATCAGGGCTGGCTGTCGAACGCGTCACGATCATGGGCCGGGAGACTGGCCGCCGGGTCAGGATGGGCGCCGTGAGTCTGCGCTTCGTCCTTGATCCCGAACTGACCCCACGGCTGCGCGCCGACATCGTCGCCCTCTGGGTGGACGTCAGCAACGCCGGTGGCGCGGTGGGTTTCGTACCGCCGGTCACCGCCACCGATGTCCGTACGATCGCCGACCCGACGTTCGCGGGCATCGCGGAAGGGCCGGACCGGCTGCTGGTCGGCTACGACGGCGACCGGCTTGTTGCGGTACTGGTCTTCAGCGACAACCGGTTCGGCCTCAAGGCGCACTGGTGTGTGCTGAAGCGGGTGATGATCCACCCGGACACCCAGGGTGCGGGCCACGGGTCGGCGCTGATGCGCGAGGCCGCCCGGCTGGGTCGGGAGTTGGGCCACGAGGCGCTGCACGTGACGGTGCGCGACGGGTTGGGGCTGGACAATTTCTACCGTCGTCTCGGGTATCGGGAGATTGGTCGGCTGCCGGGCGCGCTGCGGGTGGCGCCGGGCGACGACCGCGACGAGATCCTCATGTGGCTCGACCTGACACCAACCGGCTGAGCGGCCAGCCGCTCCAGGCCGCCAGCGCACCAGGCCGGACAGCCACACCAAGCCGTCCGGCCGCACCACGCCAGTCCGCACCAAGAAGGCACCACACCGGCCAGCCGCACCACGCCAACCGGCACCAAGAAGGCCGGCAACAAGAAGACCGGCAACAAGAAGACCGGCAACAAGAAGGCCGGTCAGCCGCACCAGCGGGCGGTTGCCCCGGCCGGTCGGGTGGAGGGTCGGTCGGCGACCGGGGTGGCCGGGGCGCTCGCCTTCGCCACCTCGGCCGGCCGGCGTGCCGATGTCGGCGTACCGCTGGGTCGGGCCGCCGGCGGGCGGGCCGTCGCGGGCGGGCGCGACGTCCTGGCCACGACGCCACGCTCGTACATCCGCACCACACTGGACTGCACCTGACCGGGTGCCATCCGGATGCCTGACACGGTGACACGGTGTCCGTACACGTCGCTGACCCGCACGCTGTACGGGCCGGGGCCCGCGCCGGAGGCCAGCAGCCAGTAGTTGTAGTCCTGCCGGGCGGTTGCGCGCCACGGGCCGTCGTCGCCCTGGCGCACCTCGACGGCGCGCAGCGGATTGCCGTGGTTGCCGATCCGGACGGCGAACCAGAACTGCGACGCGCCCTCCTTGATCCGGAAGCTCAGCGGGCCGGGCAGGGGCGGGTTGACCACAGCGCGGTAGGTGACCTGGACGAGGCCCTGCACCGGGTCGGCGATGCGGGCGAACGCTTCCCGGGACAGGTCGAGGTGTCCCGGCTCGCACTCCGGGCACTGGTCCATGATCAGGACACGGACGGTGCCCTTCGGGCCGGTGACGTCGAGGAAACCGCCGCAGGCGGCGCCGGCGGCGTACTCGGTGGGGCCGAGCGCGACGTAGAGCCGGTTGGCTGGGGCCGCCGGGTTCGAGCAGTTGCCGCCGGCGCCCTTCGAGTCGTAGAAGGTCGCCTTGCCGCTGTGGGTGGCGGTGCCGGTGGGTGGCGCGGCGGCGAGCGTCCGGCCGGCGGCGCAGGCCGGGGCGGAGCCGGATCGCAGGGCCAGGGTGAGCCCGAGCACCGCCGCGAGCACTGTGACCCCGGCTGCGACCAGCCAGGGCACCGGGCCGGACGGGGACGCGGGCCGCTCGTCCGGAGCACGGTCCAGGTCGAGTTCGATGTCGACGTCCTTGACGCCGATGGCGGAACCGTCGATGCCCCTGCTGTCGACGCCGCCGGGAGCGCTTCCGTCGGTCACGTCGGCGATGCTGCCGGACCCAGGTGCGGCCGGACAAGCCGGCTAAGCCAAAGCTAAGACAGCATCGACGGACGGTGACGGCCGGGACGCTGGCCGGTCAGGGTTCGATGACGACCGGGTCGCCGATCCGCATCGGGCCACTGTCGACGGGCACCAGGTTCAGTCCGAAGAGGAGCTTCTGGCGGACGTTTCGGTAGCGGCCGAGTGTGCGCAGCGGTTCCTTCGCGCGTACCCCGGTCTCCTGGTCGGTCGTGGTGACCACGCAGCGATCGCACGGCCCGGCGGCGCGCAGCCGCAGGTCGCCGACGCGCAGCGACCGGCCGGCCCAGCCGTCCTCGGCCCAGGCCGGCGCACCGTCGACGACCAGGTTGGGGCGGAACCGGGTCATCGGCACCGGCTCCTCCCCCGCGTCGGCGAGCCAGCCGTTGAGGGCGTCGAGGGAGGCGGCGTTCGTCAGCAGCAGCGGGTAGGTGTCGGCGAAACTCACCTGGTCGCCGGTGTCGTGCTCACGCGCGTCGGTAGCCAAGTGCCGAGCCGGGTTGGCCAGCCAGACGAGCCGGACGGGCCGGTCGAGCAGCGCGCCGAGCCAGGCGTCGGCCGCCGCGCCGGCGGGCAGCGCCCGGACCCGGATCGTCCGGCTGCGGAAGGTCCGTACCGCCACCGGGTCGCCGCCGGCCGGCTCCGGCACGTCGAGGTCGGGCTGCCCGTCCGCGCGCAGCACCAGGCCGCCCGGTCGCACGACGGCGCGCAGGTTGACAAGCCGCGTGGTCTCCCGCTGGGTGACGCCTACGCCGTCGGCGTCCACCACCATCCAGCGTCGGTCGCCGGCCAGGCCCCACGGCTGCACCAACGCTCCGTCGTGGTCGAGGCGGTGACAACCCTTGACGGGGTACGTGTGAATCGAGGTCAGCCGCACCCGGCCACCATGCCATGCCGATGCCGTCGCCGGGGCACCGGTGGCTGGCGTTGCACTGCCGGCGGGCGGCCAGGACGCAGGTGCCCAGTGCCTTGTCGACACCCGTCTCGACCACGTGCGAGGGGCGGGTGGCGCGGACGATCGCGTATCCCGATGCGGCGGGCATAGTGGACCCGCTTGTCGGCCAGTTCGCGCCGGGTGGCCCCCGCGGCGGCCCGCTCGATTGCTGGCGCAGCTCATGGTCGGACTCGATCTTGTCGAGCCACCCGCGGACCGCCTTGACCGGCCGGTCACAGACCATGCTGACGAACCAGACCAGGTGGTTGCGGCTGAATATGGTCAGCTCGTACGTGTAGTTGTGATGCTCACGGGAGGTGGCCAGCCACCGGGCGGAGATGCGCAGCACCTTGGCGTCGTGGCGGGCGACCCGGGCGAACGGCGGCGACCGGCGCGAGATGTGTGCGGGCGATGGCCCGTCGGAGCTTCGTCGCGTCTACGGGTGGGTTCTTACCAGTTCCAACCGGACGATGGCTGGGAATGTCACCGATCGCCGGTCGACGGTCCTCCCACCATCGGCGGGCGTTCCTGGCCGGACGAGGGTACGCGGGCCGGAACGTGAATCAGTAGCATCGCCCCTATGGCGCGTGCAGACCAGACCGCAGAACTCAACCTCCCGACGAACTCGGGGCCGGTCGACCCTGGGCAGCCAGATGGTGGCGAGCAGATCGTTGCCCCGTCGCCGCGGCCCCGGCGGCGGTGGAAACGGATCGTCCTGATCACCCTCGTGGTCGTGGCGTTGCTCGCTGGCGGTGGCGTGGTTGCGAGCGGGCTCTACTTCCGATCCATCAACTCCGACATCGAGCGAGTGGACGCATTCGGCGACGTTCCCGAGGAGTCACGTCCCCAGCCCGTGGCGACCGGCGCCATGAACATCATGATTCTCGGCAGCGACTCCCGCGACACGGAGAACAGCTCGGGCTCCCGATCGGACACGATCATCCTGGCTCATCTCCCCAAGGACCGGTCCAGCGCTCAGCTGATCTCCATTCCCCGCGACACCTGGGTGCACGTGCCCAAGTCGAAGGAGGGGCGCGGCGGCACCGACGCCAAAATCAACGCGGCGTACGCGTGGGGTGGTGTCCCGCTGATGGTCCAGACGGTGGAGGAGTTCACAAACGTCCGCATCGACCACGTGGCGATGGTCGACTTCTCCGGCTTCAAGGAGATCGTCGACGCGCTGGGCGGCGTCGAAATCGACGTGGAGCAGAGCTTCACCTCGACCCACTCGCTCAATCCCGATGGTCGGCGCGAGTTCACCAAGGGCCGGCAGACGATGGACGGGGCCGCGGCCCTGGACTACGCCCGCGAGCGTTACGCCTTCGCCAACGGCGACTTCACCCGGATCAAGCATCAGCAGCAGGTCATCAAGGCCATTCTGGACAAGGCAGCCTCCGGCGGTGTGCTCGCCAATCCCGCCAAGCTGAACTCTTTCGTGAAGGCCACGGCCAACTCGGTGGCCGTCGACCGTTCCCTGTCCCTGGTCGACCTGTCGATGGAGCTTCGTCATCTCCGGGGCGGCAACCTCGCGTTCTTCACCTGCCCCACCAAGGGGACGGGCCAAATCGGCAGTGAAAGCGTCGTGATCGCCGACAAGGGCAAGGCGCAACGTGTCTTCGACGCGGTTCGCCGCGATTCGGTGGCCGACATCGCGTCCGCCGCAAAGTAGGAGACAGGATTGCCGTGCCGGCTCTGGTGGTGCAACTGACGCGGTCGTAACCTGCGATCGCCCCCTGGCTATGAATTTGCGCCGGAGGGCTCACGGGGGAGGATCACCATGTCGAGCCAACCGGTCATGAGTTATCCGGGTGCGAGACGGACGGAGTTCGGCGACGCGCCGCCGCAGGCGGAGGCGCACCACGATGCGGACAGCAGCTCTGTCGCCGACCCGCCGAGGGTGTCGGCGAGAGCGTCCGTCCGCTCCGGTATGGACACGACAGCGGTTCTGCCGTACGCGGGATCCCGCGCATCGAAGAGGACGCGCTGGCTGCGGGCGTGGATGTTGACGGCACCCATCGACGTCGCCGCGCTGCTGGTCCCCTTGCTGCTGAGCCAGAACTACTGGCGGGGGACGCTGGCCAACGCGGCGCTCGCCGTGGCCATCTTCGCGTCCGGCGGGCTCTACCGGGCCCGGCGGCACGTCGGCATTCTGGACGAACTGCCGAGCATCTGCGGACGGTTGCTGGCCTCCGCCGCCGTGGTCGCCATCATCGCGGCCGAGCGTCACGACTCGGTGCACTACGTGGGCGGGTTCATGCGCGGCGTCGCGCTCTCCGCCAGCCTGGTGATCGTCGGCCGGGCCTTCAGCAGGGCGTTCACCATCGTCGCCCGCAAGCGCCGGTGGGTGGAGCACAACACCATCATCATCGGTAGCGGCCCGGTCGGTCTGGAGCTCGCCCGGCTGCTGCGTCGCTACCCGCAGTACGGCCTGCGGTTCGTCGGTTGCGTCGACGTCGCACTCGGCGAGGGCGTCGGGTCGGTTCCGTTGATCGGCACCCTGGACGATCTCGAAAAGCTCACCGACATGCTCGAATGCGATGTCCTGATCATCGCCGATCCGGATTGTTCCGAGTCGGCGTTGATGGACATCCTGCTGCGGGCGGTCAATTCGCGCTCCGACCTCTGGGCGGTGCCGCGTCTCTGGGGATCCCGGTCCCTGGGCGGATATCCCGACCACATTGGCGCGATACCGATCGTCAAGATCGGTGATACCAAGCTCTCCGGCCCGCGATGGGCTGTCAAACGGGCGTCCGATGTGGTCTTCGCCGCGGTGGCGTTGCTCGTCCTCAGCCCGGTGCTGCTGCTCTGCGCGATTGCGACGTTCCTCGACGGTGGGCGGGGCATTTTCTTCTACCAGGAACGGATCGGCCGATACGGCAGGCCATTCAAGGTCATCAAGTTCCGTTCGATGCAGCCCACCGACGAGAGCGAGTCGCAGACGAACTGGTCCATCGCGCACGACCAGCGGGTGGGATTGGTCGGCCGGTTCATGCGCCGGACGTCGCTCGACGAGCTGCCCCAGCTCTGGAACATCCTGCGCGGCGAGATGAGCGTGGTCGGCCCCCGGCCGGAACGGCCGCACTTCGTGGAGAAGTTCTCGGTCGAGTACCCCACCTACGCGATGCGCCACCGGGTGCCCGTCGGGCTCACCGGGCTCGCCCAGGTCAGTGGCCTGCGCGGCGACACCCCGATCTCGGACCGGGCGAGGTTCGACAATTACTACATCGAGAATTGGTCGCTGTGGCTGGACTTCAAGGTCGTGCTCCGCACCGTTGCCGAGGTGTTCCGCGGTGGTGGCCGCTGACGGCCGGCATCAGCGCACGAGCAGCGGCAGCAACTGGGCCCGGTAGCCACCGAGGTAACGGTCCGGGTCGCCGGCCAACACGCTGGCGAGCACGGTGCCGAAGACGTCCCTGAAGTCCGTCGTCGCCTTAAGATCGCCGTCATCCAGGTCGGTCAGGCTCGGTTGCTCACCATAGAGCCCGCCGGCCACGTCATGTCCGAGGACGAACATCGGCCCGGCCGTGCCGTGGTCGGTTCCGTCGGAGGCGTTCGCCCGGACCCGCCGGCCGAACTCGCTGTAGACCACGACGGTGACCCGTCGGCCGGCCTCGGTGCGGCCCATCCGGTCCACGAAGCCGCTCAACGCCTCGTCGAGGTTCTTGAGCAGCGTCTCCTGCCACACGCGCTCGCCCGCGTGCGTGTCGAACCCGCCAAGACTCACCGAGTAGACCCGGGTGGGCACCTGGAATTCCACGCACCGGGCAACGAGCGCCAACTGGGCGACGAGTGCGTTGTCGCCGCCCGTGCCGGTCGCCTGGACGGCACTCCCACCGGTATGGCCATGCTCGTCGGTTCCGGACGCGGCTTCCTGCACCACACGGTTCATCGTGATGAGGTCCGCGTAGCTGGCCGCTGCCCGCGCCTGCATCTCCGACTCGCAGGGCTCAGCCCGGCCGAGTGCCGAGACGACGGCGGGCGGGACGCCCGGCGGCAGGGTGAGCCCTCGGTAGCTCACGCAGGCGCCGACGCGGGACTTACCCACCAGCATTGGCGGTAGGGCCGGTTCGAAGCTGACGGCCGTCTCGGTGGCGGCGTTCGTCGCGTCGAGCCAGCGCCCCACCCAGCCGGTTGGAGCGGGAGTGCCGGGCGACGCGGTCTGCCAGATGTCCATCGACTTGAAGTGGCTCCGGTCCGGCTTCGGGTAGCCGACGCCACGCACGATTGCCATCTTCCGGTCGTCCCAGAGCCGTCTCATTCCGCGCAGCACCGGGTTGAGGCCCAACGCGTCGTCGAGGTGCAGCACCTGCCCAGGCGCGTACGCCAACTCCGGCCGGGCGCTGTGGTAGGCCGGGTCCGCGTACGGGATGACCGTGTTGAGACCGTCGTTGCCGCCGTAAAGGGTGACCAGAACGAGCGTGGGCAGGCCCTCCTGGGCATCACCGGCCCTGGTCTTCTCACCGCTCTTGAGCAGTTCGTGAAAGCCCAGCACTCCCGCGCCGGCCGCCAGCGCGCCACCGCCGACAACCCCGGACGAGATGAGGAACCGCCGTCGGGTCAACGCATCCATGTCCACACATCCACTCTGGTCAGGTCACCAGGTACTCGGGACTGACCAACCCGAGTGTCAGCTTCATTCGGTCATCTCGGGCGTCGCGCAGCACGGCGTACGTCCGGTTGGTCCATCGTTCGACGCAGAGCAGTTGCGCCACGGCTTCCGGTGTCAGGGAGCCGGGCTGCACCAGGCCGACAAGCATGCTGGCGATCTTCAACCGGACCTGGGCTGCGGCCGAGGTCAGCCAGGCAGCACCTGCCGGCCACCCGCCGACGCTCGGCGGCGCGAACGGACGCTGACCCAGCGCTTCCATCGCCCAGTAGATCTGCGTGAACACCTGCGCGGGCATGGCGGCCGGCCGGACCCCCAGCTGACGCATCGCGCCGACCAGCCACTCGACGGGTTGCAGGACCATCGTCCCGCGAGTCGCCTGGAACGCCTCGTCGGCGAAGAGCACTCGCAGCATCGCCATCGGCGCCGGGAAGGCCTCCGCCATCGCGTCACGGGTGCGCTCCGGGATGGGCTGGGTTGGCGAGGCGTACCGGAACCACAGCCGGGACGCGATGAACCGCCGGCAAGTCGGTTGTTCCAGCAGAAGGTCGACGAGACTGTTCGCGTCGAAGTTCGCGGTGACGCCGAGGACCTTCTTGCGGCCGGTGTCGCGGTGCTGGGGATCGGAGACCAACGACTCACGGTCAAGGACGACCCGCCAGCCGGTCAGTGCGCGGCCAGCCTCCTTGACGTCCTGCTCGGTGTACCGCCCCACACCGAGCATGAACAGCTCGAACAGTTCCCGGGCGAGGTTCTCGTTCGGTGCCGTCTTCTTGTTGTGCTGCCCGTCCAGCCAGTAGACCAACGCCCGGTCGAGCACCATGTGGTGGGCCAACTCCGCGAAGTCGCGTGCCTCCCGGAACGCGTGCAGTTGCCCGAGCATGAGCTGCGGGCTGCGGACCTTCGCCACCGAGGTCGCCCAGTGCCCGTGCCAGAAGAACACCAACTTCTCGACCGCCTGGTGGTCTGCCACGGTCATCCGATCGAGCCACCAGCGCGCGAGGGACACCGTCTGCTCCGTACGCCGACGGTCTCCCTCAGCCCGCTGAGCGTCCGTCGGCCGGGGCAGGCGGGTGAACGGATCGGGGCCCAGGTCGGGAACCGGTGCGCTGGTCGCGCCGACATCGGGCCCGGCAGGGGCGACCACCCCCGTCAGCGTCGCCGCGTAGCCGAGTTGCCTTCCGGCGCCCACCTCCGCCGCGGTGGGGCCGAAACCGGCCCGCCGAAGCAGAAGGACGATGTCGTCGGTCATACGTCCACAGTAAGGAGTGTCACCGTTGTCCGGCGACAGGCCCGGACCGTTCCCACGCCGACAGGATCTGACCAAAGAGCTATTTCCTCCGTGCTCCGAGTAGCCCATCTGATCCCAAAAGCCTACAGAAGGATTGAGTAGCGTTCTGACGTAGCTTCTCGGCATCGTCACCGGACGGTCCGGCAGTCCGGTCCATCATTGACAGAACGGCCGGCACTGAGGTCTATTAACCCCGGCTTGACGGGGCGGCCCTCGCTGCCGTCGTCTGCGGGTGCGCCCGGCCACCGTCGCGACTGGCGAAACGCACCCAACCGAACGGGGATCGGGTTGTAGCGGGGTGCGTCCTGTCGTGCACGCACCACCGCTGCCGCGCGGTCTGCACACCTGCGGCCGCAGCGCGAACATGTGGCCGGACGAATCCGGAAGAGACACGTGACGACACCACCTTCGCCGCCGGACCCCCTCTCCGGAGCCGGGTCGGCAGCACCGACGATCCTCGTCCTGGGCACCGCCGAGTGGAATGCTGAGATCGCCACGAACCAGCACTACGTCGTACGGGAACTGGCCCGTGACTCGGACACCTACTTCGTGGAATCTCTGGGTCTACGTCGAGTGAGACTCGACTCGAAGGACGTCACCCGCATCGCCAAGCGGCTGCGACACTCTGTCGTCGGCCATCAGAAGACGGCGGCCTACCGTCCCATCCCCGAGCGGGCCACGGTCATCTCGCCGCTCATCGTGCCGATCCATCAGGGGCCAACCCGCTTGCCGAACCGACTCCTCCTGGAACGTGCCGTGGCCGAATGGCGACGAAGCCCGAGCCCTCGGATTCTTTGGACGTTCACGCCCGTCACGTACGGCCTGGAGCAGTACGCGGACTTCACCCTCTACCACTGCGTCGACATCCTTCAGGCCTTTCCCGGCATCGACGCCTCGGCCGTGTCCGCCGGCGAGCGGCACCTGGCGGAGCTGGCCGACCTGACCATCGGCACCAGCCGGGCCGTCACCGCCCACCTGAGCGACGTCGGGTTCACCGAGGTCCTCACGCTGCCGAACGTCGCCGAGATCGATGTCTTCTCCGCCGCGAGCCAGCCGGCGGCGCAGCGGCTTCCCGCAGCACTGTTCGCGGGCAACCTCTCGCCACACAAGCTGGACTTCGAACTGCTGCGCACGTTGACCACCGCACTTCAGGGGCACGGCGAGCTTCTTCTCGCCGGCCCGATCGCGGCGGGCGGCGGCGGGTTCGACCGCGAACTGGCCCAACTCGAACGGCTCGGCGCCAGGTACCTGGGAGTACTGACCCTCGACGAACTCGCCGCCGCCGCGGGCACCTGCAGCGTCGGGCTAATCCCGTACGCGCTGAACGACTACACCGTCGGCGTCAGCCCGCTCAAGTGCTATGAGTACCTCTCATCCGGCTTGAACGTGGTCAGCACCCCCATCCCCGACGTCGTACAGGCGGCGCGGGCCACCAAGCACATCACCGCCGCGAGCTCCACCGGCGACTTCGTCGGCCAGGTGCTGGCGACGATCCGCCCTAGCACGGACGACGTGATCGGGGCCCGTGTCCGGTATGCCGGCGACTTCGGCTGGCGCTCGCGGGGTGGCCTCCTGCGGGACATCGCACATCGCATGCCACGACGCGCCGCCGAGGTCGTGGCGCGGCCTGCCGGCGAGACTGGAGGCACCCGTGGCTAGGGCACGCTCGGCCGCATCCTGGGCGATCGCGACCGGATCGACGCCGGCGGCCGCGGCCTGCCTGGTGCTCTTTCTCGCCCTGCCGCAGTTCTACCTCTTACCCAAGGGCAGCACCGACATCGCTGCGTCGACGGTGGTCACCATCCTGCTGGCTCCGGGAGTCCTCCTTGCGGCCCGTCGCGGCTCGGGCGTCGACCTGCTCCGCCTCGGCTTCTTCCGCGTCCTGGTGGCGCTGCTCGTGGTACGGATGCTCGCGCTGGTCTGGTCGCCGGATCCACGGGCCGGTCTGCCGCTGATCGCGCTGCTCGGCCAGTTCATCGTCACGCTGACGCTGATGCTCCAGGCTGTCCGTCAGGACGCCGATCTGCTGCGCCGATTGGCGCGCTGGTACTGGCCCTGGGTCATGGTGGAGGCGGCGATGGTGCTCACCTTCCGGGTCCTACCTGGCGTGGAGGACGCGTTCCTGCGTTCCGTCGGTGGGATCGTCGCCGGGCAGAACACCGTCGCCGCCCTGTTTGGGGACAGTCCCAACAACGTCTTCGACGAGGCGAAGTCCGGCGGGGTGTTCGTGAACGCGAATGTCGCCGGGCTGTTCCTCGGTGTGAACGCGATTGCCGCGTTCGCCGTCGCGGCTGTCACCCGGGATCGGTGGACGCGGGTGGTGGGCTTCGTCGCGCTGGCGGCGGTGCCGATCACCGGCTCGAAATCGGCGACGATCCTCGCGGTCGCCCTACCCGCGACCGTGCTCGCCGTCCAACGTCTCGCCCCTACGCGCGGGTCGGGGCCGGCCCGACAGAGCGTCCGCCACTGGCCGACCGGCCGCAGGCGCCGTCAACTGTTGCTCGGGCTGGGCGGCGCCGGTCTGCTCGGCGCGGTCGCGGCCGTGCTGCTCGCCGTCAACCTCGGCTTCACCGATGCGCTGGCCAAGTCCTTCGGCGACCGGGCGGCCATTTGGGGCTTCGGCGCGGAGGCGTTCCTGCGTGACCCGCTGCTCGGCCTCGGCTACGGCGGCTGGGACGCCGGCTTCGGGACATACGCGCGAGAGCATGGCATCTACCGCAGCTTCCCGCCGCACAACGTCCTCCTCGCGGCGTGGGCCGCGACAGGTCTGGTCGGCCTGGTGTTGACCGCCGCGTTCTTCACGCTCGCGTTGCGGCTCGCCGTCCGCGTCGTCACGAACGGCGAGCCTCGACACCGACCGTTCGCGCTCTGGACCACCGCGGCCATCGCCTGGACGCTCATTCATGGGCTGGGTGACAACACCGAGATTTTCGGTGACATCCACCTCATACCTATCCTTTCGCTGCTGGTCGCCTTCCTCATCGGGGGCGGCCGCGAGGAGTCGAACGATCATGCGACTACCCGCCGTTGGAATCCTTCGACATCAACAGTTCCTGCCCTCGGAGACGTTCATCCCGAGCCAGGCGCTGGCGATGCGCAGCTTCCGACCGCTGTTCGTGGGCCGGGATCTGGTTCCGGACCGGCCTGGGACCGAATCGCTTAGCGTCGCGGAGTTCGGCAAGCCGGCCGTCCTGTCGTACACGCTGACGCGCCGCTCCGAGGCGCTGGCCGGCGCCCTCGCGGAGCGCGGCACCGCCTTGCTGCACGCCCACTTCGGCGTCGAGGGGGTGTACGCGGTCCCCACCGCGAAGGCGCTGGGAGTACCGCTGGTCACGACCCTGCATGGCTTCGACGTCACGGTCACCCGGGCGAAGATGCTCGCCTCGAAAAAGCCGTCGTGGTTGAACTACGTCACCTTCCGCAACTCCCTCTTCACTGAGGGCGCGGTGTTCGTCTGCGTGTCCGAGCACATCCGCCGCCGCGCGGTGGAGTGGGGATACCCCGCGGATCGGTGCCGCGTACTGCCCATCGGCGTGGACGTCGACGCCATCCAGCCCACCGGTCCTGTCGAGGTGCCCCGCATCCTGCACGTCGCGCGGCTGGTGGAAAAGAAGGGAACGCAATACCTGCTGCGGGCCTTCGCTGACGTGCGGAAGGCGATTCCCGGTGCGGAGCTGACGCTCATCGGTGAGGGTCCGCTCCGCGACCCGCTCGGCGCGCTCGCCCGGGAACTCGGCATCGAGGCATCGGTGCGCTTCCTGGGCACCCAGAAGCACAGCGTTACCCTCCAGTGGCTGAGCCAGTCGACGTTGCTCTGCCTGCCGAGCGTGACGGCGCAGGACGGTGACCAGGAGGGGCTGGGCATGGTCCTCCTGGAGGCGGCCGCCTCCGGCAAGCCGGTGATCGGCACTCTCCACGGCGGGATACCGGAAGCGGTGACCGACGGGGCGAACGGCTTCCTGGTGCCCGAGCGGGATGTCGCCGCGCTCGCGGACCGGCTGATCGAACTGCTGCGGGACAAGCACCTCTGCGACCGGTTCGGGAAGGTCGGGCGGCAGACCGTCGAGGACCGGTTCAACCTGCGCCGGCAGACCGAGAAACTCGAGTCGTTGTACAGGGATCTGCTGTGATCGAGTCAATTCTCATCCATTCCCGGTCGACGCCGCACCATCACACCGGCGGGATGGAAACCCTCGCCTGGCGACTGGCCGCCGAGTGGGCCAGGAACGTACCGCGGGTGCACATGGTCACCACGGCGATTCCGGGCCGGACCGGCGCGTTCACAGAGGACGGCGTCCAGGTGACGCCGCTGGCCGGCACCCGGCCGGGCCACTACTCCCGCGCCTGGTGGGAGGAGTCCCGGGCCCACTGGGCGGCGATCGGCACCCCACCGGGGGTGGTTCTCTCGGTCAGCGCCGGCTCCTACTCAGTGGTCCGGGAGCGGGCCCTGCACCCGCACACGCCGTTCGTGCTCCAGGCCCACGGCACGTCCGCCATGGAACTCGGGTCGAAGCTGCGGGCACCCACCGCGCGTTCCCTGGCCGGTACGCCCAAGAACGCCCTCTCGCTGGTCCGCGACCTTGCCCGGTATCGCGACTTCGACCGCCTGATCGCGGTCGGCGAAAACGTGGTCGAGTCGCTGACCGCGGCGCCACAGAACTGGTCGACGCTGCCAGGCAAGATCCGCCTGATTCCGAACGGCGTCCGGGCCGAGGACCACGCCTTTGACCGCGCGGCCCGGGACCGGATCCGACGCGCTCTGGGAATCGACGAGGCGACGGTACTGGTCGGCTATATCGGCCGACTGCACGTGCAGAAGCGGGTCGACCGTGCCCTGCAGGCGGCAGCGGCCCTCCGTGACCGTGGCCTCGGCGACCGGTTCCGGTTCCTCATGGTGGGCGATGGCCCGGACGACGGACGGCTGCGCGGCCTGGTCCGCAAGCTCCAGTTGGAGAAGATGGTCGTTTTCACCGGACGGGTGGACGCGGACGCGGTGCCCGACTACTACTCGGCCGCGGACGTGTCACTGCTCACCACCGCGCGACTGGAAGGGCTTCCGATGGCGGTGCTGGAGGCGTTGGCCGGCGGCCTGCCCTGCGTCGTCACGGCCGGGTCGATCCGATCCGAAGCGCTGAGCCAGGTGATGCACGAGGTCGACACGTCGAACTCAGACGCTCTTGCCGACGTGCTGCTGAAGGTGACCGCGGACCGAGCGCCGCGGGAAAATCTGCTGCCCCCGGCCTTCCTGCTCGACCAGTGTGCCCGGGACTACCTGGCGGAGTTTGCGCACCTGATCACACAGCGCCGAGCCTGACCATGGGCAAGATCTTCTTCCGTCTGGTCCTCGGCGGCATCGCCGGCAAGATCCTCGGCCTGCTCCGCGAGGTGCTGCTGGCCGCGCTCTTCGGGGCGGGGCGGGTGGTGGCAGCCAACCGTATCGCGCTGACTGCGACGTTGGTTCCGATCAACTTCTTCACCGCCGACGCGCTGACTGCGGGATTCCTTCCCCTGTACGTGCAGTACCGCCAGGAGCGGCCGGCGATGGCGCGGACATTGCACCGTGCGGTGCACCTGCTGTTGGCCGTCTTCTCCCTGCTTCTGGCCGTGGCGCTGATCTTCGGGCGGGACCTGTGGGTTGGGCTCCTGGGGCCGGGGCTGGATCCGCACACGGCGGACATCGCCGCGACCATGCTCGGCATCGCCGCGCTAGGGGTTCCGTTCTACGTCCTGTACAACCTCAACACCCTGGTCGGCCTGGCCAACGACGACGTCCGCCTGATCAACCTGCGGCCCTCGTGCCAGAGCGTCGGGCTGATCCTCGCCACGGTGATCGCCTGGAGGACCGGGCACGTTTCCGTGCTGGCGTGGGGCTTCACGGTGCCGTACATCGTGCTGTGGGGTTGGGGCGCCTACTGGATCCGCCGTCAGGGCTACCTGCACGGAGGCGACGACACTGGTTCGCACCGCCCGGATCGGGCGGCCGCCAAGGTGGCCCTCGGGATGTTCTGGCGGCGCCTGCGGCCACTGCTGCTGATTCCCGTGATCCTGCAGGGCTCGATCGCGGTCGAGCGGGCCGTCGGCTCGCTGCTCGGCGTCGAGGTGGTAGCGGCCACCGAGTACGCACGCTTCGTGGTCGACTCGTGCATGGCCCTGCTCGCCGCCCCGCTGGGTCTGGCCGGCCTGGCGTCGTTCGCCCGCATGAAGGCCGATGAGGTGGGTGACGGGCTCGGCCGACTGATCCCGCCGGTGATCCTGGTGGCCGTGCCCCTCGCCCTGATCCTGTCGCTGAACAGCCGGGGGATCGTCACCCTTCTTTATGCCCGAGGCCAGTTCGACGAGCGGGCCGTGGACGTCTCGTCGGTGCTGCTCATGGGCTTCGCGCTCGGGATCTGGGCACACGTCCTCGGCTACACCTTCGTAAAAGTGCTGAACGCCCGAGGGGCCAACTTCCAGGTCGCGATCGTGATGGCGCTGTCCTTCGGCATTCCGATCGCCGTGAACCTCCTGCTGTACAGGCAGTGGGGGGCCTTCACGATCGGCGCGGCGTCCTCGATCGGCGGCGTCCTGATGTTCCTCATCTCGGCGAGGTGGCTGTCGGTGCTGGGCTACAGCACACGCCTGCTCGCCCTCGCGCTGCCCGGCGCGGCCGTCGCCGCAGTAGCCGGATATCTGCTGGCCGGCGCCGGGCCGCTACGCCTCATCGCATCGTGCGTGGCCATCCTGCTGATCTGGGTGGGCTACGTAACGGCCGTGCCCTCGCTTCGGCGTACGTTCCTGTCGTTCGTCCTGAAGAAGCTCGGCCACGGCACGGACGAGCCTCAGCAGGACGGCCTGGTGGCGATCAAGTGAGGACCCGATGGCGATGCACACCGGCCTGGTGACCGGCATGGACGACACCTCGGAGCGGGAAGCACCGCAGCCGGCCAACGAATCCGGCGACTCGACCCCTGTCCCGTCGAACTGAAGATCTACCTGCTTTTCGCGGTCGTCGTGTGGTACAGGTTGACGTACAAGCGAGTCGTTCTCATCTACGTACAGTGGATGATCGCTGCTCTTTCCGCGGAGTACTCGCAGGTCCGGCCCATCATCCAGTTCGTGGAGGCGGGCTTCGCGCCGCACTTCGTCGCCGCCCGGGTGCTGCGCCGGAGGTTGCAGTAGGGCTACGCGCAGATCAGAGCGCAACAGGCGAGCAGCGACCATCTCGGCTGGCCGGTACGGCCGGACGCCGGCGTCCCCACGGCATGAGGAGCAACCAGTGGTAGACGATCTTTCCGCCCATCCTGAGGCCGACGGGACGCGCCCGCTCGACCATCTGACGAGCAGGCGGGTGGCGCTCGTGCACGAGTGGTTCGGGGCGACCGGCGGCTCCGAGAACGTCTTCCGGCAGATCAGCAACCTGCTGCCGGAGGCTGAGCGCTTCGTGTTGTGGAAGGACCACGACGCCGTCGAGCCCAACCTGCGGGAATCTTGGTTGGCGCAGACACCGTTGCGCCGTACGAAGGCAGGCGCGCTGCCGTTGATGCCGCTGGTCTGGCGGACCCTCAGCCGGGAGCGGTTCGACCTCGTCATCTCGTCCAGCCACGCGTTCGCCCACACCGTACGGCTCGGCTCGACGGAACACACCCGGTACCTGAGCTACGTGCACTCCCCCGCCCGATACATCTGGAGCCCGAACTTCGACGGGCGGGGCTCCAACCCGCTGCTGACCCTGCCGCGGCGTGTGCTGCAGACCGCCGATGTGCGGCTCAGCCGCCACGTGCACGGGTACGCCGCGAACTCCGAGGAGGTGCGTGCCCGGATCGCCCGGTACTGGCGGCGCGACGCGGTCGTCATCAACCCTCCGGTGGACGTCGACTACTTCGCTGCCGCGCCTGCTGCAGACCAGAGCCAGTCCCGCGACTACCTGCTCGGGGTCGGGCGGTGGATCCCGTACAAGAACTTCGACCTGATCATTCAGATCGCCGAGGCGGCCGGTCTGCCGGTGGTCATCGCCGGCTCGGGTCCCGAGGAGACCGCGCTCCGCCACGCCGCCGAGCGAGCCCGGGTGGCGGTGACGTTCGAGGTACGCCCCTCGAAGGAGCGGCTGCGCCAGCTCTACTGGGGTGCGCGGGCGCTGCTGTTCCCGGTCCATGAGGACTTCGGCATAATCCCGGTCGAGGCACAGGCCTGCGGTACCCCGGTGCTGGGTCTGCGCCGCGGCGGTCTATTGGAGACCGTCAACAACGGCGAGACCGGCTTCCTCGTCGACTCCGTCGACCCACGCAGCTTCGTACCGCTGGTCCACCGCCTGCCGGAACTGTCGCCGGAGCGCATCCGGGCACATGCCGCCGCGTTCTCCGAGCAGCAGTTCGCCGCGCGTATGACGGACTGGATCGCCGAAGCCCGGCGCTGAGTGCGATTTACGTGGATACGCGTGCCGGTCGGCACGCGTATCCACGGCAGGTTCAGAAGACCACGACGTCCCGCAGGTAGGTGGCGACCCGGCGCAGTTGCTGGGCCTCCGGCACCGGGCTGGTCATGCGGAGCACGAGCTGCCGGTCGACGACACCGTCCCCGCTGCGGAAGTAGGCGACGACGACCAGGGCGTGCCGCTGCTCGCCGTCGGCGTTGATGAGCGCCTCGGCGTAGGTGGCGTACTGCCCGCTGCGGATCCACCGCGCGCCCCACGCCTCCTCGCTCATCCGCATCGTGGTCTGGCGTTGCTCGTCACACGGCTCAGGGCAGTTCCGAACGATCAGCTCACCACCGATCGGCGACCCCCCGGAGGCTGTCATGCCGCAGTTGTACTTGACGAACCCCTCGGCCTGACCGGCAAGTGTGCAGGACCAGTCCATCGGAACCTTCACCGGGAACCCGAGCCCTTCGAGGCCGGTCAGCGTCCGCACGTTGTCCCGTTCGGTGAACCCCGGCCACTGTGCCGGCCACTTGCCTCCGTGCGGCGGCTCGATTCCCGGCGACTGTGGCGGGGCGGTAGGCATTGGTGGCGATTCGGCGGTGGCGGTGGCAGCGGCAGCGGCGTTCAGGTCGGCCGGGTTGTCGTCGTCAGCCCGGCCGGCCCAGGCGACGAGGCCGCCCCCGCCCGCCAGCAACACCAGTACCAGCGCTGCGGCTCCGACCCAGAGGCCGGTCCGCCGTTTGGGCGGTGCGGAGGGGGTGATGCGACGCACTGGCGAGGCGAACAGGTCGGCGTTCGTCGGACCGTGGCTGTAGGTGTCGGGTGGTGCCGAGTTCACCGGCGCGGGAGGTGCCGACATCACCGGGGCGGGTGGCGCCGACGTCACCTCGGCCGGCGAAATGGGTACGCCGGAGATCGGGTGCGGGATCGCGGACACCAACTTGCCGGGGACGGGACCTGTCTGCACTGCCCACGGGGCCTGCGGCACAGCGGAGACCGGCTGCGGCGGGCTCGACACGGGCGGGGCGGACACCGACGGCGGGGCGGACGTGGGCGGCGCAGCCGTCGGAGCGGGGGTGTATTCGACGCCGAGGGCCCGGAACAGCTTTTCGGCCCCGGCACCCGCCTCGGCCGGGTACGCCACCCAGGGGGCGTCGGCCGAGAAGTCGGCGTACGTGTAGGCCGGCCCACCCGGAGCCTGCGCCAGCGAATCGGCGACTCCGGCAAAGGACTCGCGCCAGCCTGGCGCTGCGGCCACAGTGGCGTCGAGCACCGCCACTGTGACGAACCGGCCCTGCTCGTCGATCGCGGCCCACGCCTTCCCCACCGGAGACCCGCCGAGCGCGTGGGTGAACCTGTAGGGGCCTTCCGGCTGCATGCGCACTCCTCCGTTGTACCGCCGTGCGGATAGTACCGGCCATTCGCACACCTGACCCTCCTCGGCCGGCATCCGCCGGTGATCGAGCCACTACTTGCTTTGTGAAAGTTTTCATGCATACAGTCGCGGAGTGAATGACGGAGCGGTCCAGGCGTCGGCCGAACAGGTGTTCAACCTGTTCGACGGCGTACGGCTCACCCCGACCCAGCGTCGGATCGCGCACTGTCTCGTGCAACACGCCCCGGCCGTGGCGTACCTCTCCGCGGCGGAGGTCGCCGAACTGGCCGGGGTCAGCCAGCCCTCGGTCACCCGGTTCGCCGTCGCGCTCGGCCACGACGGCTATCCGGCGTTGCGCCGCCGGCTGCGCGACCTCACCAGCACGACGCCCGGCGGGCCGACGGACGCCGGCAACGAGCTCCAGCAGGCGGTACGCGCCGAGATGGGCAACCTGGACCGGCTGGCCGGTCAGCTCGCCGACACCGACCGGATCGCCGAGACCGGCCGGCTGCTCGCGACCAGCCGCCCGCTGCCGGTGCTCGGCCTGCGCGCCGCCGCGCCGCTGGCCGCGTACTTCGCCTACTTCGCCGCCAAGGTGCACCCCGACGTACGGGTGCTCGACGACGGCGGCAGCCTGCTCACCGACCGCCTGGAGCAGGCCGCCGAGGCCGGGGCGTCCGCCGTGCTCGCCTTCGTGCTGCCCCGCTATCCCCGGGAGACCCTGGACGCGCTGCGCGACGCGCGTGCCGCCGGGCTGACCGTCGTGGCGATCACCGACTCGCCGGTCAGCCCGGCCGCCGAACACGCCGACGTGCTGCTGCCGGCCGCCGTCGGCGCCCAGCTCGTCTTCGACCTGCACACCGCCCCGATGACCCTGGCCATGGTGCTGTTGCAGGCGATCTGCGACGCCGCGCCGGCCGACACCCAACGCCGTCTGGAGGCGTTCGAAGCCTCCGCGGCCCGCCGACAGTTGTTCCTCGGTTGACCGGAGGAGACCGCAGATGACCCAGCCCATCCGTGCCGCACGGGGCAGCCAGCTCACCACCCGCGGGTGGCAGCAGGAGGCCGCTCTGCGGATGCTGATGAACAACCTCGACCCGGAGGTGGCCGAACGCCCCGACGACCTGGTCGTCTACGGCGGCACCGGCAAGGCGGCGCGGGACTGGCCGTCGTACCACGCGTTGGTCCGTACGCTGACCGACCTGCGCGAGGACGAGACGATGCTGGTGCAGTCGGGGCGCCCGGTCGGGGTCATGCGCACCCACGAGTGGGCGCCCCGGGTGCTGCTGGCCAACTCGAACCTGGTCGGTGACTGGGCGACCTGGCCGGAGTTCCGCCGCCTCGAACAGCTCGGCCTGACCATGTACGGGCAGATGACCGCCGGATCGTGGATCTACATCGGCACCCAGGGCATCCTCCAGGGCACCTACGAGACGTTCGCGGCGGTGGCCGCCAAGAGGTTCGGAGGAAGTCTCGCCGGCACGCTGACGCTGACCGCCGGCTGCGGCGGAATGGGTGGCGCGCAGCCCCTCGCGGTCACCATGAACGGCGGCGTCTGCCTGATCGTGGACGTGGACCGCACCCGGCTCGACCGTCGCGTGCACGACCGCTACCTCGACGAGGTGGCCGACTCGCTGGACGACGCCGTCGAGCGGGTCCTCGCGGCGAAGCGGGACCGGCGGGCGTTGAGCGTCGGCGTCGTCGGCAATGCCGCCGAGGTCTTTCCCGAGCTGCTCAGCCGGGGCGTCGAGATCGACATCGTGACCGACCAGACCAGCGCGCACGACCCGCTGGCGTACCTCCCGGTGGGGGTCGAGCTGGCCGACGCCCGCGACTACGCCGCCGCGAAGCCGGCCGAGTTCACCGACCGGGCCCGAGCGTCGATGGCGAAGCACGTCGAGGCGATGGTGGGCTTCCTCGACGCCGGCGCCGAGGTGTTCGACTACGGCAACTCGATCCGGGGCGAGGCGCAGCTCGGCGGCTACCAGCGGGCCTTCGACTTCCCCGGTTTCGTGCCCGCGTACATCCGGCCGCTGTTCTGCGAGGGCAGGGGCCCGTTCCGGTGGGCGGCGCTCTCCGGCGACCCGGCCGACATCGCGGCCACCGACCGGGCCATCCTGGACCTGTTCCCGGAGAACGAGTCGCTGGCCCGGTGGATCAAGCTGGCCGGCGAGCGGGTCGCCCTCCAGGGCCTGCCGGCCCGGATCTGCTGGCTCGGTCAGGGCGAACGGGACCGGGCGGGTGTGCGGTTCAACGACATGGTCGCCTCCGGTGAACTCTCCGCCCCGGTGGTGATCGGCCGCGACCACCTGGACACCGGCAGCGTCGCCAGCCCGTACCGGGAGACCGAACAGATGGCCGACGGCTCCGACGCCATCGCCGACTGGCCGCTGCTCAACGCGCTGGTCAACACGGCCAGCGGCGCGTCCTGGGTGTCGATCCACCACGGCGGTGGCGTCGGCATCGGGCGGTCGATCCACGCCGGGCAGGTCTGCGTGGCCGACGGCACCGCACTCGCGGGGCAGAAGATCGAGCGGGTGCTCACCAACGACCCGGCGATGGGCGTCATCCGGCACGTCGACGCCGGCTACGACAGCGCCCGCGAGGTCGCCGAGCGCACCGGGGTACGGGTGCCGATGGCCGAGGGTGGCAACTCGTGACGGACCACCTTCCCGGCCGGTTCCGGGCGCTGTGGGACGAGATCGCGCCGGTCGGACGGGACGCCGGCAGCGGCGGCTACCTGCGCTACGCGTTGACCGAGCCGGAGCAGGAGCTGCGGGCCTGGTTCCGTACGCAGGCGCAGCGGCGGGGCCTGCCGGTCACCGAGGACGGCAACGGCAACCTGTTCACCCACTGGGGCGACCCGGAGGGCTCCGACGCGGTGCTGACCGGCAGCCACTTCGACTCGGTGCCGCACGGCGGGGCGTACGACGGGCCGCTCGGCATCGTCAGCGCGTTCCTGGCCGTGGACGAGCTACGCGCCGCCGGCGTCACCCCCGTCCGACCGCTGGTGCTGGGCGCGTTCGTCGAGGAGGAAGGCGCCCGTTTCGGCGTACCCTGTCTGGGGTCGCGGCTGCTCACCGGCGCGCTGGCGGCCGACCGCGCGGCCGGCCTGCGCGACGCGGCCGGGGTGAGCTTCGCCGACGCGCTCGGCGCCCGGCCGGCGGGCGCCCGACCGGAGCTGCTGGGCCGGTTCGGCGCCTTCGTGGAACTGCACGTCGAGCAGGGCCGCGCGCTGACCGACACGGACGCGCCGGTCGGTGTGGCCAGCGCGATCTGGCCGCACGGCCGCTGGCGCTTCGACGTGGTCGGCGAGGGCAACCACGCGGGTACGACCCGGATGGCCGACCGCCGCGACCCGATGCTCACCTACGCGTTCACGGTGCTGGCGGCCAACAAGGAGGCCCGGCTGCGCGGCGCGCACGCCACCGTGGGCCGGGTCGCCGTCGAGCCCAACGCCACCAACGCCATTCCGTCGAGGGTGACCGGCTGGCTGGACGCCCGCGCCGCCGACCCGGAGACCCTGGCCGGGCTGGTCGACGCGGTCCGGGGCAAGCTCGCCGGGCGGGCCCGCCGTGACGGTACGGAGGTGACCGTCACCGAGGAGTCGGTGACCCCGCTGGTCGCCTTCGACGGTGGGCTGGCCAGACGCCTGGCCGCGCTGCTCGACGCGCCGGTGCTGCCGACCGGTGCGGGGCACGACGCCGGGGTGCTCGCCGCGCACCTGCCCACCGCGATGCTCTTCGTGCGCAACCCGACCGGGGTGTCGCACTCCCCCGCCGAGGCCGCGACCGACGACGACTGCGCCGCCGGGGTACGCGCGCTGGCCCGCGTGCTGGAGGAGCTGACATGCCGCTGACCCCGACCCGCTGGCTCGCCGAGTACGCCTGGCTGCCCGATCTCGCCCAGCCCACGCCCGACGTGCTCATCGAGACCGACGCAGGGGTGATCACCGGTGTGACCGCGTTGGCCGCGCCCGGCCGGCCGAGCGCCGGTGTGGACGTGTACGCCGACGCCGTGCCGCTGCCCGGCCTGACCCTGCCCGGCCTCGCGAACGTGCACTCGCACGCCTTCCACCGGGCTCTGCGCGGGCGTACCCACGGCGGCCGGGGCGACTTCTTCAGCTGGCGGGACCGGATGTACGCGGTGGCGGACCGGCTGGACCCGGACACCTACCTGGCGCTGGCCCGCGCCGTCTACGCCGAGATGGCCCTCGCGGGGATCACCTGCGTCGGCGAGTTCCACTACCTGCACCACCGACCCGACGGCGGCGCGTACGACGACCCGAACGCGATGGGGGCGGCGCTGGTCGAGGCCGCCGCGCACGCCGGCATCCGGCTCACCCTGCTGGACGCCTGCTACCTGAGCGCCGGAGTGGACGGCCGGCCGCTCGCGGGGCCGCAGCGGCGCTTCGGCGACGGCGACGCGGCCCGCTGGGCGCAGCGGGTGTCGGCGTTCCAGCCGGCGGACTCGCACGCCCGGGTGGGCGCGGCCGTGCACTCGGTGCGGGCGGTCCCGGCCGAGCAGTTGCGTACGGTCGCCGACTGGGCCCGGGAGCGGCGCGCACCGCTGCACGTACACCTCTCCGAGCAGCCCGCCGAGAACGACGAGTGCCGGGCCGTGCACGGGCGTACGCCCACCGCGCTGCTCGCCGAGCACGGCGTGCTCGGGCCGGACACCACAGCCGTGCACGCCACCCACCCGACCAGCGGCGACCTGACGCTGCTCGCCGACAGCCGGACCGGGGTGTGCCTCTGCCCCACCACCGAACGCGACCTCGCCGACGGCATCGGCCCGGCCCGGCGGATGGCCGACGCGGGGATCCGGCTGAGCCTGGGCAGCGACAGCCACGCCGTGATCGACCTGTTCGAGGAGGCCCGGGCGGTGGAGCTGGACGAGCGGCTGCGCACCCGCCGCCGCGGCCACTTCACGCCGGCGGGCCTGCTGACCATGGCGACCGCCGCCGGGCACGCGGCGCTGGGCTGGGCCGACGCCGGGCGGATCGCCGTGGGCGCCCGCGCCGACCTGGTCACGGTACGACTCGACAGCGCCCGCACCGCCGGGGTGCCGCCGGTGGGGACGTTCTTCGCGGCCGGGGCGGCCGACGTCGACCAGGTCGTGGTGGACGGCCGCGTGGTGGTGGCCGAGGGCCGGCACCTGAGCGTCGACGTGCCGGCCGAACTGTCGGCGTCGATCGAGGCGGTGATCCGCTCATGAGCGCTCTGCTGGTCGACAACATCGGCGAGCTGGTCACCAACGGCGTCGGCGAGGGCCCGCTGGGCATCCGCCGCGAGGCGGCCGTGCTGATCGAGGAGGGCCGGGTGGCCTGGGTCGGGCCGGCCGCGTACGCGCCGGCCGCCGACCGGCGGATCGACGCCGCTGGCGCCGCCGTGCTGCCCGGCTTCGTGGACAGCCACGCGCACCTGGTCTTCGCCGGGGACCGGGCCGCCGAGTTCGCCGCCCGGATGGCCGGCGAGCCCTACACCGGCGGTGGCATCCGGACCACTGTCGGCGCGACCCGGGCCGCCAGCGACGACGAGCTGCGGGCCACCGTGCGCCGGCTGCGCGGGGAGGCGCTGCGCCAGGGCACCACGACCATCGAGATCAAGAGTGGGTACGGACTGAGCGTCGCCGACGAGGCCCGCTCGCTGCGCATCGCTGCCGAGTTCAGCACCGAGACCACCTTCCTGGGTGCGCACGTGGTGCCCGCCGAGTACGCCGACCGCCCCGACGACTACGTCGGACTGGTCTGCGGGCCGATGCTGGCCGCCGCCGCGCCGCACGCGAAGTGGATCGACGTGTTCTGCGAGCGGGGCGCCTTCGACGTGGACCACGCCCGCGCCATCCTCGCCTGCGGGCAGGCCGCCGGGCTGGGCGTACGGCTGCACGCCAATCAGCTCGGCCCCGGCCCGGGTGTGCAGCTCGGCGTGGAGCTGGACGCGGCAAGCGTGGACCACTGCACCCACCTGTCCGACGCCGACATCGACGCGCTCGCCGGCACGGCCCACAGCGACGGGTCGGGCACCCGCACTGTCGCCACCCTGCTGCCCGGCGCCGAATTCTCCACCCGCTCGCCGTACCCGGACGCCCGCCGGCTGCTCGACGCCGGAGTCACCGTGGCCCTGGCGACGGACTGCAACCCCGGCTCGTCGTACACCTCGTCGATGCCGTTCTGCATCGCCCTGGCCGTCCGGGAGATGCGGATGACCCCGGCGGAGGCGCTGTGGGCGGCGACCGCCGGCGGCGCACGGGCCCTGCGCCGCGACGACGTCGGCGTGCTCACCCCCGGCGCACGGGCCGACCTGGTCGTCCTGGACGCGCCGTCGTACCTGCACCTGGCCTACCGGCCCGGTGTCCCCCTGATCCACCAGGTAATACGCAACGGAGTTCCACAGTGACGACCGTGATCATTCAACCCACCGGTATCACCGCTGACGACGTCCTCGCGGTGGCGCGCGGCACCGCGACGGTGACCCTCGACCCGGCCACCCGCGACGCGATGGCGACCAGCCGCGCGATCGTGGACGGCATCGAGGCCGCCGGGCGGCCCGTGTACGGCGTGTCGACCGGGTTCGGCGCGCTCGCCAACACGTTCGTCGCGCCGGAGCGGCGGGCCGAGCTGCAACACGCGCTGATTCGCTCGCACGCCGCCGGGGTGGGCGCCCCGATGCCGCGCGAAGTGGTGCGGGCCATGATGCTGCTGCGGGTCCGCTCGCTCGCCCTGGGCCGCTCCGGGGTCCGCCCGCTGGTCGCCGAGGCGCTCGTCGACCTGCTCAACCACGACATCACCCCGTGGGTGCCGGAGCACGGTTCGCTGGGCGCCTCCGGCGACCTGGCGCCGCTGGCGCACTGTGCGCTCGTGCTGCTCGGTGAGGGCTGGGTGCTCGGCCCGGCCGGCGAGCGGCAGGACGCCGCCGACGCGTTGACCGCCGCCGGGCTCAAGCCGATCGAACTGGCCGCCAAGGAGGGGCTGGCGCTGATCAACGGCACCGACGGCATGCTCGGCATGCTGCTGCTGGCCATCCACGACGCGGCGCACCTGTTCGCCATGGCGGACGTGACCGCCGCGCTGGCCATCGAGGCGATGCTCGGCTCGGAGCGGCCGTTCCTGCCCGAGCTGCACGCCATCCGTCCGCATCCCGGCCAGGCGGCGTCGGCGGCGAACATCCACCGGCTGTTGCAGGACTCCCGCGTCATGGACTCGCACCGCGACGACCTGGCGCACGCCGTGCAGGACGCGTACTCGATGCGCTGCGCGCCGCAGGTGGCCGGCGCGGCCCGGGACACCCTGGACTTCGTCCGCACGGTCGCGGCCCGGGAACTGGTGTCGGTCGTGGACAACCCGGTGGTGCTGCCCGACGGCCGGGTCGAGTCCACCGGAAACTTCCATGGCGCGCCGCTGGGCTTCGCCGCCGACTTCCTCGCCATCGCCGCTGCCGAGGTGGGCGCGATCGCCGAGCGGCGGGTGGACCGGCTGCTGGACGTCACCCGCTCCCGGGAGCTGCCGGCGTTCCTCTCTCCCGACGCCGGGGTCAACTCCGGCCTGATGATCGCCCAGTACACGGCGGCCGGGATCGTCGCGGAGAACCGTCGGCTCGCCGCGCCCGCCTCGGTGGACTCGCTGCCCACCAGCGGCATGCAGGAGGATCACGTCTCGATGGGCTGGGCGGCGGCCAAGAAGCTGCGGACCGTGTTGGACAACCTGACCAGTCTGCTCGCGGTGGAGTTGCTGGCCGGCGTACGCGGGTTGCAACTGCGCGCGCCGCTGGTGCCGTCGCCGGCCGGCCGGGCCGCCGTGGTCGCCCTGGGCACGGCGGCTGGCGAACCCGGCCCGGACGTGTTCCTCGCCCCGGTGCTGGAGGCCGCCCGCGCGGTGCTGGCCGGGCCGGAGCTGCGCGCCGCCATCGAACGGGAGGTCGGCCCACTGGGCTGACCTTCGCGGGTCGCTGTCGTCCGCCGCGGGTCAGGCGGCGGGCGGCAGCACCTCCGCGACCGTCAGGCGGCGGGCGGCAGCACCTTCGCGACGAGCTTGGCCAGCTCCCGCAGCGCCTTGCCCCGGTGGCTGACCGCGTCCTTCTCCTGCGGGGTCAGCTCGGCGTTGGTCCGGTCCTGCCCGTCGCCAAGGAAGATCGGGTCGTAGCCGAACCCGCCGTCGCCGCGCGGCGCGCGCAGCACCCGACCGGACTGCCGGCCGTCGACCAGGTGCTCCTTGCCGCCGGGCAGCACCAGCGCCACCGTGCAGACGAAGGACCCGGCCCGGTGCTCGTCCGGCACGTCGGCGATCTGGTCGAGCACCAGGCGGAGGTTGGCCCCGTCGTCGCCGTGCCGACCGGACCAGCGGGCGCTGAACACGCCCGGCATCCCGTTCAGCGCGTCCACGGCGAGCCCGGAGTCGTCGGCGATCGTCGGCAGCCCCGTACGCCGGCAGCCCTCCCGCGCCTTGATCAGCGCGTTCTCGCCGAAGGTGAGGCCGGTCTCCGGCAGCTCCGGGTACTCGTCGACGTCGTCGAGGCCGAGCAGGGCGATCCGGTGCGCGCCGAGCGCGCCGTCCAGGATCCGCTGAAGCTCCACCAGCTTCTTACGGTTACGGGTGGCCAGCAGGACCTTGTTCATGCGGAACCACCTTCGTTCGCGACTGCGGGGCTCGCAAGCTCACTCCTCGCGCTCACGAGAGTGCCTTCCGCTGGGCTTCGGCCAGATCCGCGCACCCGGCCACGGCCAGGTCGAGCAGGCTGTCGAGCTGGTCGCGGGCGAACACGCCCGCCTCGCCGGTGCCCTGCACCTCGACGAAGTCGCCCGCGCCGGTGCACACCACGTTCATGTCCACCTCGGCGGCCACGTCCTCCTCGTAGCAGAGGTCCAGTCGCGCCTCGCCGGCGACGATCCCGACGCTGACCGCCGCCACCGACCGGTGCATCACCTTCTCCGGCTTGCCGGCCAACGCCTTGCGGGCGGCCAGCCAGCCCACCGCGTCGTGCAGCGCCACGTACGCGCCGGTGATCGCGGCCGTGCGCGTGCCGCCGTCGGCCTGGAGCACGTCGCAGTCGAGCACGATCGAGTTCTCGCCGAGCGCCTTGAGGTCGATGCTCGCGCGCAGGCTGCGCCCGATCAGGCGGGAGATCTCGTGGGTACGGCCACCGACGCGGCCCTTGACGCTCTCCCGGTCCGAGCGGGTGTTGGTGGCCCGGGGCAGCATCGCGTACTCGGCGGTCACCCAGCCGAGCCCGGAGCCCTTGCGCCAGCGGGGCACGCCCTCGGTGACGCTCGCCGTGCAGAGCACCCGGGTGCCGCCGAACTCGACGAGCACCGAGCCCTCCGGATGGGTGCTCCAGCCCCGGGTCAGGGTCACCGGTCGGAGTTGAGAGGGCCCTCGCCCGTCAGGTCGCGCCATGCCCTGCACCCTATGCGGTGCGGCGATCCGCCTCCCCCGGGGTGTCCCGAGCAGCGTGCGCGTCGTGCACCCGCAGGAATCCGGCGACCGCCGCCGGCCAGCCGAACTCCTGGGCCCGAGCGCGGGCGGCCCGCCGCCGCGCCGCCTCCGGCCGGGCCACGAGCCGGGTCACGGCCTCGGCCATCGACGCCCCGGAGCCGTACGCGGCCAGCCCGGCCGAGCCGACCACCTCGGGCAACGCGCTCGCGGCGTTCACCACCACCGGGGTGCCGCAGGCCAGCGCCTCCAACCCGGCGAGGCCGAAGGTCTCCACCGGGCCGGGCGCCAGCACCACGTCCGCGCTGGCGAGCAGCGCGGCCACCGTCGCGCGGTCGGGCAGGTGACCGGTGAACGTGACCGGCAGGCCGGCGGCCCGGCGGGCCAGCGACGCGCGCAACGGCCCGTCCCCGGCCAGCACCAGCACCGCCGGCACGCCCGAGCGGCGCAGCTCGACGAGGGTTTCGACCGCCAGCTCCGGCCGCTTCTCCGGAGACAACCGGGCGCAGTGTACGAGCAGCAGTTCGGTCGAATCGGCGTAGCGCTCACGCATCCCCGGGTCGGCCCGGTCCGGTCCGAAGGTGTCCAGGTCCACCCCGAGCGGCACGAGATCCACGTTGTCGGCGCCGATGCGGTCGAACTCCTCGGCCGCCCACCGGGTCGTGCACACGATCCGGTCGTACGCCCGGCTGGTGGCTCGATTGAGCCGGTCGGCGATCGGCCGCCGCAGCACGTCCGGCACACCCCACTGGCCGAGCAGCCCGGTCAGCGACTCGTGCGAGACCATCACCGACGGCACCCCGTGCGCCTTCGCCCAGCCGCCCGTCCAACGCAGCGACGACCGGTCGGACACCTCCAGCCGGTCCGGCGCCAGCTCGGCGAGCACCCGGGCCAGCCGCTGCCGGCCGGCCAGCAGCCGGTAGCCGCCGGTGCCGGGCAGCTCCACGCCGGGCAGGGTCACCACCCGACCCCACGGGTGCCACTCGTGGGCGTCGCGTCGACCGGGCACCACAAGCACCGGATCGTGCCCCGCCGCGCGGTAGCCCTCGCCGAGGTGTCGCAGCGCGGTGCGCAGGCCACCGGAGCGCGCGGTCACGAAGTTCGCGAGCCGGACGATCCGCAGCCCGCCGGCCGTCCCCGTCACGACGCGGCCGGCAGGCCCACGGTGGCGGCCTGGGCGCGTACCGCGCGGTAGCGCCCGACCAGCTCGTCGCCGACGGCCGCCCAACTGCGCCGGCGGACCGCGGCCCGGGCGGCCACCCCGTACGCCCGCCGCCGGTCGGCGTCCCCGGCCAGCTCGGCCACCGCGGCGGCGAGGGCGTCCCCGTCGTCCGGCGGGACCAGCAGCCCGGTCGTTCCCGAGTCGACCAGATCGACAGGCCCGCCACTGGCCGGCGCGACCACCGGCACCCCGGAGGCCAGCGCCTCCTGGAGGGTCTGGCCGAACGTCTCGTGCGGCCCGGTGTGCACGAACACGTCCAGGCTGGCGTAGAGCCGGGCCAGGTCCTCGCCGTGCTGCACCCCGAGGAAGTTCACCCCCGGCAGCGCCCGGGCCAGCTGGCGGCGGGCGGGGCCGTCGCCGGCCACCACGACCCGCACGCCCGGCAGCCGGGACGTCGCCGCCAGCAGCTCCACCCGCTTCTCCGGGGCCAGCCGGCCGACGTAGCCGACCAGCAGCTCCCCGCCGGGGGCCAGCCGGTGCCGCAGGTCCGCGCACCGCTTGGCCGGGTCGAACCGGACGGCGTCCACGCCCCGGCCCCACAACCAGATCCGCTGCACCCCGTTGGCGATCAGGTCGGCCGCCGCCCGGGTCGACGGCGCGAGGGTCCGCTGCGCCAGATTGTGGATCTCCCGAAGCCGCCGCCACGCGGCGGCCTCACCCCAACTCACCCGGTACGCCCTGGCGTAGGCCGCCACGTCGGTCTGGTAGACCGCCACCATGGGCAGCCCGTACCGGCTGGCGAGGGTGGCCGCCCGGGCGCCGAGGATGAACGGGCTGGCCAGGTGCACCACGTCGGGCGCGGCCGACAGCAACGCCCCCGCCAGCCGGTTGGTGGTCGGCACGCCCAGCCGGAAGCCCTGGTAACGGGGCAACGGCACGCTCGGGATACGCACCACCGGGTAGGGCAGCCCCTCGATGTCCCGCCGCGCCGCGCCGGGTGGTGCGGGCGCGATGACGACCGGTTCGTGGCCCCGGGCCAGCAGGTGCTCCGCCGTGCGCACCACGGAGTGCGCGACGCCGTTCACGTCCGGCGGGAACGACTCGGTCACGATGGCGATCCGCATGCCCACACCGTGCTGGTGCCACGGGTGCCCCAGGCGACCGGCCGCTGACCGGCCGGCGAACAGTTCGGCACAACACCGCCGCGCGGCGGTCAGATGTCGTAGCTGGCGCCGGCCCGGACCACCTCGAGCGGCCCGGTGTACGCGGCGGCAGCCGACTCCAACGTGTGCGCCTCGCTGCCCCACGCCGCGACCAGGTGGGTGAGCAGCAGCCGGCCCACCACCGCCTTGGTCGCCGTCTCGCCCGCCTCCCGGCCGGTCAGGTGCAGGTCCGGAGGATTGTCCACGCCGTCGAGGTAACTGGCCTCGCACAGGAACACGTCGGCATTCTGCGCCAGGCGCAGCAACGCGTCGCAGGGCGCGGTGTCCGACGAGTAGCACAGCGACCGACCGCCGTGCTCCAACCGCACGCCGTACGTCTCGACGGGATGGTTGACCCGGTCGACGGTGACGGTGAACGGCCCGATCGGGAAGGTGCCCGGCTGCAACGCGTAGAACTGGTAGACGTCCTCCACCGTGCCGTCGTCGCCGTACGCGGCGCTGAGCCGGTCCGGTGCGCCCGAGGGCGCGTACACCGGCAACGGCGGGTAGGGGCCGTCCGGGGCGTACCGGCGGACCACCACGTACGACACGGCGTCGAGGATGTGGTCACAGTGCAGGTGGGTCAGCAGGATCGCGTCGGGGGCGTGCAGCCCTACGTAGCGCTGGAGGCTGGACAGCGACCCCGAGCCGAAGTCGACCAGGAGGCGGAAGCCGTCCGCCTCGACGAGATAGGCGGAGCACGGCGACTCGGGGCCGGGAAAGCTACCGGCACACCCCAGGACAGTCAGTCGCATCGGGTCGTCTCACTGTCACTGTCAGTAGTATCTATGCCGGCGGTCGTCCCGGCCATGATCTCTACCGACGCGTACGCCACGCTGCGCAGCCTACGCTGGGGTGCCCGAGGACAAGAATCATCCGTTGGAAGTTGTCACGAACGTGACACCCGCTCACAGCGGCGCGGGCGACGAACGGGCCACCGACGCGTACGCCGATGGCCCGTTCGCGCAAGACCCCTGCGGTCAGGCCCAGAGCTGGCCCTCCAGCGCGTCCTCGGCATCCGCGAGGGTGCCGCCGTACGCGCCGGTGGACAGATACTTCCAGCCGCCGTCGCAGACGACGAACGCCACATCGGCCCGTCGGCCGTCGCGGACCGCCTCGTGCGCCACCGCCAGCGCGGCGTGCAGGATCGCGCCGGTGGAGAACCCGGCGAAGATGCCCTCCACCTCGACGAGCTGACGGGTCCGCAGCACCGCGTCCCGGGTGCCGACCGAGAAGCGCCGGGACAGCACCGAGGCGTCGTACAGCTCCGGCACGTACCCCTCGTCGATGTTGCGCAGGCCGTAGACCAGCTCGCCGTAGCGCGGCTCGGCCGCCACGACCTGGATGCCCGCGACCTTCTCGCGCAGGTAGCGCCCGGTGCCCATCAGGGTGCCGGTGGTGCCCAACCCGGCCACGAAGTGCGTGATGGTGGGCAGGTCGTGCAGCAGCTCCGGACCGGTCGTCTCGTAGTGCGCCCGCGCGTTGGCCTCGTTGCCGTACTGGTAGAGCATCACCCAGTCCGGGTGCTCGGCGGCGATCTGCTTGGCCGTCGCGACGGCCTGGTTGGACCCGCCCGCCGCCTCCGAGAAGATGATCTCCGCCCCGTACATGCGGAGCAGCTGGACCCGCTCGGTGGAGACGTTCTCGGGCATCACGCAGACCAGCCGGTACCCGCGCAGCTTGGCCACCATCGCCAGCGAGATGCCGGTGTTGCCGCTGGTCGGCTCCAGGATGGTGTCACCCGCCCGGAGTCGGCCGGCCTCCTCCGCCGCGCGGACCATGAACAGCGCCGCGCGGTCCTTGATGCTGCCCGTCGGGTTCCGGTCCTCCAGCTTCGCCCAGAGCCGCACCGGCGGCGCGCCGTCGGGCACCGTCGGCGAGAGCCGGGGCAGACCAACGAGCGGCGTGCCCCCACAGGCGTCGAGCAGGCTGTCGTACCGCGCCATGGCGGCCGCCCTCAGCGCGCGGCGACGGCGGTCGCCGCGCGGTGCGAGCTGATCGCCGCGGCTGCGGCGCTGTGCGAGCTGATCGCCGCTGCCGCGGCGAAGCCGAACGCGCCGCCGGCCACGGCCGGCAGGATGGTGACGCTGTCGCCGTCGGAGAGCTTCGCGTCGAGCGCACCGAGGAAGCGGACGTCCTCGTCGTTGACGTAGACGTTCACGAAACGGTGCAGCGCGCCGGCCTCGGTGATCAGGCGGCCACGCAGCCCGGCGTGCCGGGAGTCCAGGTCGGTGAGCAGGTCGCCCAGGGTGTCGCCGGCGCCCTCGACGACCTTGGCGCCGCCGGTGTAACTGCGCAGGATGGTGGGGATGCGAACCTCGATGGCCATGATGTCGTGCTCCTCAAACGGGTGTGCCAACGGTGACGGGACGGAACGGGTGCGAACGCTGACGGGTCAGCGGCCGGAACACTCGTAGTCGACCGTCGCCGGGCTCTGCCCGAACATGTAGGACTGCACGGCGTGCGGGTCGACCCCGGCCTCGACGATCTGGACCGGCTCCTCGGTCACCACGCCGTCGACGATCCGGAACGACCGGATCTCCTCCGAGTCGGGCTCACGCGTCGAGACGAGCAGGTAGTGCGCGCCCGGCTCGCCGGCGAAGGAGACATCGGTGCGGGACGGGTACGCCTCGGTGGCGGTGTGCGAGTGGTAGATGACCACGGGCTCCTCGTCCCGGTCGTCCATCTCCCGCCACACCCGCAGATGCTCCATCGAGTCGAACTCGTAGAAGGTCATCGACCGGGCGGCATTGTCCATCGGGATGTGCCGGGTCGGGGTGTCGCTGCCGACGGCACCGGCGACGACGCCGCACGCCTCGTCGGGGTGGTCCCGGCGCGCGTGGGCGACGATCGCGTCGATGATCGACCGGTCGATGCTCAGCACGTGCACCAGCCTAACGCCTACCGGGCAGGCCCTGAAGTGGTGCCGGTCACGCCTCGTCGATCAAGGCGTTGAGCAGCGACTCCTGTAGATACCCGAGGTACGCGTAGACCGACAGTTGGAACACCCGGCTGGAGCCGGGATCCTCGGTCACCGCGTCGTCCAACTCCTCACCCAGGTCAGTGCCGTCCTTGATCTCCAGCCGGACGCCCATCGCCAGCCGCGCGTCGTTGAGCGCCCGCAGCCACGCCTCCGCCGCCTCGGCGTCCAACCGCACCTCGCCGCCGGCCTCGTCGGGCAGCGCGGCCAGAATGGCCCCGGCCTGGTCGATCTTGGCAGTCTTCAGATCACCCTCGGTGTAGCGGCGGAACTCGGCGGTGCCGCTCGCATCCTTCGGGTAGACCGCCGGGAACAGCCGGCCCACGACCGGGTCCGTGTGGTCGAAACCGTCGGTGAGCAGACCGACCACCTCGGAGGCGACCTTTCGCAGCACCCGCACTTCGTCCACGGCGAAGGTGGCGACATAGCGGCCGGCCTGCCGCCGGAACATGCTCACGAGCGGTCCACCGTCGCCCACAGCCCGTACGCGTGCAACTGCGACGCGTCGTGCTCCATCCGCTCCCGGGCGCCCGTGGAGACCACGGCGCGGCCCTTGTGGTGCACGTCCAGCATGAGCTGCTCCGCCCTCTCCCGGCTGTAGCCGAACAGCTTCTGGAAGACCCAGGTCACGTACGTCATCAGGTTGACCGGGTCGTCCCACACGATCGTCACCCATTGCCGGTCGGGCGCCGGCACCTCGTCAGTGGCCGGCGTCTCGACCGGTGCAACCTGTGGAGCCGCCATGCCCCCCATCGTGCCACCGGTTTCCCGGAACCGAGGAACCGGAACGCCGGGCGAACCAGGATCACCCGCCGTGGCCACCCCGGAGCCGGCCCGCACCCCGTCGGACGCGAGGCGCGGGGCGGGCCCGAGCCGGGAGATGGCCACGCCGTCAGGCGAGCAGGATGCCGTGGTCGACTGCATCGGAGAGCACCACGCCCAGCGAGAGGCGGATCACCTCGAACCGTCGGGAGATCTCCCGGGAAAGCTCCAACTCGACCTCCCGCAACGCCCGCTGGGACCAGGCGCGCGCGGCGCTGTGGTCATCGTTGCCCGGGGTACGCCACTGCTGCCAGCACCCGCCGGAGAGCGCCACCGCGACCGGCGGAAGCACCTCGTCACGGGTCGCCGTCGGATAGCCGGCGAGCGCGTCGATCGCCTCCGCGCCGGTCAGCCCGGCCACACCCGCCGTACTCGTGATCAGCAGGACCCGGTCCAGGTCGCGCCCGGAGCGGTGGTCGGCCAGGCCGTACTGGACGGCGGTGGCGATCCGGCGGCGGACGCCCTCGGTCGGTGTCGCGCCGAGCACCTGGGCGGCGGTGTCGGCCACGATGCCCCGCACCGCGTGGTCGCACTGCGCGGTGGCCAGCAGCGACAACGCCGCCATCTCCCGGTCGAGCAGGTCCGGCAGGCCGGCGCAGCCGACCCCGAAGACGATCTCCTGGACGGCCCGGAGATGGACGTTCGCCAACTCCAGTGCCAGGTGCTGGCGGATCCGCTGGGAGCAGGACCGGACCTGTCGGTCGAGCCGCTCGGACCAGTCCCCCGGGTCGGCGGACACCGCCACCCGGTCGTGCTGCCCCGGCAGCACGGGCGGATCGGCGCTGGCCCGCTGCAACCCCTCGTTCGCCGACCAGCCCACCAGCGCCCGGCGCAGGTCGGCGGCGGAATCGGCGCCGTCGACCGGGAACCACCGCGCGCCGGCCAGGGAGGGGACCGCGGCCAGCAGCGCCGCCCGGTGCGCCTCGACGATCACCGCCACCGGGTCCACCTCATCCGGCCGGCCGTCGGGCGGCGAGACGGACGCCCCCGCGTCCTCCGTCAGCACCCCGCCGTCGGCCGGCGGCGCCCAACCGGCCGCACCCGGGGTGACCGCGAAGACGACCTCCACCGGGGCAGCGGCCACGTCGGCGAGCAGATTCAGCTCCTGGGCCGTGAACGCCTGGTCGGCCGCGATCACGAAGAGCAGCGCGCCGGCCCGGCCGACGGCCTCGCGCAGCACCCGGACGCCGGCCACGCCGAGCGCGCCCGTGTCCGGTGTGTCGACCAGGGTGAAGTGGCGCAGCAGGGGCTCGGGCACGCTCAGCTCGACCCGCCGGGGTGGGCGGGCCAACGCCGGGCCGGCGGCGTCCCGGTCCGCGCCGTACGAGTGCGGCTGGCGGTAGCCGGGGACGAAGGCCGCCCGCGTGGGCACCTGGGCGTGCCGGACCAGCAGCCAACTGCCCGCCGGCACGGTGAGCATCACCGGGTCGAGCCCGACGAGGCTGGCGAGGACCGCACGCCGGTCGGCGCCGGCCGGGCCGACGGCGACCACGCCGAGCGGCTCGTCCGCCCGGGGACGGGGCACGCCGAGGTCGGTGGGCAGCGGGCTGCAGCTCGGCAGGTCGGCTGAGCTGGCCATGTCACCGGGCGAGTCGAGCGAAGGGAGAGGGCCCTGCTGCATCGGGTGGCCTCCCGGGGCAGGCGACCGGCGCGCCGGTCGCGTGGAATTCCGGTGACACTACCCGGATGCCGGAAGAGTACGTTCGGCCGGCCGACCAGGCGGAACAGTTCGGATACTCACCGGTAATTGTGCGACTACTCAACTTCGGTGCGTGACGGTGCGGGCGCGGACGGAATTCGATGGATATGCTGCGCGGATGAGTCGATGGAAGTTCGTCGGCCGAACCGATGAGCTCAACCGCCTGCTGGCGGCGGTGACCGGCGAGGCCGGCCGAGGGCTCTTCTTCAGCGGCAGCGCGGGCATCGGCAAGAGCCGGCTGCTACGCGAGGGCGTCAACACCCTGCCCACCGACCGGTACGCGATCTGGTCCATCGCGGCCAGCGCCACCACGGCGGCGCTGCCCTTCGGCGGGCTGGTGCAGGTCCTCCCGGCGGAGCAGCCCCAGGGCCTCTCCCCCGCCGGCATACTCCGCTGGGCGCTGGGCGTTCTGCAACAGCAGGCCGCCGGCCGCCGGATCGTGCTCGCCATCGACGACGCGCACCTGCTCGACCCGCCCTCCGCGGCGCTGGTGCATCTGGTCGCCCGCGCCGACAACGCCACAGTCGTGGGCACCCTGCGCGACGGCGAACAGATCCCGCTGCCGATCCGCGCACTCTGGACCGACGACCTGGTCGAGCACGTCGAGCTGACCCCCATGCCACCGTCGGAGACCGCCGGCCTGCTGGCGGCGATCCTGGGCGGCCCGGTCGACGCCGGCTCCGCCGACCGGCTCGGCCGGCTGTCGGCCGGCAACCCGCTGCTGCTGCGCGAGCTGGTGCACGCCGCCAGCGGCAGCGAGGAGTTGAAGCGCACCTACGGGATCTGGAAGTGGACCGGGCGGCTGGAGCTGGCACCCAGCCTCACCGAGCTGATCGACACCCGCGTCGGGCAGCTCACCGACGGCGTTCGCACGGTCGTCGAGCTGGTCGCCTTCGGCGAGCCACTCGGCCTTCACCTGCTCAACCAGGCCGCCGAGCAGTCCGATGTGGAGTACGCCGAGGAACGCGGCCTGATCACCGTCGTCCAGCACGACCGGCGGACCAACGTACGCCTGGCCCACCCGCTCTACGGCGAGGTGATGCGTCGCCGGTGCCCGGTCAGCCGCACCCGACGCCTCCAGGCGCACCTCGCCGAGCTGCTGGAACAGGTCGGCAAGCGCCGCCGCGACGACCTGCTGCGGGTGGCGGTCTGGCGGCTCGACTCGGGCACCGCACAGGACGCCGCCCTGCTCGTGGACGCCGCGATGCAGGCGTTCACCCGCTACGACGTACCGCTGGCGACCCGGCTGGCCCGGGCCGCGCTGAACGCCGACGGCGGCTCGGACGCGGCGGAGCTGCTGGCCACGATTCTGATGTTCGCCGACCGACCGGACGAGGCGATCACCGTTCTCGACGCGGTGACCCCGGAGGCCGGGGACGAGCGGCGGCTCTGCCGGTGGCTGACCGTCCGCGGCATGGTCAGCTACTGGGGGCTCAGTCAAGAGTCCACGGTGGAGGAGATCGCGAGCCGGGTCGAGGAGCTCGGCGACTCGGCCGACCGCGCCCGGGTGCACGCCTTCGAGGCGATCATGCGGCTGCACCGGCTCGACACGGTCACCGCCGTACGGCTCAGCCAGACCGTGCTCGATCGGCCCGCCGCCGGCATCGCCGCCCGTGAACTGGCCCGCAGCACCATCGCGTACGTCCAGGCCGCCCAGGGTCAGCTGTCGCGCAGCGGCGCGGCCATCGCGCAGGTGCACTCCGCCGCGGCCAGTTGGCGCACCGACATGCCGTACCTGCAACTGGCCCTGGAGCTGGCCCGCGGCACCCGGCTCATGCTCACTGGCGACCTCGTCGGGATCGACGCGATCGTGGCCGACGAGTTCGCCGACCTGGCCGGTGCCGGTGACTTCCGGCTCGGCACCGGATACCTGGCCATCCTTCAGGCGTACGCCGCGCGGCTGCGCGGGCAGAGCGACTCGGCGATGCGGACGTCGTTGGGCGCCTGCGCGGTGCTGGCGACCAGCCGGGTCTACGCCGGTCTGGCCCAGGCCGAGCGGGCCCAGGCGGCGGCGCTGCGCGGCGACGCGGCGCAGGCCGCCGAGGCGATGGCCGAGGCCGACCGCACCCACGCGCCGGGCATGGCGGTGCTCTACCCGTGGCTGGAGCAGGCCCGGGGTGCGGTGCTCGCCGCGTCGGGTGACCTGCCGGGCGCCGTGAAGCAGCTCAACGACCTGGCCGACCGGCTGCGCGCGGACGGTTTCGCCGGGCACGAGGTGCACGTTCTGCACGACCTGGTCCGGTTGGAGCAGGCCGGGGCGCCCGTCGGGCCCACCTGCTCCGATGGTGGGCGGCGCACCGTGGCGCAGCGCCTCGCCGAGCTGTCCGAGCAGGTGGACGGGGTGCTCCCACCGCTGCTGGCCCGGCACGCCCGGGCCGCGGTGACCGACTCCGCCGCGGATCTGCTCGCGGTCGCCGACGACTACGCCGCGCTGGAGCTGACGGTGTACGCCGCCGAGGCCACCGCACAGGCTCTGCACCGGCTGCGCCAGCAGCACTCGGTGGCGGCCGGCGAGGCCCGCGAGCGTCTGGCGGGGCTGCTCAGCCGCTGCGACCTGATCCGCACGCCGGCGCTGCGGGCCGGGGCGCCGGTGCTTACCGAACGCGAGTGGCAGGTGGCCCGCCTCGCCGCGCACGGTGCGACCAGCAAGGCCATCGCCGAGCGGCTCTACCTCTCCGCCCGCACCGTGGAGAACCACCTGCAGCGGATCTACACCAAGCTCGGCGTGACCGGCCGGTCCGAGCTGTGGGCCGCGCTGCGGTCGATCCCGGGCCACGAGGGCGGCGGCGCGGGCTGAACCTTAGGCTGGGGCGGTGAGCACCCTCCGCCCCGCGCTGCTGACCGACCACTACGAGCTGACCATGGTCAGTGCGGCACTCAAGGACGGCACCGCCGACCGCCGCTGTGTCTTCGAGGTGTTCAGCCGTCGGCTGCCCAGCGGCCGGCGCTACGGCGTCGTCGCCGGCACCGCGCGGCTGATCGAGCTGATCCGCGACTTCCGGTTCGACCCGGCGGAGGTCGACTTCCTGCGCCGCACCGGAGTGGTCGACGAGGCGGCGGCGGCCTGGCTCACCGACTACCGCTTCACCGGCGACATCGACGGGTACGCCGAGGGTGAGCTGTTCTTCCCCGGTTCGCCGATCCTGACCGTCTCCGGCGGCTTCGCCGAGTGCGTGGTGCTGGAGACGCTGGCGCTCTCCGTGCTCAACCACGACTGCGCGGTGGCCGCCGCCGCGGCGCGGATGGTCACCGCCGCCCGGGGCCGGGCGCTGATCGAGATGGGATCGCGCCGGGCACACGAGGAGGCGGCGGTGGCGGCGGCGCGGGCCGCGTACCTGGCCGGTTTCCGGTTCACCTCCAACCTCGCTGCCGGCGAGCGCTACGGCATCCCGACGGCGGGCACGGCGGCACACGCGTTCACCCTGCTGCACGACGACGAGCGGGCCGCGTTCGCCTCGCAGGTGGCCACGCTGGGCAAGGACACCACGCTGCTGGTCGACACGTACGACATCAGCCAGGGCATCCGCAACGCGATCGCGGTGGCCGGGCCGGAGCTGCGGGCGATCCGGATCGACTCGGGTGACCTCGCGGTGATCGCGCAGCAGTCCCGGGAACTGCTGGACTCACTGGGCGCCACCGAGACGAAGATCATTGTCTCGGGCGACCTGGACGAGTACTCGATCGCGGCGCTGGCCGCCGAGCCGGTCGACATGTACGGCGCGGGGACGGCAGTGGTCACCGGCTCCGGGGCGCCCACGGCGGGGCTGGTCTACAAGCTCGTCGAGGTCGAGGGCCGCCCGGTGGTGAAGCGCTCCGAGCACAAGGCGACCATCGGTGGGCGCAAGGTCGCGGTCCGCCGGCACAAGCCGACCGGCACCGCCACGGAGGAGATCATCGTCCCCCAGGGTGTGCCCGACCGGCAGGCCAACGACCGGATGCTCCAGCGCTCGTACGTGATCGACGGCGAACCCGTGGGTCTGCCCACCCTCGACGAGTCCCGGGAGCACCTGCGCGAGTGCCTCATCTCCATCCCGTGGGAAGGGCTGAAGCTCTCGGCCGGCGACCCGGCCGTGCCGGTCACTGTCGTACCCGCCGCCTGAGCCCGCCGATCCGACCTCGAAGGGACCCCGATGGCCGACGCGCTGATCATCGTGGACGTGCAGAACGACTTCTGTGAGGGCGGCTCGCTGGCCGTCCCGGGTGGCGCCGAGGTGGCCGCCGGGATCTCCCGGCTGCTCGCCGCCGAGCCGGACCGGTGGCGGCACGTGGTCGCGACGAAGGACTATCACATCGACCCGGGCGCGCACTTCGGCGATCCGCCGGACTTCGTCGAGTCGTGGCCCCGGCACTGCGTGGTCGGCACCAGCGGCTCCGAGTTCCACCCCGAGCTGGAGACCGGTCGGGTCGAGGCGATCTTTCACAAGGGCGAGCACGCGGCGGCGTACTCCGGATTCGAGGGGCACGCCGACGACGGCGAGTGCCTGGCCGACTGGCTGCGTCGGCACGACGTGGACCGGGTCGACGTGGTCGGCATCGCCACCGACCACTGCGTTCGCGCCACCGCGCTCGACGCCGCCCGGGAGGGCTTCGCCACCACCGTCCTGCTGGAGCTGACCGCCGCGGTCGCTCCGGAGACCACCGACGTGGCGCTGCGGGCGATGGACGGCGCCGGCGTGATCCTGCAGGGCGAGCCTGTGATCAGGGCCGCATGAGGCGGTAATTTATTGGCCAATGGTCCACCTTCCGTCGAGGATGTCGCCGGAGGTACGGACCAACGTGAACATGAAGCCTTACCGCGCAGCTCTCGCCCTGCCCGGCCTGCGGTCGCTGCTGCTGGTCGCCGTCCTCGCCCGCATCCCGCTCACCGCGACCGGGGTCACGCTGACCTTCCACGTCGTGCTCGACCTCGACCGGGGCTACGGCGCGGCCGGCCTGGTGGGCGCCGCCATCACCGTGGGCGCGGCGATCGGTGGGCCGCTGCTCGGCCGACTGGTCGACCGGCGTGGTCTGCGTCCGGTTCTGGTGCTCACCGCCATCGCCGAGGCGATCTTCTGGTCCACCGCGCCCACGCTGCCGTACCCCGTGCTGCTGCCGGCCGCCTTCGTGGCCGGCTCCTTGGCCCTGCCCATCTTCTCGGTGGTCCGCCAGTCGATCGCCGCGCTGGTCCCGGAAGATCAACGACGGCCGGCGTACGCGTTGGACTCCATGTCCGTCGAGCTGTCCTTCATGATCGGCCCGGCGCTGGCGGTGGCCCTGGTCACCGCGATCTCGGCGCAGACCACCATGTACCTCGTCGGCGGCGGCATCGTCGCCGCCGGGATCGCCCTGTGGCTGGTGAACCCGCCGATCCGCGGCGCCGCCGAACCCGCCGGCCCACGGCGCCAGGTGCCTCGGCGGGAGTGGCTGACGCCCCGACTGCTCGCCGTGCTGGCGCTCAGCGCCGCCGCCACCCTGGTGCTCGGCGGCACCGACGTCGCGGTGGTCGCCGTCCTGCGGGCCAGCGGCGAGGTCGGCTGGACCGGCGTCGTGCTGGCTGGCTGGGCGATCGCCTCCCTGGCCGGCGGCTTCGCCTACGGGGCGGTGCACCGCTCGCTCTCCCCGCTGGCCCTCACCGCCGCACTCGCGCTCTGCACCATCCCGGTCGGGTTGGGCGGCGCGCACTGGTGGCTGCTCTGCCTGGCGCTGATCCCGGCCGGCGCGCTGTGCGCGCCGACCATCGCGGCCTCCTCCGACGCCGTCAGCCGTCTGGCCCCGGCCGAGGTACGCGGCGAGGCGATGGGCCTGCACGGTTCGGCGGTCACCGTCGGCATCGCGGTCGGCGCACCGCTCGCCGGCGCGGTGATCGACGGCAGCGCGCCGCTCTGGGGCTTCGTGGTGACCGGAGCGCTCGGCGCGCTGGTCACCCTGATCGTGCTCCCCGGCGAGCTGCGCCGCCGTCGCCACGCCGACGCGGCCACCCCGCCGCCGGTCGAGGCCGATCTCGCCCCCGCCGCCCGCTGACTGCCGCTGGCTACCTCGGGCGACGGCCAGTCGCGGCGGGCGATGGTGCCGGTGGCAGGACCCCTCGGACGTCGGTTGACGGCATGCATACACACACGGATATACCTGTGAGGCATAAAGATGTCTCACAGGTATATCGCTCGTCAGTACGGTCACCTCCGGAAGCCGGCCGAGCGGTGCGACGCCGGCCGCGCAAAGGAGGGCGGGGAGTAGAACGGCGGGGGTTGAGCCCGGCCAGAGCAGGCCATCGCCGAGCGGGGCCATCAGCGCCGAGCGCGCAGCACGGTAGGGCGGACCGTCAGAGCCGGGTCGGACCGGGGCTGGGCCAGCCAGGGCGGGACATGGCGAAGGGCGCCGCTCCCGGTGGTCCCGGGGGCGGCGCCCTTCGTACGGTCGAGCGGGTTGAGCGTCAGTGCCGGTCGATGTCGCTGGCGATGTCCTCGCTGTAGCGAGCACCGCCGTCCGACTCGCTGGTGAGCGGCTTGGAGCCACCCTCCGGCGGGCCGGCCAGGCTCTGACCGGCGGCCAGCTCCGGGAACTTCGCGTCGAACGCCGGCCGCTCGGAGCGGATCCGGGGCATCCGGTCGAAGTTGCGCAGCGGCGGCGGGCTGCTGGTCGCCCACTCCAGCGAGTTGCCGTGACCCCAGGGGTCGTTCACCTCGACCACTGGACCGGTCTTGTACGACTTCCAGCAGTTGTAGATGAACGGCAGCGTGGAGATACCGGTGATGAACGCGCCGACCGTGGAGATCGTGTTCAGCGTGGTGAAACCGTCGCCGGGCAGGTAGTCGGCGTACCGGCGGGGCATGCCCTCGGCGCCGAGCCAGTGCTGCACCAGGAAGGTGGTGTGGAAGCCGATCATGGTGAGCCAGAAGTGCACCTTGCCCAGGCGCTCGTCGAGCATCCGGCCGAACATCTTCGGGAACCAGAAGTAGATGCCGGCGAAGACGGCGAACACGATGGTGCCGAAGAGCACGTAGTGGAAGTGCGCCACCACGAAGTACGAGTCCGACACGTGGAAGTCGAGCGGCGGGCTGGCCAGCAGCACACCGGTGAGACCGCCGAAAAGGAAGGTGACCAGGAAGCCGACCGCCCACAGCATCGGCGTCTCGAAGCTGATCTGGCCCCGCCACATGGTGCCGATCCAGTTGAAGAACTTCATGCCGGTCGGCACCGCGATCAGGTAGCTCAGGAAGCTGAAGAACGGCAGCAGCACCTGGCCGGTGGCGAACATGTGGTGCGCCCAGACGCTCATCGAGAGCGCCGCGATCGCGACGGTCGCGGCGACCAGGCCCTTGTAGCCGAAGATCGGCTTACGGGAGAAGACCGGGATGATCTCGCTGATGATGCCGAAGAACGGCAGCGCCACGATGTAGACCTCGGGGTGCCCGAAGAACCAGAACAGGTGCTGCCAGAGCATCGGCCCGCCGGTCGCCGGGTCGTACACGTGGGCGCCGAGGATGCGGTCCGCGGCGAGCGCGAACAGCGCGGCGGCCAGCAGCGGGAAGACCAGGATCACCAGGAGGCTGGTGACCAGGATGTTCCAGGTGAAGATCGGCATCCGGAACATGGTCATGCCGGGCGCACGCAGGGTGAGCACCGTGGTGATCATGTTCACCGCGCCGAGGATGGTGCCCAGGCCGGAGATGGCCAGACCCATGATCCACATGTTGGCGCCGACGCCGGGCGAGTGCTCGACGCTGCTCAGCGGCGCGTACGCGAACCAGCCGAAGTCGGCGGCGCCGCCCGGGGTGATGAAACCGGCGGTCGCCATCGTGCCGCCGAACAGGTACAGCCAGTAGGCGAAGCTGTTCAGGCGGGGGAAGGAAACGTCGGGCGCGCCGATCTGGATCGGCACGATGTAGTTCGCGAAGGCGAACACGATCGGCGTCGCGAAGAACAGCAGCATGATCGTGCCGTGCATCGTGAAGAGCTGGTTGTACTGCTCGGGCGACAGGAACTGCAGCCCGGGTCGGGCCAGCTCAGCCCGCATGATCAGGGCCATCAGGCCGCCGACCATGAAGAACACGAACGCGGTGACCATGTACATGATCCCGATCTGCTTCGCGTCCGTGGTACGCAGCAGCCGCGCGATGGCCGACCCCTTGACCGGCTCCCGGACCGGCCAGGGCCGGGTCACGACCGGCTTGGGTGCGACGGTGGTCACGAGTGGCCTCCGGTTCTCGGTTGTCCCGCTCGGCACACGCTGTTTATCGGCGGGCCGTCATCCGCAAGGAGGATAGTCCCCGGCAGGTCGCAGCGCCGCGTGGGGTGGCGTGACACGATCTACTACGGGCCTACAGCGGGCCGACCAGCAACCGGTAATGCTCCCCGAAGATCCGTCCGCCGCGTCCGCGCAGCAGCGGGTCGCGCAGCGCCGGCGGCACGTCCCTGGTCCGGTTGCGGTCCCGGGTCCGGTCGGCCACCCAGCGGGTACGCGGGCGACGACGACTCTCGTACGCCACCAGCGCCGCCTCCACGCTGCCGGCGGCGCGCAGCGACTCGGCCAGCACCACGGCGTCCTCCAGGGCCATCGCGGCACCCTGGGACAGGGTCGGCGCGGTGGCGTGCGCGGCGTCGCCGACCAGCAGCACCCGCCCCCGGTACCAGCGGCCCAGCTCGACCTCGTCGGTGATCCCGGCGTGCACCCGGTCGAGCATCGCCAGCACCTCGGGCACGGGGCCCCGGTAGTCGGCGAAGAGTTCGCGCAGCCGGGCCAGCGGGTCGGCGGGCGGCTCGGTGCCCGCCTCGTCGGCGTAGCAGTGCAGCCGCCCCTCCCCGATCGGCACCAGCAGCAGACCAGAGCGCTGCCCGAGCAGGGCGGTCCAGTCGGTGACGGGCGGGCCGTCACGCAGGACGGCCCGGTAGACCACATGCCCGGCCGGGCGGGGTGGCCCGCCGAGCGCGGCCAGGGCACGGACCGAGGAACGCGGCCCGTCGGCGCCGATGACCAGGTCGTACTCGGTGCTGGTGCCGTCGGTGAAGGTGACCCCGACCGCGCGCGGGAGCAGATCGAGGGTGCGGACCTCGGCGCCGTGTCGGACGGCGCCGCCGGCGCCGCTGAGCAGCACCCGGTGCAGGTCCGCCCGGGGCAGCGCCCGGCACTCGCCGACGCCGCCCCAGAGGGCGTCGAGGTCCACCTCGCAGAGGGGCAGCCCAGCGGCGTCGAAGAAGCGCTGCCGGTGGATCACCTGCCCGAGCGGTCGGACCGGGTCGTGCAGGTCCAGCCGGTGCAGCGCGCGGGCGGCGTTGCCGGGCAGGTACAGGCCGGTCTCGGTCGACTCCCCCGGCGGCAGTTTGTCGGTGACGTCCGGTCGGAAGCCCGCCAGGCGCAGAGCCCGAGCCACGGCCAGGCCGGCGATGCCCGCGCCGACGATGAGAATGCGCAGGGGGGAGCTACGCATGGTGGTGTACGCCTCCGGAGGGGGAACGGCACGCGTCGGAGGCAACACGCTACTCGGAGCGATCGGCGCACACCAGAGCCCGATCGGCCCGCCCGAGCGGCTCCTCGGCCGTCCGCGCCGCTTAGCTGGCCGCCCTTGGACGCCCGTTCGGCGGCAGGATGGCGATCCTCACAATTCACCAGTTTGACGCGGGCGGTTGCGCCTCGGTTTCAAGCATGTAAATGTGTCGTTGAGCGTGGGAGCGCTCCCGCACCACCCCACCACAGCCGGCGCCCGGCACGCGCCGAGTCAAGGAGCGTCATGAAACGTCAACTTCGGGTCCTGGCCGCCGCCGGGCTGCTGGTCGCCAGCTCGCTCGTCGCCGTGGCCCTCAGCGGCAGCGCCTCCGCCGACACGCAGATCTGCGAACAGTACGGCTCGACCGTGATCCAGGGTCGCTACGTCGTGCAGAACAACCGCTGGGGCACCTCCGCCCAGCAGTGCATCAACGTCACCAGCAACGGCTTCGAGATCACCACGCAGAACGGCAGCAGCCCCACCAACGGGGCGCCCACGGCGTACCCGTCGATCTTCTTGGGTTGTCACTACACCAACTGCTCCCCCGGCACGAACCTGCCGATCCAGGTGAGCCAGATCAGCAGCGCCACCAGCAGCATCTCCTACCGGTACGTCAGCGGCGCCACCTACGACGCGGCGTACGACATCTGGCTGGACCCGTCGCCCAAGCGGGACGGGGTGAACCAGATGGAGATCATGATCTGGCTCAACCGTCAGGGCCCGATCCAGCCCATCGGCTCGGTGGTCGGCACGACCAACCTGGCCGGCCGGACCTGGGAGGTGTGGCGCGGCAGCAACGGCTCCAACAACGTCATCTCCTACGTCGCGTCGTCGGCGGTCTCCAGCCTGAACTTCAGCGTGCTGGACTTCATCAACGACACCCGCAACCGGGGCGCGATCACCAACTCCTGGTACCTGACCAGCATCCAGGCCGGCTTCGAGCCGTGGCAGGGGGGCGTCGGTCTCGCGGTGACCTCGTTCTCGGCCAACGTCAACGGCGGCGGCACCCCGCCCACCAACCCGCCGCCGACCACCCGGCCACCGACCACGCCCCCGCCGGGCGGCAGCTCGGGCTGCGCGGTGAAGTACACGGCGAACTCGTGGAACAACGGCTTCACCGCCGACGTGCAGATCACCAACACCGGGTCCAGCGCGATCAACGGCTGGACGCTTACCTACAACCTGCCCGGCGGGCAGACGGTCACCAACGCCTGGAACGCCACGGTGAGCCAGAGCGGATCCGCGGTGACCGCCCGGAACGTGAGCCACAACGGGTCGATCGCGCCCGGCGGCACGGCCAGCTTCGGCTACCAGGGCACGCTGAGCGGGTCGTATTCGTCCCCGACCAGCTTCTCGCTCAACGGCACCAGCTGCTCCCGCGCCTGAACTGTCGTGGGGGCGCGACCATGCGGTCGCGCCCCCACCACGCAGTAGATCCACTCGGGTTCCTTGAAGTCGGGGCATCCTCGCACGTGGGACACCCCGACTTCCGGGAGGTCGAGTCGATCAAGCCGGGACGGGCGCGTCAAGCCGGGGCAGCGCCGTCGAGGGTCAGACCCGGGTGAGGCGTACGGCGTCGGCGATGACCAGGCCCGCCGCGTTGCTCCAGCGGCTCACCGCCACCCGGTTGGCGTCGCCCGCCGGCAGGGTGAACGTGCCGAGGACGCGCCACTGCCCGCCGGTCGCGCGCTGGTCCACGTACACCGTCTGGTTGCCGGTGGTGGTGGCGACGATGTACGGGGTGGCGCTGTTGTAGCCGCTGTTGGTCGGCCACCACGCCTCGACCCGGTAGGTGCCGGTCGCCGGCACGTTGAACCGGTACCAGGCCGGATCGCTCGCCGCGACCGGGTCGGCGTAGCGGTAGTCGGCGCCGTACCGCTGGCTGGAGAACGTCGACACGCCCCAGTTGGCGCTGGCGGTGAACCGGCCGGAGGTCGTGTTATCCACGGTGGAGGACCACGCCGTTCCACCCCCGGCCATCTTCGCGGCGACGTCGGCGCGCATCACGTTCAGGTCGATGAAGGACGGATCGATCTTGCCGGTGGTGCTGGTCTCCCGGTGGCCGCGGGCGTAGCTGCTGTCCCGGCCGAGGCGGGTGAGCACGGCGGCTGTCGCGGCGATCGACGCGCTGTACTGCGCGGCGGTCATCTCCTGGTCGACGCCGTTGTAGTCGATCTCCCACCCGATCATCAGGGTGTTGCCGTCCCCGGCGGGGATGGGTCCGCTGCCACCGCTGACCCCGGCGTGGTTGCAGCGGCCGGCGGAGATGACGTGGAAGACGCCGTTGTAGTCGACGAGCGCCTGACAGAGCGGGCCGGCCAGGTCGGAGCGGCCGTTGATGCAGATGCCGAGCGCGGGGTGTGGGTTGCTGGCGCTGGAGGTCGAGGCGGTGTGGTGCCAGAGCACCCCGATCGGGTCGAAGGAGCCGGGTCGCATCCGGTTGAGCCAGTCCCCCTCGACGACGACCTGGACTCCGGCGCCGCGCAGCACGTCCACGAGCCACGGAATGGTCGCCATCAGGAGTCCCGCAGCAGGTCGGCCAGGCACTCGGCCTTCGGCGCGGCGCTCGCCGGTGCGGGTCGGACGGCGAGGGTGGTCAGCGCGGCGGCCACCAGGGCGGGGATGCCGAGCACCCCACGACGGCGCAGACGGACGGACGGGGATCGGGCCATGGCGGTCCTCCAGCGGCGACGGGTTCACACGCATCGACGAGCGTGATGACGGCACGCTATACCGTCATGAGCGTCGATGTCGATACCCTTCACGGCCGGGCCAGGCCTTGAAGGAATCCGCCGATTCAGGCGTCGCCGAGCGCGTCGATGTCGCGCATTTCCTCCGCCGTCAACGAGAAGTGGAAGACGTCGAAGTTGGCGCTGATCCGCTCCGGGGTCACCGACTTCGGGATCACCACGATCTCGTGGTCGATGTGCCAGCGCAGCACCACCTGCGCCAAGGACGGGGTCAACCAGATGGAGATCATGATCTGGTTCAACCGGCAGGGCCCGATCCAGCCGATCGCCAGCCTGAGCTTCGACGCGATGACGTTTATCAACGACACCAAGGACTGGGGCGCGATCTCCGCGGACTGTTACCTGACCAGCATCCAGGCCGACTTCGAGCCGTGGCAGGGCGGTGTCGGGCTCGCGGTCAGCGGCTTCTCGCATAACGTCAGCACCGGCGGTGGCACCACCCCGCCGCCCACCGCGACGCCGACGCCGACCAGCACCACGCCTCCGCCGCGTGCGGGCGGCATCTGCACCGTGAAGTCCGCCGACCTCGGTGTGGAACAACGGCTTCACCGCCGAGCTGCTGATCACCAACGCCGGTTCCAGCACCGTCAACGGCTGGACGCTGGCCTACAACCTGCCGACCGGGCAGCAGATCACCAATTCGTGGAACGCCACGGTGAGCCAGAGCGGCAGCGGTCACCGCGAAGAACGTCAGCTACAACGGCTCCATCGCGCCGGGTGACACCGCCAACTTCGGCTACTAGACGTCGATGAGCGGCTCGTTCAGCGCGCCGAGCAGCTTCGCCCTCAACGGGGCCGCCTGCACGAAGTCCTGATCCCAGGCGTATGAGGAGGGGGCGCGGTCCGTGCGGACCGCACCCCCTCATCATTCCGTCCGATCCTTCGGGGAGTCGGACCATGATGAATACGACCTCCGTCAGCTGCACCCGGGTGCACCAGGTCTGGATCGCACAGCAGATGGCGTCACGGCCCTCGCTACCCGATATCCGCAACCCGGTCACAGCCGGTGTGACGCTATTGGCCTCGCCAAATATCCACTCGTCCGGATCGCGCAGGACGAGGTCCCCGAACTCCGGCGAGTCTGGCGCCGGCGGGTGAACTTGCGCAGGACATCATGGCCGCCCCAGCCCTCGCTCTGGAGTCGTGCGATGCCATCAACGGGGTACGCCGCCGCGGCGTCGGTTCGCGACGGGCCGGCTCGATCATGGAGTCGAAACTCACCGAACGATCCAGAATTCTGGCCCTACTCTCCGTAGATGCCTCAGCCTGGGCCCGCCATGTCGATTGTCATGGCGGGCCCAGGCTGAAGCACACTCACGGACCGCTAGTGCCCGCCGAACCCACACAAGGCTGGCCCGGTTGCGGCAACCTTCACGGCAACCCAATCAGGCCACAGCATCCACTGAAATGCTGTTCGATCAAATTTTCTGTCATTTCGTTTCCGCCGCAATGCGCCGGACAGCATTCAAAACCGACCGGAACTCCTCCGCGGTTTCGTCGACAGAGACACACCACTCAGTACTGTCAAGAGCGCATATTTTCGCAACAGCTAGGTCGACATTGCACTGCACTCCATAATAATCAGCGGCCCGAAATGCAACAATTTCGCATTCAAAGGCCTGTGTTACGCCCACCCCAAAAGCCTCAAGATCGGCCCAGGTCATCTGCAGCCCCTTCGGGGCGGATCGAACCCGATCTTCGAACTCCGGCATGCCCATCCCCATAGGAGCACGCCCAACGCCGAAGAACTCGAAGATGACCCAAACGTACCGATTTTCTGGGAACGCAGCCAGCACGTCAGAGATCGACAGCAGGGATCCACCAGGAAGATGCATTGGACATTGAACCGATTTCATCACTTAACACGCTTCCATGAACGATTGCGCAGGACCTCGCTTCAGCGTGCCGCCAGTCTCGTTCTCGAGCCAAATATGCTCGTGTGGATTCGTGTGACCGGGAACATTGGGACGTCCATGATCCGTGAAGTCGATGTCCCGCACGGGGCGCCCGTTCTCGTCGAATTCGCGCGCCTGCGGGTAACTACCCTTCCGCCCTTCCTTTCGACCAAGCTGAGTGTGCGGATATTCGCTATCTGGGATGGGATTTCCGTGCTGGTCACGGGGCAATGACCGATCCGGGAACCAATCTCCATTCGCGTTGTGTACGAGGACCGGCGTGTTGCCAGCGAGCACATAGTACGTGTGAATGTCATCGACGGTGAGGTTGTACCTCACCTCCGTGCCCTCGTAGGAACGGACGGCGCTCACCGAGACCGGTTTGCCGACGGCCGACAGCAGCTGCTCACCGACCTTCAACTCCCCTGCGTCGACCCACTCGTTGCGATCTGTGCTCCAGATCGGGTGGGTTTGCGTGCCCTGCACCAGGAACTGCCCGCCGGCGACCTCGAGAGTCAAATCCGTCAGGTGAAGGTCAAGGTTGATGTGTGTCGCTACGACCGTCTTGGCTACCGTCTTCCCGGTCAGCGGATCTGTGGCCACGACACGATCACCGGGCTTCAGCTTCTCAATCGGCTTGGTGCTGCCATCGGCGAGAAGCACCAAAGTTCCGGCGGCGAAGCTGTCGCAGGCCTTCTTGCCTGCCTTGATGAAGTCCTTGACCCCGGTGATCAGTTTGCCGAGCAGGTCCTTGACGCGAATGCCGAGCTCGTAGCCCTTCTTCCACTTCCACGGCGCGCCGTACTTGCTGGCGAGTTTGCCCAGCATGCCGCCCACGAAGGAGCTCGCGATCGTGATCGCCGTGCTGACACAGCCGCCGACGTCGCCCTTGGTGATGCAGTTGAGTGCGTCGGTGATGCCCAGCTCGTCCATCGCGATCTTGGCGAGCGCCTTGCCCGCCTCGAGGAGGACGGCCTTCGCCTTGGCGATGCGCTCCTGCCGGGCCTTCTCCGCGGCCGCCGCCGCGTCTCCGCCACCGCCACCGCCGCCGCCACCGTTGTCCTTCGTCCGCGGGTGGTTCTCGGCCGGCGCGTGCGGGTCGTACGCACCCGAGCAGCCGTGGCAACCGTCGTTGTGCCCGGGCACGTCGTGGTAGTTGCCGTACATGTCCTCGTAGTCGGCGCCCGGACCGCAGGCGTCGTCGGAGCAGGCCCGCAGGCCGTCCGGGTCGGAGAACGAGATCGGGTTGTTGTTCGCGTACGCGTACCCGTGCATCTGCTGCGGGTCGTTGACGTCGATGATCGGGTCGATCGAGATGAACCGGCCGAGCATCGGGTCGTACTCGCGGGCGCCGATGTTCACCAGGCCGGTGCTGCTGTCCTGGTTGCCGTTGACGAAGCCCTTCTCGGTGGGCCACTGCCCCGGGCCGGGCGGCGTCCCGCGCGACTCGCCGTACGGCGTGGTCCGCCGGTTGACGATCGCCCCTGCCTCGTCGACGACCGCCTGGCCGGTGCCGTGGTGGTCCGGCGCGACGTAGCGGACGCCGTCGAGCTTGCGGACGATGCTGCCGCCACCCGGGACCGGGTAGTAGCGGGTGCCGTCCGTGGAGTGGGTGGTGGTGTTGAGCCGGATCTCCATGCCCGGCAGGTAGAGCGTCGTCGTGCCGGGCTCCTTGCGAAGGATCCGCGACCCGTCGACGTCGTACACGAAGGACGTCGTCTTGCTGTTGGCGGTGGCCGACTCGAGGTTGCCCTCGGCGTCCCAGACCAGGGTCTGGTCCTCGCCGACCTTCGTGCGCTTGGTGGTGTTACCGGCGGTGTCGTATGCGTAGGTGTAGAGCCGGTCCCCGGACGGGGTCGTCTCGGTCATCTTGTCGACCGTGTGCGGCCGGGCCTGGCCGGCCAGCGGGGTCTCGTAGCTGCGGGCGAGCAACGAGGTGCCGTTCGCGGCGAACTGGGTCTCGGTCTTGCGGTTGCCCGTCGCGTCGAAGGTGTAGGCGTGGTGATACGGGGCCACCCCGCCGATCCCGGTGACGCTGGGGCCGCCGGCGCAGGGGTCGGTCGCCGTGCTCCCCGACGTCCAGGCCCGGTCCATCCGGCGCAGGTAGTCGTAGGTGAAGCACTGCACGTCCCGGGCGCCGGTCGGGGTGTCCTCGATCCGGGTGATGTTGCCGGAATCGTCGTAGCTGTACTTGGCGTCGATGTCGATGACCGGCGCGCCGGACCGTCCAAGCTGGAACCGGCTTAGCCGCTTCGACGCCCGCTCGTACGCGTACGTCGACCAGACCTGCTGCGTGTTGAGCTGCACCTCGGACTGGAGCACCTCACCGGTCGCCTGGTAGGCGACGTCGGTGACGTACGGGACGTCGCTCTTGGTGCTCTTCAGCCGCTCCAGCGAATCGTAGGTGTAGGCGATCGACTCGAACGGCAGGCCGCCGCCCTCCGACATCCCGACCGACTGCACCGTGCCGTCGAAGTTGAACTCCGTGCCGAAGGTGTACAGGCCGGCGAGCTCGGCGCCCGCCTGCTCCGGCACCTGGTAGTACGTCTCGTGCGGCCGGTACAGCTCGTCGTAGGCGCTGTAGTAGGTGACGTACGCGCCACCGTCCGGGGCGTACCGGGTGGTGGAGGAGAGCTGGCCGAGCTTCTCCAGGTCGTACTGCCACTCGCTGAGCAGCTGGCCCGTGTCCGGGTCCTTGCCCTTGTACGTGGCGGTCTTGCGGCCGATCGCGTCGTAGCGGTAGCTCAGCGACGCGCCGACGCCGTTGGTGCTGACCGTCAGCCGGTCCTGGTCGTCGTAGGAGAAGTACGAGTGCCCCGCGTCCGGGTCGATCGACTCGGTCTTGCGGCCCCGCTGGTCGTACCGGTTCTCCCACTGGTTGCCGAGCGGGTCCTTCACCGTCGCGAGCTGGCCGGACTGGGTGTAGGTGTACTCGGTCTTGTCGTACGCGCCGGTCGGGCTGTTGCCCTTGTACTGGAGCAGCTGGGTGGTCTGCCCGAGCGCGTTGGAGATGGTGGTGCGCGGCGTCTCGCCGTCCGGCGGGTCGACCGAGACCCGGTCACCGCCGTACGTGGTGGTGGTCCGCCACTTCTCGCTGATGCCGTCCAGGAAGATGGTGGCCTTCACCCGGTCGGCGCCGTCGTACACGAACGCCGTCTGAGCGGTCATGTCCGCCGGCACGGCCGGGTAGATCACGTCCGTGGGCGCACCCGCCACCTGATAGGTGTCGTACGTCCGCTCGACCTGGCCCGTCGGGGTGTAGAAGGTGTCCGCGATCAGCCGGGTGCCGTCCGGACCCTCGGTCTGCAGCTGCCGGGGTCGGAGCAGGCTGTCGTACAGCTGGTACTCGACGGTGTAGGTGCCGTCGTTGCGCCGCTGCTCGGTCTTCACCGCCGCCGGCTTGTCGGTGCGGATCAGGTAGGTGTACTTGGTGTTCGGGGTCAGCCCGCTGACCCCCGTGCGGTCCGGCATCCAGACCTTGGACAGCCGGCCCAGCGGGTCGTACTCCAGGACGCTCTTCATCCCGTTGGGGTCGACCTGCTGCGTCGGGCTGCCCCAGGCCGGCGCGTACGTGGTGACCGTGTCGTAGCCGAGCGGGCTCTTCTCGGTGACCTGCGTGGTCAGGCCGTTGGTCTCGACGTAGCTGGTGGTGGTGACCGCGCCGAGCGCGTCCTTCGCGGTCAACGGCCGCCCGAAGCCGTCGAAGGTGCCCTCCGCCACCCGGGTGTAGGTCGCCGTCGTGCCGTCGTGCATGGCCAGCCGCTCCGTCCGGGTGGCGTTGCCGGTGACCTTCGCCTTGCCCAGCACCTGCGCGTCGTAGTAGGTGCGGTCGTCCGAGATGACCTGAGTCGCCCGGTTCGGGGTGGCGGAGCACTTGACCGACACCGACTCGACCTGGGAGACCAGGTCCTTGACGTAGACCGGCTTGTTGTCGCCGTAGGTGGTCACGTCGGTGACGTAGGTGGTGCGGGTGCACGCCTCGTCGCCGGTGACGTCGACGTCGCCCTCGTTCTCGGTCCGGTACGCCTGACCGTAGGTGGTGTCGAAGGTCGTGCTGGTCTTCGTCTGCCGCCAGCCGCCGGCCGCGAGCGCGGTGTAGCCGCGGGTGCTGGCGGTGTTGACGAAGTACGACTCGCTGGCCCCCCAGGCGTGCGACTCGCTGCCGGTCTTGTACCGCCACGGCGTCTTGATCATCTTGCTGATCTCGGTCGCGCCGTCGAACGTCTTGCTCTCGTACTCATAACCGGAGAGCTCGTCGTAGTCGGTGTAGGTGCCGCCGGTGGAGTCGGTCACAGTCACCGAGAGCGGGTTGGTGCTGTCAGGGTCGTCGTCCCCGTGCATGCCGCGCAGGTAGCGGTACTCGGTCTTGGCGGTCTGCGTCTGACCGTCGCCCTTGGTGACCTGGACCCGGCCGTAGCCGCGCCAGTCGCTCCAGGTGAGTTCCTTGCCGTCGCTCAGCCCGTCCGGCTTGGCCTTCCGCCAGGCGGCGCCGTCGAGGTAGCTGTACTTCGTGACCATGTCGGGCGAGCGTGCGGTGCGGTCGGTCTCCACCACGGCGCTGACCACGTACTTGTGGAACCAGTCGGTGACCTGGCTACCGCTGCCCAGCGGGTTCCACTTCACCGGGAAGCAGCGGCGGGTGCTCTTGCCCTCGGTCGGGAGGGTGGTCTCCGTGCAGTCCGGCTTCTCGTAGTTGACGTCGATCTGCCCGCCGCTGTCGGTGTAGACCGTGGCCAGGCGGAAGCGGATCAGCGGAGCGATGAAGTCGCCGGTCCTGTCGATCCGGTTGGGCAACTGGATGGCGCCGAACTCCACGCTCGGCATGGCGGCGCTGCCGCCGACCAGACCGGTGTGGGTGATCTTGTTGAGCCAGAGGGTACGGCTGCCGTCACTGTTGTCCATGAGCAGGTGATCGAGCGCCCACTTGTCGACGTCGGTCCAGGCGGTCGCGCCCCGAATCTGGGTGGTGATGCCGACCAGCCGCTTCCGGGTCCAGAAAGTGGGGGTGATCTGGTCGCCCTTGCACTTGGTGCCCTGGGCGCAGTTGCGGTCCCACGGGACGTCCGGCCAGTACGGGGCGGTGGTGGTGTTCAGGTCCTGCTCGTCGCAGTCGATCGTGCCGCCGGGCAGGCAGCGCTCCAGTGTGCTGAAGACCACCCGGGCCGGGGCGTTGGTGGTGTAGACCTGCCCGTCCTTCTGCCCGTAGTCGATCCGCTTCAGCCAGCCGGCCCGGTGGTACTCGACCCCGTTCAGGTCGGTGCGGTTGCCCCGGGCGTACCAGTTGCTCTCCCGCCCGTAGAAGTAGGACGTGACGTTGCCGTGCCGGTCCTTGACGTAGTCGAGGCTCCAGCGCCACGCCTGGTTGCAGTACGAGTCGGCGAAGGCCGGCTTGTTGCACGGCTCGTTGGCGTCGTCGCCGAAGACCGGGACGGTCCAGGTCGACGACGTCTCCTCCTTGCCCGAGACCCAGCCCGGCAGGCGGTTGAGCCCGAAGTAGTACTCGGTGCCGCCGGTCGTGGTTACCCGCCAGTACTCGCCGACGTCGACGCCGGTCGTCCCCTGATCGCCGTTGGCGGCCCCGGTGAGCTTCTCCACCTTGGAGCCGTCGTCGGAGGCGAACTTCCAGCCGGTGGCGGTCTTGACCAGCTCGGTCGACTTGCCGTTGAGCAGGATGGTGGCGTTGTCGTACGCCCAGCACTGGTCGGCGACCTCGCTGTGGCCGTCGTCGGCGCACGCCTTGTAGCGACGCTCGATGTGGCCCGGCTCGTAGTTGAACCCCTCACCGATCCAGGAGCCCTGGTTGTTGGTGGTCGAGGTGCGCCCGTCGACCGACTGCGAGGAATACGCCAGCGTGATGCCCGGCCCTCCGCCACCGGGCACCGGGGGCGTCTGCAGCGGGTACGACCAGGAGAAACCACCGGTGGAGGGGGCCACCGACCACTGCGAGGACGGGGCGAGCTTCGACGCCGCGTAGCTGCCCTGGGAGGACGAGTCACCGGCGGTCAGCGCGTAGAGGCTGCCGGCGCTGTCCGTCGCCGTCACCTCGGCCGAGACGGTGTGCTTCTCGCCGTCGTTGACGGTCGGCAGCGGCTGGGCCGCGCAGTCCTTGCGCTCGGGGGTGCGCAGCGCGCACTCGGGCAGCCGGGACAGCCGCAGCCGGCTGCCGAAGTCGCCGCCGAAGGCGCCGGCCAGCCCGTCGTACCCGACGGAGAGCCGCACGTCGCCGGCGGCCTGCTGGCCGTCGGTGCGGGCGACCCGCACGACCGGACCGTCGACCTTGGCGCGCTCAGCCGTCCCGTGGTCGAGCACCTCGACCCGGACCTTGCCGGGGGGCGTGGCCGGGGCGACCCTGCTCGCGGTGCCGGCGGCGCCGCTCGCGGGCGCGGACACCGCGGCGACGGAGACGGTGAGACCGCCCGCCTTGGCGGTGCGTGCCGCGCCGGGCGCGACGGTCCGGGCGCCGGCCGAGGCGGGCACCGGCAGGGCGATCTCGGTGGCGCCGGCGGCCGGCCAGGTGACCGACGCCGGCTTGGTGGTCGCCGCGGCCTCGGCGGCGTTCGACTTCCGGGGCTTGGCGGGCAGCGGGTCCCGCTCGGGCAGGACCTTGCCGGAGTCGGCGGTCTTGGGGCGGTTGCTGCCCTGAGCGGCAGCGGTAGGCATCTCGACGGCCTGGACGAAGGTCAGGCCCAACATGCCGGCCATCGCCCAGGACACGGGTCGCTTGATCCGGCGTTGCAGCACGCCGGAGGCGCCCAGGTGTCGGGAGAACATCAACCCTCCACGGGTGGTCGGGGATAAGCGGAAGAAGCCGTCGGGCCGCCTCTCGCGAGGCGGCCTGCCGCAACGACCCGGAGAAGACCCGGGATCCGCTGACCTGCGACCTGAACCAGCTCGGGGCCGGCAAGGAGGTCCG
>NZ_JBIAKM010000002.1:0-576307 GCF_042872525.1 Micromonospora sp. NPDC005254 | reverse complement strand
GCCCCGCCCCCGCCCGGCGGGGGGGGGGGGGCCCCGCCGGCCCCCCCCCCCCCCCCCCCCCCCCCCCCCCCCCCCCCCCCCCCCCCCGGCCGGGGGATCAGAGGTTCGGCTGTTCCTTGACGGTGAGGTTCAACCGCTGGAGCAGGTTCTTGTCGGCGACGCCGGTGTAGACCCGGACATCGTCGATGGCGCCCGAGAGGTGCTCGCGGAACTGGTCGTCGATGAAGGCCCGACCCAACTGGAGCCCACCGGTGGCGTTGAACGGCTCGGTGAGCTGGACCGAACCGACCACCTCGGCGTTCACGTAGAACAGGAACTCGTGCGTGTAGCCGTTGTAGACCAGGGCGACGAGGTCACCCTTGGTCAAGGTCTTCGGGGCCTCGTCCACCAGAGGGGTCAGCTCGACCGCCGCGCCCACCGTGTCGGTGCCCGGCACGGCCAGCTCGTACCGGCCTGCGTTGTTGCACCGGACGATGACCGAGCTGTTGTGCAGGCCCTTCTGCGAGAAGAACGTCATCGGGGTACCCGCGCAACTGCTGGTGAGCTTGACCCGGGCGGTGACGGTGAAGCTGCTGGTCATGTTGGCGTTGAGCGTGGTGCTCGCGTAGCTGGTCGCCTTGCCGGCCAGCTTCAGGTGCCCCCCGCCCAGCAGCGCCGCGGTGGGCGGCGGGAAGACGCCCTTGTAGATCGACGCATCCGGCCCGAGGGTCATCGCCGCCTTGGCGTCGTACTCCGGGCTGCTCGTTCCAGTGGCGGTGTTGAGCTGCCAGTACGCCACCCGGTTGAGGGCCGTTTGCTTCAGCCCGGTGGTCTCGGTGGAGAGGATCGGGCGGTCGAAGAAGGCGACGTCGGCCAGTTCACCGATCCAGCTGTCCGCGTAGCCGCCCTTGACGACGCGCCGGCCGAACTGCACGGCACCCCGGGACTTCGACTGCGACCGCCGGTCGGCGGTGTACAGGTTGGTCCCGTTCACCAGGAGGGAGATCTTCTTGGTGGAGTCGTCGTACGAGGCGGTCAGGTGGGTCCAATCCGTGGTGACCGGGGACGGGGTGGTGCCGGTGGAGAAGACCCGCCACTCACCCAGCGAGATCACGTCGTTGGTCGGGATCCGGAACACCCAGTTCCCGCCCTCCGTACCCAGGCTGAACCCGGGTTCGCCGGTGCCGTCCTGGCTCACGATCGTCTGCCGGCGGGTCGGGTCCGAGGTGCGCACCCAGGCGGTCACCGTGAAGCTGCGTGAGGTGTCCACGGCCCAGAGGGTCTTGTCCGGCTCCTCGGGGTCCATGGTCGTCTTCAGGTAACCGTTCCAGGTGCCGTCGAGTTTCACAGCCGTGTCGAACTGCCCACCGGGACCAGGCACACCGAAGGTGACGCCGCTGCCGGCCACGACGTCGTGGTCCCCGAGCGTGTCCTCCGCCTGCTTGGAGCCGGCGACCTCTGAGAAGGCCCATTGGGACACCGGCGGCCGCTTGCCGACCCGGAAGGTGCAGGAGGCGATGGAGCTGCCCAGACCGGCCTTGTCGACGGCCATGACGTTGAGCGTCCAGGGCCCTTCCTTGGTGGGCTTCCACTGGATGGTGGACGGCCCGCCGGCGGTCGTCGGCCTGATGCTGTTCGCCGAGGACGGGTTGGTGTTGAAGCCCCACCGGTACTCGACCACGTCCGCGGCGGCGGAGTCGAAGGTGAAGCTGGTGGTCAGGCCGAGCTTCTCGTGCCATTCCGCGTCGGTCTTGCAGTCCGGCGAACCGCCGTCGCCGGCGTCGTCCGGCAGGAAGTCGGGCGAGTCGACGTCCGGCGGGGCAGGCTTGGTGGCGTCGTAGATGAACTGGCAGGGGTTACGGGTGCCGTCGGAACTCCACGGTCCCCAACTGGTGTTGTCCGACGCGCGGACCTCCCAGGAGACGACGACGTTCTGCGGGATGTCCGACGGCGCGGTGAGCGTGAAGATCGATCCGCTCGCCTTGAGCAGCGTCGTCGGGTACGACCGCACGGTGTCGGCCTGCGCTCCCGGAGCCCGCCAGGTGAGCCGCCACTCGGCCTTGAGCTGCTCGGTGTGCGCCGATGAGTGGTCCGGGTCGCGGAGCACAGCGGAGAGCTTCGGGATCTTCCACACGTACGGGGCGCCGGAGCCGTAGACGCAGGCGCCACCCGGGTCCGAGGTGAGTTCCGACAGGGCGGGGATCAGCGGGGCGCGGTTGTACTTCACCGAGAGCACGGCATTGTCGCAGAACCGCTTGCTGTGCTGGTAGTTGCCCTCGTTCTCGGCCTTGAGGCCGAGGGTGACCGTGCTCCAGCCGCTCGCCGCCGCGATCTGCACGGCTTCCTTGGCGTCCCAGCTGGCGTTCTGGTTGGTGGAGGTGCAGGTCGCCTGGGTGCTGCTGGGCGCCTTGGTATCCAGCCAGTTGGCGCCACTGCTCCAGCTCGACCCGCCCGGCTGGTTGCTCCAGTTCGTCGACGAGTTGATCGCCTTTGGCAAGAGGTAGAGCTGGGCGTCTTGCGGGGTCGAGTTCCAGGCGTGCTGCATGGTGACCCGAAACTCGGCGCTGAGGATCGTCTTGCCGGAGTACGGCGTGGAGAGGGTGTAGATGACCCGCTTCACCTTGGAGCTGTTGCACAGCTCCGGGCAGAGCCCGATCCGCTCGTGCCGCTTGCCGTCGAACTTCCAGTACTCCTCGTTGGGGTAGCCGCTGTCGACCATGGCCCAGGAGCTGTTGGTGGTGGCCTGCCAGACCGGGTCGAGGTAGACCGGCCAGTTGGTGTCCGGGTCGGCGAGCATCGCCGCGTCCGGGGTGAGGGTGAGCGCGCCGTTGGCGTAGTTCAGCCCCATCGGCGCGACCGTCGAGCTGTCCTCCGGGCCGCGCGCCGTCTCCAGGTCGGTCTCACCGGCGACCGTGGCGGCCGTGGTCGACTCCGCGGCCAGCGTGCCGGAGGTCGTCTCCTGGGCGCTGGCCGTCGTGGTGCCGCCCTCACCGGTCGGGGTGCCGTTGTCCCACATGGTCGGCTGGTCGGCCTCCAGCACCGGGTTCCCGGTGGCCGGGTCCAGCGCGACGATGCCGCCCTCGGGCGTCTCCTGGATGGTCAGGTTCTGGCCCGTGACGCCCAGCTTGAGGCCCTGGAGTTCGGGCGTGTTCGCGGCCTCGGGAGTCTTCAGGACGATCACGTGGGAGAAGCCCTCGACCGTCATGTTGACCACGAGGTCGACGTGCGGGAAGACGTCCGGGTAGACGGCCTGGTCGCCGTTGAGCACCGGCGCGGGCAGGGTGTACGGCCAGGTGAGGGTCATCACCTGGTCGTCCTTGCGGACCACCAGCAGCGGGTCCGCCGCGCCGGTGGAGATCCGCATGTCGATGAGCGCGGCCTTCGGAGTGATCGTCCCGTCGGCGTTCTGCGCCAGCGTGGCGTCGGTGGGGACCCAGGCGTCACCCTGGACCACCCGGACCGGCTGGTTGTGCTCGTTGGCGATCAGGTTGCCGTCCGGCTGCGCGAAGACGTCCCGGTACTCGGTGCGGAAGGCGAGCACCTCGACCGGCTGGCCGAGCGACTCGGCGGCGAGCAGCGCCTCGGCCTCGGTCTCCCGGACCGGGTTCTCCTCCACCGCCGCCACCGGCGCGGTGGCCGGCGAGCGGTCCGCGTGGTCGGCGTAGACGGTGGTGGAGAGCAGGCCGGCGAGGCCCACCATGAGGCCGAGCGTGAAGAGCCGGCCCCGCTTTCTGCTATGACGGGCCACCGTCAGGTCCTCCCCCGTTGAACTGCGCGATTCGTTGTGTGCCATCAGTTGATCGCCGCCCCGAAGAGACCCTTGGCCGTCGGCAGCCCGTTCAGGCCGGGCTGCCAGGTCTGCGCGGGCGTGGTCGTCCCGCCGACCAGGCTCGACCAGTTGAAGGCGTAGACCGCGTCGTCGCCGTACGGCGTGCCGACGAAGAGCTGCTTGGAGGTGGCGCTCATCGAGGTGCCGACGAGTTCCTGCTCACGGAAGCTGCCCGGCAGGCTGCTGCCGCCGCGCTGCAGCGTCACCGGCGTGCCGATCGGGTTGGCCAGCGCCGGGAAGACCCGCACCCGCCCCGAGTCGACAGTCGAGGTCCCGGCGTCCTCGCCGGGGACACCGATCGCGAGGAACATCGTCGAGTTGGTGCCCTCGCTGGTCGCGGCGGTGTTCGCCAGGACCACCTTCTCACCGAGGTAGTCGCCGTCCTCCGAGGCGTACGTGATCGACGGCAGTTCGGTGAAGGTGTTGGCCGCGGTCACGTGGAAGCGGTGCACCAGGCCGGCGTCGGTCGTCGGCGCGGTCGCGCCGGAGAGGGTGATGTCCTCCCCCGGCACACCCACGGCGACCAGCGAGTCCTGCGTCCCAGCCGCGCTACCGACCGGGCGGTACGGGACGAGCGAGATCGACTTACCGAAGTTGTCGTTGGCCTCGGGGTTTTCGGAGACACCCGTCTGCCCCTGGTCCAACACGGCGGCGAGGGTGGGCAGCCCGCTGGTCAGCTTGTTGCTGAAGACGTCGACGGTGCCGGCGAACACCTCGGTGCCGATCGCCTCACCGGGGGCGCCGACCGCCCAGTGGTACTTGGAGGCGGCCACCGAGAATCCGGTCCGGTCGTCGATCTCCGCGTTACCGGGGATGCCGTTGCCCTGGCTGATCGCCACGTTCACATTGCCGCGGATGTAGTGCACCATGCCAGCCAGGGCACCGCTCGTGAAGCTCTCCCACGGCACTCCGATGACCAGGTAGGGCTCGCCGCTCGCGGTCCGGCTGCCGGCCACCGAGTAGCCGAACACGTCCCAGGCCTCGGCGACGTCCGGGACGTTGGTGACGTCTTGGTGGTAGACCAGCGAGGCCGGCCCCTGGGCGAGCCCGGCCGGTGAGCCGAGCAGCACGTAGACCGCACCGGCCCCGTCCTGGCCGCTGATGTTTTGGTAGGGCACGCCGACCGCAAGGTCCGTGCAACCGTCGTTGTTGGCGTCGTACGGCGAGATCGAGAAGCCGAAGCGGTCACTGGACCCGGGTGCGCCCGGGACCTTGGCCACCCCCTCCTGCAGGGTGTGCACGGTGGTGCTGCCGCCGTAGGTGACGTGCACCTGACCGGCGCCCCAGAGGCCGTTGACGGTCACCTCCGGGTCGGCGATTGCCATGTCGGTGACGCCGTCGCCGTTGAAGTCGTTCTCCGCGGTGCCGGCGCAGCCGGTGACCGGGGCGACGGTGGTGTAGACCTGCATCTCGCAGAACGGGGACCAGCGGTCGCTACCGCTGACGCCGTCAGCGGCCTTGACCCGCCAGCGGTAGATGCCGCCGTCGACGAAGGCTCCGGCCGGGACCGTGCTCGCGGCGGTGGCGCCGGAGGCCACGGCGCTGTAGCTGGCCGAGCCGATCGCGGTCTCCGCGTTCATCGCCCACCACTCGAAGGTGACCGTCATCGCGGTGCCGTCACCGTCGGACACGGTGGCTTTGAGCTGCGGGGTGAGGGTGTTGACCTGGGGCCGGCCCGTGCCGGTGACGCAGCTGGTGGCCGGGACGGTGGCCTGGGTGCCGACGGTCGGCCAGGAGTTGTAGGTGACCGACGCCTTCGGGTCCTCGGCGGGGTCGGTACCTTCGCGGGAGCGGAACTGCTTGAACCCGGCCACGTCCGCCTCGTTGGTGGCCCGCAAGCCCATCCCGGCTCGGGTCTTGTTGGCGTCGGCGGCCCGCTGGAAGAAGGTCTTGCCGTCGATGTTCACCCAGGCGTCGGCGCTGGTGCAGCTCGCGCCACCGCCGGCGGTGGCGGTGGACCGGGCGTCGGGCCCGACCGCGTCCCAGGCCGGCTGGTTGGCGAAGGTCGTGGTGTACGTGGCCGGCGCGGTGGTCCAGATCTCCCACGAGACCGGGGTGCAGACCTGCGACCAGTAGTTCCAGAACGACACGGTGGCCGAGTTGATCTGCTTGCCGGCGAGGACCGTGCTGTCCCAGGTGAGGAACGACCGGGTCAGGTGCGGGTTGCTCGGGTCGAGCAGGCCGAGCTGGAGGTTGTTCTGCGTGTTCTGGTCCACACTCGACCCCTCGGTGACGTACGTGTCGAAGGTGGTGGCGAGCGGGTTGACCGTCGGGTCGATGGTCACCGGGTAGGCCGTCGCCGGGTCGCGCAGCCAGGCGCGGTCCGGCGCGAGGGTCAGCTCGACCGTGTCGCCGCGCTTCGCCAGCTCGGTGCGGATCGGCTTCTGCACGGCGGGGTCACCGGTGACCTTGTGCTTCCTGGCGTCCCACATCAGGGGCGCCGGGATGCGGGCGGTCTGCTTGCCGGCGCGGTCCTTGATCGCGATGGCACCGTCCGTGCCCCGGCTCCAGCCGGCCACGCCGGGACCGCTGAACGGGAAGGCCACGCTCTCGACCTGGGCGGCGGCGGCCCGGTTCTTGACCACGAGGAACTGTTGGAATCCGGTCCGGGTGGCCTCGACGACGAGGTCGACCCCGGGGCGGGCGTCGACGTACGTCGCGCGGTTGCCGTGCAGGACCGGCGTGGGCAGCGCCCCCGTCCAGCCCATGGCGACCCGCTGGTCGGCGGAGCCGAGCGCGGCCAGTTCGTGGGTGCCCGCCTCGCGTCTACCCGAGATGCGCAGGTCGCCGGGGTGAGCGACCGGGGTGACGGAGCCGTCCGTCCCGGCCTTGAGGGTGAGATCGACCGGCACCCAGTCGCCGCCGCGGCGAAACCGTTGCATGCCGGCGGCGATCTCGGCCCGGAGCTGCCCGTCGGGCAGGGCGACGACCTCGGTGGTCTCGCTGGTGAGGCTGTCGACCTGCACCGGTTTGCCGGTCTCCCGTGCGGTCCGCAGGGACACCGCCTGGTCGGACCTGTTCTCCACGCCACCCGTCACGCCATCGGGCCCGGCGGCGAGGTACTCCGCCGGTTCGCCCGAGATGCCAGCCAATGCGACCGCCGTCAGCACGGCGACTCCCGCCGCAAGGCATGAACGTACGGTGGCCGTCTTTCGACGTGCCACGAAAACCCCCCGTGTGTCGCCCGTTTGTCGGTCGGGACTGTAGGGAGCGGCCTGCTCTACGCACAAGTAGCGTTACAACTGGTGAGCACAGACGCGGCAATACGGACCTTCCGCCCACAGTGCTCACTCTTCGGAGTTTTACCTGCTCAGAACAGATGCGGCGGACTCGACGAACAGTTGGCCCGGCATCGGCCGAACGACTGGAATACGCCACCGCCGGACGCCGGCTATTGCCACCCGATCAGCGCGGACAGGTCGATCCGACGGCGAATGCGGGCTCTGCGGCGAAGCGCCTGGGGTGGACCGAAATCGCGGAGCGGGCGATGAGCAATTCGCCGACAGCTACCCGCCGGAATTCCTGCATTCGGCCGGCCGAAGAGCCTCGTGGGATGCGCCCGAATAGGGGCCTCCGAACCCACACCCCATCGACGTCCAGGCAGCTCACAGCAACCGCTCCCGACGGCGCACCACCGCTCGTGAATCGACGTCCGGTCGAGGCGCGAATGGGGCGACGGCCCGGTGGTCGGACGCATCCGTCGGTCGACTGGAGGCATGCTCGAGTGGCGACCGCACCGCCGAGGGGGACAACAGCCGCGACCATCGGCGCAGGTAGTTGCCTCAGCCCACCACCCCGCGGAACGCCCACAGGCGGCCGGCAGGTGAATGCTGCCGCCCCTACGATTCCGGGGCGCCCACCTGCCGGACGGCCATCTTACAATGTGGTCAGTCGCCGAGCGCGTCGATGTCGCGCATCTCCTCCGCCGTCAATGAGAAGTGGAAGACGTCGAAGTTGGCGCTGATCCGCTCCGGGGTCACCGACTTCGGGATCACCACGATCTCGTGGTCGATGTGCCAGCGCAGCACCACCTGCGCCGGGGAGACGCCGTGGGCCGCGGCGATCCTGGTCAGCACCGGATCGCTGAGGTCGCTGTTCTTGAACGGGCTGTACCCCTCCAGCACCACTCCCCGGTCCCGGTGCTCGGCGTGCCGCTGCCGGTCGTACAGCGCGGGGCTCCACCGGATCTGGTTGACCGCCGGGTTCTCCTCGGTCGACTGGATCAACTCGTCGATCTGAGCCGTGCTGTAGTTGCTGACCCCGACCGCGCGGGTCAGGTTCTCGTCCCGGGCGGCCAGCAGCTCCCGCCACATCGGGATGCTGGCACTGGCGGACGGCGGCCAGTGGATCAACCAGAGGTCCACCTGGTCGACGCCGAGCGCCTCCAGGCTGGCCTCCAACGTCTCGCGTTCCCGGCCCGTCCGGTCGGGCGGGAGCTTGGTGGTGATGAAGATGTCCTCGCGACGCAGCCCGCTCTCCTGGACCGCTCGGCCGACCTCCCGCTCGTTGCCGTACATGGTGGCGGTGTCGAGGTGCCGGTAGCCGGTGTCGAGCGCGGCCAGCACGGCGTCGTAGCCCGCCTGGCCGGTGGCCTGCCAGGTGCCGAAGCCGAGCAGGGGGATCCGCACGTCACCCGGGAGCAGGGCGGTGGGCTGGTCGCTGAGGTCCATGAGGTCCGTTCTACCCCGCCGCGCCCCCCGACGCCGAGCGAACCGGACACTCCGGCGACCAGCGCAATGGCCCGGTTTGCCGGAGAATGCGGGTGTGACGGACCGGCTCCAGGAGTACCGACGCCGGCGCGACGCGGCCCGTACGCCCGAGCCGGTGCCGGAACGCGCCCCCACGGCGACCGGGCCCGACGACGGCGCGGGCCGCTTCGTCATCCAGCAGCACCACGCCCGCAGTCTGCACTGGGACCTGCGACTGGAGCACGAGGGTGTGCTCGCGTCCTGGGCGGTGCCGCGCGGTCTGCCCCGCGATCCGGGCCGCAACCACCTCGCCGTGCACACCGAGGACCACCCGATGGAGTACCTCGACTTCTCCGGCGAGATCCCCGCCGGGGAGTACGGGGGCGGCCGGATGGTCATCCACGACCGGGGCACGTACCGCTGCGAGAAGTGGCGCGACGACGAGGTGATCGTGACCCTCTCCGGTGACCGCACCGCCGGGCGCTACGCGCTGTTCGCCACCGGCGGCAAGGACTGGATGGTCCGGCGCACCGATCCCGCGCCGCCGGGTTGGACGAGCATGCCGGAGCTGGTCCGCCCGATGCACGCCACGCCCGCCGCCCGGCTGCCCCGCGACCGCGCCGCGTGGGGGTACGAGTTGCGCTGGGACGGAGTCCGGGCGATGGCGTACGTCTCCGGCGGGCGGTTGCGGCTGCTCTCCGAGACCGACGAGGAGATCACCGGCGGTTACCCGTGGCTGCGCACGATGGCCGAGGCGCTGGCGCCCACCGAGGCGGTGCTCGACGGCGTACTCGTCCGCATCGACGGCTCCGGCCGGGTGCGTCCCGCCCGCCCGGCCAGCGGTGGCCGGGTCCCGGCCGGCGCCCAGTTCCTGCTCGTCGACCTGCTGTGGCTGGAGGGCGTGAGCAGCGTCGACGTCCCGTACGCGCAACGCCGGGAACTGCTCGATGGGCTGGCGTTGGCCGGTACGCACTGGCAGACTCCGCCGTGGTTTCCCGGTGCCGGCGACGAGGCCCTACGCACCGGGCGGGAGCAGGGGCTGCCGGGTGTGGTCGCCAAGCGGCTGGACTCGGCGTACGAGCCGGGCCGGCGCAGCCGACGGTGGCTGAGCATCGACGCGGCCTGACGGCGAGGAGCGACGTGTACCTGACCCACCTGGACTGCCCACGCTGCGGCCTGGAGTACGCCGCCGACAAGCTGCAGAACCTCTGCGAGTGCGGCTCGCCGCTGCTGGCCCGCTACGACCTGCCGGCGGTGGCGAAGGCGGTCACCCCGGAGCGCTTCCCGCTGCGCCCTGCCGACCTCTGGCGGTACCGGGAGCTGCTGCCCGTCGCCGATCCCCGGCACGTCACCACGCTCGGTGAGGGCTGGACGCCGCTGCTGCGTGCCCCGTCGTACGGCGCCGAGATCGGCATCGCGGACCTGATGGTCAAGGACGAGGGGTTGATCCCGACCGGCTCGTTCAAGGCGCGCGGTGCCGCGGTCGGCGTGAGTCGGGCTCGCGAGTTGGGCGTCGAGCGGATCGCGATGCCCACCAACGGCAACGCCGGTTCGGCGTGGGCGACGTACGCGGCACGTGCCGGGATGGGCGCCACCATCGTGATGCCGCTGGCGGCGCCGACCATCTGCCGGCGCGAGTGCGTGGCCGCCGGAGCCGATCTGCGTCTGGTGGACGGGCTGATCAGCGACGCGGGCCGCCGGGTGGCCGAGTTGATCGCCGAGTCCGACGGGGCGATCTTCGACGCCGGCACGCTGCGCGAGCCCTACCGCCTGGAGGGCAAGAAGACGATGGGGTACGAGATCGTCGAGCAGCTCGGCTGGCAGGTGCCCGACGTGATCATCTATCCGACGGGTGGCGGGGTCGGCCTGATCGGCATCCACAAGGCTCTGCACGAGATGCGCGAGCTGGGCTGGGTCGGCGACAAGCTGCCCCGGCTGGTGGCGGTGCAGTCGACCGGCTGCGCGCCGATCGTGCGGGCCTTCGCCGCCGGTGAGTCCCGGGCCCAGCCGTGGGAGGACGCGCATACGGTGGCGTTCGGCATCACCGTGCCGTCCCCGTTGGGTGACGAGCTGATCCTGGCCGCGCTGCGGGCGTCCGCCGGCACCGCGATCGCCGTCGACGACGCGGAGATCCTGGCCGACCTGCGGGCCTTCGCCGCCCGCGAGGGTTTGCTGCTCTGCCCGGAGGGAGCGGCCTGCCTGACCGCGGCGCGGCAGCTACGCGCCGGTGGCTGGATCCGCGCCGGGGAACGGGTGGTGGTGCTCAACACCGGCGCGGGGCTGAAGTATCCGGAGACGGTCGACGTCTCCGGCGTACCCGTGCTGGCCTGAGCCGGCACCCCACCGAGGGTGGGGTGCCGGCGGCCGGGCCTACTGGTAGGTGATGTCGGACGGCGTGTAGAAGCAGTTGACGCCGTCGGCGCCCTCGCCGATCTTGGTCGGCTCGCTGCCCTTGGGTACGCCCTTGTACTTGACGCAGATCGAGGTCTCCCGGTCCGTGTCGCCGACGATGGTGATCCGGCTGAACCGGGCGGTGTCGCCCCAGTTGGTGTTGATGCCGGCGATCGCGTCGGTGTCCCGGACGACCACGTTGTCGATCACGACGTGCCGCTGGTACGACGTGGAGCAGTTGCCGCAGGCCCGGTAGAGCTTCCCGGCGTTCTCCACCCGGAAGTTCTTGATGTAGACGGTGCCCGGGCCGTTGTGCTGGAAGACCTTGTCGCTGGCGGACCGGGCGCCACCGCCGTCGACGGTGTACGTGCTGCCGCCGCGGAAGGTCGCGGCGTCCTCGCCCACGTCCTCCCACCAGACGTTGACGAGGGTGCAGTCGCCCTCGCAGTGCACGCCGTCGCCGGCCGGCGCACCGATGATCACGTTACGCAGGGTGGCGCCGGCGGCCAGCTCGAACATCGGGTCCTGGCTCTCGCTCTGCCCGCCGTCGCCGATGCCGTAGTAGCGCTTGAGCCCGCCGTCGAAGGTGCCGGTGACTCCGATCGTCGCGTCCACCTTCTGGCTGCTGGTGGGCGTCGGCCAACCCGCGGGCGGTGGGGTGGTCGGGCCCGACGTGGTGGGCGGCGGCGTGCTCGGCGGTGCGGTGGTCGCCGGTGGCGTGGTCGGGGTGCCGCCGCCGGACGAGTCGACCACCACGTCGTCGAAGCCACCGCTGGCGTACGCGGTGACCAGGCCGATCCGGCCCGCGCTGGCCAGGCTGTTGCTGCCGGAGGCGATCTGGGTGCCGTTGACGAAGCCGCGGATGGTGCTGCCGCTCGCCTCGATGCGCAGGGTGTACCAGGTGCCGGCGGCGACGCCGAGCGACGCGGAGCCGATCGCGGTGATGCTGCTGCCGTTGACGGCCTGCAACTCGGCCCGGCCGGAGCCGAGCAGGGCCAGTCGGTACATCTTGGTGCTGCTGGTGGACCGGGCGGCCAGGCCGACCAGGGCGCTGGACGAGCCGAAGCTCGCCGGCCGGACGCGGGCCTGTACGGAGTAGTCGGTCCAGCTGGTCTGACCGGCGAACTGCCGGGCCAGCTCGCTGCCGGCGTTCGACTGGTTGAGCACGCCCGAGCCGTCGACCGCCCAGGTGCCGCCGGACTTGGACCAGCCGGAGGCGTCGCCGTCGTTGAAGGTGTCGGTGAAGATGGTGGCCGCGAAGGCCGAGGTCATGCCGACGGTGAGCGCCGCCGCCGTCACGCCGGCGCCCACCGCCAGCACCAGTGGTCGTCGGCCGGGGTGTCGTCTCTTGTGCACGGTTGTCCTCCTTGACGCGTGTGGTGGCGATCCCTGGATCTGGCCGCGCGGGGACGTGCCGGCACGGCGCGCTGCCTCGAAAGCGGGGATCGGTGTGCCCCGTCGGATGCCCGGCTCCGACAGCGGAGTGAAGCGGGATGAAAGCCGTGGGAAAGGGCTTTCCCGTCTCTTCGAGGCTAGGACCGCGCACGCATCAGCGTCAATGCCTGGCGCTTGCAGGTCTGTTGCAGGATTCCGGCGGGCCGATCAGAAGCTGTTCGGCTCGGTCAGCCGCCAGGCCGCGTTGATGAGCCCGATGTGGGACAGCGCCTGCGGCGTGTTGCCGAGCTGCGCACCTGTGGTCAGGTCGATCTGCTCGCTGAACAGACCCACGTCGTTTGCGTGACCCACCACGCGCTCGAACAGCTCCTCAGCCCGACGCGTCTCACCCGCCATCACCAGGCACTCCACCAGCCAGAACGAGCACAGCAGGAACCCGGCCGGGTCGGTCGTCCACCGCCGGAGCAGCCCGTCGTCGGTGCCCAGCTCCCGCTCCACAATCGTGATGGTCGACCGCATCCGGGGATCGGTCGCCGGCAGGAAGTACGCCATCGGCAGAGTGAGCACCGAGGCGTCCAGCTCCGGCGACCCGAACGCACCGGTGAACGCCCCGATCCGGTCGTTCCAGCCCTCGCGCAGCACCGCCGCGCGGATCTCGTCCCGGACGCCGGCCCAGCGCCGTGGGTCGGCCCGTTCACCGAGCCGGTCGGCGAGCCCCACTGCCCGATCCATGGCCAGCCAGCAGGAGACCTTTGAGGAGAGGTAGTGCCGCTCCTCGTCCCGGGTCTCCCACATCCCCCGGTCCGGCAGGTGCCACGTCGCGGCCACCTGCTCGGTCAGCCCGAGCACCATCTCCCGCAGCTCCTCCTCGAAGGGGGCGCCGAGGTAGTCGCGCAGCCTCCACACCGCCGACAGCACCTCACCCGGTACGTCGAGCTGCCGCTGCCGCCAGGCGTCGTTGCCGACCCGCACCGGGCGGCTGTCGCGGTATCCGCGCAGGTGATCGCAGTGGTGCTCGGAGAGGTCACGTTCGCCCTCCAACCCGAAGAGGACCGGAACCGGTTCGTCGCCGAACCGGCCGATCGACCGGGCCGCCCAGGCGAACAACCGCGACGCCTCGTCCGGGCAGGCCGCCACCCAGAGCGCGCGCATGGTCAGTGAGAAGTCCCGCAACCAGGAGTAGCGGTAGTCGTAGTTGCGGTCGCCGCCGATCTGCTCCGGCAACGAGCTGGTCAGCGCCGCGGCCACCGCGCCGCTGCGGGCGTACGTCAGACCGGTCAGCACTGTCGCGCTGTGCCGGACCAGCTCGGGGTACCGGCCGTCGTACCGGTGCGTCTCCCGGTACGCCTCCCACGCCCGCGTCGTCTCGGCGAGGGCGACCAGCGGGTCCATCCGGGGCGGCGGGGCTCCGTACGCCTCTCCGAAGGCCACGTCCATCCCGATCACCTGACCGGCGGAGACCTCGAACTCCTCGGTGACCCGGTCCCGGCCCGCCCGCAGCGGCAGGTCGCCGGCGCGCAGCACCAGCACCACCGGGCCGGCGTCGGCCCGCACCCCGCCGCCCGGCTGCTCGTGCAGGTACGGGGTGAGCAGCCCATACTCCGGACGGGGCGCGAAGTCCAGCTCCATCCGGACCCGCCCGGACAGGCCCTCGACCACCCGGATGAGCACGGCTGGCGAGTTCATCCCCACATCGTGGGCGCGCGCGCCGGTCTCGGCGGCGAGCGCGTCGGTGACCGCCACGCTGCCCTGCGGCGTGTGGTGCACCCTGCGCAACACAAGCGTGTCCGGCCGGTACGAGCGCTCCACCCGAAAGCCGGGGCCACCGGCGCCAACCGGCGCCAACCGGAAGTGCCCGGCGCGCGGGTCGAGCAGCCGCCCGAAGACCGAGGCGCCGTCGAACCGGTGCGGGCACCACCAGTCGATCGAGCCGTCGATCCCCACCAGCGCGCCGGAACGGGAGTCCGAGAGGAACCCGTAGTCGGAGATCGCCGGCTGCGTCACCCGCCGCGCGTACCCGGATCGGCCCGGTTCAGGCCGCCGCCGTCACGACGTCGGCGGCTCGTCCTCGCCGGCTGCCTCGGCCTTGTCGGCCTCCTCCTTGGTGTGGTGCACGGCCTGGTCGGCGTGCTCCGGAGGGCCGTAGACGGTGTAGAGCACCAGCGGGTTCGGGCCGGTGTTGACGAAGTTGTGCTTCGTCCCGGACGGCACGACGACCAGGTCGCCCGCGACGACCTCCCGCTTCGCACCGGCGACCCGGGCCTCGCCCGTCCCGCTGACGAAGGTCAGGATCTGGTCGATCCCCTCGTGCACCTCCTCGCCGATCTCCCCGCCCGGCGGAATGGTCATGATCACCAGCTGGGTGTGCTCGCCGGTCCACAGCACCCGCCGGAAGTCCGGGCTCTTCTCGGCGACGGTCGCGATCGTGAAATGCTCCATGGCCCGCTCATACCCCGTTCGGTCGCGCGTCACGCCGGGACTGGCAGATGGTGGAATTCCCCACGGTCGGCAGGTTTGGATCCGCCCCGACCGGGGATCGACAACGCTGACCGGCGCGAGCGGCCGGTCGAGCCAGGTCCCCGCTGGCGTACCGCCGAACGGCTGCGGTGGTGGGAGACGGCCAGAGCGCGGCGACGTTCCGACCACGGTCGAGGCGGCGCCGCGCGCTCGTCTGCGCACCCTCAGGCGTCGCGGTGCAGCCAGGCGAGCAGGTCGGGCGGGGCCAGGGCCCTCGCCCGTTCCTCGTAGCGGGCCAGACCGGCCGCGTCCAGCAGGCTGCGCCCCTGCCCCGAGCCACCCTGGCGGAAGAACGCCCGGCGGTCCCGCAGCACCCCCAGCATGTCCGGGGCGAGCTGGTCGGCGCATTCCCGCATCCGGCCGAACGTGGCCGCCTCGACCAGCGCCGGCCAGCGCTCGGCGGACACCGGGACCCCCCACAGGTCGGCCAGCCGGCGCATCTGGGCACCCAGGTCGGCCTGGAGGTCGTCGTAGTGCACCAGCTCGACGTTCGGCTCGTGTCGGCGGGCCCAGGCGTCGCTCAGGTGCCAGAGAACCCCGGGCAGCGAGTCCAGCTCGGCGCGCGGGTCCACCTCGTGGTCGACCCAGCTCGGCAACCACTGCCGCACCGACGGACGGGCCCGGGGCGGTCCCGCCGGCACGGGCTGGCCGGTCAGCTCGGCCATCCGGACCCGGTTCAGGTTGGCGGACTGGTGATAGAGGGACACCGCCATGTCCAGCGGATGCCGCGCCACCACCACGTAGTGCGCCCGAGGGTCGAGCGGCACCCCGTCCAGCGGGGTGTGCGTCTTGATGAACCGGCGGTGCGGTTGGGAGGCCAGCCGCTGGTACACCGCGTCGCGCGGCTCGCCCAGCCAGTCCAGCCAGGGCGACAGCTCGGGCAGCGGCGCCGGCAGCTCCGCGGTGCCGAGCACCAGCAGCGCGCAGATCATCTGCATCCAGGTGGTGCCGCTCTTGGACCGGGTGCTGATCACGATGTCGCCGTCGCGGAACGGGAACCCGACCCAGCGGGCGCTGTCCTCGTCCACGGAGCGGTAACGGTGGGGTGACGCGGACATCGGGCGAGCTTAGTCGCCGAAGCGACAGCCAGGCAGCAGATTTTCGGCCCGGATCGTGTGGACGCATGCGAATGCCTGACTAGATTGAAGTATGGTGCCCGCCCACGGGGGCCGGGCGGCGGAACCGGTCTACCGCCCCATCCTCGCCAGCCGCCGACGCGGCGAGCTGGAAGCGTTGAACCACCTCGACCCCGCGGTCGCCCCGCTGCTCGCCCCGATCCTGGAGGTCAGCGCCGTCGACCGCTCCACCACTGACGCGCTGCGCCGCCTGCCGTCCGGCCTGCTGCCGGCCGTCGACGTCACCGCCCTGCCCGACTCGGCCGACACGGAGCTGGCCCGGTGGGGCGTACCGCTGATGCCGGTCATCGGGCTCGCGGAGAGTGACCGGCGGCTGGTCGCGCACGGCACGGCGGCCCGGGCGTACGCACGGCGGGCGCTGGTCCGGCTGCGCGCCGCGCAGGACCGGGCGGGGCCGGACGCGGACACGACCGCCGTGGAGCGGATCTGGCGGCTCACCGGCCTCGCGCCGGAGGAGTGCGACCTGCTGGTGGACGCGGGCGACGTCTGCTGCCCGGCGGACGTGCGGGTGGCCGAGCCGCGGGTACGCCGGCTGCTGGACTGGGCCCGCCGCCACGCCTGGCGCTCGGCGACGGTGGCAGCCGGCGGTATGCCGCCGACGCTGTCCCGGCTGCCCACCGACGAGCCGGTCCGGCTGGAGCGCTGGGACTGGCAGCTCTGGCAGCGGCTGGCCGACGTCGGGGTGGACTACGGCGACTACGGCGTCGGCCCGGCGCTGTCCGACCCCGGCGACCCCGGCGACCGGACGCCCACCGTGCGGTACACCGCCGACGACGGCTGGTGGGTCTACCGCTGGTCGCGCCGTGGCGGCCGGGGCGACGACCGCTTCGCCGACCTGTGCCGCACGCTGGTGGCGGCGCCGCACTGGTCGAGCGCCGGAGCGGCGTTCTCCTGGGGCGACCACGAGTTGCTGCGCCGCGCCCGTCGGGGCGCCGGCGCCGGGTCGATCGCCAACTGGACGGCGTGGAGCACGTCGCACCACCTGGCGCACGTGCTCGCCACGTTGGTGCGACCGGACGACGCCGCAGGGCCCGGGCGGAACCCTCGGCCGGGCCCGCCGCAGCGAGGGCGATCGCTGCGGTGAGAACCGCCGTGAACGTGCTACCGCAGCCCGGTTTACCTGCTACTGCCGCTCGGTGAAACCGAACTGGATGATTCCCTCGTCGTCGACGGTGGCGTCCACCGAGGCGTCGCCGAGCAGCTCGGCGGCGTCCGGATCGAGGAAGATCCGGGCGCCCTGGTTGTCGACGACGTGGTCGCCCTGCTCCGGCTCGGGCACCAGTTCCACGGTGAGCGATCCGGCGTCTGCGTCGGCGGCGATCCGCACACCACCGTCCTCGGCCACGTCCTGCTGGTTGGCGAGGTCACGGATGACGAGCACGGCGTTGTCGGTCATGGTGAGCATTGGCGGAACTCCTCGTGGATTCTCGGCTCGCGGTCGGTTGTCGCGCAGACCGGACAGTTGGCCCGCGTACGAGCACGCGTGGGAGGCGACGGGAGGGACGGACGGTCATCGCCGTCGCATCGAATCGGGGCAGCTGACGGGCCCCGTCCCTGCCCACGGTGCCCGCTGCCGGGCGATCCGTCAAATAGAGCCGGATCAGTCGAGCACGGGGGCGGGGGCGAGCAACGAGCGGATCTCGTTGACTGCCGCGCGGCCCGCCCGGTTGGCGCCGATGGTGCTCGCCGAGGGGCCGTAGCCGATCAGGTGGACCCGGTCGTCGGCGACCACGCGGGTGCCGTCCATGACGATTCCGCCGCCCGCAGCGCGCAGCCCGAGCGGTGCCAGGTGGTCCAGCGCGGCGCGGAAACCGGTGCACCACAGGATGATGTCGGCGGGGACGAAACGCCCGTCGGCCCAGGCCACCCCGTCGGGTGTGATGCGGTCGAAGACGGGTAGCCGATCGAGCACACCACGCTCGCGCAGCCGGCGGATCTCGGGGGTGACCGGCAGTCCGGTCACACCCACGACGCTGCCCGGCGGGCGTCCGGCGCGTACCGCCGCGTCCACCCGGGCCACGGCGGCCCGGCCCAGCTCCGGGCCGAACTCGCCGTCGCTGAACTGCGGTGGCCGGCGGGTCACCCAGGTCGTGCTGGCCGCGACGGTCGAGATCTCCGCGAGGAGCTGCACCGCGGAGGTGCCGCCTCCGACCACCACCACCCGGCGGCCGGTGAACTCCGCCGGCCCCTGGTAGTCGGCGGTGTGCAGCTGTCGCCCGCCGAACGACGAGCGACCCGGGTAGTACGGCCAGAAGGGCCTGGTCCACGTGCCGGTCGCGTTGATCAGGGCTCGCGCGGTCCACCTGTCGGGGCCGGCGTCGACGTCGAGTCGGCCGTCCGGGCGGGAACGCACGGCACGGACCCGCACCGGCCGGCGGACCGGCAGGTCGAAGGCCCGCTCGTACGCGGCGAAGTAGGCGCTGACCGCTTCGGCGGCAGGGCGCTGGGGGTCGGCGGGAGGGAAGGGCATCCCGGGCAGGTCGTGGAAGCCGTGCACACGCTCCAGGCGCAGGGTCGGCCAGCGGTGCCGCCAGGCCCCACCCGGGCCGTCGTCACCATCGAGGACGACGAAGCCGTCGCCGGGAGCGAAACCGGTGCGGCGCAGGTGGTGAGCGGCGCTCAGGCCCGCCTGACCGGCCCCGATCACCACGACGTCGACGGAGTGGGTGTTCACGCGTTGTGTAACGCGATGTCCGGCTGCGCTGTGCCCACTGCGGGTCGTCGCCCTGCTCACAGCGCCGATTCCCCCATCGGTTCGCCCGAATTATCCATACGCTGAGTGAATGGATGATGCCCGTCGCGCCGCTGCCGAGTTCCTCGGCACCCTGCTGCTGGTCTTCTTCGGCGTGGGCGCGGCCGTCGCCGCCCGAGTCCAGGGCGGCGTGGTGGTCGTCGCGCTGGCCTTCGGGTTCGTCATGCTGGCCCTCGTCTACACGATCGGCCCGCTCTCCGGCAGTCACGTCAACCCGGCGGTGACGCTCGGCGTGCTGCTGTCCGGCAAGATCTCGGTGATCGGCGCGGTGGCCTACTGGATCGCCCAGTTCGCCGGCGCGACAGTGGCCGGCTTCCTGCTCTGGGCGCTGACCCGCTGGGGTGACGTGGCGGACCAGACCGGGGCGCTCGGCTCGAACGGGTACGGCGCGCACATCAACCGGGGCGGCGCGGCCGTGCTGGAGATCGTGCTGACCTTCCTCTTCGTGCTGGTCATCCTGGTCGTGACGAGCCGCAGCGAGAACCCGGGCGTCGCGGGGCTGGCCATCGGCCTGGCCCTGGCGGCGACCCAGCTGGTCGGCGTGACGCTGACCGGCGCCGCGGTCAACCCGGCCCGCGCCTTCGGTCCGGCCGTCTTCGAGGGCGGCACCGCGCTGCGCCAGCTCTGGGTGTTCATCGTCTTCCCGCTGCTCGGCGGGGCGCTCGCCGCGCTGGTGGCGCCGCTGGTGATGGGCGCGCAGCGGCACTACTGGGGCGGGCACGACAGGTCGGTCGGTCGACCGGGTAAACGCGAGCGGCAATAACCTTCGGCCGAGGCCCTTCTCTGGCGATTATCTTCGTGACAGCATCGGCGCATGCATCGTCGTCTCTTTCCGCGCGCTGTCGCGCTGCTCGCGCTGGCCGTCACCGCGGCCACCGTCGGCGCGTCCGGCGCCACCGCCGAGTCGCCCACCCCCGCGACGACCCGACTGCGCGCCACCATCGACACGATCCTCGCCGACAGTCGGCTGGCCGGCGCACAGACGTCAGTGGTCGTCGTCGACACCAGCACCGGGCAGACGCTCTACGACCGCAACGGCGACCGGCGGTTGGTCCCGGCCTCCAACACCAAGTTGCTGACCTCGACCGCCGCCCTGGAGCTGCTCGGCCCCGGGCACCACTTCAGCACCGACGTCCACACCACCGGCAAGCGCCGCGCCGGTCTGCTCTCCGGCAACCTGTACCTGCGCGGCGGCGGTGATCCGACAATGCTCGCGGCCGACTACGACGCCCTGGCCGCGCAGGTCGCCGCCGACGGCGTCCGGGTCGTGACCGGCAACCTGATCGCCGACGACACCCGCTACGACAGCACCCGGCTGGGCCCCGACTGGACCTGGGACGACGAGCCCTACTACTACGCGGCGCAGGTCTCCGCGCTGACCGTCGCGCCGGACACCGACTACGACGCGGGCACCGTGATCGTGCACGCCGCGCCGGCCGACCGGGCCGGCGCCAGGCCGCTGGTCAGCACCACGCCTCCCACCGGCTACGTCCGCATCGACAACCGCGCCGAGACCGTCAGCGAGGGCGAGACCTCGATCTCCATCGAACGCGAACACGGCGGCAACACGATCGTGGTGACCGGTCAGATCGCCGTCGGCGACGCGCCCGCCAGCGACTGGGTGACCGTCTGGGAGCCCACCGGCTACGCGGCCGACGTCTTCCGGGCGGCGCTGCACCGGCACGGCGTACGGGTGCTCGGCCGGACGGTGCTCGGCCAGGCCACCCCGGAGACGGCTCACCCGGTGGCCCGACACGACTCGATGAGCCTCGGTGAGCTGATGACGCCGTTCCTCAAGCTCTCCAACAACGGGCACGCCGAGGTCCTGACCAAGGAGATCGGCCGGGTGCTCTCCGGGGCCGGCACCTGGTCCGCCGGCCTCACCGCGATCAGCGAGTACGTCGCCGACACCGGGATGGACACCGGAACGCTGCGCCAGCGCGACGGCTCAGGGCTGTCCCGGCGCAATCTGGTGCCGGCGGCGGAGTTCGTCGACCTCCTGGCCGCCGTCCGGGCCGAGCCCTGGTTTCCCACCTGGTACGCGGCGCTGCCCATCGCCGGGCAGCCGGAACGGTTCGTCGGCGGCACGCTGCGCAGCCGCATGGCCGGCACCCCGGCGGCAGGCAACGTGCACGCCAAGACCGGCAGCCTCACCGGCGTCTCCGGGCTGTCCGGCTACGTCACCAGCGCGGACGGCCACCTGCTGGCGTTCTCCATCCTGCTGAACAACTACCTGACGGCGTCGGTCAAGCCGCTGGAGGACCAGATCGCCGTGGCGCTGGCCGGCCATCGGGACGACGGCGCGAGCGCGGCACGGGTCGCGCCGCCCGCGGTGCCGGAGACGCCGCGTACGCCGGAGGGCGTGGAGTGCTCCTGGGTCAAGCCGATCACCTGCTGACCGAGGGCCGGGAACCGCCCGGCCTGACTGCGGGGTCAGGCCGGGCGGTTCGGTGTGGGGGGCACCGCCGCGGGGTCGCCGCGCTCGATGAGCGCGGCGATCTCGGCGGCCCGCAATCCACGCAGCGCCAGCACCCGGGTGCCCCAACGGTGCAGCCGGCACGGGTGCGGGCTGGCGTCGTTGCGGCAGACCACCCCGCCGGACCAGCGCCGGGGCGCGTGCACCACCACCGCGCGCACCGCGAACTGGGCGTCCTCGCCCGTCACGTACGGCGGCAGAGGAATGTCGCGGAGCACCTCGCCGGGCAGCTCATCGGCGCCGGAGAAGACGGCGGGACGGACGCGGTGGGCGGTACTGCTGCTCATCTGCGCTGCCTCCACAGTGGAAGGTGAGACGGGGACAGCAGAAAGTTACGTCGCTGTCGACCGAGGGCGACGGACAAACTGTCCCGCCACGTGGACGGGTCAGCGCAGCGCGACGGCCTGGAGGCCGACGTTGCCGCAGTGCTCGGTGAAGACCTTCTCGACGGTCCAGGTCAGCACCAACCGGGCATTCTTCGGCAGCTCGAAGCGGATGGTGAACTGGGCGCTCTGGCTGGTGTACGGATCCTCCAGGCGTACGGTGCTGACCGGCCCCCCGGTGGACAGCCGGGCGTCCAGCCGACCCCGTGCCATCCAGATCCCGGCGTAGAGCTGAACGGTGCGCGGCGCCCCGCTGCCGGCGACCGTCAGCGTGAACCCGTTGCCCACGCCACAGGTGTAGACGCCGTTGGAACTGCCGCGATCGGACCGCTCGGGTGCGCCGTCGGACCAGCGGACGACCTCCTGATTGCCGTCCCAACCGACCCGGGTGCCCTTCCCACCACCGTCGACGATCTCCCCGGAGCCGGCGCGCTTGCGAACGGTCGAGTTGCCGCCGCGCAGCCCCCAGTGCATCCAGTCACGGGTGCCCACGGCGGTGAGGTCGACCTCGGCGGGCACCTCGGCGCGGCTCACCGACAGCGGCGACGCCCCCGGCTTCTTCGGCGGCGGGGCGGGCGCGCTCGTCGACGGTGGCGGCTCGGGCGAGGGCGGCCGCTCCCGGGGGCGCAGACCGGGCTGCGCCGGCCCGGCATCGGTGGCGTGCCCGTCGGCGGCCGGAAGGGCGGACGGTCGGGTGGCTCCGGCGGGCACGCCACCCGAGCCACCGACCGGACCATCGTCCGACTCCGGGCCGGACCGCGTGCCGACGTACGCGACGAGCAGCACGAGGCAGACCAGTGCGCCAAGCCCTTCCAGCGCCCAGAGCCGCCGCTGTCGGGCGCGGGCGAGCCGGCGCAGCGCCCGGTGGTTCAGCCCGAGGGCGACGCTCCGCGGCCGGTGCGACGGGGGTCGGCCGGTCGACTCGTCCCCGGCCCGCGAATCCGCCCGCGTACGGTCCTCGTCCGCCACCGACCCCTCCAGTCCGCCGCCCGGCCACCACCGCACGCGACGGGATCGACCGTCCACTGTGGGTCGCTTCACGTTTGCACGGGCGTGGTCGACACGCTAAATCGGGACAGGCTGGCGTGTCCAGTCCGGATCGGGACGGTATGGGACAGCCGGCGATCCCGCGATCGATCGACCGGGAGCGACCCCGCGTCAGCCGATCCGGAAGCCGAGCGCCTGCGCGATGACGAGGGCCTGCTCGGCGTCCACGATGGCGCCGGCCCGTTCGACCGACGTCGGATCCAGCGCAGTGAGGTCGCTGCGCCGCAGGTCGGCGCCGCCGAGGCGGCAGTTGTGCAGCTGCGCCCCGGAGAGGTCGACGCCGGTCACCGTGGCGCCGGTCAGGTTGGCCCCGGTGAGGTCGGCCTCGCGCATCCGCACGCCGCTCAGCCAGGCGGCGCGCAGGTCCGCGCCGGGCAGCGCGACGAACGACCAGTCGCCGCCGTCGACCCGCAACGGACGAAGCTCGCACTGGACGAAGCTGCTCCCGACCAGCTTGCAGCCGGTGAACTCGGCCTCGAAGAAGTTGCAGCGCCGAAAGACACAGCGGGTGAACGCCGAGTCGAGATGCCGGGACGCGTTGAACTGCACGTTGCCGAACGTGCAGCCGGTGAAGACCGCACCACGGGTAACCGCCTCGGTCAGGTCCACGTCGAAGAACTCGCACGCCACGAACTGGCGGTCGGTCAGCTCCTCGGCGTACCAGTCCTCGTGGCGGAAGGTCATGTCCTCGGTCAACTCCGGCATCCGGCCAGGCTAGTGCCGCCCACCGACGCCTCGGGACGGCCCGGTGGGGGCGGCCCCTTCCGGCGGGGGCGTACCGGCGAGTAGGTTCGGCGACGTGAGTGTGGCGCGAAGCAAGGACCCCGATCAGATCGGCTTCGACCCGGCGCGGCTGGCGCGGATCGACGAGCACTTCGGCGGGTACGTCGACGACGGCCGGCTGGCCGGCTGGCAGGTGGTGGTCACCCGGCGCGGCGAGGTGGCGCACTCCTCGACGTACGGCCTGCGAGATCGGGAGTCGGGCGCCCCGGTCGAAGCCGACACGCTCTGGCGGATCTACTCGATGACCAAGCCCGTCACCTCGGTCGCCGCCATGATGCTGTGGGAGGAGGGCCGCTTCGAGCTGACCGACGAGATCAGCCGCTGGCTGCCCGAGTTCGCCGACCTGCGGGTCTACTCGAAGGGCTCGGCGCTCAAGCCGTACACCGTGCCGGCGACCGAGCCGATCCGGGTCTGGCACCTGCTCACCCACACCGCCGGCCTGACGTACGGCTTCATGCAGACCTCGGTGGTCGACGGGCTCTACCGGGCGGCCGGCTACGACCTGTACCCGCCGGCGGACGTCGACCTGGCCACCGCCTGCGCGGCCTTCGGCGAGCTGCCTCTGCTCTTCCAGCCCGGCACGGCGTGGGGCTACTCGGTCGCCACGGACGTGCTCGGCCGGCTGGTCGAGGTGGTCTCCGGGCAGAGCCTGGACGCCTTCTTCGCCGATCGGATCTTCGGCCCGCTGGGCATGACGGACACCCGCTGGTGGGTCGAGGGCGACGAGGCCGAGCGGCTGGCCGCGCTCTACGCACCGGATCCGCGTAGCGGGCGGGCGGTCCGCTACGACCGGCTCGGCACGCTCGCGCACCACAAGCCCGGCCTGCTCTCCGGTGGCGGTGGCCTGATCTCCAGCGCCGCCGACTACCACCGGTTCACGCAGATGCTGCTGCGCGGCGGCGAGCTGGACGGCGTACGCCTGCTCGGGCCGCGCACGGTGCGTTTCATGACCCGCAACCACCTGCCCGGCGGGCAGGATCTGGGCACCCTGTCCACCGGCGGCTTCGCCGAGACCACCCTCGACGGGATCGGCTTCGGCCTCGGCTTCGCGGTCGTCGAGGACCCGATCCCGAGCCGGGTGCCGAGCAGCGTCGGCGAGTACTACTGGGGCGGGGTCGCCAGCACGGCGTTCTGGGTGGACCCAGCCGAGGAGATCACCGCGCTGCTGTTCACCCAGCTCATGCCGTCGAGCACGTACCCGCTGCGCTCCCAGCTGCGCCAGCTCGTCTACGCCGCCCTGGTCGACTGACCGGTGCGGGCCCGTCGACACGGCGGGCCCGCACCGCGGCTCAGCCGAGCTGCTGCGCCTGGATCGCGCGGATCTTCGCCGGCCGGGTGGCGGAGAGGTTCGAGATCAGGTACGCCCGCACACTGCCGTCCGGGGACACCGCCCACAGATCAACCACGCCGTCGGCGTTCAGGTCGGCGGCGACGAGGCTGCTGATCGCGGCACCGGTGTTCCAGCCCGAGGCGAGCCGGTACTGGGTGTAGGCGAGCGCGCCGGTCCCGTCGCCGTTGTCGGTCATCGTCACGCCCTGCCACAGGTACAGGTCGCCGGTGGTGGCGTTGCGCAGCACCAGGGCCACGCCCGAAGCCAACTCGGTGCTGGCCAGGGTCCAGTTCTGCCAGTCGCTGCCGCCGGTCGGGGTGGTGGTGTTCAACGCCACCCTGAAGTAGAGGCCCGCCGCCCAGACGCTCGGGTAGTAGGCCAGTCGGTAGCCGTTCGTCGTGTCGCCGACGATCCCGAGCAGGTCGGGGATGTCGTCGCCGACGCCGTCCGCCACGTACCCGTTGACGAGCTGGATCGGGGCGTTGCCGTAGTCGTCGGCCAGGAATTCGCGCGCGAGACTGACCGAGGCGTTGTAGGGCTTGGCCATCGTGCCGTCGCCGACACCCTTGATGATGACGCCGCCACCGGCGTTGTCGCCACCCGGGTAGTAGGCCAGAAAGTCCTGGTTCGCGGTGCCGAAGAACCTGCCGGTGATCATCTGGGCGCCGTCGAAGTCGGCCGGCGATTCGTTGCCGGTGACGCCGTTGCCGTAGATGCCGATGTTCACCGCCGGGACCTTCACCCGGCCGGTGCCGACGCCGGTGGTCGCGTTGATCCGGCCCCGCGCCGCCCAGACGCCGGAGTCGAGGCCCGTCGTGGTGCCGCCGGCGGTCACCAGGTCCGGTACGCCGTCACCGTTGAGGTCCTTGTCGACCGGGCCGGTGACAGCGGTGGTCGGCGTGCTGATCGGTGCGGCCTGAGCCGGCAGGGCGGGGACGACGGCGAGCGCCAGGGCGGCAGGCATTGTCCAGGCGAGCAGCCGGCGACGGGCGGAGAGGTGCTTCATGGATTCCCCGTTCAGGTCAATGGATCTTGCTCGGCTCACCGTAGTCGATCCACGCCAGTCCGACGTTCCCCCGAACGCCCCGCGGGGTTCGTCATTACGGCATCGCCGGGGCGAGTCGGCCCTAGCCTGGGCTGGTGAGCACCATCGTCGTGTTTGGCGCGGGCGGCACCGCCGGGTCGCGGGTCACCGCCGAGGCGGCCGACCGTGGGCACCGGGTGATCGCCGCGGTCCGCCGCCCGGAGGCCACCTCGTACCTGCCGGCGGGGGTGCGGACGGTCACCGGCGACGCCACCAGCGAGCGCAGTGTCCGGGATCTGGCCCCGGAGGCGGACGCGCTGGTGGTGGCGATCGGCGGCGGCGAGCGCGGGCTGTGGCGCAGCGCCGCCGAGAACCTGGTGACCACCCTGCGGTCGATGCCGGCCGCACCGCGGATCATCCACCTGGGCGGCGGGTCCACCCTGCTCACGCCCCGTGGCACCCGCATCCTCGACGAGCCGGACTTCCCGGAGCAGTATCGGGACGCGGCGCTGGGCCAGGCCGACGCCCTGGACTACTACCGCACCGCCGCCGACGGGGTGAGCTGGACCTACGTCTCACCGCCGCCGCTGGAATTCCACCCCGGCGAGCGCACCGGGCATTACCGCACCGGCACCGACCAGCCGGTCACCGACGACCAGGGCCGGTCGGTGCTCACCTACGAGGACCTGGCGGTCGCGATCGTCGACGAGATCGAGCAGCCCCGGTACGTCAACGCGCGGTTCACCGCCGCGTACTGACGATTGCCGCAACCGACTGTCGAGCCGCCGAACCGACCTCCCCTCGCCCCCTGTAGAGCTGCCCCAGATATGGGGCACGACGGACGCGCCGCCATCGTCGCCCGCCCCATATTCGGGGCAGCTCTACAGCACGCCAACCCATCCGGCGGGTGCGGGCGCGCTCAGGGGTTCGAGCGCCGCCGGGCCTGGGGTGGCGGTCACCGCCGCATACTGAGAAGGCGCGGTCAGTCGGCGAGGCGGGCCGGGAAGCCGCCGGTGGCGATGGGGCCCCAGGCGTCGATGGTGACCCGGATCAGCGACTTGCCCTGGCGCACCATGGCCGCCCGGTAGTCGTCCCAGTCCGGGTGCTCGCCGGAGATGCTGCGGAAGTACTCGACCAACGGCTCCAGCGCCTCGGGCAGGTCCAGCACCTCAGCGGTGCCGTCGAGCTGCACCCAGGGGCCGTTCCAGTCGTCGGACAGCACACAGGCCGAGACCCGGGGGTCACGACGGATGTTGGTCACCTTCGCCCGCTCGGGGTAGGTGGACACGACGAGCCGGCCCTGGCCGTCGATGCCGGCGGAGACCGGGGAGGACTGCGGGCGGCCGTCGGCCCGGGTGGTCATCAGCACGACACGGTGCCGAGGCCGGAGGAAGTCGAGCAGGGTGTCCCGGTCGACCCGGGTGTTCTTCGCGATGCTGGGCGCCATCACTCGTTCCTACCAGGGTGGCCACCGACCAGCGGCGGCAGGTCGGCCGGGCGGCAGGGCGGCAGGTCGGCAGGTCGGCCGCGGCCGATCAGCGGGGGCCGGCAGCGGCGCGGGGCACCGCCTGGGTGGGCACGCGGGGCCGGCCGGCCGGGCGCCAGGCCCGGCCGTTGGCATAGATCACCCGAAAGCCGAGGTACGACGCCAGCGGTGCCCAGTGCGCGGAGCCCATCCGCAGTTCGGCGGCATTGTGCCGCTGCCCGTTCGCCAGCACGTCGAGCAGGACGGTTTCGAAGGCGGCCGATTCGACCCAGTCGACGTCCCGGGTGAAACCGCAGATCAGGGCGGCCCCGGTGACCTCCAGGAACTCGCGCAACACCGCGTCCGACGCGCGTAGGACCGAACAGCTGCCGAAATAGAGCCGGCGTCCCTCGCAGCGGCCGGCCATCAACTCGGCCACCTCGTTCAGCTCCACCGACTGCCAGTCGGTGAGGCAGAGCCGGCTCGGCTCGCCGTGCATGGCGAAGAAGCCGACGCGGTGGTCGGCGTACTGCTTGAGCAGCCAGCGGTCCAGGAAGTAGAACAGCTCGTCGCGGGTGGCCGCGTCCTTGTGGATGAAGCGGATCTTGCCCAGCCGCTCCAGCAGTTCGAGGGTGGGCAGCACGGAACCGCGTTCGTTGAGGTCGCGGTGCCACTGACCCTCGACACAGAAGACGCCACCGCGTGCCACGTGCACCTCCGCCAGTCCGTCGCCCGGGGCTGACGTTACCGGCCCCCGACGGGCGAGGAACATCACCCTGGGTGTGGCCGAATGCGACGTTCGGTGTGGTTCTTGCGCCACCGGGTCGATCAGGGGGAAATGGCTGTTTGGCAAATCAGTCGAATTCACAGCCGACGCCCAGAAACAACGAATCGTGAGGACAATTCCCGTTAATCGCCGCGTAGCGCACGGATCAGTGCGAGGGTGGAAATCACGGGACGTCCCGGTCGATGTCCCGAAGCAACCCCATTCGCTCTCCTATCGGGAGGACTTCTGTGCGCGTAAACACCTTGAAGCGAGTTGCTGTCGCTTTCGCCCTGGCACTGCCCGGGGCAGCGATCGCATCGGTGGTCGCCGCGCCGGCAGCGTACGCGGACGGCTGCTACACGTGGAACCGCAACCTGTACCAGGGGCGCTCCGGCGACGACGTCCGTCAGCTGCAGATCCGGGTCGCCGGCTGGGCCGGCTACCGGGACATCGTGGAGAACGACGGTCGCTACGGACCGAAGACCGCCGCCGCGGTCAAGCGGTTCCAGCAGGCGTACGGGCTACGCGCCGACGGCATCGCGGGGCCGCAGACCTACGCCAAGCTGTACCAGCTCCAGGACGACGACTGCACACCCGCGCACTTCACCTACAACGAGTTGGACAACGGCTGCGGCGGCAGCGGGTGGAGCGGCGGTCCGCTGTCGGCGGACCAGACGAAGCAGAACGCGCTGCGCACCATGTGGAAATTGGAGGCGCTGCGCAAGAGCCTCGGCGACAAGCCGCTGAACGTGTCGAGCGGATTCCGCAGCCGCGCCTGCAACAACCAGGTCGGTGGCGCGTCGGACAGCCAGCACCTGTACGGCAACGCCGCCGACGTCACCTCGCGGACGTCCTCGCTCTGCCGCGTGGCCAAGAGCGCCCGTGACAACGGCTTCAGCGGGATCTACGGACCGGGCTACCCCGACCACGACGACCACGTGCACGTCGACTCGCGGCGCGAAAACAGCAGCGACCGCAGCTCGAACACGACGAGCTGGTCCGCGCCGGACTGCGGCGTCGGCGCCGGTAACGACTGAACGAGCCGGCCGGTGTGACGTCGGCCCGGCGCGGGTGGGGAATCTCCGCGTCGGGCCGACGTCGTGTCGCCCCGGACAGGGCGGGCGGGGGTAACGCCGTTCAGCTAGCCCGGGGCCAGCGCGGCGCGGTGACGGGGGGAGTCACCGGCCGGCCGGCAGAGGCAGGTCGTACCCCCGCAGGGGTGACCCGCGCGGCCTGGTGTCGCGCCGGCAGCCCAGCGCGGCCGGGAGCCGGCGCCGGATAGCCGGCGGTCGCCGCGGGCCGGGCGCCGGTGGGACGCGCGGACGACGGCCCGGTCGCGGTGAACGGGAAGGGCACGTGCACGAACGGGTTGCCGTGCTGGATCAACGCCTCGATCTGCCGCTCGTTGAGCCCGTGTGTCTCCAGAACCCGACGCCCCCACCGGTGCAGTCGGCACGGGTAGGAGGCGCCGTCGTTGCGACACAGCGGCCCGGTCGGCCACTCCTCGGCGGTGTGCACGACCACCGCCCGGACCGCGAGCCGAACATCCTCGGGTGTCAGTGGCGCCGGCAGTGGCACCTCACCCAGCACCTGGTCGATGGGATCCGTCGACTGCTCACCAACACGCACGGCAGGCCTCCCGCAGCTCGGCAGCGGTACGGCGGACCCACCGCACCGACATCCTCGGGCAGTGGTACGGCCGGCATCGGACGAAAGTTCAACCCCCGGCCCCCTAATCGTCCCCCTAACGGGCGCTCAGACGAGGTCGGCGTCGTGCACGAGCAGGGCCACCTGGACCCGGTTGTTGAGATCGAGCCGGGTCAGCAGCCGAGAGACGTACGCCTTCACCGTCGCCACGCTCATGAACAACTCCCCCGCGATCTCCGCGTTGGTGCGGCCCCGCCCCAGCGCGACCGCCACCTGACGCTCCCGCTCGCTGAGCCCGCCGAGCAGCCGCAGCGCCCGCTCGCGACGCGGATCCGGGCCGGCCAGACCCGGGGCGGCGGTCACGTGGTCGATCAGCGTGCGGGTCACCGTCGGGGAGAGCATCGCCTCCCCCGCGGCCACCCGGCGTACCGCGTGCACGATGTCCGCTGGAGGGGTGTCCTTGAGCAGGAAACCGGCCGCGCCGGCGCGCAGCGCCCGCAGCACCTGCTCGTCGGCGTCGAAGGTGGTCAGCACCAGCACCTCCGGCGGGTTCGGTCGCGCGCGGAGCGCCTCGGTGGCGGTGAGCCCGTCGACCCGGGGCATCCGGATGTCCATCAGGACCACGTCCGGGGCGTACGCGGCGATCGCCGCCGGAACCTCGCCGCCGTCGGCCGCCTCGCCCACCACCCGCAGGTCCGGCAGGCCGCCGAGGATCATCGAGAGCCCCGCCCGGACCAGCGCGTCGTCGTCCACGATCAGCACCCGCACCGGCGCGGTGGCCTCCCCGGCCCCGCCGGCCGGCCCGGTCACGCCGGCCACGGCAGCCAGGCGGCCAACCGGAAGTCGCCAGCCTCGTCCCGCCCGTGCGCCAACCGGCCTCCGGCCAGAGTGACCCGCTCGGTGATGCCGACCAGCCCGGTGCCGGCGCCCGGCAGACCGCCGGCACCCGGCAGTTCACCCCCGGCCGGCGTGCCCAGCGGCCACCGGTTGGAGATCGCCACGGTCAGTCCGGCGCCCGGACCACCGGCCACGTCCACGGTGACGGCCGCGCCGGCCGCGTGCTTGCGGGCGTTGGTCAGGCCCTCCTGCACGATCCGGTACGCGGCCCGCCCCAGCGCCGCCGGCACGTCCGCGGGCGCGACGACGGTGTCGGTGACGTTCACCCGCATCCCGGCCGCGCGCGACTCCGCGATCAGGGCGGGCAGGTCGGCGAGGGTGGGCTGCGGCGGCTCGGGGGCGTCGCCGACGTTGTCGCCGTCGGCCCGGAGCACACCGATGACCTCCCGCAGGTCCTGCAGGGCGGCGTGGGCGCTGCCCCGGATCACCCCGGCGGCCCGGGCGACCTCGTCGGCCGGCGCGTCGGGGCGGAACTCCAACGCGCCCGCGTGCAGGCTCAGCAGCGAGATCCGGTGGGCCAGCACGTCGTGCATCTCCCGGGCGATGCGGGTGCGTTCGAGGTGCCGGGCCTGGGCGACCCGCAACTGCTGCTCGGCCTCGGCCCGCTCGGCCCGCTCCCGCAGCGACACGATCAACTGTCGCCGGGCCCGAACGAACATCCCCCAGGCCAGCACGGCGATCGTGATCACCGCACCCCACGCCACGGTGGCCCAGTACGGCCAGTTCGGGTCCGGGCGCGTCCAACTGAAGACCAGGTTGGTGACGAGGCCGGCACCGGTGAGCGCGATCGCGACGGCGGTGCGGCGGTGCACCACGACGGTGAAGTACAGAATCAGCAGCGGGACGGCCGCGGCCAACGAGAACGCGCTCAGCGGCAGGGTGGCCACCGCCAACCCGAGCGGCCACCGCCGCCGCACCCAGAGCAGCCCGCAGCAGGCCAGCCCGAGCAGCGCGTCCACGCCGACCATCCAGTCGTGCGGCAGCGGAATCGCCGTCTCCGGGGCGGGCGACAGGGCGTCCACGGTGGTGAACAGCACCCAGAGCAGCCCGGCCAGGAACGCGAGGCCGTCCACGACCCAGTCGCGGGTGGTGCGGCGCGGGTGTGCCCGGTCACGTTCGCCCGGCACGACCAGCTCCCCCGGCAGCAGCCAGGGGTGTTCCGGGACGGCGAGGCTGGTCACGCGCCCATGCTAGGCAGCAACGGGCACCGGCAGCCAGCTACCAAAGTATCGACCGGAGCGTCGACCAAGGTCGGTGCGGCACCGACCGGCGGCCGCAGCGGATGGCCGGGTGGCGCGGGCACGCTCGTCGGCATGATCACCGTGGAGAACCTGACCAAGCGATACGGGCCACACCCGGCGGTGGACGACGTGTCGTTCCAGTGCGAACCGGGCACGGTCACCGGCTTCCTCGGCCCCAACGGCGCCGGCAAGTCGACCACCATGCGGATCATCTGCGGGCTCACCGCGCCGACGGCCGGCCGGGCCACCGTCTCCGGGCGCCCCTACCGCGACCTGCCCAACCCGGGACGGGAGGTCGGGGTGCTGCTGGACGCCTCCGCCCAGCACGCCGGGCGCACCGGCCGCGAGGCGTTGACGTTGTCCGCGTACACCATGGGGTTGGACGGGCGCGAGGTCGCCGCGAAGCTCGACCTGGTCGGGTTGAACGCGGTGGCGGCGAAGCGTCGGGTACGGGCGTACTCGTTGGGCATGCGCCAGCGCCTCGGGCTGGCGCACGCGCTGCTCGGCGACCCCAGGGTGTTGATCCTCGACGAGCCGGCCAACGGCCTGGACCCGGAGGGGATCTTCTGGATGCGCGGCCTGCTGCGCGACTTCGCCGACCGGGGCGGCACCGTGCTGCTCTCCTCCCACCTGCTGCGCGAGGTGGAGGCGGTCGCGGACCGGCTGGTGGTGATCGGGGGCGGCCGGATCGTGGCCCAGGGCGACAAGAACGAACTGCTCGCCGGCGGCGGAACGCTCGTGCGGGCCCGCGACGGCGCGGCACTGCGCCGGGCACTGGGCGCGGCGGGTCTGAGCGCCACCGACGGCACCGACGGGCTGCTCGTGCAGGCCGACGCCGAGACGGTCGGCCAGGCCGCCGCGGACGCGGGCGTCGCCCTGGCCGAGCTGCGCCCCGCCGGCAGCGGTGGCCTCGAACAGCTCTTCCTCACCCTCACCGCCGGCGAGTCCACCAAGGAGGCCGTCCGATGACCACCACCACCGCACCCGCCGCCGGCGTCGTCGCGCCCCGGCAGCACCCGGCGGTACGCCGTCCGTCGCTGCTCCGGCTCACCGCCGTGGAGCTGCGCAAGCTCGTCGACACCCGGGCCGGCCGTTGGCTGCTGATCACCATCGGCCTGGTCACCGCCGTGATCGTCACGCTCCAGTTGATCTACGCCAAGGACGCCGACCAGACCTTCCTCGACTTCTTCGTCCCCTCGCTGCTGCCGGTGTCGGTGCTGCTGCCGGTGCTGGGCATCCTGTCGATCACCAGCGAGTGGTCGCAACGCACCGCCCTCACGACGTACGCCCTGGTGCCCCGCCGTGAGCGGGTGATCGGGGCGAAGCTGATCGCCGTGCTGCTCACCGCGCTCGCCTCGGTGCTGGCCAGCCTGGCCGTCGCCGCCGTCGGCACGCTCGTGGCGTCCGCCACCGGCGGCGCGGGCACCTGGCAGTTCGACTGGTCGCTGCTGCTGAACGCGGCGATCCTCCAGGTCGCCAGCGTGCTGATGGGTGCGGCCTTCGGTCTGTTGCTGCTCAATCCACCGCTGGCGATCGTGGGGTATCTGCTGCTGCCCACCCTGTGGGCGGTGCTCGGCGAGATGGTCCGGCCCCTGCGCGGCCCATCCGGCTGGCTGGACACCAACAAGACGATGGAACCGCTGTTCAGCAGCGACGCGCTCACCGGTGAGCAGTGGGGGCGGATGGCGGTGTCCCTGCTGGTCTGGATGGTCCTGCCACTGGCCGTCGGCATGGTCCGGACGCTCCGCCGCGAGGTGTCCTGACCATGGACCTGGCCGGCTACCGTCCGCGCACCACGGTCAGCGGCGGGCCGCTGGAGCTGGCGGTCCTGTGGGGTGGTTTCCCGCTGCTCGGCGCGGGGGCCGGATGGCTCCTCGCGGCGACGACAGGCTGGCTCGCCCGGCTGCCCTGGGTGCCGTTCAGCGACCTCGTCGAGTGGCTGGACCGGCTGCCCGAGCCGCAGGCCACCGCCGGCACGATCGCCGTGGGCGCCCTGGCCGGCCTGGTCCTCGCCGGGATCGGCACCGCCGAACGGCTGATCGTCAGCGTCGACGCGGCGCAGGTCCGGCTGCGCCGCGCCGACCAGAACCGGACCGTCGCACGCGCCGACACCCGGGTCGTCTTCGTCGCCGACAAGCACCTGGTGCTGCTCGACCCCGACGGGGCGGAACTGGTCCGGGAGTCGACGGACCTGCCCGCCGCCCGGCTCGCCGCCGCGTTCCGCGCGCACGGCTGGGCCTGGGCGGACGACGATCCCCACCGGTTGGCGTACCGGCTGTGGGTGCCCGACCTGCCCGGTCTGCCCGCCGGCGCGGACGCGCTGCTGCGTGCCCGGGAGCGCGCCATCGAGCGGGACCGCCGCGACGACGCCCGGGAGCTGCGGCGGGAGCTGGGCCGGCTCGGGGTGGTGCTGCGCGACGAGGGCAAACGCCAGTACTGGCGGGTCGTCGTCCCCGGTGCGGGACAACCGACTTCGGCCGAGCGGGAGCGGGAGGGGCGGTAGCGTCTGTCCCAGGAGATCCTGGGAGCGCGCGATGACCGAGCAGCAGCCGTACCGGGTGGTGTCCCGACACCCCGGCTTCGAGCTGCGCCGCTACCCGGCTCACCTGGTGGCCGAGGTGCAGATCCAGGCGTCGTTCACCCGGGCCCCGATCGAGGCGTTCCGGCCGCTGGCCGCCTACATCGGGGGCGCCAACCGGGCCCGGCACCCGATCGGCTCGGCCGGGCCGGCGATGTCGGCGGCCAACGACTCGGAGAAGATCGCCATGACCGTGCCGGTGGTTCAGATCGAGGGCGAGCGGCCGGGCGCGTACCTGATCCAGTTCGTCATGCCGGCCACCTTCACCACCGCCACCCTGCCCGAGCCGGTGGACACCCGGGTGCGCATCCGCGAGGTTCCGGCACGCCTGGCGGCGGCGATGCGGTTCTCCGGGCGGTGGACGGAGCAGGCGTTCAGTCAGCGGGCCACCATGCTCGGCCGGTCGGTGACCGCGGCCGGGCTGCAACCGACCGGCGCGATCCGGTACGTGCGCTTCGACCCGCCGTGGAAGCCGTGGTTCCTGCGCCGCAACGAGGTCGTGCTGCCCGTCGTGGAGTAGCTAGCGCGCGTGCCGCCGCCACACCGGCCGACCGCCCGGCCAGTCCCACGCCAGCAGGGTGACGCCGGTGAGCAGCACCGCGCCGAGCGCGATCATCGGCAGGATGCGCGGGCCGGGCGGGACCGTCCGGCCCAGCGCGACACCGCCGATGGCGACCGCGCCGAGCCCGACGGCCAGCAGGCAGCGGCCCCGGGTGCGGGCCGGTGCCGCCGCCAGGGCGACGACGACGGTCAGGGCGACCAGGAGTACGCCGGTGGCGAAGGCCGCCGCCGTCAGCTCCGGCTCCCGGTCGGTCGGAGACTCGATGCCGGCGGCCACCACCGCCAGCACCCCGGCCACGCAGGCCGTGCCGGTCAACACCCGCCGGTCGGTGGTGGGGGGCCGGCCGCGGTCCCGCCACGAGAGGACGGCCGCCAGCACCCCGAGCACCGCCGCACCGGAGACGGCGAGCAGGATGGTCGACCCCGTGCCGGCCGGGTCGGCCCGGTCGATCGCCACGTCGGCCGCGATCCAGAGCCCGCCGAGCACGACCGCCGGAGCGCTCCACCGGAGCTGCCCCCGGCCGGCCAGCAGCAGCCCGAGCACGATCGCGACGATCGCCACGAACCGCAGATCCCGTGCCCAGTAGGCGTTGTTGCCCGGCAGCCGCTCCGACCACGGGCCGATCGGCTCGGTCAACGGTTGCCACACCGTCATGCCGACCGCCCAGAGCAGCACGGCGGCGGCACTCAGGAGCAGCCCGACCGGGCGCGCGAATCGCATCCATCGACGGTAGCGGCCAGGGCGGCCTGTCGGGGGGCGCCGCTTGTCGTACACGAAACGGGCCTGGTGGCTCCCGGCGGACCGTGGCCGCCCGACCTACGCTGAGCCGGTCGGCCGTGCACCCAGGAGGAGCCATGACCCGGTACGTCGCGCTGCTGCGCGGAGTCAACGTCGGCACCACCCGCCTCGCCATGGCCGACCTGCGCCGGATCGTCACCGACCTCGGGCACGAGCACGTCGAGACGTACCTGCAGAGCGGCAACGTGGCCTTCGGCAGCACCGTGCGCGACGCGGAGAAGCTGGCCGCCGGCATCGAGCGGGCGCTCGCCGACGAGCTGGGGCTGACCGTGCCGGTGCTGGTCCGCAGCGGCCGGGAGTTGGCGGCGGTGGCGGGTGGCAACCCGTACGCCGAGGTCGAGGACGATCCGAAGCTCCTGCTGGTGGCCTTCCTGGCGACCCCTCCGGCGAAGGCCACTGTGGACGCGCTCGCCGTGCCCGGCGGTGAGAACGTGTCGTTCACGGTGACCGGTCGGGAGGTCTTCCTCCACTTCCCCGACGGCAGCTACGGCCGGACGAAGTTCACCAACGCCTACCTGGAGAAGAAGCTCGGGGTGGTGGCCACCACCCGCAACTGGAAGTCGGTGCGCGCCCTGGCGGAGCTGGCCGCCGGCTGACCGGGCGGGCGCGGACGCCCGCCCGGAACCGGTCAGAAGTGGTACGCGGTCTCGTACTCGGGCACCAGCACCCGGCTGCGCGGCGAGATCCGACGCACCGCCGCGATCATGTCGTCGAGCCGGTCACGGTCGGCCGGCGCGACGACCGGCGGGTTCCGCAACGGCGTCTCGAAGTTGTCCCAGTGCACCGGCACCACGACCTTCGGGTAGTCCAGACCGGCCAGCAGCCGGGGCAGGTAGTCGCCGGTGGTGGTGGCGCTCTGCATGGCCACCATCGCCACGTCCGGCGCCAGGCCGGTCAGGTTGCGCTCGGCGACGTCGCTGGCTCCGGTGAAGTAGACCGACGGGCCGCGCTCGACCCGCAGCAGGTAGCCCAGCGTGTCGCCCTCCGGGAGGTCGGCGATGGTCGCCGGCCGCGCCGGCTGGCTCACCCGCACTCCGGGGAAGGCCACGGAGTACGACGCGTTGCGGCTGTGCAGCGAGCCGACCACCTCGACGCTGTGGTCGCCGAAGTCGAGCACCTCCCCGCCCTTCACGGCGCTGAGCTGCGTCGACGGCACCCCGGAGGCCAACCCCAGGTGGTACGCGGTGAGCGTGCCGAACACCCGCGCGCCGGTACGCGCCGCGATGTACGGGACGTCCATGTAGTGGTCCCAGTGGGTGTGCGTGACCAGGACGGTCGTGGCCTTCTCGACGCGCGGGTCGATCACGTCGGCGCGCACGGTCAACGGGGTGTCCGTCGTGAACGCCCCGGTGAACAGCCCGGTGTCGATCCGGCTGAGGAACGGGTCGACCAGGACGGTCCGGTCGGCGATGTCGATGCGCCAGCCGGCCGTACCCCACCAGCGGAAGCTGACCGCGCCGGTGCGGCGGCGCTCGGGCGTCGGCGCGGCGGCCGGCGGCGCGGCCTGGGCCGGGGTGGTCGAGGTGGCGGCGAGGCCGCCGGCCGAGACCAGGGCGGTGGTGGCTGCGGCGTCCCGCAGGAAGCGACGGCGGTCGAGGTTGGACATGCGGATCTACTCCCCGTGCTCGGTTGATCGGTCGGCACGAGCCAACCAGCGCCACCGCGTCCCAGTCCAAGATCGAAGGGTGCCAGCTCCGATACGTCATGGCATATCGTGCCTGCTCAGCGACTGCCCTTCGGCGCTCGGACGCTCGGAAAACTCAGTCGCCGCGCAGCGCCTCGACAGCCGTGCGGGCGGCCTTTCCCATGGCCAGGTCCACGTCGATCCGGCGCGGGGTCAGCTCGTCGGCGCGGGCGAAGACGGCGATGGCGTACCGGCCGCCGTCGGGATATTCGGCGACGCCGGCCTCCAGGTGCAGGCCGGGCAGGGTGCCGGTCTTGCCGGAGACCCGGACGCCGGGCGGGAAGCCGGCGGCCAGCCGGGTCCAGAAGAGCTGCCGGGCCATCCAGCCGCGGACCATCGCGCAGGCCGCCGGCGGGCCGGCCTCGTCCCGCCAGATCAGGGTGAGCAGCCGGGTGATCTCCCGGGCGGTGCTGCTGGTGGTGTGCGCGGGGTCGAAGACCCGCATCGCCTGGACCCGCTCCGCCGGCAGCGTCGGGAAGATCCGGGCGAACTCCGCCTCGGTCCGCGCCCCCACGTCGGCGAGCATCATCTCGACCAGCTCCCGAGGACCGCCGAGAACGCGGGTGCGGGTGAGGCCCAGCTCGGCGGCGAGCATCGGCAGCAGGTCCGGGCCGACCCGGCGCAGCAGCAGGTCGGCGGCCGTGTTGTCGCTGACCGACATGGCGAAGTACGCGAGGTCGCGCAGCGACACCTCGGCGTCGTCGACGCAGCCGGCCAGCCCCCACCCGCCGAGCCGGTCGGCGGCGGTGACCAGGACCCGTTCGGTGGGGTCGAGCTGGCCGGCGTCGACCTGCCGGGCGAACTCCAGCACCAGCAGGATCTTGAAGATCGACGCGATCACCACCTGCTCGTCGGCCCGCACCCCGACCTGCCGGTCCACCGCGTCCGGGTGCACGGCGTCCACGTCCACGGCGTCCAGGTCCACGGCGTGCAGGCTGGCGGTCACCCCGACGCCCGCGAAGATGGCCTCGATCCGCTCCCTGACGTCCACCCGGGCACGGTATCCAGTGGCGGTGCTCCGCCGCTGGCGTAGGGTCCGGGCCGTGGACCTGCTCCGGCACCTGCGGCACTTCGTGGTGGTCGCCCACGAGCTGCACTTCGGGCGGGCGGCCGAACTGCTCGGGATGGCCCAGCCGCCGTTGAGTCAGTCGATCCAGCGGCTGGAACGGGAACTCGCGGTCGAGCTGTTCGACCGCTCCCGCCGCCAGGTGCGGCTCACCACCGCCGGCGGTCTGCTGCTCGCCGAGGCGGAGGAACTGCTCGCCGGCGAGGGCCGGCTGCGCAACCTCATGGGGCAGGTCCGCGCGGGCGAACTGGGCATCCTGCGTGCCGGTGTGCCGCCGGAGACCCCGGCGGTGACGCTGCGCGCGCTGCTGGACCAGCTCACCGGCCGGGCACCCGGCCTGGACGTGGAGCTGCACGAGCTGACCACCGCCGAGCAGGTGCGGATGCTCACCGAGCGGCGGTTGGACGTGGGGCTCGTACACCATCCGGTCGAGGCGGACGGGCTGCGCTTCGGCGCCCCGGTGGACGTACCCCTGGGGGTGTTGCTGCCGCGGACCTCGCCGCTGGCCCGAGGCCGGGAGGTGCCGCTCGCGGCGCTGGCCGGCCTTGACCTGGTGGCCGCGCCCCGGGCCACCGCGCCGGGCTGGCACGACCACCTGCTCACGGTGTGCCGGCGGCACGGGTGGCGGCCGGCGCGGGTGCGGCCGGCACGCAACCCGGAATTCCTGTTCGGGCTGGTGCTGGCCGGCGGTGGGGTGGCCGTGGAGCCGGCGACGCTGGCTCGCCGGGAACCCCGGATCGCCTGGCGACCGATCGCCGACACCTCGCTGACGAAGCGCACCTCGGCGGTCTGGCCGCAACGGTCGGCGCATCCGGCGGCCCCGATGGTCGGGCAGCTCGCCGCCGAGGTGCTGGCCGTCGCCGAGCCGGCGCCGCCCACGCCACCCTCGGTGCCGGCGGCACGGCCCTGGCCGGTGTTGTTCGACACAACCGGGTGAAGCGGGCCAACGTTGCGCTCGTCACCTCGCGTTGGACGGTGAATCGTCCACCCGCGCGGGTATGGATGATGGGTAACGAAGACGCGAAGGAGCCGCAGTGGCACTCACGATTCCTGATATCAGCCTGAACGACGGCACCACCATCCCGCAGCTCGGCTTCGGTGTGTTCCAGATCGAGCCGAAGGACACCGTCGCGGCGGTGACCACGGCTCTGAAGACGGGCTACCGGCACATCGACACCGCCGAGATGTACGGCAACGAGGCCGAGGTCGGCGAGGCGATCCGCATGTCCGGCCTCGACCGGGGCGACGTCTACGTGACCAGCAAGCTGAACAACGGCTTCCACCTCCCGGACGACGCGCGCAAGGCGTTCGACTCGACGCTGGCCGCGTTGAAGATGGACTACATCGACCTGTTCCTGATCCACTGGCCGCTGCCGACGCTGTACGACGGCGACTACGTCTCGACCTGGAAGGTGCTGGAGGAGTTCCAGCGCGACGGTCGGGCCCGCTCGATCGGCGTGTCGAACTTCCAGGTGGCGCACCTGCGGCGGCTGATCGACGAGGCGAGCGTGGTGCCGGCGGTCAACCAGATCGAGGCGCACCCGTACTTCACCAACGACGAGGTCCGCGCCTACGGCCGCGAGCACGACATCGCCACCGAGGCGTGGTCGCCGATCGCGCAGGGCAAGGTGCTCGACGACCCGACGGTGGTCGACATCGCCGAGCAGTTCGGCCGCACCCCGGCCCAGGTGGTACTGCGCTGGCACGTGCAGCGCGGCGACATCATCTTCCCGAAGTCGACCACGCCGAAGCGGATCGAGGAGAACACCCGCATCTTCGACTTCGAGCTGGACGACGCGGCGATGGAGCGGATCACCGCACTGAACAAGGGCGAGGCCGGGCGGCAGGGCCCGAACCCGGACACCTTCGCCTACGTGCCCCGCTGACCTGAGCCCGCCGCCCGGCGGGCACCTGTCCTTCGAGCGCCATACCGCAGAGCCGTCCGGACGACTCTGCGGTATGGCGCTCTTCGCCCGGGTCAGGAGCCGTCGGTCGGCGGGGCGGTCAGGTCGAGCTGCCAGTCGTTGGCACGCATCAGGTGCCCGGGTGGGTACTCGAAATCCGTCTCGCCCAGCAGAATGAAACCCGCCTTGCGGCAGACCGCGTTCGAGGCGGGGTTGTCGACGGACGGGTACGCGTGCGCGTAGCGCCGGTCCCGTCGGGCGCGGACCACGTCGAGAGCCGCGCGCACCGCGGCGGTGGCCAGCCCCTGCCCCCGGTACGCGGGCAGCACCGCCCAGCCCAGCTCGTACACCGGTTGGTCGCGCCACTCGCGGGCCCAGTAGCCGACGCTGCCCGCCCGCGCGCCGTTCGGCAGCACCACTGTGAACATGCACCCCTGGCCGCCCTCGGCGAAGTGCACGTACCGGTCGTGTCGGGCGAGCACCTGCTCGTCGGTCTCCGGGCCGCCGGTGTGTCTGCGCGTGTCCGGTGAGTTGAGCTGCCGCAGCAGGTCGAGGTCGTCCTCGCGCCACGGCTGGATGCGTACCTGCGCCATTCCGTCCCCTTCGTCGACCCCAGTCAAGCCGATCCCACCGACATTCCGTCCCGGAACGGCGCCCGCTAGTTCCGATCTAGCGGGCGGTCGGTCGTCACCTCGCGCCCTTTAGTGGGCGGCGTCGTTGCTCTCACCAACCACGACGTCCCGGCCATCGGACGAGAGGTACGGATGATGAACAGACGCTCCACCGGACTGGCCATCGAGGCCGAAGGGCTCACCCGCTCGTTCGGGGAGACCCGGGCGCTGGCCGGCATGGATCTGCGGGTGCCCGCCGGCACCGTCTACGGCCTGCTCGGCCCGAACGGGGCGGGCAAAACCACCGCGGTCCGGGTGCTGGCGACGCTGCTGCGCCCCGACGGCGGCACCGCGCGGGTGTTCGGGCACGACGTGGTCACCGAGGCTGACCAGGTCCGCAGCCGGGTCAGCCTCACCGGCCAGTACGCCTCCGTCGACGAGGACCTGACCGGTACGGAGAACCTGGTGCTCCTCGCCCGCCTGCTCGGCCTGCGCAAGCCGGCCGCCCGCGAGCGTGCGGCGGCGCCTCGACCTCCGCGGCGCGGTACGTGCCGATCAGCAACAGCCGCTCGAACCAGGTGTGCTGGGCGGCGAACGCCAGCAGCCGCAGCGAGGCCGGATCGGCCCAGTGCAGGTCGTCGAGGACGACCACCACCGGTCGGCGCGCCGAGACCGCGACCAGCGCGGCGGTCACCGCGTCGTACAGGGCGAACGCCTCCTGGTCGGCGACGTGGCTGCCCTCGTCCGGAGCGGTCCAGGTGGCGGCGAGGCCGGGCACGTCACCGGTGCCGGTCTCGCCGAGCAGGGCGGCGAGGGCCGGCTCGGCGTCCGGTCGGGCGAGCGCCCAGTCGTCGGCGGAGCGGCGCAGGGCGCGCAAGACCTGCACCCACGGCCAGTAGCCGGGGGCGCTGTCGGAATCCCAGCAGGCCGCGCCGAGCACGAGCGCGCCGCGCCGGCGGGCCTCCCGCGCCACCGACGTGACGAGGGTGGTCTTGCCGATGCCCGGCTCACCGGTGACCAGGACAAAACCGCCGTGGCTGGTGGCGGCCCGATCCAGCTCGGCGCGCAGCAGACCCGCGGGGTGATCCCGCCCGATGATGGCGTCGCCGACCTGCGCGTCCATGGTTCCCAGACGGTACTGGACCCCACCGACGCTGGGCGTCGAGATGTGACAGCCGACGGCGCATGATTCCTCATCGTTCCCTGTAGAGGTAGGATAGGGAACGATGACGGAAGAAATGTATTCGGTTGAACAGGTTGCCGACCGGCTCGGCCTGCACGTGCGGACGGTGCGCGGCTACATCCGCTCCGGCCGGCTGCGCGCCGTGCGGATCGGCAAGCAGTACCGGATCGCCGCCAGCGATCTCGACGCGCTCACCGGACGGCCGCCCGCCGCCACCGTGGCCGGCCAGGCCGAGGTGTCGAGCATCGTGCAGATCGACGGTGTCGACCGGGTCGCCGCCGACCGGCTCGGCACGCTCGTGCTGGCCAGCGTCAACACCGGGCACGACCCGGCCCGGCCGCTGCGCGTGCAGACCGTGCACGACGATGACCGCCGCCGCCTGAAGATCATCATCCTCGGTGATCCCGCCGGCACCGCCGAGGTGCTGCACCTGCTCGACGCCGTCCTCAATGCCGACAACGGCCTACTCGACCGGGAGGTCCACGATGCCTGACGAGATCCAGGAACGCGCCGGGGTGCCGGTGCTGATCTGCGACCCGGCCGGCCCGACCGTCGCCACCGAACAGGACGCGCTGGACCTGATCGGCGCGGCCTTCGCCGGCGCACAGGTGGTCGCAGTGCCGGCCAACCGACTCGACGAACGCTTCTTCTCGCTGGGCACCCGCTTCGCCGGCGACGTGATGCAGAAGTTCGTCAACTACCGGCTGCGGCTCGCCGTCGTCGGTGACATCTCGGCGCACCTGGACGGCAGCTCGGCGCTACGGGCCCTGGTGCACGAGTCGAACCAGGCCGGGCACATCTGGTTCGTCCCCGACCTCGACGCCCTCGACGCCCGCCTGCGCGCTGTGTCGTAGCCGTCTCAGTGGTCGTTGACGACGGCCATCTCGACCGCGTCCGGCTCAACGCCTTTGGCCTGCGCCTGGTCGGCCGCCCAGCGTAGGTACGCGAGCCACTCCTCGGACAGCCAGCCCGATAGGCGGCCGACGCCGGCCTCGCTGGGGAGACGGCTGGCCACGACGCGGTCGAGGATCAGCGGCTGCACGCCGCCAACCCCTCGCCGGTAGCCGGCGAAGTAGAGGACCTTGGTAAACAATCCCGGCCCCAACCACGGCAGGCGAGCGTGGTTGGGGTCGCGGAAGCGGCGGTACGCGGTGCGCAACGCGTCCTCGTCGGGTGCTGACGCGGACACCTCCTCAAGCGCGTACGCCAGGCGTTTGCCATCGGGGTCGGCGCCGAGCGACCTGGCGGTGCGCCACGGCCCGTACCCGATGGGTCCGTAACCCCAGACCAGCACAGCGGTCAGCAGTTGCCGGGCGGTGGCCGAGCCGGCTCGGTACGCATCGGCCACCGCGAAGGCGTCGCGCCGCCAGACCTCGCCGCTCGATGGGAAGTTGTCGGGCCAGGCGTCCGGCGGCAACCCCGCCCGCCACCGGTCCAGCTTTACGGTGATCGGGGCCTGCTCCCCCGGTAATGGCCTGGGCATGTCTACCTCCCTCAAGTCGCGGAGCAGTCCGCCCTACGTGGGGATCTCCGCTGCCCGCAGGTTATGGCCGGCCTCGACCATCCGGCGGCCGAGAACGCCATGTCGGGGTATCGAGGAGCGTAAACGCCATCTAGATCCGTAATGTCGATTCGCTACGGTCGAGACGTAGAGCAAGGGCGCGTGCGATTATCGCACCATGACCGAAACCGGCGACTGGACGACGGTCGGCGAGCAGGTGCGCCAGACCCGACTGGGGGCTGGCCTCTCTCAGGCCGAACTGGGTGCTCAACTCGGCCTCGATCGAACGATGATCGCCAAGATCGAGTCCGGCGTTCGGCGGGTAGACGCCTTGGAACTCATCAGGCTCGCGGCCGCACTCGACGTACCTATCGATCACCTGCTTGAGCGACGATCGGCGGTGATCTCGCGCCGCTCGGAACTCATGGCCGAAGACAACGACACAGACGTGGCGAGGCGTTCTCAACGACTGGAGATCACACTCGCCTCCTGGCTCAGGGACGTCCGCCAGCTACTTGACGCCGGCACCCTCACCCTCGTCAGTCCCGTCCGGTACGAGGGGAGTGTCACCTCCGATGATGACGCCCGTATCGCTGCTCGATGGCTGCGTGACAGGCGGGGGATTGGTACGGAGCCGATTGACACCCTGATGGAGTTCTGTGAACGCAGCGGCCAGTACGTCCTCGTCAGTGACCTTCCGGGAGAAGGCGCATCGATGGTGGACGGGGACCTGGCAGTGTCGGTCGTCAGCTTGGAGGGAGATCCTGGCCGGCGTCGAGCTACCGCCGCCCACGAGCTGGGCCACCTGGTTCTGGGCGACGAATACTCCAGCGATCTGGCGGTACACGTTTCCCGCGCCGATCGGGAAAGTCTGATCAACGCTTTCGCCGCCGAGCTGCTCCTTCCGGTCGCCGCGTTCGGCGATGTCAACAGCCGTCCAGCCTCCCGCGAAGAGATGATCCAGCTCACCGCGCGCTACCGCACGTCATGGTCCCTGACCGTGCGCCAGGCGGAACGCGCTGGGTGGCTCGATGCGTCAGCGGTGCGCTGGAGCCGAACCACCCCAACCCGGGCGGAGATCATGGATGCGGTTGGCTGGGCCCCCCAGCCAGATCTCGACGCCATTCGCGTACCGCCGGGTTATTCGCACGCCGTCATGGAGGCGTGGCGCCGGTATCTCGTATCGGACGCCCGCGCGGTCGAACTCCTGCATGGCCAGATCGGGCTGGACGACCTGCCGGCGCGCGATGAAACAGACCTGGCACCGTGAGCAACGCAGGTCAGGATTGCGAGCCACTGCTCGTCTTCGACACCACCGTGCTGCACCATTTCGCCCTCGCCGACCGGCTCGACGTGCTGGCGGACCTGATCGTTGGAAGGCGCGCGGCTACCACCGCCGTCGTGCTCGATGAGCTCCGCACCAGTGCGCAGCGGGAGCCGGCTCTCACCGCGGCGCTGAAGCTTGCCTGGATCGACGTCATCGCACTCGACACAATCACCGAGATCCGGTGCTTTTCGGATTGGGTACGCCGTATCGGCGCCGACAGACGAGACGTCGGTGAGGCGAGCGTCTTCGCAGCGGCCGAGATACGCGGCGGTACGGCGGTCACCGATGACCGCATTGCCACCAAAGTGGGCCGTGCCTACGGGCTGGAGGTGCACGGGACGATCTGGCTTCTCGCAGATCGGTGCCGATCCGGCAGGCTCACCGAAGTCAACGCCGGTGCCATCATCGACGCACTGCGCGAGACACAGCACCGACTGCCGTGTACCGGGGCGGAGTTTCCCTCATACGCACGAAAGGCCGGGCTGCTCCAGATCGGCCGTCCGCCCTACATTCCGGGTCCGACACGGCCGCCGACCTGGGTCCATGACTAGCCGCAGGGTGACCGGGTACGCGCAAGCCATGGGTAGCCACAAGCAGAACAAACACGACAGCGGCGGCGAGTCGGCACGAGGCCGGCGCCATCCGGGCAGCGGCGCTCCGGGCCGCCAGGGTTCGCCCGTGGAGCACTCGCCCGACCAACGGCACCGCCGTACCGCGACCGGCCCCGCTGGCACTGAACGCGACCTGGGTCGGGCCAAGGTCTCCGGCGACGGACGGGTCCAACGCCAGGGCGGCTCGTGAGCCGACCGGTCAACGGCGCAGCCGCCCCGCGAACGCCCGGGGCGGCCACACCGGATGAGTGACTGTTACGCCGTGGCGCAGATGGCATACGCCGTGTCGGACCAGTTGCCGGCGAACGGGTCCTCCTCCTACGCACCCGAGGCGGCCGACGTGGGGGCGGTCGCGGGACCATCGTTGGGACGGAAGTCGTCCACAATGCACTCACTGGTGACACCGTTCAGCTCGTACCCGGCACCGGTCAGCACCTTCCCGACCGGGCAGGTCGCCGTGGCGCTGTGAGAGTCGGCGGAGTTGCTGACGCTGGTGGCGCAGACTCGCACCAGGCCGGGGACCGCCGCGGATGCCGGGCTCGCCGGGGCGATCACCGCTCCGGCCACGACGAGACCGAGCACGCGTACGGACGCTCGGACCGACCCGCTGGGCTTATTTCTTGGTACGCATGTATTTCTCCCGGAAGCGTTCAGATCCGGCGCCACCTCGACGCTTAACGGTGCCCCTCTCTCCCGACGCATCTCTGCTACTTGGGGACCTGTCGGTTGAAGCGGGGTTTCAAGGCCACTACCAGGGATTCCTTCGCGCCCTCCGGGTTGTCGGTTTCGTGCCAGCGGACCTCGCGCTGAGCCAACCAGTCCGCAACGTCGGAGGCGGTCGCCTCGGTGCCTCGCTTGTCGAGTTCGTGGCCGACCTGTTCGTGCAGGACCGACGCGATTCGGTCTCCGGTCAGATGCTGCCGAAGGCGCTCCCGGAGATTTTTCGTTCGTCCCACATAGATGACCACACCGTGCTCCAGGACCACATGCACGCCGGGTGAGCGGGGAGCGCGGGCAACCGTGTCCCTGGTGTACGGCTGCGGTGCGGTGAAGTCGGCCAGCAGATCTACGGCATCGGGCATCCCCGAACGCTACCGATGCGAATCCGTTTCCGTGATCCCGTCAGCGCCGGGGATGCCCGTCGTCATACCGTCGGAGGCAAATGACTCGACGTCACCGCCCGTAGGTGGTCACGGTCTTCGGTCGAGACTTTTTGTAGTAGAGCAAGCCATATACCGGCAGCCAGCATCCACCGGTGAGCACGGAGAGCGTGATGTGGGCTACGTGGAACCCGGTGCCGATGTAGTCCCTGGTGTAGACGGGTGGAGGCATCGGCGCGGCGAACTGCGGCGGATAGGGCGCCTGCTGGGCCGGGTACGGGTATGCCTGGTGGGGCGGAATCGGCGGTTGGGGCGCGTACGGCCCCGGCGGATACGCGGCCGGATGGCCGGAGTAGGGCACAGCCGACTGCGGCGGGTAACCCACCGGCGGGCCCGAGTACGGCACAGCCGACTGCGGCGGGTAACCCACCGGCGGGCCCGAGTACGGCACAGCCGACTGCGGCGGATGAACGGCGGGCGGGCCGGAATACGGCGCGGCCTGCGGCGGTGGATATTGGCCGGGCGCGGTCGGGTACGACGCGGTCGGTGAGATCGGCTGGGTCGGGTCCGATGGCTGCGGGTAACCATTGCCCGCGTCAGGTGACGGATTGGGTTGCACAGGAACACCCTCGGTGGTCCGATCCTGAATGGGCCATCGCCTGGACGGTTGACCATAATCAGCAATCAGCCAACCCAGGGCCTTGATCATTTGTGCGGTGGTACCGAATAGTTGGACCGACATGCTCGGCTCGTGGTGCCCGAATGGGCCTTAACGCCTCCGGATTCGACTCGGCAGCGATCCGAAGCTCCTCCCACTGGCCATCGGCGTACGCCTCCCAACGGGGGCTGCCCGGCTCGCGAAACGTCCGGATCCGCTCGCTCTTGAGGATGGGGTCGTCGGTCGACTCGACGGTCGCCGTAAAAGTCGGCGTCGTACTCGGCAAGACTGAGCCGCTGCCGCGTCGCCGCATCCAGCAGCTCACGCATCCGGACCTCCTGCAACGTCCGGCATACGCGACATGTCGTGCCGGGTCCTGGTCTGTCGGGTCTGCCAGGTGCGTAGGGCGCTCTTGATGCGGTGGTTCTCGGCTTGGGCGAGGTCGAGTTGGCGGCCCTGTTCGTGCAACTCGTGGGCGAGGCGGTGGAGCAGCGCGTTGACGTGTTCGGGTTCGTAGCCACGGCGTCCGAGTCGGGTGCGGGGCAGGTCCAGGGCGGCGACCCGGTCGGGGGTGAGCGGCCCGATCAGGGTGTGTCGACTGCGGTAGACGGCCATCAGCGGGTGAAGCTCTCGGGCAGGTTGATGCGGGCGGCGGGGACACCGAGAGCGAACAGCCGTGGTCGCGCGGCAGCCAGCATCGCGGGCGGGCCACAGAGGTAGATGTCCTGGTCGGATCGGTAGTGGTCGAGGGCGATGGTCACGGCGTCGCCCTGCTCGGCCGGCTCCGCGCAGGGGTCGTCGGAGAACGCCGGCACGATCGTCAGCCAGTCGTGGGCGCATTGCAGCTTGTCGAGGGCGATTGCGTCGTACAGGTCGATGAAGGCGCGGACGCCGACGACCAGGGTCACCCGCCGGCCGTCCGGTGCGGCGGCGACCTGTTCGACCAGGGCGCGCAGCGGCGCGAGACCGGTGCCGCCGGCGACGAGCAGCAGGTCGCCGGTACGCGTCGGGTCGAGGCGTAGGCCGGTGTTGCCGGGTGGGCCGAGCCAGAGCAGCTCTCCGGGGCGTACGTCATGGACCAGGCGGTGGGAGACGGCGCCGGCGGGTACGGCGCGGACGTGTAGCTCGACGGTGCCGTCGGCGCGTGGGAGGTTGGCCGGGGAGAGCCAGCGCCAGCGGCCGGACAGTCGTGGTGTGCAGACGGGGACGGCCTGGCCGGGGTGGTGGGGCAGCCGCCGCCAGGGACGTACCGTCAGGATGGCGATGCCCGGCGACGGCCGTTCGTGGCCGATCACCTGGGCGGGCCACCAGGCCGGGCCGTCGCCGACGCGGGCGGCGGCGCGACGGACGGCGTGCGTGGCGCGGTCCACGGCGCGCTCCCCGACGGTCGTCCACAGGGGATGCGGTGCGTGGCGGGCCAGGGTGGCGAGCAGCGCGTCGCCGAGGGTGGTGGCGTGTGGAAGCAGGTCGTAGCGACGGTACGCGCGGCCGAGCACCATGAGCAGCGCCGCCCGGCCCGCCCGGTCATCGTCGCCGGCCACGAGACCGCCAAGCGCGGCGAAGAACAGCGACGCCTCGCGCTGCGGCAGCAACCCGGGGCGGCGGTCCTCCAGGGTGCACCAGAAGTCGCCGGCCGCCCGCTCGTCGACCGACGCCCAGGCGGCGGCGAGGCTCACGCGGCCACCTCGAATGCCCGCCTGACCTGGGCAATCCGGCCGTCCGGCAGCTCGGCCGCCCTCAGGACGCCCTCCAGGTAGTCGACGACCCGCCGGTGCTGCGCCTCCGACAGCCCCAGGCCGCACCATTGGGTTGCGTTCCCGTCGAGCACGGCCGCCAGGTGCGCGGCGAGCCGGCCCAGGTCAACCCCGATGAGGTACGGCGACAGCTCCGCGTCCGCCGCGACCAGGCGCAGCCAGCGGGCGACCAGGTCGGCCGGTGTCGTGGGTTGCTCAGGGGTGGTCATGGCGGCTCCGAGACGTCGACGGATGGAGTGGCGCCGGGGCGGGCGGGTGCGGGACTGCGCCGTTGAGGGCCGGCGCAGCTCCGGAGCCAGCACCCGCCCCGGGCCATGCGTCCACCCTGGCCAGGCCCTTGGCTTCCCGGTATGACTACTCGCTGTATCTGCGCTGTACCTACGCTGCACCGGGAGCCGATAGGCTGCCGGAAGCGGCCATGATGCGATGGGAGGCGAGAGCTTTGCCGACTGTCGAAGCGTGGACAGGCCGCGAAACCCGTGCGCTGCGCCAAGCGCTGCGGATGAGCATTCGCGACTTCGCGGAGAACCTCGGTGTCAGTGAGCGCACCGTCTCCAAGTGGGAGGCAGGCCGAGAAGCGGTTCATCCTCGACCGGAGATGCAGGCCGCTCTGGACACCGTGCTGAGTAGAGCCGACAGCCAGGTGGCAGATCGCTTCGTCAGCACCACCAGCAGAGCCGCCCCCCAGCCCAGCACGGTCAGTACGGGTTACCGGGTCCAGTCCCACAAGTTCATTCCGGCCTATGTGGGCGCAGCCGCAGCCGCGGAGTTGGTAGCGCAAGGAGCCTTCCAGCCACGTCACCACGAGTGGCTGGAGGTCGCAGTCGCGGGGTTGCCCCATCCAGGGGGAACGTGTACCGCTCACGTCTTCGCCTGCGGTGTCATGGTGCTGCACATCGCGCAGCAGCTGCACTTTTCTGCTCTGACCGCTCTGGCGGCATGGCGATACGCCAGCTACGAGAATGACGTGCCCTGGGCAGCCGAGCAGGTTGCGAGACTTCTCTCGCCTCTTCCCTCCTCCGCCAACGTCGGGCCCGAGTACGTGCTGTCGATGTACGTCCTGGAGGAGTCGGCCTGGACCGGGGACGAGCTTGAGAACGCCCTGCGCTTGATGAGCCTGCCGTCCGTGCTGGTCAACCGTCACGCAAAGTCCTGTCCCGAACCAGTGGGTGACCACGTCGAGCGCCGGTTGCTAGCCCTAGGCTTCGATCAGCCCTCCCTTCAGCCCTTCGGCGTGCAGGGAGTCTCGGTCGGCTACGCCAGTTGGGCAGGAGTCGCCTACCATGCCCTGTCACCCGAGCGGGCGCTCATGGTTGACGACCTGGTGTCCTGTGAGGTGGACGTGCAGATGCTCTGGGCCTACTGCCGCCACATCGAGCGCCAGGTCGAAGACGGGCGAGACCCGGTCGTGCCGCCCGAGTTCGGCTGGCGTTTTCTGCGCGCTGCCCACTCCCGATTGACGACAGCCAGGGCCCGTGAGACGGCGCAGCACTGCATGATGCGCGAGGCGACGCTCTCAACGAGCGGCCTACCGGCACGTCTGATGCAGGCGCAGGTCGCCCTTCGCGAGACTGCGGCGTTGAGTGGCAGAGTCGACGGATGAGTGAGAGACGCGCCGCGCTGATCGTCATCGACATGCAAAACGGCTTCATCAACGATCGAAGCCGGGGCGTCATCCCGAAGGTCGTCGAGCTGGTCGAGCATTGGGAGGCGACCGGGCGGCCGGTGGTGTTCACTCGCTATCACAACTACCCGGGCAGCCCGTTCGAACGACTGATCCATTGGTCCTCGGTGCAGCATCCTCCCGAGACGGAAATCGTGCCCGAGCTGGCGGAGCATGCGAGCCGTGCCAGAGCGGTGATAGACAAGAAGATCTACTCGTACTTCTCGGCCGACGGCGCTGCCCTGACGGAACGGGAGGGATGGACCGACCTGCTGTTCTGTGGTGTAGCGACGGAGAGCTGCGTGTTGAAGTCAGCGGTCGACGCCTTCGAACGTGACCTGACACCGTGGTTCGTGACGGACGCGTCCGCCAGCCACGGAGGACAACCCGCACACGAGGCGGGCCTGTTGGTTGCCCGCCGGTTCATCGGAGCCGGACAGCTCATCGACGTTCAGGACGTGCGCGACAAGCTGTGAGAGACGCGACGACAGCCGAATGCACCGGCGCCCGATCAGGCGGCAGCCAAGTCCGGCAGACTGCGGGCATGACCGAACGCCCGGTGCTGTATCTGGTCGTCTGCGCCGCAGGTCCGGCGGAGCACATCGACGAACTGGTCGACCTGCTGATCGCCGACGGATGGCGCGTTTGCATGATCGTCAGTCCCACGGCCGCGCCATGGCTCGACCGGGCGGCGCTGGAAGCCAAGACCGGCTACCTCGTACGCGTCGAGTGGCGGATGCCCGGCGATCCCGAGCCACACCCGCCGGCTGATGTGGTGCTGGCCGCACCGGTCACGTTCAACACGGTGACGAAGTGGGCGCTCGGCATCAACGACACGTTGGCGCTTGGAGTCCTCAACGAGTCGCTCGGGGCGGGCCTACCGATCGTTGCCTTTCCGCACGTCAAGCCGGAACTGGCCGCCCATCCCGCTTACCTGGGCCACTTGACGGTGCTGCGCGGTGCGGGTGTTGCCGTGGCCAACGGGAGGGCGCTGAACCCGGCCGGGCGGGATCGGTGGGACGTCGCCATCGAGGCCGCGCGCTTGGCTCGACGGTCCTAGAAGGCATCTCTGTCGACAATCGAGCCGCGCTGGTCTTTATGAGCGGGACCGGCAGGCGCACTTGGCACAACTCCTTCGGGTCCCCCGCGAGGACGGACGCCCGACGGCAATGGAAACTACGCCTACACCAGCCCGCACGAAGGGAGGAGAGCCAAGGGTAGGCCTCTACTCGTTCCGTCGCTTCAATCGCTTGGGTTTCGGGCTTCGGGAGGCTGCTCCAGATTCTGCTGACGCTTCTTCTGTTCGGACTTCAGGCGGTGCACTTCCTCCACAAACTCAGCCAGCGCCTCCCCCTCCTGATCCTCTCCGAACCGCTTGTAGCGTCCGACACCAACTTCGACAGCTTCCCATTCATTTTCGATGGCATCTGCGGTTTGCTGTAGGTAAAAGCTCCGCTCCTTGTATTTATAATAGCCCATAAAACCGCTTGAGATACCTACAGCCAGCGTGAGGCCGAGAGTGACCCACCGCAAAAAGTTGAACTCCGCAACCAACCCGGCCGCTCCAGTAGCAGCTATGGAACCAATAATCAAGACGCCTTGCAATATGTTATTAAACCGCCTGTATCCCTTACTCTCAAGCCGGAGTCGGTCGATATCAAAGAAGGCATCCTCCTTGTACGCGATGCGCCTCACCTTGGTATCAGTATCGACACGCGCCAGAAAATGCTTGCGATTATCTCTCTGCCTAGCCAGCTTGAGCTCTAGATCGCCCTCCTTTAGATATTCCACCTTCCCGCTAGGCAACCTTTCCGGATAACCTGCATGCGTCTTGAGGTAATACGATGCGATACAGAAAGCGATGGCAACTGGGATGGCCGGAAGGTATACAGCTTCAAGCACCACTTCCGGTATTCCCGGAATCCAATAGAGCATGTACAGGACAACTCCGAGGAGCGGACCTAGCAGCATAGATACGTTCGACCACCACTTCCGACTCCTTGCAACAGCGAGGCGGTGCTCGGTCTCGCGGACCTGGTGAGTCAGCAGCAGCAGTCGGTCATTCCCCCTGTATTGCGCTGCGCTGCCGTCCGCCGATTCCTCGGTTAAACGGTCACTCTCATCATCTATCCCCGCCATCGTTATACCTCCCCGCTTTCGCGATCCCTTCAGGACCGATGATCGCCAGTGCCAGGCGTTAAAAGCACAACAAAATCCGCCACCCGGAGAACCCAACCGCCCGAGGAGGCCGACAGCCCGCTACAAAAATCAGCAACCCTGATAACTTCGCCCTGAGGCAGTCCGCCACAGTCAAGCGAGACCGTTCTGCCACGTCGATAATGTGCCGAAATCTGAATTACCGCCTCGCCGTAGAGCCGAGGCCTGCACCGGACGGGCTCCGACATGTCCATCCCAGGCGCTTCGCCTTGCGAAACCCTATAGGGATACATTTTTGCGAGGTTGTCAATAACAACATCCACTTGCCTGGACACTGGCAATGGGGTTGCCTCATCGTAACCGTTCGGATAATTCCTAGCCAGCCTTACCCCACCTCGCACAGCAGCGGCAAACATGCGAGAAAGGGTTGCCAGACAAATCAGAATAATTAGGCACAGCGCCGTGGCGGCCAGCAGCAAGAGGTTGTCTTTCACGTAGATGGAACCCCTCACACGGCGTCATCACGTCGACCGAATCTACACGTTCTTGAAAGCAGCAAGAGATCCATCTTATGAGTCTTGATCCACTCTGTCCAGAGGTGTCGGGCTCCCGACAGAAGAAGGAGGCGCCTGCTGCAGCCAGACCTGTTACTACCGACCCCGCGAGAGACATGACCTATGAGAATATCGGAGAAATCAATACCCACCGGGCTGCGTTTTCGGCGCAAATCGGATAGCTTGCTCTAATGGTTGACCTTGGCCGGGGTATCTACGAGCACCTGATCACCCGCGAGCTGGCGACTCGCCTCCAGCACGTCGACCCCGCCCTGATCCAGCACCACAAGCTCGATGCCGCCGACGCCCACCACACCCTCGCCCGGCACATCGCTACCCTGGCCGCCCGCGCCCTCCAGTCCGTCCCCGGCGGCGACAACAAGCTCCACCACCAGGTCGCCCTGGCGAACCAGATCGCCGACGCCATCGCCACCCTGAGCCCAAAGGCGGCGAGTGAAGACGACCAGGTAACCGATGCCAAACACCTGCTCCACGCCATCGCCGCCCCGCCGACCCCTCCCGCGCAGCCCACCTTCCCGCAGCGCCCCACCACTCCCCTCTCCACCGGTGCCCTACTGGTCAACGGCCGTCACCAGCCCCGCATCGGCCACGAGGTCAACCACGAGATGGCGTCGGCCGAGAGCGTCGATCTGCTCTGCGCGTTCATCAAGTGGTACGGCCTGCGCATCGTCGAGCCGGCTATCCGCGAGCTGATCGCCCGAGGTGGCAAGGTCCGCGTCATCACCACCACCTACCTCGGCGCGACAGATCAGCGAGCGCTCGACCGGCTGAAGGAGTTGGGCGCCGAGATCAAGGTGTCGTACGAGACGAGGACCACCCGCCTGCACGCCAAGGCGTGGCTGTTCCGCAGGTCCAACGGCACCACCACGGCGTACGTCGGCTCGTCGAACCTGTCGAAGACCGCGCTGGTGGACGGCGTCGAGTGGAACGTCCGCATCTCGAACATCGAGCAGCCGCACGTCATCGACACGTTCACAGCGACGTTCGAGGACTACTGGAACGATCCGGCGTTCGAGGCGTACAACACGGAACGGGACGCCGAGCGGCTGCGGCACGCACTCACCGGGGAGCGTCGCGAAGGCGCACCGACCGAGATCTCGAACCTGGACGTGCGCCCGTACCCGTATCAGGCGGAGATCCTGGCCGACCTGGACGCTGAGCGGTTGGTGCACGGTCGCTGGCGCAACCTCGTCGTGATGGCGACGGGCACCGGCAAGACGGTCGTCGCGGCCCTCGACTACCGCCGGCTGAATAAGGCGGGACGAGCAGACTCGCTGCTCTTCGTCGCTCATCAGGAGCAGATCCTGCGGCAGAGCCTGTCGACGTTCCGGCAGGTGATGGGCGACGGCAGCTTCGGCGAGACACTTGTTGCGGGCGAGCGGCCGAACGGTTGGAAGCACGTCTTCGCCTCCATCCAGTCGCTGCACCGCCGCGAGGTCGACCCCGAGGCGTACGACATGGTCATCGTGGACGAGTTCCACCACGCGGAGGCGCCAACGTACGCGCGGCTGTTGGAGCGGCTGCGTCCCCGCGTACTCCTGGGTCTCACCGCGACTCCCGACCGGGCCGACGGCGCCGACGTGCGCCGGTGGTTCGACGGCCATGCGGCAGTTGAGCTGCACCTGTGGGACGCGTTGGAGCGGCAGTTGCTCGCGCCGTTCCAGTATTTCGGGCTGCACGACGACGTGGACCTGTCACACGTCACCTGGAAACGCGGCCAGGGCTACGACCTGGCCGAACTCACCACCCTCTACACCGCCGACCACGCACGGGCACGGACAGTGCTGCGTGCGGTCCGCGAGAAGGTGGACGTCGGGCGGATGCGGGCGCTCGGGTTCTGCGTGAGCATCGGGCACGCGGAGTTCATGGCCGACTGGTTCAACCGGCACGACGTGCCGGCGGCGGCAGTCACCTCGGGGGTCGACCGTCTGACGCAAAAAGCGCTGTTGCGGGACTTCAAGGCCGGCAAGCTGCGGGTGCTCTTCACCGTCGACCTGTTCAACGAGGGCGTCGACCTGCCGATGGTCGACACGATCCTGATGCTGCGGCCCACCGAGAGCGCCACGATCTTCCTGCAACAGCTCGGCCGCGGCCTGCGCCTGGACGACGACAAGCCCTGCCTGACGGTGCTCGACTTCATCGGTGGGCAGCACGCCAACTTCCGCTTCGACCTGCGGTGGCGTGCCCTGACCGGAGTGAGCCGGCGGGCCATCACCGAGGCGGTCCGCGACGACTTCCCGAGCCTGCCCAGCGGATGCCACGTCGAGCTGGACCGCGTGGCGAAGGAGGTGGTGCTCGCCAACCTGAAGAGTGCGCTGCCCACCTCGAAGGCCGGCCTGGTGGCCGAGCTGCGGCAGCTCGGGGACGTCAGCCTGACGATGTTCCTGCGCGAGACCGGCCTGGAGATCGAGGACGTGTACCGGTCGGCCAGCATCGGCGGCTGGACCGGTCTGCGCCGACTCGCCGGCATCGAGACGTCCGCGCCCGGCCCGGGTGACCGGGAGCTGGGCCGGGCCATTGGCCGCATGCTGCACACCGACGACACGGACCGGCTGGAGCTGCTGACCCGGGTCGCGGCCGGACCGCCCGCGCCTGGCCAGCAGGTGTACGCGGGCAACGGCCGACTGTTGGACATGCTGCACTTCAGCCTCTGGGGGCCGAACGCCCCGCTGCCAACGCGCGACGAACGGCTGGCGCGGCTGTGGAAAGAGCCCGCGCGCTGCACCGAGCTGCGGCAGGTCGCCGAGGTGCTGCGCGACCGCATCCACCGGGTTACGCCCACTGCTGCCCCGGGTGCCGTGCCGCTGCGGGTGCACGCGCGCTACAGCCGCAACGAGGCGTGCGCCGCGTTCGGCATGACCAACCCGGGCTCACTGCGCGAGGGGGTGAAGTGGTTGCTCGACGCCCAGGCCGACCTGTTCTTCGTCACCCTGGTCAAGTCGGAGGCGCACTACTCCCCCACCACCATGTACGCCGACCGGGCCATCACCGACACCCTGTTCCAGTGGGAGTCGCAGAGCACCACCTCGGCGGCCTCGGCGACAGGGCAGCGCTACACGTCGGGCGGTTCGACAGTGCACCTCTTCGTTCGGGAGACCCGGATCGCCGACCGCGACCTGGGCGCGCCGCCGTACCTCTACGCCGGCACGATGACGTACGAGTCGCACACCGGCGACCGGCCGATGCGGATTCTCTGGCGGCTCCACCACGCCCTACCCGCCGACGTCTACGCCACCGCCCGCACGATCGCCGCGTAGCCGGCTCACCGCACCCTCGGCGCTGGCGTCACGTGACGCTGGCCGAGGGCGCGGCGATCAACCGGTGGCTCCAATTCGAGCCACCCGACGCGCGTTCACGACCGACGGCCGGTCACGGGCTCGCGCAGGTCGGTGATGTGGCGGCTGGCGTACCCGAGCTGAGGAAGCCGAAGCTCGTCGTGCCGCCCGGGGCGAGCGAGCCGTTGTAGGAGACGTTCCGAACCGTCGCGGTGGAGCCGCTCGTGCTCAGGGTGCCGTTCCAGACCTGGTTGATGCTCTGGCCGTTGCTCAGGTTCCACCTGACGGTCCAGCCGTTGATGGCGGCGGTGCCCGCGGTCACGGTTACCTCGCCCTGGAAGCCGCCGGACCACGAGTTGATGGTGCGGTACGTCGCGGTGCAGGTGGCGCCGGATGGTGGCGGCGTGGTCGGCGCACTCGTGGTTGGCGGGGTGGACGTGGGCGGGGCGGACGTGGGCGGCGTGGTCGTGGGTGGTGACGTCGGCCCGTCCGGCGGCACCAGGGGGCAGGTGGCGTTGTACCGCGAGACGCCGGTGCTGTCGGCCAGTGGGCAGAGGAACTGGGTGTAGCGGGTGTCGTTGTCCAGGAACGTCTTGAGCCAGGGGATCAGGAGTCGCATCTCGGTGGGGTTCGACCTGGTGAACGAGAGGTGGTCGTTGCCGGCCAGCTCCGCCCAGGCATGTTCCACGCCGGCTGGCAACGTGTTGTAGATGCCCTGCACGTACGAGGGCGTGACCGTGCCGTCGTTCTGACCCGACAGGAGCATTGTGGGGACCTGGGTGGTGGACATGTTCAGGTTGTTTCCGGGGGTGCCGGGTGCGAGGCCGACCGCCGTCTTCAGGGTCGGCCGCCGGAGGGCGGCGAGGAGGGTTCCGGCGCCGCCCGCCGAGTGGCCCATGACGCCCAGTCGGTTGGGATCGACCCGGTTGCGGATCGGGCTGGTTCGGGTGAGGTAGTCCAGTGCCGCGAGCAGCTGGGTGGCGCGGGCGTCGGCGCCGTCGGTGCGGCTGTTGGTTTCGATGCCGATCACCACGAACCCGAAGGACGCCAGCCAGGGGCCCATCCAGGCTTCCTCGTTGGCGAACAGGGCGGAATAGCCGGGAACGATCGCTACCGCGCCCCAGGTGCCCAGCCTGGTGTCGGTCGGGTAGTAGACGTACCCACCGTTGAAGCCGTTGCCGGCGGGCACTGTCGCCTGTGTCGTGGCGAACGGACCGCGGGTGGCGGCGACGCTGGCCGGGGTCGGATCCGGACCCCGCTGGTACGGGCTGTCCGCGGCGGCCGCGTCCCGTGTCGCTGTCGCCATCGCCAAGCCGAGGACCAGCGCGAGCGCGGCCGTCAGCCATCGTGTTGGCTGCTTCATCTGCGGCTCCACTGCTGGTTGGCCTGGCCGGTGCAGGTCCAGAGGACGAGCTTCGTGCCGTTGGCGGTGCCCTGGTTGTACGGGTCCAGGCAGAGGCCGGACTGCACTCCGGTGATGGTGCCGTTGGCGTTGACGTTCCACTGCTGGTTCGTTCCGCCGTGGCAGTCGTAGATGGTGACCTGGGTGCCCGGGGAGGTGCCGTAGCCGGCGGCGTCGAGGCACTTGTTGCCGTAGACGGTCAGCGCCTTGCTGGACGTGTAGGTCCACTGCTGGTTGGTGCCGCCGTGGCAGTCCCACAACTGCACCTGGGTGCCGTTGGTGGTGGAGGAGCCGGGGACGTCGACGCACCTGCCGGACCGGGTGCCCACGATCGTGGTGGTCTGTCCGCCGCCACTGCTCGGGTTGCCGATGCTTCCGGGCACCGACTGCAACGCGCTGTACCAGCGGGCGGCCATCTTGTCGTAGCCGCCGGCCGTGGGGTGGACGCCGTCGATCAGGTCGGCGGTGGTGAGAGCCCTGTGCATGTCGACCAGGTGCACCCGCTTGCCGGCGTTCACCTTGCTCTGCACGATGCCGGGGATCGCCGCGTTGAAGGTGCGGGCGGCCGCATCCTGGCCGCTGTTGGAGAGCGGAATGAGCTGCGCCACGAAGACCTCGGCGGTGGGCACGGTGCTGGTGATGTGGTCGATCAGCGTGGAGAGCCGGTTCGGCGCGGTGCTCACGTTGTAGTTCTGCAGGATGTCGTTGGTGCCGATGTGCAGCAGGACGGTCTGCGGTCGTTGGGTGTTCAGCCAGCCGACGATGTTGGCGTCGATCTGGTCGATGCGCCAGCCGGGATGCCCCTGGTGGTCGTGGTCGCCGAGGCTGGCCGGCCCATTGAACTGCGATCCGACGAAGTCCACGGTGTACCGACCGGCGGCGAGACGCTGCCAGAGCCCGATGCGGTACCCGCCGGGCACCTGGGTGCCCTCGGTGATGGAGTCGCCGAGCGGCATCACCCGCACCCCGCCGTTGGATTCCGCGTTGGCCGGCCCGGTGGGTGTCACCACTCCGGCGACCACGACACCGAGCGCGGCGAGCGTCGCGAGCCATCGTGCCCTCGTTCGCATAGCTTTCTCCCCTGGGTTGGTCGAGCTGGCCGAGGGCATGGGCCGACCGGTGGGGCCGCCACGGGCAGCCGGCAACCGTCTGGGAGCGGGGCAGGCCGGACCGAGCAGCCGCCGGCTGCCGGGCGTTCACCCGGCGCGCGCCGATCGTCACATCGGCACGGCGTCACTGCCTCAGCACTGGGACGAGTGTGAGCGTTAACAGCGATGATTGTAGATACATTGGATTGCTCTGGTCTACCGGCAACGTCGGGGCCGGCTGCCGAGGGCTCCCGCGTTAGGTTACGAAGATGGAGCAGCGGATCAGCCTGATCACCCTCGGCGTCTCGGACCTGCCACGCGCCAAGGCGTTCTACGAGCGCCTCGGCTGGCGCGGCCAGGAGGTCGAGGGGACGGTCTTCTTTCAGGCCGGCGGCCTGGCCCTCGTTCTGTGGAGCCGCGACAAGTTGGCCGCCGACGCGGACGTCCCCAACCCGGACACGGGTGGCTTCGGCGGAATGACCCTGGCCCAGAACGTTCGCTCACGGGCTGAGGTCGACGAGGTGATGGCCACCGCGGGCGAGGCCGGCGCCGAGGTGACCCAGCCGGCGCGGGAGACGTTCTACGGCGGCTACGCCGGCTACTTCGCCGACCCGGACGGTCACGTCTGGGAGATCGCCTGGAACCCCGGCTTCACGCTCGGCCCGGACGGCTCGCTCACCCTGCCCGACTTCGGCGGCACGACCTGACCCGACCGCAGCAGCAGCCCGAGGTCACGGCCCGGCGGGCGGGCAGAGCAAGCGGTCCACCACCGGTATCAGCGGATCCAGGCACACCGTCAACAGGGTGGGATCGGGCGTCGTGGTGGGTGACGGGGACGGTGCGGCGGGCCGGGCTGCCGTGGGCGGAGCCGTCGGCGTCGGAGCGGACGTCGGCGACGCGCTGGCCGACGGGGTGGGGGCGCTCGAGGGCACCGGCTCGGCGGAGGGAACCGCAGCGGTGGTCGGGACCGGAGCGGCAGCAACAACGGCGGACGGGACGGGCGCGACGGGCCGGGGCGGGCCGGCCGCCGGTGCCCGCGCCGGCTCGGTCGGACGGGCGGGCGGGACCAGGGCCGGCGGTGCCACCAGGACGGCGGGCGCCCGTAGCGGGGCGAGCACACTGGTGCTCCGCACGGCCGGCTCGATGGGCGCGACGGTCGCCGCCTCCGCCCGCCGCAGGGGGCCGGTCTGCGACGGTCCCACGGCACCGGGGCCCAGCGCCGCGAACACCACAGCCGCGACGGCGGCGACGGCGAGCGCCCGGCGGTCGGGGCGTACCGCCGTCAGCGGCGCGTCGGCCGGCCCGACCGCCGGCAGTGGCACGGGCGGGGATGCCTGGTGCGCGGCCAGCAGGGCGTCGAGCTGCGCGGTGACGGCGGCACGATCCCCGGCAGCCGAAGCAGCCGCGAGGGTGAGATAGAAGCGAAAGTTCACGGCGGTGCTGGCCGGGACCAGCAGCCCGGAGAGTCGGCCGTCGTCGTGCAGCAGGGTGACGGGCACGCCGGGGTGGTGAGCGGCGCCGCGCAGGTCCGCGTACCGCCACTCGCGCCGGTGCTCGCGGCCGGCGAAGGCCACGCGGTGGCTGGTCACGACGGCCATGCCACTGTCGACGCTCCGCAGGCCCGCCGGCAGGGCCGCGTCGGGTGTCTCGGTGAAGGCGCAGCCGCCGGGCGTGGGCAGGCCGGCGACGTGCCGGGCCTCCGCCTCGACCAGCTCTGCGACGGGTACGACCCGGAAGACGAGTTCGTCAACGTCGAGGTCGACGGGGAGGCCGGTGCGTGGCTGCGTACACCCGAGGAACCCGGCGGCTTCGATGCGTAGCCGAACCAGGTGGTCCCCGCGTAGGCGCCAGGCGGCGGTGGCGTCGCGGTACGCGCGCTGACGCCGCTTGTTCTCGCGCTCGGCCCAGGCGAGCCGCCAGGAGGGAGGTGCCAGCAGTGCGGTCACGGTCACACGCGGTACAACCGCTCACGTACGTGACAGGCAACGCTCGTCGAATCGATGTCTCCCGTTGCGCCCGAAAGGAGAGAATTGACGGGCGGCGACGGCTGCTCCGGCAGAGAACCGGAGCAGCCGCCGATCAGGACGGCAGCGGCAGCCCTACGAGCGCAGCGAGGTGAAGAAGTCCCTCAGCTCAGCGGCGAGCAGGTCCGGTTCCTCCAGCGGCATGAAGTGCCCGCCTCGGCCGGGTTCGCTCCAGTGCCGGATGTCGGTGCAGGCCCGCTCGGCGATCTCCCGCGGGAAGTTGGCCTGCGAGGGTTCGGTGCTCACCGTGAACGCGGCGGGCACGGTGATGTCGGGCCGTGGGGTGTTGTGGCCGAAGTCGACGTACTGCCGGAACGACGAGCCGATCGTGCCGGTCACCCAGTAGAGCGTGATGATCGTGAGCAGCGTGTCGGTGTCGAAGCTGTTCGACAGGTCGCCGCGGTTGTCGCTCCAGTCCCGGTACTTGTCGACGAGCCAGGCGGCCAGCCCGGCCGGGGAGTCGGCGAGCGCCGCCGCGAGGGTGTCCGGCCGGGTGCCCATGATGGCGCTGTAGCCGCCGTCGGTCTCGTCGTACGTGGACTCGGCGTCCAGAAACGCCCGCTCGGCCGCCGAGGGCGGTCGGTCGTCGAAGCTGGCCGGGAACGGTGGATGGATCATGTGGATGCCGGCCACCTGCTCCGGATACCGGGCACCGAGCCAGCCGGTGACCACACCGCCGATGTCGCCGCCGAAGGCGCCGTACCGCTCGTAGCCGAGCACGTCGGTCATCAACTCGTGCAGCGTCCGGGCGAGGACCGCCCGGGTCAGCGGCACGTCGGGCAGCTCCGAGTAGCCGAAGCCGGGCAGTGACGGCACCACCACGTCGAACGCGCCACCGAGAGGGCTGGTCAGCCGGTCGACCAGGGGCAGCATCTCGACGAAGCTGCTGGGCCAACCGTGGCTGAGGAGCAACGGCGGCGGCGCGGGCGTACCGGCCGGGCGGGCCGCGCGGACATGCAGGAAGTGCAGCTTCCGGCCGCCGACGAGCGCCAGATACTGGGGGTACGCGTTGAGCGCCGCCTGACGGGCACGCCAGTCGAACCCGTCGTGCCAGTAGGACACCAGGTCCCGCAGGTAGTCGGGATCGGTGCCGCCCTGCCACGGTCGGTCGCCGCTGCGGTCGGTGAAGCGGGTACGGGCCAGTCGGGCCCGCAGGTCGTCGAGGACCGCATCGGAGACGTCGATGCGGAACGGTGAAACAGACATGTGTCCTCCGATGAAGGAGGGCGCACTCCCCGACGCGAAGACGTCAGCTGAGGGGGACGGACGAGAAGGGCGCCCAGACGTGACAACTGGTGTTCACGGGGCTCACCTCCTTCTCGTCGCTGACGCGGATCACCGTACTCCAGTCAGCCCGCGCGCCGCCGATGGGGCAGGGGGCCGAGCAGTGGGCCGTCGGCCGGAAACCGCGACCGGGTACGCGGCGGGTACGCCTCGCAGTGCCCGGCCCACTGGTCGGCGGCGACGGCGAGGGCGTCCGCGGAGACGGTGAGGACCAGCGGATAGACGGCATTGGTCGGCCGGCGCATCCACGGGGGCAGCGACTCGGCGGAGAACTCGACGGTCAACTCCAGCCGGCGGCGGCGGATCGCCCGGGTGCGCAGGGCCAGGTTGGGCTCGGTGAAGCGGACCATCGCCGGGGGCGGGCTCGGCCCGCCGGCCGCCGTCGCCTGACCGTGCAGCCAACTGCCCAGCGCGCGGGCCTCCTCGACCATCAGGCTCGGGTAGTGGTGCGACCAGGTCTGGCCGTCGGCGGTGCGGGCGTCCACCTCGATGAGCAGCCAGTCCTGCCATCCCGGCGCGGCCCGCTCGGGATCGTCGGGCGGGTCGATGCCAGGCTGGTAGCCGACCGGGCGGATCCGCACCCGGGCACCATCATCGGACCGGATCTCCACCCGATCATTCTGGCCGACCGAAGCGGACAATAACCCCCAAATCACGTTACTGAGTGATGGCCCGCCGGACGCCTCGATGCTCGGCGCACGCGCCCGCCCGGCCACCGGCAAGGCTGACCGAGCCGTCCCGGCACTGCACCAGATAGCCCCGGCCCGCCCAGAACTGCGGCACGCAGTCGAACCAGTCGCAGACCTCGGCGGCCGGCCGGCGGATCCGGGTTCCGGCACAGAAGTCGTACCCCAGGGGATTTTCCGGCGCGCCGCAGCGCGGCCCGGCGGTCGCGGTGGACGACGGGCGCGGCGACGACGGCCGCTTCGGCGCGGTGGTGCGCGCGGGCGGCGGGGACACCGGGCGCAGCAGCGCGGGGAGCGCGCTGGGGGTCGACGCCGGAGTGGCCGCCGCCGCGACCTCCGCGCCGCGGGTCGGGCCCGACGGGTTCGAGTCGAGAAGCGCCGCCGGCACCAGCAGCGCGATGCCCGCGGCCACCGCGATGGTCCGACGACCACCGGGAACGAGCGAGGAGAGCCGGGCCTGCGCCGGCGTGGTCACCGCTGGCCGGAACGGTTTGAGCTGGTCGTGCTCCGCGATCAGCTCGTCGAGCTGGGCGAGCACCGCGGCGCGCTGCTCGATCGCGTCGGCGAAGGCCAGCGTCAGCTTGAACCGGAAGTCCGCCGCCGCGTCGGTGGGCAGCAACAATCCGGAGGTGCGCCGCCGGTCCAGCACCTGGATCAGGGTCACCGGCGCCGCCGGGTCGTGGGCCAGGCCGGTCATCCGACCGTACGCCCAGTCGCGCCGGCCGCGTCCGCCGAGCAGGACCAGCCGACGGCTGGTGATGACGGCCATGCCGGCATCGGTGACGCGTACGCCGTCGGGCCGGCGTGGGCGCAGCGGCGCGGCCGGCGCGGCGACCGTCAGGTCCGGCGCGGGCAGCACCGTCGTGTGTCGCACCTCGACCAGTTGCGCGGCGGGCAGGGCCCACAGCACGACCTCGTCGTCGACCAGCTCAAGTGGGAGGCCCGCGCCGGCCGCCGCGGAGCCCTGGAAGTCGGCGGCCAGGGCGCGCAGCCGCCGTAACTCGTCGTCGCGTCGCCGCCAGGCCGTCTCCGCGCCGCGGTACGTGCTGACCCGCCGCACGTTCTGCCGCTGCGCCCAGCGGTACCGCCATGTGGAACCCGTCGATTCAGTCTTTGCCACGCCGACTCCTTCGCCGCGCAGGCCACCAATCCGGGGTGCACTCGGATTAACAGTGTTGACGGTCGGCCGGGACACGCCAGGACGGGCGAACTATCCGAATGGCGGAGCAACCCGGACGATAGGGCGATACTGCTGCGTCGATTCACCTTCCGTCGTGTCGTGCGGGACGGTCGCTGTCTCGGTAACGTCAGCCGCAGCCGGGTGGCGACGCCGCCGCACCGCCCGCACGGAGGGGGTGAGGGTCATGCCGCCAGACACCCTGCCCGGTGTGGTGGTCGGGGTCGACATCGGCACCACGAGCACCAAGACCATGGCGTACGACACCGACGGGCGGCTGCTCGCCAGTCACTCCGCCGCCTACCCCCTCGACGATCCGCACCCCGGGTACGCCGAGCAGGACCCGGAGGTGATCCTCGCCGCCGTCGTCGAGTCGATCCGGGCCGTGGTGACCGAGCTGACCGTTCCGGTCTCCGGCCTGGCCTTCTGCTCCGCCATGCACAGCCTCATCGGGCTCGACGCGGCCGGCAACCCGCTCACGCCGTCGGTGACCTGGGCCGACTCCCGCGCCACCCGCCAGGCCGAGCGGCTGCGGGCCGTGCCGTCCGGGCTGGCCCTGCACCGGCGCACCGGTACGCCCATGCACCCGATGTCACCGCTGCCCAAGCTGCTCTGGTTCGCCGAGCAGGAGCCCAAGCTCTTCGAGCGCGTCGCGCACTGGGTCGGCATCAAGGAATGGGTGCTGCTGCGACTCTGCGACGCGCTGGTCACCGACCACTCGATCGCCTCGGCCACCGGCCTGATGAACATCCACACCCTCGAGTGGGACACCGAGGCGCTGACCATCGCCGGCATCACCGAGGAGCAGTTGCCCCAACTGGTCGCCACCACCGCCGTCCTGCCCGGCCTCGCCCCGCGGGCCGCCACCGCCCTCGGCCTGCCGCCACGCACCCCGGTGGTGGTCGGCGCCGGTGACGGACCGCTGGCCAACCTGGGCCTGGGCGCGGTGCACCCCGGCATGGTGGCCTGCTCGATCGGCACCAGCGGCGCCATGCGGGTCATGGTCGAACGCCCCGGCGTGGACCCGCTGGGCGGGGTGTTCTGCTACGCGCTGACCGAGGATCGCTGGGCGGTCGGCGGCGCGATCAACAACGGCGGCATCGTCCTCAAGTGGGCGGGCGCGGCGCTCGCGCCGGAGTTGGGCGAGCACCCCGAGGAGGAGCTGGTAGCCCTCGCGGCCCGCGCCCCGGTCGGCTCGGGCGGGCTCATCATGCTGCCGTACCTGCACAGCGAACGCGCTCCACACTGGAGCGCGCTGCCCCGCGGCGCCTACGTCGGGTTGACCCACGGGCACCGCCGCGAACACCTCGTCCGGGCCGCGATGGAGGGGGTCTGCCAACAGCTCGCTCTGGTGCTCAGCTCCGTGCGCGCCGCCGGCAACGAGGTCCGCGAGATCCGGGCCGGTGGCGGTTTCGCCCGCAGTGGCCTGTGGCGGCAGATGCTCGCCGACGTGCTCGGCATGCCGGTGAGCTTCCCGGCCGGCCGCGAGGGGTCGAGTTTCGGCGCCGCGCTGCTCGGCATGCAGGCGCTGGGCCTGATCCCCAGCATCGACGTGGCGGCCGACCTGGTCCGCATCGAGGAGGTCATCCGCCCCGACCCGGCCGCCGCCGCCACGTACGCGGCGCTGCTGCCGCTCTTCGCCGAGCTGTACGACGCGCTGGTGCCCACCTTCACGTCGATGCGTCGGCTGGCACCCGGCCTGCCCGCCGAGCCGGCCACCCCCGCAGGACCACCGATGTAGGCCCTTCGGCCGGCCCCGCCCAGGGCCGACCCCCGTCCCGAAGGTCGTGATCGCCGTGCTCCCACCCCTCGCCCTCGCCGAACCGCTGACCTCCCTCGCCACGCCGGCCTGGCTCACCGCGCCGGCCTCTCTCGCGGCCCCGGCCTCGTTCGCGGCCCCGGCTTCGTTCGCGTTGCCGGCCTCGCTCGCGGCACCGGCCGAGCCGGTCACCACCGCCGGCGACGGCCAACTCGTCGTCGCCGCGCTGCTCGGCATCGTCGCCGTGGTGCTGCTGATCGCCTGGGCCAAGGTCCACCCGTTCCTGTCGCTGATCCTCGGCGCGGCGGTGCTCGGCGTGGTCGCCAGCGTCGCGCCCGACAAGATGATCACTTCGTTCACCGGTGGCGTCGGCACCACTGTCGGCGGCGTCGGGCTGCTGATCGCGCTGGGGGCCATGATCGGCGGTCTGCTCGCCGAGTCCGGTGGCGCGGACGGCATCGTCAACCGGGTCGTCGGCCGGGTGTCCGGCCGCGCGCTGCCCTGGGCGATGGCCGGGGTGGCGGCGCTCATCGGGTTGCCGCTCTTCTTCGAGGTCGGCGTGGTGCTGCTGGTGCCGATCGTGCTGCTCGTCTCGATGCGGACCGACGTACCGCTGATGAAACTCGGCATCCCGGCGCTGGCCGGCCTGTCGGTGCTGCACGGCCTCGTGCCACCGCACCCCGGCCCGCTGGTGGCGATCTCGTCGCTCAACGCCGACCTGGGCCTGACGCTCGGGCTGGGCCTGCTGGTGGCGATCCCCACGGTGATCATCTCGGGGCCGGTCTTCGGCAACTTCATCGCCCGGTACGTGCCGGCGACCGCGCCGGCCGCACTGCTGCCCACCCGCCGCCAGCCCGCCACCCCCGCGGGCACAGCCGAAGCGACGGGCACCGCCGGAACGACAGGCACCGCCGGAACGACGGGCACGGCCGGGGCGCCGGACCGGCGCGATGTGGACGGTGACCTGCTCACCGACGACGATCTCGTCAACCCGGGCGGCGGTCAACCGGGCGAGCCGGTGGACGACAGCGGCACGGAGACCGCCCGGCGTACCCCGGCGTTCTGGCCCGCGGTGATCACCGTGCTGCTGCCGGTGGTGCTGATGCTGCTCCGCGCGGTCGGCGAGCTGACGCTGGACGAGGGCACGGCGGGCCGCAAGACGCTCGACATCGTCGGCACGCCGATCGTGGCGCTGCTCGCCGGGGTGATCCTGGCGATGTTCACCCTCGGCTACCAGGCCGGATTCAGCCGGTCCCAGGTTTCCTCGGTGCTCGGCGGTTCGCTGCCCCCGATCGCCGGCATCCTGCTGATCGTGGCGGCCGGCGGCGGGTTCAAGCAGGTGCTGGTGGACGCCGGGGTGGGCAACCTGGTCGCCGACGCCGCCAAGGACGCGAACCTCTCGCCGCTGCTGCTGGGCTGGCTGGTCGCGGTCGGCATCCGGGTGGCCACCGGCTCGGCGACGGTCGCCACCATCACGGCGGCGGGCATCGTGGCACCGCTCGCCGCGACCCTGGATCGGCCGGGGGTGGCGCTGCTGGCACTGGCCATCGGCTGTGGGTCGCTGTTCTTCTCGCACGTCAACGACGCCGGGTTCTGGCTGGTCAAGGAGTACTTCGGCCTGACCGTCGGTCAGACCATCAAGAGCTGGTCGGTGATGGAGACGCTCATCTCGGTGGTCGGCTTCGCCGGCGTACTCCTGCTCGATCTGCTGGTGTAGGGCCCGGGGCGGGGTCAGGCCGCCTCGACGCCGGAGATCAGGTAACGGTGCACGTCGGCGTCGAGGATGGCCGCCGTCTGGGCGTCGCTCGGCCCGGCGCCGCGGAACGCCGCCAACTGCTCCGGGGACTCCCAGCGCTCGAAGACGTGGATGCGGCCCGGGTCGAGTGGATCCGCCGCGAGCAGGAAGTCGAGGCAGCCGGCCGCCGCGCGGGCCTGTTCGATGACCTGCCGGCAACCGGCGAGGTAGTCGTCGCGGGCGTCCGGCTCGACGAGCAGACTGCCGGCAATGATCAACATAGGTGCCTCCCCGGGCCGGGTATCGCTGATGCCCCTGATACCGCAGAGTCATCTTTATACCTCTGAGGTATGTCGCTCCCGGGGACATCGGCTCCCGGACGGGTGACGGCGGTCCCGGCCGCCCCATCCGCCTCCCACGCTTCTTATCGTGCAAACGTGAGAAAAAGCGACAAGAGGCACTCATCTTCCCTGTTCGCGCCGCACCCCCACGTATCCCTCGGGTGGCTGGCGGCGGCGGTCGCCCTGGTCGTCGTCGCGACGACCGGGCCGGCCACCGCCGACGGCCCCGGCCCGGACCGCCAGAGCACGCCGGGGTACGGAACCGAGCCAGCCAACGACGGACCGGCGGGGAACGACGGACCAGCCGACGGCGCATCAGTCGACGGGAACGGGCCGGTGGACGGGGGCGGGCGCAGCGACGAGCCGGGCGTGGAGCCCGGGCCGGAGCGGGCGCCGACCAGTGAGGTGTCCTGGCTGTCGTTTCCCGGCGGTGCGTTCGCGGTGGACTCGCTCGGGCACACCGTGCGATACCGGGCCTGCGACGGCGACACCGGCCGGGTCGCCGATCCGGACATGCGGGTCGCCGCCGGGGTGGCCAGCGGCGAGGTCACCGTCGAGGGCAGGAGCTTCCGCTACCGGGTGCCGCTGATCGGGCGCAGCGCGGGCACACTCGTGGTGTCCGGGCCGCAGGCTCAGCCGGTGGAGCTGACCGGCGTGGTGGTCACCAGCCCGCAGCCACCCACCGACCCGGTCGAGGGCGCCCGGCTGTTCCCGCTCAGCGGGCAGCTCGCCCGGGTGGTCGCCGACGCCAGCCTGAACCCGTCCGGCGCCACCGTTCGGGACCTGTCCGGCCGGTACGGCGACCAGCAGGTCTCGGTCAACGGCGCGCTGCGCCCCAAGGCCGCCAGCGTCATCAAGCTGTGGATCCTGGTGGAGCTGCTGCGCCGGGTCGACTGTGGACAGGTCTCGCTCGACGACGGCGTGCTGGTCACCCCGGCGGACGTGGTCGGCGGCACCGGCCAGCTCCAGTTCGAGACGTTCCCGCAGGTGGTCACGCTGTACCGGCTCGCCCGGTACCTGATCAAGTACAGCGACAACGTCGCGGCCAACGTGCTGATCACCTACCTGGGCGGGTTCGCCCCGGTCAACGCGCTGATCGACTCGATGAACCAGCGGTCCACCATCCTGGCCCGCCGGATGCTCGACAGCGCGGCGGCCCAGCGCGGCGAGGAGAACTACACCAGCCCGGACGACGTGGTGTCGCTGCTCGGCGCGGTCTGGGACGGCGAGATCCTCACCCCGGCCTCCCGCGACCTGATGATCGGCTTCATGCGGGAGCAGACCCTGAACACCAAGATCCCGGCGGCGCTGCCACCCGGAGTTCCGGTGGCCCACAAGACCGGCGACCTGCCGGACGCCTCCCACGACGTCGGCTACTACCTGATCCCCGGCACCGAGACCGCCGTCGCGTTCCTCACCGCCGGCCCGATGGCGACCGGCGACGAGACCGTCCGCCGGATGGCCCGGACCGTCTACGACTTCCTGGTCACCCCGAGCGACGGATCGGTGGAGGAGTGAACCGGCGTCAGGCGCCGGGGATGTTCGCCGGCGGGTCCTCCCCGACCAGGTCGGCCGCCGGCGGATCGGCCGTCACCGGCAGCCCGAAATCCGAGTACGTCAGGTCGAGTTGAGCCGTCTTCTCCTGCTCGGTGGCCAGCTCGATCCGGTAACGCACCAACCGGCCCTGCTCGTCCACGCTGGCGGTGAAGGGCACCTTCGCGGCCCGGTCGCCGAGCACCCCGCCGATCCCGCCGCCCAGGACGGCGGCGCTGTCGCGCAGGTCCAGCGTGCCCGCGTACTCCCGGGTGCCGGTCTGGCGGACGGCGGCCGGTGCGGTCAGCGTGCTGGCCAGCCGGGTGTTGTCCAGGCCCTTGTTGGTGACCGGCCGACCCGGCCTGCCGACGTGCCACCAGGTCTTGCCGTCCCAGACCGGGATCCGGCGGTCCGGGGCGCTGACCCGCACGTAGACGTCTGGACCGGTGCTCAGCCGCTCGATCTTCACCTCGCCGTTGGGCACCTTGAGCGAGGTGGTCTCCGTGCCGCGTCGCGCCTTCGGGTCCCACACCAGGACCGTGGTGTCCCCCTCGGCCGTTCCGCCGCTGCCCACCGTCAACCGGTACGGCTGTTCGTCGACCTTCGCGGCGGCGGCGACCAGCACACCGGCCGGATCGGTCGGGGCCGGAGCCGCGCCGGTCGCCGCGGTCGACGTGCCGGCGGACGGGCGGCCCGCGTCCGGCTCGTCACCGGCGGCGACCAGGGCCCACACGCCGGCCGCGACCGCCACGACGAGGACAGCGCCGACGGCGACCAGCTTGGGTTTCTGCACGGTCATCTCCCCTGAGCGGGGCGCGCCCGCCGGCCGGTCGCCGATCGACGCGTACCGCGGTGCGGTCCGGCCAGAGTAGCCGGACCGCACCGACCGCCGTTTCCGGCCGGCCACCTCGTCGATCAGGCGCGGCTGATCGCGTTGGCGTGGATCGCCTCGTGCAGGTACGCCGCGAGGCCGGGGGCGATGTTCTCGTAGTACGCGGTGAACCGCTCGTCGGCCAGGTACATGTCGGCCAGCCCGGTGTGCATCTCGTACGAGCACTCGTAGAACCAGCGGCTGATGAGCTGCCGGTGCTCCTCGGCCAGATCCATCGCCTCCGGGCCGTCCGCCGGTGCGCCCGAGGCCAGCAGCGCGACGATCCGCCGGCCCCAGTCCTCGTTCTCGGCCCTGTGGCGCAGCCAGTCGTCCTTGCGGTAGCCGGCGACCCGCCGGTTCGACTCCCGGTACGCGTCGGTGTCACCCCAGCGCCGCTCCGCCTCGGCCTCGTGCTCCTCCGGCCTGAAGTCGCCGAAGACCTCGAACCGTTCCTCCGGCGTGAGTTGGATGTTCAACTTGCTCGCCTCCATCGCGAACTCGACCGCCGCGACCATCTCCTGCAACCGCTTGATCCGTACCGTCAGCAGCTCGTGCTGTCGGCGCAGGTGCGCGGCCGGGTCGGCCGCCGGGTCGTCGATGATCGCGGTGATCTCCTCAAGTGGGAAACCCAGCTCGCGGTAGTACAGGACGATTTGCAGCCGCTGCAGGTCCGCGTCGTCGTAGCGGCGGTAGCCGGTCGGCGTCCGGCCGCTGGGCGAGAGCAGGCCGATCTCGTCGTAGTGGTGCAGCGTCCGTACCGTTACGCTGGCGATCTTCGCCACCTGACCCACCGTGTACGCCATGGTTCCCCTCCCTTCCGGGAACCAGACTCCCGCCTGCCGTTACGTCAGGGTCAAGCCCGATTCTGACCCACCGTGGCGGGGCTGTCCGGACGCCCGTACAGATAGCCCTGGCCGCGTGGGCAGCCGATCGCGGTGACCGCGTCGTGCTGGCGTTCGGTCTCCACGCCCTCGGCGATCACCGCCAGGTCGAACGCGCCGGCCAGCCGGGTGACCATCTCCACGGTGGCGTACGCCCGGTCGTCCGTGCCCAGCCGCGCCACGAACGACCGGTCGATCTTCAGCTCGGTGGCCGGGATGCGGTGCAGGTAGCTCAACGACGAGTAGCCCGTACCGAAGTCGTCGATGGCGATCTGGATGCCCAGCTCACGCAGCTGGTGCAGCCGTTCCAGCACCGCGTCGGTCCCCTCGATCAACGCCGACTCGGTCAGCTCCAGCGTCAGCGCGCGCGGCGCCAACCCGGCGCTGGCGGTGGCCGCCGTGACCGTGGCGATCAGGTCGGGCCGGCGCAGGTGTGCCGCGGCGATGTTCACCGCGACCGTCGCCTCCGGCGCGCGGGCCCGCCAGGTCGCCGCCGCCCGACACGCCTCGTGGATCACCCAGCGGTCGATCGGGAGGATCAGCCCGGTCTCCTCGGCCAGCGGCAGGAACTTCGCCGGCGGCAACATCCCGAGTCGAGGGTGCCGCCAGCGCACCAACGCCTCGGCGCTGCGGACCGCGCCGCTGGACAGGTCGACGATGGGCTGGAACTCCAGGTGCAGTTGCTCCTCGTCGACGGCCCGGCGCAGGTCGGCGATCAACTCCGCCCGGGACACGGCCGACTCGCGCAGGCCCGGGGTGCACGTCCGGTACGCGGACTTGCCGGCCGCCTTCGCCGCGTACATGGCGATGTCGGCGTCGCGCAGGAGGTCGGTGTGCGAGGCGTGCTGCGGCCCGTACTCGGCGATGCCGATGCTCGCCGACGGGTGCACGCCCACGTCCTCGTCACCGTCGGAGGGCCGCAGGGCGTCCAGCAGACGTTCGGCCAGCCGCTCCGGCGACACCGGCCCCTCCCCCTCGACCAGCACCGCGAACTCGTCCCCGCCGAGCCGGGCGATGGTGCCGTCGCCACCCACCGCCGTCCGCATCCGAGCCGCCAAGCCGGTCAGCAGGGTGTCGCCGGTGGCGTGCCCGAACCGGTCGTTGACCTGCTTGAACCCGTCGAGATCGAGCAGCAGGACGGCCACCGGCCGACCGTCGCGCAGAGCCAGGCGCAGCAGCCTGTTGAACAGCAGCCGATTCGGTAGGCCGGTGAGCTGGTCGCCGTACGCGAGCCGACGCAGTCGCGCCACCAGGCGCAGGTTCTCGTTGGCGGCCAGCCCCTGACGCACGGCGAGAGCGGCGAGCAACGCCATCATGGACACGAATACCAGCGGCGGGGTCTGGCCGGTGGGCCGGCGGGCCAGCAGCACCGCGATGATCGCCCCACCGACCGGCAGGTACGGCAGCGCCACCCGCCACCACGGTGGCAGCGGTGACTCCGCGGTCTCGTCGGTGCCGTCGCAGTCCGGCGGCGGCCGGTTCCCGGTGGCCAGGCCGATCAGCAGGTAACTCAGCGGCCAGCACAGGTCGATGGGGTGACCAGCGGCGTAGTCACCGCGGGCGACCAGCGAGACGTAGACGACGTCGGCGACCACCCGGATGGTGAGGCTCACGGCGAGCACGCTCATCGGCCGCCACAGTGGTCGCGTCGGCCCGGCCACCGCCACCAGGATGGTGAGCTGCATCAGGTCGAACATCGGGTAGAGCAGCCCCAGCGTGCGCGCCGGGTCGGCCAGCTCGGCGGCGGCGACCCCGCGGAACACCAGCACCCAGCCGATCGGCACCAGGGCCAGCGCGACGATCACGCCGTCCAGCAGCGTCCGGGCCCGCCCCACCCCGGTCCGGGGCCCGGACGGGGAGCTGAGCAGCGCGGCGGTGCCGGTGAGGATGCCGGCGGTGAAGACCACCCCGACCAGCGGGGTGTGCGGCAGGTCTCCGCCGACGAGCCGCTGCGCCGTCCAGGTCGCCCGGCCCAGCGCGGCGAGCGCCATGGTGAGCGCGAGCAGCGTCCAGAATCGGCGCAGCGGGGCCGGGTGTCGACGGGCCACGCCGGCACAGGCGACGGTCGCCCAGCCGGCCACCAACAGCGCGCCCACGTCGCTGACCAGCGCGGCGCCGGGCAGCGCGGCGGCCAACCAGCCGGCCTCCACGACCAGGACCGCAACCGCGACGATCGGGCCGATGGGCTTGAGCTGCCCCGCGGCCTGCTTCACGTCCTGTCGCGACACGGTCGCTCCGGCTCTTCGTCGTGTGTGCACAGTCGGGCGGACCGGTCCACGGCAAACCCCGAAAGCCTAGCCAGCGCCCGGGAACGCCGCCAGGGCCGAACATCCAGGTCGATGCGGTCTGCCCGGGCCTTCGTGACGGCCTGTGTCGCGCACCGGCCGGCGGGTCAGGTCAGCGGCCGGCGGAGCGGTTCCAGGGTGAGCGGGGCAGCGCGGTGCCGGCCAGCGGGCGGCGCACGGGTCGACGCAGACGCCGGCCGGGGGTGCACGGCGGGCGGGCGGCGGTGTGCACGACGGGTCCGGTCGACGACGGTCGACCGATCAGCCAGCACAGGAAGCGGGCCATCTGCGGCTCAGCCGACCGGGAGGCGCTGGGCGTCGGACTTGGCGATCTCGTACTGCGCCCCACAGAACGTGCACTGCTGCGCGTACCGGGTGCGGATCGGGATGAGGGGGATGAAGAAGAGGGTGAATTTCGTCGACCGGCGGGTGATCACCTGCGCGGCGTGGTTACCGCAGTGGCGGCAGACCTGCTGCACGACACCGGACCGGTCGACCTTGGTACGCAGACCAAAGATGAAGAACATCGCCCGGCAGTACCCACTCCACCCCGAAAAGTCACCGAACCCGGGGCACCGATCGGTTCGACAGTCGCAGTGACAGTGTATAGCTATTGGTATACTCCTCGGGTGCCGCAGGATGAGTGGGACGTCTTCGTCGTCGACGAGGTCCGTGCCTGGATCGACAGCCTCGACGAGGCGACATTCGTCCGGGTCGTCCAGGCCATCGACGCGCTCGCCGAAGCAGGACCGGGGCTGGGCCGCCCCCTGGTCGACACGATCAGGGGGTCGTCGCTGGCGAATCTCAAGGAGTTGCGACCCGGCACCGTCCGCATCCTCTTCGTTTTCGACCCGTGGCGCGCCAGCATCCTGCTGGTCGCGGGCGACAAGGCGGGCCAGTGGCAGAGCTGGTATCAACAGGCCATCCCGCTCGCCGAACAACGCTATGAGATCTACTTGAAGGAACGCGCACAGCAGGAGGGGGGCCAGCGGTGAGTGGACATGTGCGGTGGTCGGATATTCGGTCGGAGTACGTACAGCGGGCCGGCGGCGAGGAGGCCGTTGCGGCCGGAAAGCAGGAGTTGCTCGCGCAAGTCGTCGGGCATCGCCTCGCCGAGGTACGACGCGCCCGCGGCCTCACTCAGCAGCAGGTGGCCGAGCGCATGGGGGTGACCAAGGGGCGGGTCTCCCAGATCGAGCAGGGCCGGATTTCCGGCCAGGAAGTGGTTGCCCGGTACGCCGTCGCCCTCGGCGGCCGACTCCACCAGGCCATCTACTTCGACGACGGTGATATCGCCGCCATCGCGTGAGCCGCCTGCCGACAGCACCCTCTCCCCACCCACAAGATCGTGCTCGATCCAGGATGTAATGGCCTCTGGCGTGAACGAGGCGACTACATCCCTGATCGAGCACGATCAAGGCGCGACGGTCAGCTGGCGGGCTCGGGCTCCAGGCCGGGCACCTCGGTCGAGATCCAGATCGGCTGCCAGCCCGGCACCTCGTGGAAGCGGCGCAGCTCGGCCAGGCCGGACACCGACCCGCTCCAGGCAGCGTACGGGGGGTTGGTCTCGTCGAAGCCGCTCTGCACGAAGGTGAGCGTGGTCCGGCCGTTGGACTCGGCCAGCTCCCAGTTCGTGACGCCTGTCGGTCCCCAGTCCACGGACATCCTCCGGCCCGGCTCCAGGTCGACGATCTTGGCCGCGTACCCGGTCTCGAAGCCACCCATCGCGTACCGGCCGCCGACCCACGGCTCGATCCCGATGGGGTAGCCGAACCAGGCGCTGGACTGCTCGGAGTCGGTAAGCGACTCCCACACCTTGTCCATGGGGGCGGCGATGACCAGCTCGCCGCGCAGGTCGGCGGAGGTGAAGTCGGTACGCGGCAGGAGCGGCCGACCCTCCAGGTGGGCGGCCAGGTTGGCGATGGACAGCGCCCAGAACGTCTGGAGCACGCCCCGGATGCTGGAACCGCTCATCGCCTCGGCGAAGTCGAAGTGGCTCTGGGTCAGCGTCAACACGGTGCTGTCCGTGCTCTCGGCGGTCAACTGGAGCTCGGTGGTGGTCTCCACCCCGTCGAGCAACCAGCCGAAGCGCAGCGTGTCGTCGTCGGCGTGCAGCAGGCGCTGGTGCGGGGCGTCACCCTCGGGCGTGTAGCGGCCCCAGAACTCGTACCGCTGGGGCAGCTCGACCTCGGCGTGCTCGGCCAGCCAGAGTCGCAGCTCGGCCGGGTCGGTCAGGGCCTCGCGGACGCGCCCGACGGGCGCGGAGAGACGGGCCTGGACCTTCAACGCTTCACTCATTGTCGTTTCCTTTCGGATAGCAGGCGACGGCGAGCTTGAAGGCGTCTCCTTCACTGCCGCCGTAACGGGCGAACAGGTCCTGAAGTGCGGTTTGCAGGTCCTGCAGGAACTGCGGGCGCTGCTCCGCGGGCACCCGGATCTCCCCGGAGACCCCGATCGACGGCAGCTCGGGCGCGGCCCGGTCCAGGGCGGCGACGTCCGCCTGGACCTCCTCCATCAGGTCGAGCAGGTAGCCCAGGCTCAGCTCGTCGCGGGCCCGGCGCAGCCCGATCCGGCCGACCAGCCGCGGGGAGAGCCAGTAGGACCGGGCGGCGGCCTGGTAGATGCCTTCGGTGATGCCGCGGACCTTGCGCTCGTTGACCAGCTCGACCAGGCCGGCCGCGACGAGCTGCTTGACGTGGTAGTAGACGCGCTGCGGCGTCTGGTCGAGTCGGGCCGCGACCTCCGTGCAGGTGCGCGGTTCGGCGAGTTGCCGCAGCACCTCGACACGCTGCGGCTTGAGCAGGACTTCGGCCTGCTCGATCTGCTCCAGGTACAGGACGTCTCTCATGGCAAAATCAGTTTGTACGTACAAAACTTGTTTGTCAATCGCTTCGCGAAAAGCCGCGCCGACTTCTCGACGCGGCTTCAGGCGACGCTCAGCAGGTGGTCAGGGCAACCAGTCCGGGCGCAGCGGGTAGCCGTTCACACCGTCCGGGCCGTTGTGGGTGGCCAGCACCTGGTGCAGCTGGATGCCGTTGCGCTCGAACGCCATCCGCGACCCGGCCATGTAGAGGCCCCACACCCGGGCGGTCCCCGCGCCCACCTCCGAGACGCAGAAGTCCCAGTGCTCCACCAGGTTGCGACACCACGCGGCAAGCGTCAGCGCGTAGTGCTGGCGCAGGTTCTCCTCGTGGTGCACCTCCAGCCCGGCGTCGTGCACCTCGCTGATCAGCCGACCCGGGCCGGCCAGCTCACCGTCCGGGAAGACGTACCGGTCGATGAACGCGCCCGAGCGGTGGGGCGCCCGGTTGTCGGCCCGCGTGATGGTGTGGTTCAGCAGCCGTCCACCCGTACGCAGCCGCGACCGCAGCGCGCCGAAGTAGGACGGGTAGTTGCGCACCCCGATGTGCTCGGTCAGACCGATCGAGGAGATGGCGTCGAACTGCTCCGCCGGCGCGTCCCGGTAGTCCAGGTGCCGCACCTCGGCCAGCTCGCTCAACCCCTCCCGCTCGATCGCCGCCTGCGCCCACTGCGCCTGCGCCTTCGACAGGGTCACCCCGAGCGCCTTCACGCCGTACTCCCGCGCGGCGTGCCGGACCATGCCACCCCAGCCGCAGCCCACGTCGAGCAGCCGCATGCCCTTCTTCAGCGCCAGCTTGGCGGCGACCAGGTCGTACTTCGCCGCCTGGGCCTGCTCCAGCGTGTCGTCCGGGGACCGGTAGACCGCGCAGGTGTACGTCATCGACGGGCCGAGCACCTTCTCGTAGAAGGCGTTCGAGACGTCGTAGTGGTGCGAGATCGCCGTGCTGTCGCGCACCCGCGAGTGCCGCAGCCCGTTCATCACCCGCTTCCAGCGTGGCAGCGCCTCCTGCGGAGGGGCCGGCGGGGGCAGCAGCCGCTCCCAGCCCAGCCCGCGCACCAGCGCCACCCCGTCGGCCACCGACGGTGGGCGCAGCCGCAACTCGTCCTTGAGCACCCGCAGCGCCTCGTACGGGTCGCCCGGATGCACCCCCTGCAACGCCAGGTCACCGCTGACGTACGCCCGGGCCATGCCCAGGTCACCGGGGGCGGTGAGCAGGTACGACAAACCCCGCTCGGAACGGATCGACAGGGTGATGCCGGCGTCGGCCGGGCCGACGGCGCTGCCGTCGTACCCGGTGATCCGCACCGGCAGCGGCCCGGCGGTGACCGCGCGGACGACGTCCGCCACGGTCGGACCGGTGCGCCGGCCCCCCGCCGGCGGGGTGGCGGGAACGCTCGCCGCCCCCTGGTCTCGATCGGTCAGGCTCATGCTCGTGCTACCGCCTTCTCGTACAGTCCCGTCAGCCGGTGGTCCGGGTCGTAGCGGTCCTTCACCGCGCGCCAGGTCTCGCCGCCGTAGAGGCGATCGAAGGCGTCCCGGTCGTAGTACGCGTCGGAGTAGAGCGACTTGTGCCCGCCCGACTCCGACACCCTGCGTTCGATCGTGCGGTTGACGTCGCCGTCGGCGGCGCCGGGCGCGATCGGCACGCTCCCCCAGAAACCAATGTTGACGTAGTCCTGCCCCGCGTGGAGCGGATACAGCGGCCACGACCGCGCGGAACCGGGACCCTCCGGTTCGCGCAACCGCAACGGGCAGAGCCACACCGGGGTCATCCCCACGCTGTCCGCGAACCAGCGCAGGAAGTCGGCCGTGCGGTCCAGCGGGATCTCCACGTCCTGCACGACCCGCTCACGGGCCGGCTGGCCGCGCAGCCGGTCGATCCGGGCCGCCACCTGGTGCCGGTGCTCGAGGCGGACCAGTCGGTGGTAGACGTCGCTGCGCCGGTAACGCGCCGGCCAGAGCCTGCGCACGACCGGGTGCTGCGCGCCGAACGCCGCCGAACACCAGAACCAGTCGGTGTCCCAGCGCCACAGATAGTCGTACGCGGTCAGCACGTCCCGGGTGCGCCGGCGCAGCGACCGGTAGTAGATCTCCTGGCCGGTGTAGTCGCTGGGCGGGTCGGCCGCGTCGGTGAAGGTGCCCAGGATCAGGTACGCCTCACCGGGGCTGAACATCACGCCGTCCATCACGTCGACCGGTTCGCCGGCCCAGGACCGGGTGGCGGTCACCTCGGCGATCGCGTCGGTGAGCGCCTCCAGTTGGGTGAACCGGATGTTGCGCAACGCCACGTACCGGCCGACCGGTTGCAACTCGATGCGCAGCCGGGTGGCGTACCCGAGGCTGCCCAGCGAGTTGGGGAAGGCGGTGAACAGGTCGGCGTGCTCCCCGTCCGGCCGGGCGGTGACGATCTCGCCGGAGCCGGTGAGGATGTCCATCTCGTGTACCGACTCGTGGGGCAGGCCGTTGCGGAACGAGGTCGACTCGATCCCGAGGCCGGTCACCGCCCCGCCCAGGGTGATGGTGCGCAGTTGCGGCACCACCAGGGGCATCAGCCCGTGCGGCAGCGTCGCGTCGACCAGGTCCTCGTACGTGCACATGCCCTGCACGTCGGCGGTCCGGGCGGTCGCGTCCACCGCGAGCACCCGGTTGAGGCCACTCACGTCGAGGCCCGGGGTCCGGGGAGCGGACCGGGGGCGGAACAGGTTGGAGGTGCGTTTGGCCAGCCGGACAGGCTCGCCCGTGGGCACCGCGGCGTACGACCGCCGCAGCGTGTCCACCGCTTCATCATGGTCAATGGGGTGATCCACACGCTCAGCGCGCATGTGATCACCTTACGCCCGCACCCCGGAAACGGTGGGATGTCGACGCCTGCTGTTTCCCGTCCGACGCCAGGTTCGACGGTTACCGTGGCGGGCATGCCGTCGCCCGCGATCGCCGCCCTGGACTCCGCCGGACTGCCATATCGGCTGGTCAGCCACGGTGCGGTCGGCAGCCTCGCGGAGGCCGCCGCGGCCCGGGGCGTGGCCGTCCCGGATGTGGTCAAGACCATCGTCGTCCGCCGGGGTGCCGACGATCACCTGTTCGTGCTCACCCCGGGCGACCGGGTCGTCTCCTGGCCCAAGCTGCGCGCCCTGCTCGGTGTGCAGCGCATCTCCATGCCGGACGCGGCGGGCGCCCTGGCCGCCACCGGGTACGAGCGCGGCACGATCACCCCGTTCGGCGCGAGCACCGCGTGGCCGGTGATCGCGGACGAGCGACTGCGCGGCCGGGAGATCACCCTCGGCGCGGGCGAGCGCGGTCTCGCCGTCGCGGTCGACGCCGACGCGGCCATCACCGCCCTCGGCGCGACTGTGGCCGACGTCACCGACCCGCAGCCCACCCGCTGATCGCACCGGGCTGGCTGCGGCCGGCCGGCGTGGCCGGGCTGGCCCCGGCCCGCCGTGGTGGGTGAGGATGGCCCGTATGTCCCTGCCCGAGGAACGCCCCGATCCCGCCGGCACCGTCTACGGCGGTCGGCGGAGAGCTCGTTCCGGGCCGCTGGCCGACCCGCTGCTGCGGGTGGCGTTGGCGGTCGGGCTGGTGGGCGTACTCCTCGGGTTGGTCTTCGCCACCGGCCTCCTCGACGGCGACGACGAAGCGGTGGTGCCCGCCGCGGTCACCGCGCCGTCCAGCGTGGCCGAGCCGACCATCCCGGCGGCCGAGCCGAGCCCGACCCCCTCGGTCGAGCCGTCGCCGACCCCGTCGGCCACCCCGGCCGTCCCGACCACCGGGCCCCGCGTGCTGCGGTCGCCCTCCGGGCTCTGCCTCGGGCTCGACGGTGACGGTGAGAAGGCGCAGGCCGAGTTGGCCGCCTGCACCGGCGGCCCGGAGCAGCAGTGGGTCGTCAACCCGATCGGAACGGACGTGGTGACGTTGACCAACGCCGCCCACGGGCAGTGCCTCGACGTCGAGGGCGGCAGCGGTGACGACGGGGCGACGGTGCAGCAGTTCCCCTGCCACGGTGAGGCCAACCAGCAGTGGCGGCTGAGCCCGACCGGCACCGGCCCGGTGCTGGTCGTCGCGGTGCACAGCGGTAAGTGCGCGCAGGCCGACGACGACGGCGCCGAGGCCGGGGACGAGATCCGGCAGCGGCCCTGCGACGGCCGGCCCGCCCAGCAGTGGACGCTGGGCTGACTCAGCCCCGGAAGCTCCACGCACGGGGTGCGGTCGCGGCGACCAGGACGGCCTCCGGCACCGGCCGGCCCGGCCGTCGGCGCAGCAGCAACGACAGCCCGGCGGCGCCGATCGACAAGGCGCCGGCCACGTACCAGGCCAGCGCGTAGTCGCCGAGCCGGTCGCGGACCAGCCCCGCGCCGGTCGCCGCGATGGCCGCCCCGAACTGGTGCGCGGCGAACACCCAGCCGAACACCACCGCCCCGGCGCCGCCGAAGTACTCCCGGCACAGCGCGACCGTCGGCGGCACGGTGGCCACCCAGTCCAGGCCGTAGAAGACGATGAACACCAGGATGCTCGGCTCGGCCGTCCCCGCGAACAGGCTCGGCAACACCAGCAGCGACAACCCGCGCAGGGCGTAGTAGGCGCCGAGCAGCAACCGGCTGTCCACCCGGTCGGTGAGCCAGCCCGAGGCGATCGTGCCGACGATGTCGAAGAGCCCCACCAGCGCGAGCAGCCCGGCCGCCGTGGTCTCGGCCATGCCGTGGTCGTGCGCGGCCGGCACGAAGTGCGTACCGACGAGGCCGTTGGTGGTGGCGCCGCAGATCGCGAACCCGCCGGCCAGCAGCCAGAACGGCCGGGTCCGGGCCGCGGCGGCCAGCGCGCCCAGCGCCCGGGTCGCCGCGCCGCCGGTCGGCGGCGGCGCCGCGACGACCTCGGTCGCGCCGTAGGCGGGCAGGTCGAGATCCGCCGGGTGTTCGCGCAGCAGCCACACCACCAGGGGTACGACCGCCAGCGCGGCTCCGGCCACGACGAGCGCCGCCGTGCGCCACCCGTGGTCGCGCACCAGCACGGCGATCAGCGGCAGGAAGATCAGTTGGCCGGCCGCCCCACCCGCGGTCAGCACCCCGGTGACGAGGCCCCGTCGTCGGACGAACCAGCGCCCGGTGACGGTCGCCACGAACGCCAGCGCCATCGAGCCGGTGCCCAGGCCGACGAGGACGCCCCAGCACAGCAGCAACTGCCAGCTCGCGGTCATGAAGACCGTCAGGCCACTGCCGGCGGCGACCAGCAGCAGCGCCACCGAGACCACCCGCCGGATGCCGAACCGGTCCATCAGCGCGGCGGCGAACGGCGCGGTGAGCCCGTAGAGGAGCAGGTTGACCGAGACCGCCGCGGAGATGGTGGCGAGCGGCCACCCGAACTCCGCGTGCAACGGGTGCAGCAGCACCGACGGGGTGGCGCGGAAGCCGGCCGCGCCGACCAGAGCCACGAAGGCAACGGCGGCGACGAGCCAGGCGGGGTGCAGGCGACGGTTCTTGGTCACGCTGATCAGTCTGAGTCGCGCCCTCGCTGGCGACGAGTGGCCGGAAAGCCATCAGGCGCAATAATCGGGCCATGAGCACTGGCCCGCACCGGATCGCCGTCCTCGCCCTCGAACAGGTCGTCGGCCTCGATCTGGGCACCCCGTCCCAGGTCTTCAGCACCGCCCGGGGCGCGGACGACGAGTACCGCTACGACGTGCGGGTGTGCACCCCGGGTGGGCGGCCGGTCCGCAGCACCGCCGGCTTCCAGGTGCTCCCCGACCATGGGCTGGAGCTGCTCGACACCGCCGACACGGTGATCGTCCCCGGCATCCACGACGGCGCCGCGCTGACCTCGGGCGGCATCGATCCGGAGGTGGCCGAGGCGCTGCGGTCGGCGTACGACCGGGGCGCCCGGATCATGTCGATCTGCACGGGGGCGTTCGTGCTGGCCGCGGCCGGCCTGCTCGACGGACGCCGGGCCACCACCCACTGGGCGTACGCCGAGCGGTTCCGCCGCCTGTACGACCGGGTGGACCTCGACCCGGACGTGCTCTTCATCGTCGACGACCGGGTGTTCACCTCGGCCGGAGTGGCCGCCGGCATCGACCTCTGCCTGCACGTCATCCGCCTCGACCATGGCAGCGAGGTCGCCAACCGGGCGGCCCGCCGCTGCGTGATGCCGCCATGGCGCGACGGTGGGCAGGCGCAGTACATCGAGCAGCCGGTGCCGAAGGCGACCGACACCAGCACGGCGGGCGCCCGGGAGTGGGCGCGGCAGCGACTGCACGAGCCGATCGCGCTGCGCGACCTGGCCGAGCAGGCGCGGATGAGCGTGCGCACCTTCACCCGACGCTTCCGCTCGGAGACCGGCCTGAGCCCGGCCCAGTGGCTGCTGCAACAGCGCACCGACCACGCGCGACTGCTGTTGGAGACGACCGACCTCTCCGTCGACCAGATCGCCCACCGCTGCGGCTTCGGCACGACGGCCGCGCTACGCCAGCAACTCCACCAACGCATCGGCGTGGCCCCGTCCACTTATCGCCGCACCTTCCACCCCCGCCCCGAGCTGGTCGACACGTCGCCCGCGGTCCGCACCCCGGTCTGATCGCCGCCGGCCCGGGCGCGGCGTCGGCTGCCGGCCGCTGTCGCCGCCGCTCTTCACCCAAAGACGACACGACGGTCCTGCGGGAGGCATCGCTGCGAGAAGCGATATACCTGTGAGTCATAGAAATGACTCACAGGTATACCGCTCAGCAGACCGACACCCCGGGGAACGCCACCAACAGCCGACCGTGGGCCGGGCCGGGCCGACCGAGGCCGGGGCCGAGGCGGCTCAGGTGCGGAGCAGGTGCAGTTGGGCCTGGTGTTTGGGGAGGTGGACGCGGGTGTGCAGGTCCAGGGTGCGGGACCAGGGCAGCGGCTCGTCGACGATGAGGTCGAAGCCCTCGCGTAGGTGCGTCTCGACCGGGGTCTCCGCTGCCAGGCCGAGCTGATCGACCAGCCCGCACAGCCGGTCGCTGGTGCCGTGCAGCAGCGCGGTCAGGCCACGCAGACCACCCTGCTCGGCGGCGAGCGCGTCGAGCTGCGGACGGTGGATGTCCTCTTCCATCTCGTAGTAGGCGAACGGCGACCCGGCCAGCAACGCCTCGGTGGCCTGGATCATCAGCTCGTCGTTGGCGACCAGATGCGCGACGATCTGCTCGGCGCTGAGCTGCCCCTCCGGAGCCGGACCGAACCCGCCAGCGTCGACCTCCGCGAACAGGGCGCCGTAAGCCCGCCGCAATCCCCCGCTCTCCATCCCCCCAGTCAACCCGCCCCACCGGGGGTTAGCGGCGGGATTGGCGGGAGCGAAGGTAGTCGCTGACCACGTACTCGCCCAGGTCGTCGGTGTCCGGGGTGAACATGCGGCCCCGGCTGCGCCGGGCCACCGCGTCGACGAAGCGGCGCAGACCCGGGTCGTCGCCGAGCATGAACAGGTTGAGGGTGGCGCCGTAACGGCTGAGCTTGTCCACCTCGCGGACGGTCGCCTCGATCGTCTCCGGCAGCGGCGGCCAGTGGAACAGCGCCTCACCGTCGTCCGGGTCCAGGTGGGCGGTCGGCTCCCCGTCGGTGACCACCAGGACCACCGGCTCGGCGTCCGGATGGCGTCGCAGGTGCCGAGCGGCCAGCCGCAGCGCGTGCTGAAGGTTCGTGCCCTGCTCCATGTCCGGCTCCACCGCCGCCAGCTCCTGCTGGGTGAGGGTCATCGCCTCCCGGCCGAAGCCCACGATCTGCAGGGCGTCCTGTGGGAAACGGGTCTCCATCAGGTGCGCCAACGCCAGCGCCGTCTGCTTCATCGGCCCCCAACGACCCTGCGAGATCATCGAGTACGACAGGTCGACGCAGAGCACCACCGCCGCAGACGCCCGCTTCTCGGTCTCCACCACCTCGAAGTCGTCCACCGCGAGCTGAAGCGGAACCGTCGGACCAGCCCGGCGGACCGCCCGGGTCAGCGTGCGGACCACGTCCAACGGCTGCTCGTCGCCGTACTCCCAGGGGCGGGACGCGCCGCTGACCTCGCCGGCGGCACCCGCCGAGCGCAGGTCGTGCTGGCCGCGCGGCCCGGCGGTCAGCTCGGCGAAGACCCGCCGCAGCGCGGTCCCACCGAGGCGGCGCAGCGCCTTCGGGCTCAGCGTGAGCCCGTCCGCGTCCCGGCCCACCCAGCCCTGCCGGCGCAGCTCCCGCTCCAGCTCACGCAACCGGCGGACGTCGTTGGCGGCGTCGCGGCCCAGCGTCCGGGCCACCGCGTCGACGTCCACGTCGTCCAGCGTGGCCCCGGGGTGTTCCTGGTCGAGCTGGTCCAGCAGGTCGTCCAGCTCGCCGATCTCACCCAGTGCCCCGGCCGCGTCGGCGTAGTCCAGCGGCTGCTCGCCCCGGACCCGCTCGCCACGCCCCCACCGCAGATCCGGTCGCAGCGCCCGCAGGTTCGCGTCGAGCGCGGACAGCTCCCCGGCGAGACGGTCGCCGAGTGACTGTTGCATCAGACCGGCCAGCTCGGCGCGCTGCCGCTCGGAGAGCGAGTTCATCAGCCGCTCACCGGCCGCCGAGCGACGGGCCAGCACGTCGATCAGCTCGTCGACCGTCTCCGGCCGCTCCGGGAAGAAGTCACCGTGCCGGCGCATGAACTCGGCGAACGCGTCGGTGGTGTCCTCCGCGCGGCCGTGCCGGGCCAGCAGGTCGTTCAGGTCCCGCATCATCTCGGCGAGCCGCTGCTGCGCCGCCGGATCGGCGGACGCGCGCACCGCGTCACGCAGCCCGGCGAACCGCTGACCGAGTACGTCGTCGCGGAGCTGGTCGAGGATCTGCTGGTACGAGCGGCGGGCGGCCTCGCTGGCCCACTGGTAGCCGGACAACTCCTCGACCGCCCGGGCGGTGGAGCGGGGCAGGTTGTCCAGCACCGACTCGGCGAACCGCGCGCCGTCGTCGTCGCGGCCCCGCAGCTCGTCGCGCTCGGCGGCGAGGGCCTGGTCGAGCAGCGCCTGGGCTCGGGTCACCGCGCCGTCGAGATCGCCACGGCGCAGCGCCTCGCGGCGCAGCCGTCGCGCTCGGGCGGCCAGGTCGTCGAGCCCGCCACGCCCCTGCGGGCCACGGCGCAGCAGGTCGCGCAGCGCCTCCCGCAGGCTGCCGCCGGCCAGCACCTCGGCGCCGACCGCGTCCACCGCCTCGCGCACGTCGTACGGGGGTGCGAGCGGGTCGGGCCCGCCGTTCCACTGCCCGTACCGGAACCGGTTGCCGGCCATGGTCAGCCCCGGCCGCCGTAGACGGTGCGACCCGAGTCGGTCACGTCCTTGCCGAGCCGGCGGGTCAGATGCAGCCCCTCCAGCACGAACTCGACGGCGGCGGCGGCCTCCTCCGGGGTGGGCGCGTCGCCCAGACCGAGCCGGTCCAGCACCTTGGCCAGGCCGGGCACGGTGCCCACCTGGCGCAGCAGCTCGGTGGAACCGACCAGCTCGCCGGTCTCGATCGCCGTCCCGTCCTCGACCAGGGCGGTGAACCCGGACAGGTCCAGGCCGGCCAGGTGGGCGCGGAACGTCTCGGCGGTGGCGGTCCGCAGCAGGTGGGCGAGGATCTCGATCTCCCGCCCCTCCTCGCCGCTCTCGAACTCCACCTTGCCGCGCAGCGTGCTGGTCACCGACACCGCGTCGCCGACCCGTGCCACCGCGGCTTCGGGCCGACCGTCCGGATTGCCGGAGGCGGCGAGCAGGCCGGCGCGACGCAGCGCGGCACCGGCGACCGTCTCGGCGGCGGCGATCGCGAACCGGGCGGAGACGCCCGAGCGCGGGTCCACCGACGGGGACTCCCGCACCGCGCGGGCGAACCGGGCCAGCACCTCCAGCACGTGCTCCGGGACGGTGGCCACCAGGTCGGCCTCCTGGCGGATCAGCGCCAGCTCCAACTCCAGGTCGACCGGGTAGTGGGTACGGATCTCGGCGCCGAACCGGTCCTTGAGCGGGGTGATGATCCGGCCCCGGTTGGTGTAGTCCTCCGGGTTGGCGCTGGCCACCAGGAGCAGGTCCAGCGGCAGCCGCAGCTGGTAGCCGCGGACCTGGATGTCCCGCTCCTCCAGCACGTTGAGCAGCGCCACCTGGATCCGCTCGGCCAGGTCGGGCAGCTCGTTGACGGCGAAGATGCCCCGGTTGGTACGCGGCACCAACCCGAAGTGGATGGTCTCCGGATCACCGAGGGTGCGTCCCTGGGCGATCCGGATCGGGTCGACGTCACCGATCAGGTCGCCGACGCTGGTGTCGGGGGTGGCGAGTTTCTCGCCGTAGCGCATCGAGCGGTGCAGCCAGCCGATCGGCAACTCGTCGCCGGCCTCGGCGACCTGGGCGACCGACGCGGGGGTGAGCGGGTGCATCGGGTGCTCGTTGAGCACCGAGCCGGGAATCACGGGGGTCCACTCGTCGAGCAGCCCGCCCAGCGCGCGGATCAGTCGGGTCTTGCCCTGGCCGCGCTCACCGAGCAGCACCATGTCGTGCCCGGCGAGCAGAGCCCGCTCGACCTCGGGCAGGACGCTGTCGTCGTAGCCGACGATGCCGGGGAAACGGGTCTCGCCGGAGCGCATCCGGGAGAGAAGGTTGTCGCGGAGTTCCTGCTTGACGGTGCGGTACTGGTGACCGGCCGCGCGCAGCGCGCCGAGCGTGCCGGGCAGGTCGGCCGGTGGAACCGGGATTACCGGGGTAGGCGCAGTCACCCGAGTAACGCTAGCTCACATTCGCGGGGGCACCCCGGGCATCGAGGGGCACCCCCGCTGCCACCGTCAGCCCCGGCCGCAGCGCCCGCAGGCCCCCCGGCGGCGCAGGTGGTACGCGTAGGTCGCCGCGGCGAGCGCCACGCCCCACAGCGGCCAGAGCAGCATCGGCGCCCCGGTCAGGCTGACGCCGCCGCCGGTGAGTTCCCAGAACCTGGGGTTGCTGAGCAGCCCCAGGCTGGCCGCGGTCACCGCGATGGCGACCAGGGTGGCCGGCACCACGGCCAGCAGCACCGGCACCCGGCGACCGGCGAGCCCGACCATCCAGCGCGGGAACCGCTCGCCCCAGCGCTGCACCAGCCCGAGGGTGAGGATCGCACCGACGGTGGCGAACGCGCCCAGCCCGAACCCGGCCCAGACCAGCCCGCTGTCCTGCATCTCGGTCAGGAACTCGCGGGAGATGCCGAGCGGGATGCCGGCCGCCCAGGCGAACCGGGTCGACGCGTACGTCAGGGGAATCGCCGCCGCGATGCCGGCGGCCCACCGACCCCAGCGCGCGGCGGCGGCCGGGGTGGTCCACCCCCGGTCGGTGTCGTCCCGCCCGCAGCCGACGCAGGCCCCGGCGGTGCGGCGCTGCCAGACGAGCACCGTCCCGGCCAGCAGCAGCCCGCCGGCCAGCGCGGCGAACCGGCCGAACAGCGCCCAGTTGAAGACGTCGGAGTACTCGACCGGCGGCCAGCCGAAGGGCGCACCGACGATCAGGATCGGCAGGTAGCCGAGGACGATCAGCACCCGCGCGTCCGGGACGACCACGGCGAGTCCGAACGCCACCGCCCAGCCGTAGCCGGCCAGCAGCGCCCGCAGCGGACCGGGCGGGCGGACCGCCGGGCGGCTCATGGCCAGGGCGGCCACCGCGGCGGTGAGCAGGACGCCGGCGAAGAGCGGGGTGGCCAGGTCCACCGGCACCAGGCGCAGCAGGTTGACGTCGCCGCCGTGCGTGTCGTTCGCGCCGAACGGATAGCCGGCGCCGGTGAGTGTGCCAACCAGGGCGAGTACGCCCCACAGGCCGAGCCAACCGGCGGCCAGCGGGGCGAGCCGGTCCGGCCAGCGGGAGTCGGAACGGGGTCGGGATGCAGTGATCGTCGTCATGCTCCCAGCCTCGACCGACAGCCGGTCGAATCCCTCCCGGCCGGCGGTGAACCCGCTCCCCCGGGTGGGGGACCGGTCAGCCGGACGGGGTGACGAAGCCGGACTCGTAGGCGGCGATCACGGCCTGCGTGCGGTCCCGGACACCCAGCTTGGCCAGCACGTTGCCGACGTGCGTCTTGACCGTCTCCACCCCGACCACCAGGTGCGCGGCGATCTCCGGGTTGGACCGGCCGGTGGTCATCAGCCGCAGCACCTCGGCCTCCCGCTCGGTGAGCCGGGCGGCACGCAGTCGGTCGCCACCCGCCGGCCCGTACGCCCCGACAAGCTGGCGGATCGCGGCCGGGAAGAGCAGCGACTCGCCCGCCGCGACGACCCGGACCGCCTCGACCACCTCCGCCGGCCGGGCCCGTTTGAGCAGGAAGCCGGAGGCGCCGGCGCGCAGCGCCTCGTAGACGTACTCGTCGTTGGCGAACGTGGTGACCACCAGCACCCGGGGCGGGTCGGCGGAGGTGGCCAGCAGGTGCCGGGTGGCCTGAATGCCGTCGATGCCGGGCATCCGCACGTCCATCAGCACCACGTCCGGGCGGTGCCGGGCGACCAGGGGCGGCACCTCGGCGCCGTCGGCGGCCTCGGCGAGCACCCGCAGATCGGGTTGGGCGTCGATGATGGCCCGCAGCCCGACCCGGATCAACTCGTCGTCGTCGACGATCAGCACACCGGTGGTCATCGCACGTCCTCGTAGGGCAGGCGGGCCCGGATCAGCCAGCGGTCGCCGTCCGGCCCCACGGTGAGTCGGCCGCCGAGCAGCAGCACCCGTTCCCGCATGCCGTCCAGGCCCCGGCCGGACCGCCCCGTGTCGGCCCGGTCGGGGCGGCTCATCGTGTTGACCAGTTCCAGCTCCAGCGCGTCCGGCCGCAGGTCCAGGCGCAGTGTCACCGGCCCGTGGCCGTAGCGGGCGGCGTTGGTCAGTCCCTCCTGGACGATCCGGTAGCCCTCCCGGGAGACGATCGCGGGCAGTCGCGCCGGGTCGCCGACGCGCTGCGCGTGCACGGTCAGCCCGGCCGCTCGGGTGTCGGCGACCAGCCGGTCCAGGTCGGCGAGGGTACGTTGCGGCGCCGCCGACGGCCGGTCGCCGCCGGTCTCGCGGAGCAGCCCGAGCACGTGGTCCAGCTCGTCCATCGCGGTCCGCCCGGCCTCCTCGATGGCGGTGAGCGCCCGCCGGACGAACTCCGGATCGCTGTCGAGCACCTGCCGGGCCGCGCCGGCCTGGAGGGTGGCCACGGTCAGCGCGTGACCGACCGAGTCGTGCAGTTCCCGGGCCAGCCGGTTGCGTTCGGCCAGTCGGGTGGCCCGCGCCTCCAGCGCGGCGATCCGCTCGGCCTGCGCGGGGCCGAGCAGCACCGGCGCCATCGAGACGGCGAGCGCGCCGAGCCCGGCGACGGCGTAGCCGAGGCCGACCAGCAGGGCCACCCCGGTCAGCGTCAGCCAGCCGCTGTCCCGTCCGTCCAGCGGCCCGAACCGCTCCTGGCTGGTCAGCTCGGCGCCGACACCGAACTGCTGGGCGATGAACGCCAGCGCCATCGGCAGGGCGCTGAACAGCGCGATCATCACCAGGGCGCCGACGATGAGGTGCGTGGCGATCCAGAGCGCGCTGCGCAGGCGGCTCTCCCGGTCGCCGCGCCGCCCCGGCGCGGGGTCGGGCAGGTCGACGCCGAGCAGCGCCCGTACGGCGGCGATCTCCAGGGCCCGGCTGCCGTCCAGCAGCAACGGCACCACGGCGATCAGCACCGCGATCACCAGCAGGACGTAGACCAGCGGGCGGGGAATCTCCGAGTCGGTGAGCATCTGCGCGAAGGTCACCGCGAGGACCCCGTACGGCAGTGCCAGCACACCACCGAGCAGCAGGAACACGCCGCGTCGCCAGGTGCTGCCGGCCACCAGCGGGGCCAGTGCCGCGCGGAAGGTCATGCGGTCATTCTGCTGCCGTCACCCCGAGGTGCGACTCCCCCGCACCGGGGAGATCTCAGCGGTGGTCGGCGACGTACCCCTGGGGGTCCTTGTCGCGGAACCGCAGGTCGCGGCCGTTCTTGTGCTCGCCGTAGAACATCAGCCAACGCTGGCCCAGCTCGGCGCGCAGTTCGAAGCTGGCGTGCCGGCGGAAGTCGGGCAGCGCCTCGTCCTCCTCCTCGGCGAGGTGTTCGCTGTTCTCCCGGCGGGCCGTGCCGACGGCCTCCCACCAGGGCTTCGAGCCGACCGGGTGCAGCTTGGACTCGGCGATGGCGTCCCGGATCTTGTTGTGGTCGCCGATCGCGTCGGCGGTCTCGTCCTCGCCGTCGTCACCGTGCTTGACCAGGTGCGGGTAGAGGATCGCCTCCTCCGCCTCGGCGTGGATGTCCAGGTGCAGGGCGAGTGCCTCCCAGATGGCCAGCAACTCCTGCTCGTCGCGGGCGTCGTCGAGGCGGGCGAAGCCGCGCCGGAAGGAGGCGTGGTCGTCCAGGATCAGTGCGGTGATGTCGTCCACTGTGCTCATTTCTCCGTCGGGCCGGCGATCCGGTTACGCAGCATCCGGGGCAGCGCGGCGAGCCCGGTGACCGGGCGGAACCGCTTGGCGGCCTCGGCCAGGGCCGCGTACTCGTCGTCGGTGAGGTCGAGGTCGGCCGCCGCGGCGTTGCGTTCCATCTGCTCCACGCCTGACGCGCCGGGAATGGCAAGCACGTTCGGGTGACGCAGGAGGTACGCCAGCGCGATCTGGCTGGGGGTGGCGTCGTGTGCCTCGGCGACCTGGCGCAGCGTGTCGATCAGGACGGCGCCCCGCTCCAGGTTCTCCGGCAGGAAGTACGGGTTGGCGCGGCGGACCGCGCCGGTCGGCGGGTTCTTCGCGTCGTACCGGCCGGACAGGAAGCCCTGCGCCAGCGGGCTGTACGCGATGACGACCCGGCCGGTCTGCCGCGCGTACGGCAGCAGGTCCTGCTCGGGCGCGCGGTCCAGCATGCTGTAGCGAACCTGGTTGCTGAGCACCCGCCGGCCGAGTGCGGCCTCGGCGACCTGCCAGCGGCGCAGCCCGTAGTTGCTCACCCCCACCTCACCGACCAGCCCGACGTCCTGCAGGGCCCGCATGCCGCGCATGGTGGTGTGGTCGGCGACCAGCGGGTTGGGCTGGTGCACCTGGTAGAGGTCGATGCTGGTGACGCCGAGGCGGGCCGCCGAGGCGACCGCCCGCTGCTGCACCACCGCGGCCACCGGCAGCACGGGGAAGATCTTGCTGGCGACCACGACTGTGGGCCGGTCGTCGCCGAGCGCCGCACCGAGGATCCGCTCACTGCGCCCGAACCCGTAGATCTCCGCGGTGTCGAAGACGGTCACGCCCAGCTCGACGGCCCGCCGGACGATCTGCGCGGCCCGCTGCTCGAAGTCGGGGCCGTAGCCCCACTCGCGGGAGCCGAACTGCCAGGTGCCGAGGCCGATCTTGGAGAGCGGTTTCGGGGTGTCGAGGGCGATGAACCGCATGGCCTCGAAACTACCCCGTTGTCCTGGTTTCCACGCCCGATCCCCGGCACCACCGGCCGGAGCTACGCTCATGATCGTGACCTACCTCGCCGCGGATGACCGCTACGACACCATGACCTACCGGCGCAGCGGACGCAGTGGCCTGCGGCTGCCCGTCGTCTCTCTCGGGCTCTGGCACAACTTCGGCCCGGACCGCCCGTTCGACCGCCAGCGCGACATCGTGCGACGCGCCTTCGACCTGGGCGTCACCCACTTCGACCTGGCCAACAACTACGGCCCGCCGCCCGGTTCGGCCGAGGAGAACTTCGGCCGGCTGCTCGCCACGGACCTCAAGCCGTACCGGGACGAGCTGGTCATCTCCAGCAAGGCCGGCTACCTGATGTGGCCCGGCCCGTACGGCGAGTGGGGCTCGCGCAAGAACCTGATCTCGTCGCTGGATCAGTCGCTGGGCCGGATGGGCCTGGACTACGTCGACATCTTCTACTCGCACCGCTTCGACCCGGACACCCCCCTCGAAGAGACGATGGGTGCGTTGGACGCGATCGTCCGCTCCGGCAAGGCGCTCTACGTGGGCGTCTCGAACTACAACTCGGAGCAGACCGCGCGGGCCGCCGCGATCCTGCGCGAGCTGGGCACGCCGCTGCTGATCAACCAGCCGTCGTACTCGATGCTCAACCGCTGGACCGAGGCCGACCGCCTGCTCGACACGCTGGAGCAGGTCGGGGCCGGCTGCATCGCGTACAGCCCCCTCGCTCAGGGTCTGCTGACCGACCGCTACCTGGGCGGCATCCCGGCCGACTCGCGGGTGCGCACCAGCGTCTTCCTCAACGAGAGCGACCTCAGCGACGAGAAGATGGCCACCATCCGAGGGCTCGGCACGGTCGCCGAGCGGCGCGGCCAGTCCCTCGCGCAGCTCGCGCTGGCCTGGGCGCTGCGCGACCCACGGATGACCAGCCTCATCATCGGTGCGAGCAGCGTCGAGCAGTTGGAGACCAACATCGCCGCCGTGAACAACCTCGACTTCACCGCCGAGGAGCTGGCCGAGATCGACCGGCTGTTGAGCTGAGCGCCGTCGGGTCGAGCGGCGGGCCGGATCACCAGATCCGGCGCCGCCCGGCCCGATGGTTGCGGACCTCGCACTGCCGTCCCACCGGTGCCGCCGCGCCGCGTCGTCGCCGGCCCACGCCGACCAGCGCCAGGACCAGCACGACGGCCGCACCGGCCAGCACCGGCCACCGCCCGCCGAGGTCGGTCACCGACGCAACCGGCACGCCCGGGTCGGCCGCCGCCGCCACCGCCGCCGGGTCGGTGGCGGCCGGCTGGCTGGCGGCGGTACGCGGAGCAGCCGGGGCCGCCTTCGTCGCACTCTTCGTCGCGCCGCTTCGCGCCGTGCGGAACACGACATCCGAGCAGGAGTAGTAGGTGTCCGGGGTGTTCGAGTTCTGCCAGATCGTGTAGATCAGGTGCCGGCCGCTGCGGTCCGCCGGCAGCCGGCCCGCCAGCTGGTACGCCCCGCCCCGCACCGGCGGGTCGGTCCGGGTCAGAAACGGACGCGACTCCAAATCCGACCAGGTCAGCGGCTTGCGGGGGTCGTAGTCGGGCTTGGTGACGTAGAGCCGGAAGGTGCCCCGGTGCTCGATGGTCGTCCGGTATCGGAAGGTGAACGTCGCGCCCGTGGTCACCTCGGTGCTCGGCCAGTCGGTGCGGGGCAGGTCCAGTCCCCGGTACGCGGACAGCCCACCGCTGCACAGCTCGCCGTCCGGGATCCGTTCCCGGTCCCGACCGTTGATGGCCGCGACGCGTACGTTGTCCCATTCCCGTACCGCCGCGCCCGCCGCCACCGCCGCCCGACAGGCCGCACTGGCGGCGTGCCGGCCCTCGGGCCCACAGGCCGCCGCCCGGCTGATCGGGTCGGTGGGGGCGCCGTGCGCCCAGGCGGGCGCCGCGCCCAGCGGTGCGGCCGCCACCGCGACCAGCACAGCGGCGAGCACTCGACGCACGCTCATGGCTTGACCTCCCGCGCAGTGGTACGGACGCGGGACGCCAAAGGTTCGACCGCCCGGGGCCCGGGAATCGCCCGGCGGGCCTCGGCGTTTCGATAGGCGGTACGGATTTCAGGCCAGACCCCCAGGCCGAGGAGGCAGACATGAAGGTACGTAGCTCGTTGCGTGCGCTGAAGCAGAAGCCGGGTTCGGTGGTGGTCCGTCGTCGCGGCCGGGTGGTCGTGGTGAACCGCGCGAACCCGCAGTGGAAGAGCCGTCAGGGCTGATAACAGACTTATCGGATACACCTCCGCCGGGGCGGATGCGGCACGATTACCGCATCCGCCCCGGCGCTGCTTACTTGACGGCGTACGCGCGGATCACGGTCACCGTGGCGGTGTTTCCCGTGCGGTCGGTGGCGTTCACGCGCAGGGAGAGGTAGCCGGCTGCCGGGTTGGTGACCCGCAGCGTCCGTCGGTCGGCGCTGACCGAGGCGGACCGCCAGGTCTTCCCGTCGTCGACCGAGAACTGCGCGGTGAGCGTGCGGTTGGCGGTGGCCGCCGAGCCGGCCAGCGGCGTCACGGTGACCGGCACGGTGAAGGTGCCGGCCGGCGCGGCGTTGTTGCTGTCCAAGGACGGGCTGAACCGTACCGTGGACAGCGGCAGCCGCGTGTCGCCGTTCGCCGAGGAGAACGTCCACAGCCCGCTGACCGCGGTGCTCAGCCGGTGCGGCGCGGGGCTGGTGGCCGACATCTCCAGCCGGTAGTCGCGTCGCTCCGCCGGCACCGCGAACTCGCCGTCGAGGGATGTGGTTTCGCCGATCAAGGCACCGCCGGCGTACAGGGCGGTCCGGGCGCTGTCCGTCAGGTATCGCTGGCCCCAGTGTCCGGCGCCCTCGCCGAACAACGGGATGCTGGCCTCGATCGTGTCGCCCTTGCGGAAGACGGTGTCAAGGTCGCCGTCGGCGACACCGGGATCCAGGGGCGCGAAGACGGCCCTGTTCCAGTCCTGCTGGTAGACCCGACCGGCCGTGAACGCCTGCGCCGGTCCGGCCGTCTGCGTGACCCGCTCCGGCCCGTACTCCGGGTCGGTCTGCACCTGCTGCTCGAAGGTGGTGCTCCACTGCACGCCGCCCTGCGTGCCGAGATATTCGGTGCGCTCGAACGGCAGCGAGAACGGCAGGCCGACGGTGCCGCCACTGACCGTGCCGACGACCGGCCAGTTGTACTTCGCGCCGGTGGCGCCGTCGGCCTCGCGGGCATAGTGAGCCTTCACCGTGGCCAGTTCGGCCGCGGTGACCTGCTTGTCGAAACCGGTGTAAAAGACCCCCTGGCGGGTGTACGAGGTTTCGTACGTGTAAGGGCTGTCGAGGAACCCTTCGGCGTCGTTCTTCCACCGGGCGAAGACGCTGGAAATCGAACTCTGGAACCCGGTCACCGCGGTCGCGGGGCCGATCTGGCCGACGTGCAGGTCGCCGGGCACCACGGATTCCGTCGTGAAGCCGGCATTCCGGCCCGTCCAGTACGCGTCGACCTTGGCCGTGGCCTGCCGGGCGTCCGCGCGAGGAACTCTGATGGTGACCGGACCGGCCTGGCGGGCGTCCAGCGTCACGGTCCTCGTGGCGTCGGCCACGAAGCTGGTCTGCACCAGCATGGTGGTGTCCGTCTCGCCGTAGACATTGCCGATCAGGCCGTACCTGCCCTTGGGCAGCCGCACCGTCTGCGCCTCCTCGCCGTCAAAGAGCTGGTACGACTGAGGGGTGTCCAGCCCGATGAGGAGGTCCCAGTAGTTGAGGTTCAGCAGCCCGTCCCGGCCGAAGTGGCGGAACGTGACGTCGTAGCTCTCCACCTCGCGCTCGACCGCCGTCGGGGTCTCGACCCGGACGTCGCCGGGGGCGGTGGCCACGACCCGGGCGCTCCGGATCCCGTCCGGACCCTCGCCGCGGGTGTCGGACGTGACGGTCGTCGTCGCGGTCCCGCCGGCCGGCACGGTCAGGCTGGTCGCGGCGACCGTGAAGGTGTCCGCGTCGCCGTCGACGGCCACGGTCAGGGTGACCGGCGTGGTTCCGCCGTTGCGGTAGGTGAGGGTCTTCGTGACCGGCGTGTCGTCGGTGTGCGGCCACTCCTGCTCGCCGAAGCTGACACTGCCCTCGTCCACCGAGATCGTCTGACGCACCGCCCGGGCAACGTCGAGCCGCCCGGCGCCCTGGGCGAACACGTCGATCCCCTCGCCCGGTTGCGCGGCGCCCATCAGCAGCGTCTTGCGCTGACGCGACGACCAGCCGGGGTGCTGCTGGGTGACGATGGCGGCCGCGCCGGCAACCATCGGTGCGGCCATCGACGTGCCCGACAGACTCGTGTACCGGTCGGAGACCGGGGCACCCGCATGTCCGGCGGCGGCCCGCGCCGCCACGATGCCCACACCGGGTGCGGTGATGTCCGGCTTGATCGCCCCGTCACCGAGGCGCGGACCACGGCTCGAGAAGCCGGCCAGGTGATCCTGGTCGTCGACCGCGCCGACCGCCAGTCCGGAGTCAGCGGCGGCCGGCGATCCGATCGTCCGACTGCCGAGCAAGCCTTGATTGCCGGCCGAGAGGACGAACAGCGTGCCGTATGCCGCGGTGAGGTCCTCAACCGCCTGCTCCAGCGGGTCGACCTCGGGGGAGTCGGGGCCGCTCAGGCTCATGTTGACCACCGGGGCCTTCTGGGCGGCCCACTGCATCCCGGCCAGGATCGCTGACTCGTCGCAGTAGTTGCCCTCGCACACCTTGCCCACGGCGAGCTTCGCGCCCGGCGCCACACCACGGTACTTGCCGCCTGAGGCGGCGCCGCTGCCGGCGATGATCGAAGCGACGTGCGTGCCGTGGCCGTCGATGTCGTCCGCCGCGGAACCCTCGAGGAAGTTCTCGTTCGCCACGATCCTGCCGGCGAAGTCCGGGTGTCCGGCGTCGATTCCGCTGTCGAGCACCGCCACCGTCACGCCGGTGCCGTCCAGGCCCTGCTGCCAGGCCGCCGGCACGCCGACCTGCGCCACGGCGGTGTCGAGGGCGAGCGTGCGCTTACCGTCCAACCAGACCTTGTCGACGCCCGGGCTCAGGGACCGGTCAGTGGCGGCACCCCGGGTCAACGAATTCCACAGGTCGGCCTTCTTGGCGCGCGACGCACGCACCGCCAGCATCCCCAGCCCAGAAATGTCACGACTCACTCGGGCGCTCGCATCGACTGCTGCCCGCGCGTTCGCGCTCTTCTCGTACGAGAGAAGCAGGGGCAGGTCCCGGTCGCCGGTGTAGCCGAACTCGGTAAGTGCCGTGAGGTCGAACAACCGCTTGTCCAGCCGACCCTGGCGCAGCAACGGCAGCGCGTCGACCGGGATCACGAGGCGGTGACCCTCGCTGGTCTGGTTCACGAAGCGGACTCCGGCACGACCGGGCGCGCGCTCGATGGCGGTGCCGCCCTGCGCGGAGACGACGACCCGGTCACCCGTGATCAGCGTGATGCTGACCGACTCCGACGCGCGACTCCCCTTCTGCGCGGGGGCCGGAGCCGCCTCGGCGCCGGCGGGCGTGGTGGCACCGAGTACCGCCGCGATGGTCCCGGCCAGCAGAGCGGCCGCGACGTTGCGTCTACGAATCACGAGTTCTTCACCGACAGGTCACACATGGGCTTTCCTCTCAGGACTCAAGGAGATGGTGAAACGCGAAAACGCCGGTCCGCTACGGATCGAGTCCGTAACGGACCGGCTCTCGGGCTCAGCTCGCGACGGACCGGCAGTTCATCGGGGCGTCCTTGGGCACCAGGGCCCAGGCCACCTTCGCGTAGCCCTCGCCCTTGTGCACCGGGAAGACACTGAAGTACAGGACGCTGCCCTTCGGCATCTTCGACGGCGCGATCACCCACTCCGAGTCACCGGACACGCCGTCCTCGTCGACCCCGGGGATCCGCTCGAACGTCAGGACGTCCTTGATCTGGGGCAGTTCCCTGCCCTTTGGCGTACACAGGAGATCCGGCTTGACGACGGCCGGAACGCCGGCGTCGGCCAGCGCCTTCTCCAGCGCATCGGGATCGATCACCTGCTTGGACCTCAGGCGCAGCTGCACCGAGCCGTCCGCCTGCCTGACCACCGAGAACGCCGCCGGTTCCATGGCCGGCGCCGTGGCGTCACCCGCCGAGGCCGCCGGCGCCGCGGTGCCGCCGGCCGGTGACGAGCCGGAAGGGCCGAAGCCGATCGGCAGGGCCAGCGCGATGGCGGCCAGGGCGGCGAGTCCCCCACCGGCGGCCACACCGAGCACGCCACGGTTACGCCGGCGGGCCCGGCCGCGCTTCTCGATCGCCTCGACCGGACGGTCCATCCGCACGCCGGAAAGAGTTTTTCTCATCGCGTTGAGCACCTCATCCTCGTTCATTTCGAGTCCTAACTGGTCACGGGCACGAATTGCGCCCGCAGGGTCGCTGTGGCGCGAGACAGGTGGACGGCTACGGTCCGCGGTGAGATGCCCAGTTCGTCGGCCACGGTGTTGGCGTCCAGGTCAAGCCAGACCCGCAACACGATCACTTCGCGTTGCCGTTTCGGCAGCCGACGAATGGCGCTCAGCATCGCCTGGTCGACGTCGTGAACGTCGTCATCCGGCCGGGGCAGGTCGTGGCCGTCGAAGGCGACCTCGCGCCGACGCCGCCGCCACCAGGACACCCGCACGTTGAGGGCGGTACGCACCACCCACGCCGTCGGTGCCGGATGCCGACTCACCTTCCGCCAGGATGCCCAGGCCCGCGCGAACGCCTCAGCGACCAGATCCTCCGCCAGCGCACGATCACCCGTACTGGCCAGTACGGCACGCAGGCAGTTGTCCCGGCAGCGCTGGTAGAAGTCCGCGAAGTCCTTCCGTTCTTGCTCCACACCTGGCACACGCATGAGCACCGTGATTCATTTACCGCAGCCGGAAAAAGATTTGCACGAGGCCCGTCGACCGGGCCCGGTGGTCGCGATGGTCCGCAGGCCCCGCAACACCGCCGCCTGACCGGCGCGCGGTGGAGCTGGTCGATGGCATCATGCCCTGGACTGAGCATGTTCATCGATTTCAGGGGGCGACGGTGCGCGGAGAAGACAGGTCAGCGACCCGACGGCGTACGCGCAGGTTCGTGGCCGGCGCGGTTCGGTGTTCGGTCGCTCGCTCTCCAGCGCCGGCACCCTCGGCACGGTGACAAGGCTCGGTGTCGGCGACTGGCCGAAGGTCACCCTGGACGACGACGGGGACGGCCTGGTCACGTGGAACGCCCGGGTAAAGCCGAACGCCCTGGCAGGGAATGATCCCCGCCAGGGCGTTTCGCAAGGGTGGAGCCGAGGGGACTCGAACCCCTGACCCCCACACTGCCAGTGTGGTGCGCTACCAGCTGCGCCACGGCCCCTTGCTGTCGTCCCGGTCGCCCGGGCACTGGGAAACTATACACAGACCGGCCCGCATGGTCATCTCGCGGGGGTCCCCGCCCAGCCGGGTCAGTTGAGGGCCACGTCCGGGGGGAAGTGGGCGACGGCGGCCATCATGCCGCCCTGCCGGCGCAGCACCATCGGCCACAGGTCGTCCGGGCGGTCGACGAAGGCGTCGCCGGGCAGAGCGTCCAGCAGGAACCAGGACCCGTCGGCGATCTCCTGCTCCAACTGCCCGCTGCCCCAGCCGGAGTAGCCGGCGAAGACCCGGATCCCGCCGATGCTCTCCCGCAGCTTCTCCGGGTCGACCGAGAGGTCGATCGTGCCGACCGCGCCGGAGACCTGGTGGAAGCCCTTGAGCCGGCGCAGCGGTTGCCGCATCCGGGCCAGGCAGATCGCCGAGTCGGGCTGCACCGGGCCGCCCTCGAAGAGCACCGCCGGGTGGCGGGCCAGGTCACTCCAGTCACCCAGCACCTCGGCGACCGGCACCTCGGTCGCCCGGTTCAGGACCACGCCGAGCGCGCCACCCGGCTCGTGGGCGACCAGCAGCACCACCGTACGGTCGAAGTTCGGGTCCTTGAGCGCCGGAGTCGCGACCAGCAGCCGCCCGGTCATCGACTCCATCGCTCGTCCGCCGATCGCCTGGCCCTCTCCCTGCATCTCACCTACCCGTCAACCGTGAGCCCGCACCGGGGATCCGTCATTCGCCGGATCCGCACGGTGCATCGGGATCAGCCGCGCTGTCAACGCCATGCCTGGCACCATAGCCTGCGTCCCCGGTGCTGGCTAAGGTCTGACCGGCGGGTGATCGGACAGTTGCGACGGAGGCTCCATGACACCGACGGCGGACCTCGCGGTGATCGGCGGCTCCGGCCTCTACGCCCTCCTCGACGGCACCCCTCATGAGCTGGCCACCCCTTACGGTCCACCATCGGACGCGGTGACCATCGCGGAGGTGGCCGGGCGGCGGGTCGCGTTCCTGCCCCGGCACGGTTCCGACCACCGGTACCCGCCGCACCGGATCCCGTACCGGGCCAACATGTGGGCGCTGCGGTCCCTCGGCGTACGCCAGGTGTTGGCGCCGTGCGCGGTCGGTGGGCTGCGTCCGGAGCTGGGGCCGGGCACGTTCGTGGTGCCGGACCAGCTCATCGACCGCACCAGCGGGCGGGTGCAGACCTACTACGACGAGGGCGCGGTGCACGTGCCGTTCGCCGACCCGTACTGCCCGCGGGGCCGTCACGCCCTGCTCGCCGCAGCGGCCGGCCGGGACGTCACAGCGGTGGACGGCGGGACGGTGGTGGTGGTCGAGGGCCCACGGTTCTCCACCCGTGCCGAGTCCCGCTGGTTCGCGTCGATCGGCGGCACTGTCGTGAACATGACTGGCCACCCGGAGGCGGTGCTCGCCCGGGAGATGGCGCTCTGCTACTCCTCCATCGCGTTGATCACCGACCTGGACGCCGGGGTGCAGGCGGGCGAGTCGGTGACCCAGGACGAGGTGTTCCGGGTCTTCGCGGCCAACACCGAGCGCCTGCGGGACGTGCTGCTGGACGCGGTGGCCGCGCTGCCCGCCGAGCAGGACTGCGCGTGCGGCCGGGCGCTGGACGGCATCAAACTGCCCTTCGCGCTGCCCTGACCTGCGCCGCACCTGGCCCAGTGGGCGAGCCGGACCCCCGACGGCCGGGAAACGCCCGAAAGGTCCGTCACATCCCGATAGATTCGGCTGATCGGGAGGGCGGCCACGGTCGCCCCTGCGCGCGACACGGAGGCAGGTGACGATGGCAACGGTCCGGGACGCGACGTACGACGTGCTCCGCACCCTCGGCATGACCACCGTCTTCGGCAACCCCGGCTCCACCGAGGAACCGTTCCTGCGGGACTTCCCGGCCGACTTCCACTACGTCCACGCGCTGCAGGAGGCCACTGCGGTGGCGATGGCCGACGGGTACGCCCAGGCGGCCGGCAGGCCCGCGCACGTCAACCTGCACACCGCCCCGGGAATGGGTAACGGCATGGGCAACCTGGTCACCGCCTGGCACAACAAGACGCCCCTGATCGTCACCGCCGGCCAGCAGACCCGGGAGATGCTGCTGCTGGAGCCCCGGCTGACCAGCCGACGGGCGGTCGAGCTGCCCGAGCCGTACGTCAAGTGGAGCTACGAGCCGGTCCGCGCGCAGGACATTCCGGCGGCGCTGCTGCGGGCGTACGCGACCGCCGTGCAACCGCCCGTCGGGCCGGTCTTCCTCTCCCTGCCGATGGACGACTGGGCCCGGCCCGCCGAGACTCCTCCCGCGTCGCGCACGGTGGCGACCCGCTTCGGGCCGGATCCGCAGCGGTTGGACCTGTTCGCGCGCGTGTTGGCCGACAGCCGCGACCCGGTGCTGGTGTTCGGGCCCGGCGTGGACCGCTCCGGCAGTTGGCCGGCGGCCGTCGCCCTGGCCGAGCGGCTGGCCGCACCGGTCTGGTCGGCCCCCGCACCGGAACGGGCCGTGTTCCCGGAAGATCACCCGCAGTTCCGCGGGGTCCTGCCGTTCGCCATCGGGCCGCTGGCCGAAGCGTTGCGGGGGCACGACACCGTCCTGGTCGTCGGCGCCCCGGTGTTCCGCTACTACCCGCACGTCCCGGGCGACCACCTGCCCGAGGGCGCCCGCCTGCTGCACGTCACGGACGACCCGGACGAGGCCGCCCGAGCCCCGGTCGGGGACAGCCTGCTCGGCGACCCCGGGCTGACTCTCGCCGCGCTGCTCGACCTGGTTCCGGCCGCCAACCGACAGCCGCCGACGCCGCGGGCCGCTCCGGCGCCGCCGGAGGTCACCGTGCCGCTGAGCGCCGACGCGATGTTCGCCGCGCTGGCCGCACACTGGCCGGCCGACGGCGTGCTGGTCCAGGAGTCACCGTCCAACCTCTCCGCACTGCGCCGCCATCTGCGCATCACCCGGCCGGCGTCGTACTTCACGATGGCCAGCGGCGGGCTCGGCTACGGCCTGCCGGCCGCGGTCGGGGTGGCGCTGGCCGAGCGGGACACCGGGCGTCGCCGGCCGGTGGTGGCGGTGATCGGCGACGGCTCGTTCCACTACTCGGTGCAGGCGCTGTGGACCGCCGCGCGCCTGGCACTGCCCGTGGTGGTCCTCGTCCCGGTCAATCAGCAGTACGCGATCCTCAAGGCGTTCGCCGAGTTCAAGGACACTCCCGGAGTGCCCGGCCTGGACCTGCCAGGGCTGGACATCACCGCCATCGCGGCCGGCTACGGCTGCGCCACCGAGGTGGTGCAGACCCCCGACCAGCTCGGTGCCGCCCTCGCCACCGGGCTGCGCGCCGAGGGACCCACGGTGCTGCCGGTACCGATCAGCACCGACGTTCCCACGATCCTCTGACCGAGCCCGCGCGGGCGGTCAGCGGCAGAGGCCCGGCGGCCGTCACCGGGCGGCGATCGTCAGCGGTGCGCCGGTGAAGACGTCCAGCACCGGCCGCGCCCCCAGCGGGGCGGCCAGGGTGACGGTGACCGGCTCCAGCTTGAGCACGTCGGTGCAGACTCCGGTGGACCGGGTGACCGCGCCGCCGACCACGACCACGTCCGGCCGTTCCGACACCACCGGGGTGATGTCGGTGTCGCAGGCACCGACGCCGAGCCGGACGGTCAACCGTGCGCCGTCCACCGCCACCATGTCCTGGGCGGCCACCAGACCCTCCGGCAGTGGCTGGGTCGGCGTGGGCGCCGGGGGGACGGGCGTGACGGCCGTCGGCGCGACGGCGAGCTGGGCCACCGGGGTGGCCAGCTCCTCCACCGTGAACAGCCAGGCCGGGACCTGCGCCTCACCTCGACTCGTGCGGACCGGCACGGCACCGAGGGTCACCCCGGTGACGGTCAGCGGAAGGCAGGCTGTCTCCGTCGTGCTGGTCGCCCAGCCGTCCGGCCCGGGCTCGACGGTGGGACCGCCGGGAGTCGGCAGCCCGGCCCGCTTCGGCCGCCCCGGGCAGGGCAGCGGGTCACCCCGGTCGAGCTGCCGGTACGCCTCGGCCGCGCTGACCAGCGGCAGGGTCAACCGCCCGTCCGGGAACCGGATCTCGGCACCGACGCGGGTGGGCGGGATGGCGACCTGGGCGCGGTACCAGCCGGACCGGAAGGCCGTCTCGGTGTCCGGCGTGAAGCGCGGGTCGCCGGTGAGCACCGTCGGCCCCTGCAGGGGGACGTAGCCGTCACGCCAGCCGGGACCGGGCCGCCACGCCGCGGCGACCGCGCTGGCCCGCTGGTCGAATGCGCGATGCGCCGTCGTGGTGGGCGCGGCGGCGGGCTCCGCGCCGGTCGCGGCGCAGCCCACCATGGACAACAGCGGCAGTACGAGCAGCAGAACCGGTCGACGCATGCCAGGTTCGACGGGACCGCCGCCGGGCGGGTTCCCGCCCCGGCTCAGGTCTCGCCGCCCAGATCCGTCTGGTACGCCTGCCAGAGCAGATTGGCACCACGCCGCCGATGCCGGGCCAGCGTCCGCAGCAGGTGCCCCGCCCGGCGGCGCAGTTCGTCGGGGCCGGCCTCGGACCGCTCGGCGACCCGCTGCACGGCCAGGATCGCGGCGACGATCGCGGTGTGCTCCCGGGTCAGCAGCCGGATCCCGTGGTCGAGGCGGGGTGAGTGGGTGAGCAGCTCCCGATAGAGGCCGGCCGGCCCTTCGGTGACCCGGACGTGCTCGGCGAAGCCCTGCCCGACCGGACGCAGGCGGAGCAGCACGATCTCCCGCCAGCGCGGCTCGGTCGTGGCGACCGCGACGGCACGGGCCAGGGCGTGCAGGTCGCCGGCGAGCCCGGCGGGCCCCGGTTCACCGGGGAGCCCGGCCGGATGCGTGCGGGCGGCGGACGGCGGGGCGGTGACTGACGGCTGCTGGACTCCACCGGTGACCATGGCACCTCCCGCGCGGGTCTGCTATCCCATACCGTGATGGTGAACCCGCCCGTTCGCCCTGTCCAGAGGCGTTTCCTGCTCATCCGTCCCACTGGTAACACCGGCCCCACCGGGACGTCGGACACCGCCGTCAGCGGGCCGCTCAGGCGTCCGCCAGACGCCGCAGATCGGCGGCGACGGCGCGGGCCTCGTCACTGGGCTCCGCACCGGGTCGACCTGCCGCGAACGCGTCGGCGAGCGCGCGCAGCTCGGACGGCGGCAGGACGGGCAGACCCATCCCCCGCAGCGGGATGGTGACCCGATGCCCACTGGCCCGATTCGTGACGACGATTCCCGGCGACCGACCCGCACGAGCCGACGGGTCGGCCCCCACCTCCCCACGGGAACGGGAGTCGACGCGGGCGATGGCGAGATCGACGGTACGACTGCGGATGGCGCCCCGCACCCGCACCCGGCTGCCATCCAGCCAGGCGGCCGTACGCAGCACCCGCAGCACCAGGTAGACGCCGAGCAGGACGAACGGCAGCCCGCACAGCCCGAGGAACGGTCCGGGCCCTCCCGAGCCGCTCGCGGACTCCCGCAGCGCGGGCGGCAGCATTCCCGGCGGCAGGTCGCGGGCCTCCTCGTAGGAAGCGAACCCGTCTCCCGGGCCGGTGAGGCGGCGCACCAGCCCGCCGGCGAGCAGGGGCACCACCACGAACGCCGCACCGATCGCCGCGACGAGGACCCCCGTCACCACCGCGACCGTACGCTGGCCGGCTGACGCGCCGACCGACAGGCGCAGCTGCTGGTTCGTCACAGCGGCAGCGTAGGCGGCGGCAACCCCCCGCAGTGCCCGGCGTCGGTGTCGCGGCGCGGCAGGCAGCCCAGCGCGGCAGGCAGCCCAGCGCGGCGGGCAGCCCAGCGCGCGGTGATCCACTCCAGGTCGCCGATGTGGGGGTGTCCGGACGTCTGGATACCCGCAGGTCGGCGATGTGGAGTGGATCAACCGCCTCGGCTTCCGAGGTCGCCCGGCGGATACGACGATGCGCCCCGGCCGGTGGGCCGGGGCGCATCCTTTCGAGGTGGTGGAGGTGCCGGGAATCGAACCCGGGTCCTTCGCCGGTTTGTCAGGGCTTCTCCGAGCGCAGCTCGCTGTGCCTCTACTCGGCCCCACCGCTCACGCGAGCAAGTTGGTGTGACGGGCCCAGTCGCTGATTGATCTCGCCGCACGGACCCCGCGACCGGGTCCGATTGGCCAGCCTTCTAGCTGATGCCGGCTACTGGGACGAAGGCGTTCCCAGGCCGACAGACTTAGCTACTCGCCTCAGGCGGCGAGAGCGAAGTCAGCGCGATTGTTCTTGGCGCTTATAAGTTTCCGACGACCGATTCTCGAGACGACGTCGGCTTCCTCGGCTCGCTTCCCCTGTCGCTGCGTACGAAGTCGAAACCAGTCACCCCCTCGACAGGCCGCCTTTGCGGCGGCACTGACAAGACTAACGCCTGCCGCAACGGGTTTCATCCCGAGCCCCGGGTCGGCGCGCCGACCCGGGCAAAAGGGATGAATCAGTCGCCCATTCCCTTGCCACGTCGACCGGACACCCGGGCGATCTCTCGGTCCGCGTCGCGCTTGGCGAGGTCCTGGCGCTTGTCGTACGACTTCTTGCCCTTGGCCAGGGCGATCTCGACCTTGGCCCAGCCGTCGGAGAAGTAGACCTGCAACGGGACGATGGTCAGACCACCCTCGCGGGTCTTGCCGACGAGCTTGTCGATCTCGCCCCGGTTGAGCAGCAGCTTGCGCGTACGCCGGGGCTCGTGGTTGGTCCAGGTGCCCTGGGTGTACTCCGGGATGTGCATCGCGTGCAGGTACAACTCGCCGTCGCGCTCCTGGGCGAACGCGTCGACCAGCGACGCCCGCCCGGCCCGCAGCGACTTGACCTCGGTGCCGGTCAGCGCCATGCCCGCCTCGTACGTGTCGAGGATCGCGTAGTCGTGGCGGGCCTTCTTGTTGGAGGCGACCACCTTGCGCCCCTTTTCCCGTGGCATCGGCGCCACCCCCTCTCCCGGAAACGTCCGTCGCCGGGCTCACCCCGGCCGGACAACCGATCATGCTACCCGAATGACAAGGACCCTCCCGCGCCGTTTATTCCGGCCGCGGGAGGGTCCCCGAGTGACGACGGGACGACCCGTACGCTGCCTAGACCCGCAGGTAGAAGCGCAGGGTGATCCAGGCGGTGGCGGCGCTGACGAGGCCACCGACGCCGGCCATCAGCGGGAAGATGAACAGGATGTCACCCCAGCTGATCGGCGACAGCAGGCCCTGCAACGCCTTGAGCGACCCGTCGAAGAGCAGATACTTCGCCGCGACCAGGGCCACCAGGCCGAGCAGTGAGCCGATCAGGCCGGCCACCACGGCCTCCAGCACGAACGGCGCCTGGATGAACCAGTTGGACGCGCCGACCAGCTTCATGACCGCCACCTCACGCCGCTTGCTGTACGCGGCGACCTGGATGGTGTTGGCCACCAGGAGCAGTGCGGCGATGGCCATCACGATCGCGGCGGCCAGGGCGATGTTCTGGATCGCGGTGAGGACGTCGAAGATCTTGTCCAGCAGTCGACTCTGGTCGACGATCTCGTCGACACCCTCGGTGTCCTTGTACTGGTCGTAGATGTTCTTGTACTGCTCCGGGTTGTTCAGCTTGAGCCGGAACGACTCCGGCAGCTGGTCCGGCTTGACCGCGTTCACCAGGTCCGGCGCGTCCTGGTACATCTCCTGGAACTTCTTGTACGCCTCGTCCTTGTTGACGTAGATGACGTCCTTGACCAGGGGGTCGGCCTTCAGCTTGGCGTCCAGGTCGGTGCGCTGCTGCTCGCTCACCTCCTGACTCAGGAAGATCGAGACCTCGATGTTCTTGTAGTAGAGGTCCTTCATGTCGTCAACCTGGCGGTACATGAGACCGCTGGCGCCGAGCATGGTCAGCGAGACCGCCATCGTGATGATCATCGCGATGGTCATGGTCACGTTGCGCCACAGTCCGACCAGTACCTCGGACAGGACGTATTTCACGCGCATCGGGATTTCCTCCGGGTCTCCGGCATGAGGTGTTCGTCGTCAGGCTGCGCAGGGGCGGAGCGCCGGCTCACCCGTAGACGCCGCGGGCCTGGTCACGCACGATGCGACCGCTCTCGATCTCGATGACGCGGCGGCGCATCTGGTTCACGATGTTGGAGTCGTGGGTGACCATCACGACGGTCGTGCCGGTGCGGTTGATCCGGTCCAGCAGGCGCATGATCTCGATCGAGGTGTCCGGGTCCAGGTTTCCGGTGGGCTCGTCCGCCAGCAGGATCAGCGGACGGTTCACGAACGCCCGGGCGACGGCGACCCGCTGCTGCTCACCACCGGAGAGCTCGTGCGGATAGCGGTGCTCCTTGCCACCGAGCCCGACCAGCTCCAGCACCTCCGGCACGACCCGGCGGGCAACCGCCTTGGTCTTGCCGATCACCTCAAGGGCGAACGCCACGTTCTCGTACGCGGTGCGGTTCGGCAGCAGCCGGAAGTCCTGGAAGACGCAGCCGATCGAACGCCGGAAGTGGGGTCGCTTCCAGGAGCGCATCGACGTGACGTCCTTGCTGTTGACGAGGACCCGCCCCTTGTTGGGGGTGACCTCGTGCAGCAGCATCTTGATGATTGTGGACTTGCCGGAGCCGGATGGACCGATGAAGAAGACGAACTCGCCCTTCTCGATCGAGACGGACACGTTGTCGAGCGAAGGCCGGGACGCCTTCGGGTACGTCTTCGTCACTTGCTCAAGCTGAATCACGGGTGGTGAGTCTACGCGGTGTAACAACTGAGCCAAGCCCCACGCCCCGCAGAAGCGGCGCGCGTCGTCGAATCAGGCCCTCACCTGGAGATCGACGAAGCGCTCCGCCCGCGAGTCGTCACGCACCGTCGCCGGCGAGCTGCCGCTGCTTACGCCAACGGATGCCGGCCTCGATGAAACCGTCCAACTCGCCGTCAAAGACCGCGCTCGGATTGCCGGTCTCCTGCTCGGTTCGGAGATCCTTCACCATCTGATACGGGTGCAGGACGTAGGAGCGCATCTGGTCGCCCCACGAACCGGCCGCGTTCTCCTTCAGGCCCTCCAGCTTGGCCTGCTCCTCCTGGCGCTTGCGCTCCAGCAGCCGGGCCTGGAGCACCCGCAGCGCGGAGGCCTTGTTCTGCAGCTGGGACTTCTCGTTCTGGCAGGTCACCACGATGCCGGTCGGGATGTGCGTGAGCCGGACCGCCGAGTCGGTGGTGTTGACGCTCTGCCCACCCGGCCCGGAGGAACGGTAGACGTCGACGCGTACCTCGTTCTCCGGGATGTCGATGTGGTCGGTCTGCTCGGTCACCGGCAGCACCTCCACGCCCGCGAAGCTGGTCTGCCGGCGACCCTGGTTGTCGAACGGGCTGATCCGGACCAGCCGGTGGGTGCCCGACTCGACGCTGAGGGTCCCGTACGCGTAGGGCACCTTGACCGCGAAGGTGGCCGACTTCAGGCCCGCCTCCTCGGCGTACGAGGTCTCGTAGACCTCGGTCGGGTAGCCGTGCCGCTCGGCCCAGCGCAGGTACATCCGCAGCAGCATCTCGGCGAAGTCCGCCGCGTCCACGCCGCCGGCGCCGGCCCGGATGGCGACCAGCGCCTCCCGGGAGTCGTACTCGCCGGAGAGCAGGGTGCGGACCTCCATCTCCTGGATGGATTTGGTCAGGCCGGTGATCTCCGTCTCGACCTCGGTCAGCACGCCCGGGTCGGACTCGGCCTCGGCCAACTCCAGCAGCACCCGGGCGTCGTCGAGCTGGGAGCGCAGACTGCCCAGCTTGCTGATCTCGCCGTTGACGTACGACAGCTGCGAGGTCACCTGCTGCGCCTTGGCCTGGTCGTCCCACAGATCGGGGGCGGACGCCTCCTGCTCCAGGCGGGCCTTGTCCTCGTGCAGCCGGTCCAGATTGAGGACGGCCTCGATGTTGCGCAGGGTCGCGTCGAGTTCCTTGAGCTGTTCGGCGTAATCGGCAGCGGTCACGACAGACAAGCGTACTGTGCCGGGAGCAGCACAGCTCGTTCCGTGTCGGCGAACCCGCCGGAGATCACCCGACGGGGGCGGACTTCAGCCACGACAGGGCCGCCCGGTGGTAGGCGACGGCGAACTCCAGCGCGCTGGCGTCGTACGTCTCGCCGTCCCGTTTGGCGTTCTTGACCTGTTCGCGTACCTGAGCGAGGGCCTCGGTGTGGTATTCGTTGGCCGAGGCGTACAGGCTCTTGAGCTGGCTGGACGAGTGCAGGTTGCCGAAGGCCATCCGGAGCGCGATCGGGTTGCGGATGGTGTCCCGCCCCGGGTTCTCGGCCAGCCAGCGGGAAAATGTCCGTTTCCCGCTTGCGGTGAGCGCGTACGGCTGGCTCATTCGTGGGCCCGGCTTGCCGAGCCGCACGTACCCCCGCTCGGCCAGCACCGGCAACTCGCGGTAGACCTGACTGCGGGTCATCGACCAGTAGGGCGCCAGTCGGCGCTCTGCGGCAGCCATCAACTGGCCGCCTGTCATGGGACCCTCGTGGAGCAGCCCGAGCAGGGCCGCCGCCGTGGGGTTGACTCCGGATTCCGCCATGGCCGTTACGCTGCCACTTTGCGCTGCCGGCGTCCAGGATTTGGCAGTTTGCCACCCGACAGGACTTCCTATGTGCACTGTCGGCGGCAGACTGTCCGTTGAGGACTATCGATGGATTGCGGCCCCTCGGCCGACCGCTGGCGGCGCTGCGCACGCCGCCAGCGGGTCGCCGCAGGTCAGCCCATGTGGGGGTACGTGTGGTCGGTCGGCGGCACGAAGGTCTCCTTGATCGTCCGCGGCGAAACCCAGCGAACCAGGTTGAGCCAGGAGCCCGCCTTGTCGTTGGTGCCGCTGGCCCGCGCGCCGCCGAACGGCTGCTGCCCGACCACCGCGCCGGTCGGCTTGTCGTTGATGTAGAAGTTGCCGGCCGCGTAGCGCATGCGCTCGCCGACCGAATCGATCACCCGGCGGTCGGTGGCGAACACCGACCCCGTCAGCGCGTACGGGGCGATCGACTCGGCCTGCGTGACCACCTCGTCGAAGCGCGCGTCGTCGAACACGTGCACGCCCAGGATCGGCCCGAAGTACTCGGTGGTGAACGTCTCGTGGGCGGCGTCGGAGCACTCGAAGAGCGTCGGCCGGACGAAGTATCCGACCGAGTCGTCGGCCGTGCCGCCGGCGAGCACCCGGCAGGTGTCGTCACCGGCGATCAACTCCAGCGCCGCGGTGTGCCGGGCGAACGCCTTGTCGTCGATCACCGCGCCGCCGAAGTTGCTGAAGTCGGTGACGTCGCCGTAGGTCAGCGAGTCGGCGGTGGCGGCCAGGCGGTCCCGCAGGCCACCCTCCCAGAGCGAACGCGGCACGTACGCCCGTGAGGCCGCCGAGCACTTCTGGCCCTGGTACTCGTACGCGCCGCGGATCAGCGCGGTGTGCAGGGCGTCCACGTCGGCGCTGGTGTGCGCGACCACGAAGTCCTTGCCACCGGTCTCGCCCACCAGCCGCGGGTAGCCCCGGTAGCGGGAGATGTTGTCGCCGACGGTCCGCCACAACTGCTGAAAGACCTTGGTCGAACCGGTGAAGTGGATGCCCGCCAGATCCGGGTCGGCGAGCACCACGTCGGAGACCTCCTCGCCCCGACCGGTGACCATGTTGATCACACCGGGCGGCAGGCCGGCGGCCTCGAAGAGCCGCATGGTGAAGTGCGCGGCGAACTGCTGGGTGGGGCCCGGCTTCCAGATCACCGTGTTGCCCAGCAGCGCCGGCGCCGACGGCAGGTTGCCGGCGATGGCCGTGAAGTTGAACGGGGTGACCGCGTAGACGAAGCCCTCCAGCGGGCGGTGGTCGAAGCGGTTCCAGACGCCCGGCGAGGACGCGGGCTGCTCCTCGAGCAGGCGGCGGGCGAAGTGCACGTTGAACCGGAGGAAGTCGATGAACTCGCAGGCGGCGTCGATCTCCGCCTGGATCGCGGTCTTCGACTGGCCGAGCATGGTGGCGGCGTTGAGGGTGTCCCGCCAGGGGCCGGCGAGCAACTCGGCGGCGCGCAGGAAGATCGCGGCGCGCTCCTCGAACGGCAGCGCCCGCCACATCGGGGCGGCGTCCTTGGCCGCCTTGATCGCGGCGCGGGCGTCGTCGTGGGTGGCGTGTGCGGTCACGCCGAGCACGTGGGCGTGCTTGTGCGGCTGCACCACGTTGATCGGGTCGCCGGCCGCCATCCGCTGCTCGCCGCCGATGGTCATCGGCAGGTCGATGCGCTCGGCGGCCAGCTCGGTCAGCCGCCGCTGGAGCCGGTCCCGGTCTCCGCTGCCCGGCTCGTAGTTGCGAACCGGCTCGTTGCGCGGCTCGGGTACGGAGAACACGGCATCCATCAAGGCTCCTGGCGATCTCGACAGCGGTGGCGAAACCGGACCCGCGGGCACCGACCGGACGGCCGGACACCGGACGCCGCGCGGGAGGGCCGAGCAGCGGCGGGACCTCCCGCGATTGTTTCACGCGAAGGTGCTGGCACTGCTGCCGCCGTCACCCGATCGCGAAGGACCGACTGGGCCTGCTCCCCTTACCGCTCACGGTGGCGGGGCTGGGGCGACCGTCCCCGGCTCCGGGCGGTCAGGCTTGATCCCTCCGCCGGGGACGCTCGCCCCAGCCCCGACGTTGGTCGCGGTCCGCGCCTCCGTCGCGGTTCCTTCGGGGGTACGCCTCGACGCGCCGACCGTCTTGCGGAGCTGCAGCCGTCCCCGGGGCAGTTTGATGCCACTCGACTTCTCCGTGATGGCTCGGCTGTGTTGGCTGGGCGTAGCCGTGGGGTGTGGCTCGTTCGGTGGGGGTCGCGGCGGTCCGCGTACCCTGAATGGTCGGTGACCTGGCGCCTCGAAGGGGAGACGATGACCAAGCAGCCCGGCCGCGTCCCAGCCGCGGAGTCGGACCAGCCGGCGGTCGACGCGGCCTCCCCCGGCGGCCGACCGGTGTTCGCGCCCGGCGCGGCCGTGCTCGCGCTGCTGGCGCTCGGCTGGCTGGCCGCCATGCTCTGGTCGACCCGGGAGGCCATCACCTCGGCGGCGGCCGGCATCACCGCGATCAGCCTCTCCGCGTTCGCCCTGCCCGGTGTGATCTCGGCCGCGCTGGTGGCCGGGGCCGCCACCGCCCTGGCCGGCGGCAACCTGCTGACCCGGCGGTACGGCGACGGGGCGACCCTGCGCTTCGTCGGTGCGATCGGCGCGGGCATGGTGGTCGGGCTGATCGCCGCGCTGGCGATCAACCTCACCTACTTCGACACCTCGACCACCAACGTGATCGCCGGGACCACGGCGGCCGCCGCGATCATCGGCGGGGCGATCGCCGGCGCGCGAACGGCCCCGGCGGTCGGCGCGGTGGTGACCGCCGCGCTGGGCGCGCTGGTCTTCGTGGTGGCGTTCAGTCGTGCCCGGGACCCGCTGTTCGACCTGTTCGGCGCGGGCGACAGCCAGCAGTCGCTTGTCGACGCGGCCAAGTGGGTGTCGCGCACCGAGTCCCTCATCGCCGGTCTGCTGGCCGGGCTGCTCGCCTTCGGCTACCTCACCTGGGCACGGCGGCGAGCCCTGCGGCGCGATCCGCAGACGCCCGCGCTGCGCTGGCCGGCCTACCTGCTCGCCGGCGCCGGGCCGGGCCTGCTCCTGCTGCTCGCCGAGGTGATCATCCGAATCGGCGGCCGGTCGCTGCTGGACCTGGCCAGCGCGCTCAGCGAGGCGGACGCGGTGGCGCAGACGTCGCTGGGCACCTCGCGGGTGGACAACGGCATCTGGATGCTCTTCGTGGGGGCGCTGACCGCGCTCATCGCGTTCGGCCGCACGCTCGGCCCGGCGCACACCGACGACGACCCGGCCGTGGCCGACGGTCCCGGCACCACGCCGCCGACAGCCAGGAACGAGACCGACACCGACGAGGACGAGGACGAGGCGGACACGACCGCTCACGACGCCGTCGATGTCGACCCGGCCCGGTGACCGCTACCGGCTCGCCTGTTCGCTGCCGGCCTGCTGAGCGCTGGCCGGCCTGCTGAGCGCTGGCCGGTCGCCTGAGCGCGGGCGGCCCGCTGTTTGCTGCTGGCTCAGTCGGTGGCGCGGAGCAGCAGGTCCAGCTCGGTCACGTCGTACCACTCCAGCTCGTGATCCTCGGCCCCGTCGACGGTGAACTGGGCGTCCGGGTCACCGGCAGCGGCCTCGGCCACCACGTCGGCCGCGGCGGCGACCTCCTCGACGGCGTCCGCGCCGTCCACGTGGATCGCCGCGACGGCCCCCACCGGCACGGTGTCGGCCAACGTCACCAAGCTGGACCCCAGCTCACCATCGCCACGGCCGAGCGCGGCGGGCGGCAGGTCGACCGAGACGACCACGCGGCGGCGGGGCGCGGCCGGATCGGCCCTGAGCAGGTGCAGCGCGTCCTGGGCAGCCCGGGTGAACGCGACGTACTCCAACTCCTCCTCGTCACCCTCGGCGTACCACTCGCGCAGCGCGGGCGTCACCGCATGCGCCCGGTCGGCGGTCAGCCCCTGCTCGCGCAGGCGGGTCAGCATGGGTACGGTCGCCGGCACGTACACCCGGACAAGCTCGTCGGTCACCGGTCGTCTCCCCGCTCGGTCCTGTGCCGGCGGCAGCCGGCACGGGCGCAGATCATGCCGCACGCCGTGACCGTCATACACCCCGCCTCCGGCCGGTGGAAGTTTCCCGCCGGTGTGTCCGGCGCTGGTTGGCCCGCCGCCGGGCCGGGGATGCTGGGCGGTGAGCCCTACCGATGGCAAACTGATGCAAACGACGTCAACCCCGGGAGTTTCCGTGGAGCCGAGGTTCCTGCTGCTCTCCGACGTGGCCGTCGAGCTGAACGTGTCGGACTCGCAGGTCTACCACATGGTCCGCAGCGGGGAACTGCCGGCGATCAAGATCGGCGGACGCGGTCAGTGGCGGGTCGAACGCGCCCGGCTGGAGGAGTACATCGCGCAGAAGTACGCCGAAACCGCCGACTGGGTACGCGGTAACCCCCTCGTCGACCGCGATCCGGAGTAGGTCCGGGCAGCGCCGCCCGACGCGCCTGCCACCTGCCGCCCCGACCCGCGTGATCCACTCCGTATCGCCGAAATGGGGCTGTCCGGCCCGCCGGGATACCGCGATGTCGGCGAACCCGAGTGGATCATGCCCGTGGGCGACGCGTCCGTCGCCGCAGGCATTGACCGAGGCCGTTCTGTCGCGCAGAATCGAGTCAGCCGGAGGCAAACGAAGGCAAACGCAAGATCAAAGGGAGCAGCGATGAGCGAGCGGCGACCCGGTCCCTCCCGGCCACCTGTGCGCCTGCGCCCCGTCCCGCCCATCGATCCGCCGTACCCGGACGAGACGTACTGGCCGGGGCCGACCCACGGCCAGCTCGCCCTCGACCTGTTCGCCTCGACACGACCGGATCCGGTCCGGCCGGCGGAGCGTCGCGCGACCCCACGCCGTACTCCTTCGCGGCCGGCCAGCCACCCGGGTGCGCCACTCCCACCGGCGACCGCGCCCGAGGCGACCCGGGCCGCACACCGCTTCGTCGGCACCTGCCTGGAGGTGGTCAACGGCTACCGCTCGCCGGCCCAGGTACGCCCGCTGCTCGACCCGGGCCGGGCCGTCGAACTGCTCACCGAACTCGCCCGGGCGACCGGGCGGGCCGGGCCGGCTCGCCGTCGGGCAACCCGGCCGGCTCTACGGCTGCTCCGGATGCGGGTGTGCGAGCCTCGGGAAGCCGCTGTGGAAGCGGCTGCCGTGGTGAGCGGCGCCGGTGGCCGGAGTTGGGCCATGGCGCTACGCCTGGAACACCGGCGAGGCCGCTGGCTGTGCACGGCCCTGCACGTCCTCTGACAACCCGCCGCTTGCTCTGCGTTGATCGACTCAACTTCCAGGAAGTCGCGGTATCAACCTGGCGCTGACACCCCGACTTCCAGGAAGCCGAGTTGATCTCCCGCCACCCCGCCACCCCGCCGCAGGCCACGAGCCGCGCGGCCACGGGCGACCCGGCCCCTCAGCCACGGCCACCCGGCCACGGGCGTCGGTGGCGGGATGCGGGGGTGGGGACGCCGATGGGCCCCGGCCTCGTCGGCCAGGGCCCATCGGGACGTGCGATCGGTCAGTTGCCGCCGTTGGGGGCGCCGTGGCAGCGTTTGTACTTGCGGCCCGAGCCACACGGGCACGGCGCGTTGCGGGACGGGCCGTTGCCGGCGTCGGCCTGGTTGGGGACCGGACGTCGGGACCCGGCGGTCGGAAGCGTCGGGCCACGCAGCCCGGAGGCCGGCCGCTGCGGGGCCGACGGCGCGCTCCGCCCGGGGGCTGCCGGCGCACTCTGGACCGGCCGGCCCACACCGAGCGCCGGTGCCTGCTGCTGCTCCTGCTCGACGTTGACGGCGCCGGGGCTGGCTTCACCGTCGATGGTCGGAGCCGAATACTGCAGACCCTGCCGCTGCGGCGAGCGGTTGAGACCCTTGGCCCGGATCTCCACCGGCTTGTCGAGCAGCGTGACCTCTTCCGAGTCGGCGGCCGGCTCCGGCTCGTTGACCTGGACGTCCACGTTGTAGAGGAAGCCGACGGTCTCCTCCTTGATGCCCTCCATCATGGTGGCGAACATGTCGAAGCCCTCGCGCTGGTACTCCACCACCGGGTCGCGCTGGGCGTACGCCCGGAGGTTGATGCCCTCCTGGAGGTAGTCCATCTCGTAGAGGTGCTCGCGCCACTTGCGGTCGATCACCTGGAGCAGCACCATCCGCTCGAGCTGGCGCACCCCCTCGGTGCCGAGCTGCTCCTCGCGGCGGTCGTACGCGGCGTTCGCGTCCTCCTTGAGGCGGGCGACCAGGAAGTCGGCGTCCATGCCGGCCCGGGAACCGCCGGCCTCCTCCTCCAGCTCCTCGATCGTCACGCCGACCGGGTAGAGCTGCTTGAGGCTGGACCAGAGCTGCTCGAGGTCCCAGTCCTCGCCGTAGCCCTCGGAGGTGGCGCCCCGCACGTACGCCTCGACGGTGTCGTCGATCATGTTGCGGACCTGGTCGGAGAGGTCCTCACCGTTGAGCACCCGCAGCCGCTCGGCGTAGACGACCTGGCGCTGCTTGTTGAGCACCTCGTCGTACTTCAGAACGTTCTTGCGGATCTCGGCGTTCTGACCCTCGATCTGGGCCTGGGCGCTCTTGATCTGACGGGTGACCATCTTCGACTCGATGGGCACGTCCTCGGGGATGTTGAAACGCTCCATCACCGCCTCGACCGCGCCGGCCCGGAAGCGTCGCATCAGCTCGTCCTGCAGGGACAGGTAGAAGCGGGACTCGCCCGGGTCGCCCTGCCGGCCGGCGCGACCGCGCAGCTGGTTGTCGATCCGCCGGGACTCGTGCCGCTCGGTGCCCAGCACGTACAGGCCACCGGCGGCGGCGACCTCGTCCGCCTCGGCGTCGCAGGCCTGCTTCCAGGTGGGCAGGACCTCTTCCATCGCCTTGGCGTAGTCCTCCTCGTTCTCCAGCGGGTCGAGACCGCGCTGGCGCAGCTCGTTCGCCGCGAGGAACTCGGGGTTGCCGCCGAGCAGGATGTCGGTGCCGCGGCCGGCCATGTTGGTGGCCACGGTGACCGCGCCCTTACGCCCGGCCTGGGCGACGATCTCGGCCTCCCGGGCGTGGAACTTGGCGTTCAGCACGTTGTGCGGGATGCCCCGGCGGCGCAGCAGCTGGGAGAGGATCTCGGAGTTTTCCACCGAGACGGTGCCGACCAGCACCGGCTGGCCCATCTGGTGCCGCTCGGCGATGTCCTCGATGACGGCGTTGAACTTGGCCTTCTCCGTCTTGTAGATGACGTCCGGCCGGTCCTCGCGAACCATCGGGCGGTGGGTCGGAATGCTCACGACGCCGACCTTGTAGACCTTGTTGAACTCGCTCGCCTCGGTCTGCGCCGTACCGGTCATCCCGGACAGCTTGTTGTAGAGGCGGAAGTAGTTCTGGAGGGTGATGGTGGCCAGGGTCTGGTTCTCCTGCTTGATCTCCACCCCCTCCTTGGCCTCGATCGCCTGGTGCATGCCCTCGTTGTAGCGACGGCCGTGCAGGATGCGCCCGGTGAACTCGTCGACGATCAGGACCTCACCGTCGCTGATGATGTAGTCCTTGTCGCGCTTGTAGAGCTCCTTGGCCTTGATGGCGTTGTTGAGGTAGCCGACCAGCGGGGTGTTCACCGACTCGTACAGGTTGTCGATGCCGAGCCGGTCCTCGACCTTGGCGACGCCGCGCTCGGTGACCGCGATGGTGCGCTTGGAGTGGTCGACCTCGTAGTCGCCCTCGCCGTCCGTGCCGGGCTGGAGCCGGGCCACGACGCCGGCGAACTCGCCGTACCAGCGGGCGGAGTGCTCGGCCGGACCGGAGATGATCAGCGGGGTGCGCGCCTCGTCGATCAGGATGGAGTCGACCTCGTCGACCACCGCGAAGTTGTGGCCGCGCTGCACCAGCTCGTCCTTCGACCAGGCCATGTTGTCGCGCAGGTAGTCGAAGCCGAACTCGTTGTTGGTGCCGTACGTGATGTCGCACTCGTAGGCGGCCTTGTGCTCGCTGGCCGGCCGGTTGGGCAGCACCACACCGACGGTCAGCCCGAGGAACTCGTGCACGCGACCCATCCAGGCCGCGTCGCGCTGGGCGAGGTAGTCGTTGACGGTGACCACGTGCACGCCGTCGCCGGAGAGCGCGTTGAGGTAGACGGCCATGACCGAGGTCAGCGTCTTGCCCTCACCGGTCTTCATCTCGGCGATGTTGCCGAAGTGCAGCGCGGCGCCGCCCATCACCTGGACGTCGTACGGCCGCTGGCCGAGCACCCGGGCGGCCGCCTCGCGGGCCACCGCGAACGCCTCCGGCAGCAGGTCGTCGAGGGTCTCACCGTCGGCGAGCCGCTCCCGGAACTGCTCGGTCATACCGCGCAGTTCCTCGTCGGTGAGGTTGACGTAGTCGTCCTCGATCGAGCTGACGGCGGCGGCGATGGCCTTGAGCCGGCGCACCATGCGGCCCTCGCCCGCATTAAGGACCTTTTCCAGAATCGACACGGATCAACGCTCCCCTAGACAGTCTCGAACCATCGTAGGCGCTCCATCGGCGCGATGGTCACTGGTGGCGGCGGTCCACCCCGCCGAACCCGACATAATTCGCGCACGGGTTCCGCCCGGGACGTAATCCGGTTACGCCTTCGGCGAACGTTCCGGCACGATGCACGGGTGGAGCCTGTGGAGATCGTCGAGGACGGCGTGCTGCTGCGACCCTGGCGGGAGGCGGACGCCGACGGCGTACACCGCGCCTGCCAGGATCGGGACATTCAGCGTTGGACCACCGTACCGCGCCCATACCTTCGCGAACACGCCCGCGGTTTCGTCACGGAGCTGAGCGCGCAAGCCTGGGCGGACGGCACCGGGGCGCCGTTCGCGGTCTGCGACGCGGCCACCGGCGACCTGCTCGGCTCGTGCGGGCTGATCTCCATCGACCGTGCCGGCACCGGTGAGATCGGCTACTGGACGGCCCCGTGGGCGCGCGGCCGGGGCGTGACCGTCCGGGCCACCCGGGCGGTCGCCCGCTGGTCCTTCGAGAAGCTGGGGCTGCGCCGGCTGCTCTGGCAGGCCGAGGTGGGTAACCACGCCTCCCGGCTGGTCGCGCTCCGGGCCGGGTTCCGGATCGACGGCCGGCTGCGGCAGGCGAACCCGGCGCCGGACGGCGGCTCGGACGGCTGGATCGGCTCGCTGCTGCCCGGCGAGGTGCCCGAACCCGGATCGACCGGGCCGGCCGACCCCGGCACCCTGGTCGCCCGCCGGGCCGCCGTCTTCGGCCGCCCACAGCCGACCCTGTTCGCCACCTCGGCGGCCGCTGAGCTGCGGCTGCGACCGATGGAGGAACACGATCTGGACGCCGTGGTGCAGACCTGCCGGGACCCGGAGACGATCCGGTGGACCACCGTTCCGGATCCGTACGACCGCTCCGACGCGCAGGGGTACCGGGACTACGCCCAGGGCGCCTGGGCCCGGGGGGACTCCGCCTGCTTCGTGATCGCCGACCCGGACGACCGGTACGTCGGCACTCTGGACCTGCGGCTCTCCCCCGCCGACCCGCTGCTCGCGGACGTGGGCTTCATGACCGCCCCGGCCGCCCGCGGGCGGGGTCACCTGCCGGCCGCCCTGATCGCGCTGAGCGCCTGGGGTTTCACCACGCTGGGACTGGCCCGGATCGAGTGGAAGGCGAACGTGGGCAACACCGCCTCCCGGCGGGCCGCCGAGAAGGCGGGCTTCACATTCGAGGGGACCGCTCGGGGCGGGGTCCAGCACCGGGGTGAGCGGGTCGACACCTGGGTGGCCGCGCTGCTCGCCGGGGATCTGGCATGACCGGGGCACCGCCAGTCGTCGAGGCGCACGGGGTGCGGCTTCGGCCGTTTCGGGCCAGCGACATCGCGGACCTGGTCGAGGGCTGCGCGGACCCGCTCAGCCAGCGGTTCGTGTCCAGCATGCCGGCCCCGTACACCGAGGTCGACGCCCACTGGTGGGTCGAGGCCGGCGCACCGGCGGTCTGGGCCGGCGGCGGCGCCGCGTACGCCATCGCGGACCCGGCCACCGACCGGCTGCTCGGCGGGGCCGGGTTGAGCAACCCGGTGCCCGGCCGGAGTCAGGCGGAGATCGGCTACTGGCTGCGGCCTGCGGCGCGGGGGCACGGGGTGGCCACGGCCGCGACCCGCGCGCTGAGCGAGCACGCCTTCGGCGCCGGGACGCTCCGGCTGGAGCTGCTCACCGAGCTGGAGAACGCGGCGAGCCAGCGGGTCGCACTGGCCGCCGGCTTCCGGTACGAGGGCCTGCGTCGGTCGGCCGGGCAGCGCCGGGACGGCGGCCGGCACGATCTGCTGACCTGGGTACGTCTCGCCGACGATCCCCCCGGCCCGACCCCCCGGCTGTTGCCCGACCTGCCCGACGGGGTGCTCACCGATCGGGTGGTGGCGCTGCGTCGCCTCGCGCCGGACGACGCGGAGATGATGTACGGGCTGCACAGCCGGCCGGAGGTGGTCGCCAACCAGGCCCCGCCGGTGCCACCGACGCCCGAGGCGATCGAGCGGCGCTGCCGGCTCGCGGAGAGCGCATGGCTGACCGGAGACATCGCCCGGCTGCTGATCGTCGACGTGGCCACCGGCGAGCCGGCGGGCAGCTGCGGTCTGTCGTACACCGAGGTGACCAGTGGTGAGGCGTCGATCGGCTACGCGCTGCTCCCGCGCTGGCGGGGGCACGGCCATGCCACCCGGGCGGTCCGGCTGCTCGCCGACTGGGCGTTCGGCCTGGCTGGTATCGCCCGGCTGACCGCCGGCACCGTGCCGGAGAACACCGCCTCGCATCGCGTGCTGGAGCGGGTCGGCTTCCAGCGCGAGGCCCTGCTACGCGGTCGCCTGCCCGGCCTGGCGGGTGCTCGCCTCGACGACCTGACGTTCGCCCTGCTGCCGGCCGACCTGCGCTGACGAGACACGGGGTTGTGGCGGTCGCCCACCACAACCCGGTGCTCGGCGCGGGTCAGGCCCGGCTCAGGTGTCGAGCGAGATGATGCCGTAGTCGTAGGCGTGGCGTCGGTAGACGACGCTGGGGCGGCCGGTCTCCTTGTCCTGGAACAGGTAGAAGTCGTGGCCGACCAGCTCCATCTGGAACAGGGCGTCGTCGATCGTCATCGGCTCCGCCGGGTGCACCTTCTCCCGGGCGATGTGCCACGGCTGGTCGTGCTCCTCCTCGACCCGCTCCGCCACGGCGGTGCCGGCGCGGGCGCCAGCGCCCGGCGCGGACAGCGGGGCGGCCACCAGATCCGTGACCGGCAGGTCGGCGGTGGCGGCGGCGACGGAGATCGGCGCGTGCCGACCACGGTGTACGCGGCGGCGGTCCGCCGCACGGCGTAGCCGGGTGTCGAGCTTCGCGATGGCGGCGTCGAGCGCGCTGTAGAAATCGTTCGTGCAAGCCTCGGCCCGAATCACGGGGCCCCGGGAAATGCAGGTGATCTCCACCCGCTGGCAGTGGTCGGCCTGGCGCGGATTGCGCTCGTGAAACAGCTCGACATCGACGCGGATAATCTTATGGTCGTAGCGTTCGACCTTTGCGAGTTTCTCGGCTACGTGTACCCGGTAATGGTCCGGCACTTCGACGTTGCGGCCCTTGACCACGATGTCCACGTGACCTCCCTTGTTCGGACGTCTTCGATCCGGTGGCCCGGCCGCGCGCCGTGGGGAGACCCGCTGGCGTCGACCGGTCAGTACGGCTACGCCTCCTCTCACCGCCGGGGGCGGGATGGAACGACCTCCTACCCCTGACAGCGAAACGCTAACTCCTGTTCGCCCGGCAGTCACCCCATGTTGCCAAGACCGCCCGGGATTTTTCGCACCTCATACACCAACGGGTGAAACGGAAACACGGTCGGTTACAACTGGTGCCTTTTCTCGGTCGCGGCGAGCACCGCGGCGACACCCGGTGGCCGCCCGCTCGCCGTCAGCACCCGGGCCGCCGCGGCCAGGGTCACGCCGGTGGTGACGATGTCGTCCAGCAGCACCACGACGGGGGCGCCGCCCGCCCGGCGATGCCCACCCGACGCGCCGGACCGGGGTCGGAACGCCGCCTCGGCCGCTGCGGCGCGGCCCGCGCTGTCCAGCGTCACCGAGTCCGGCCGGGGCAGCGCGCGCAGCGGACGGTGCACCCGCGCCGGCCAGCCGCCCCGACGCAGCCGGCTCGCGCAGTGCCGGGCCAACCGGTCCAGGTGGTCGCCGTAGCGGGCGCGGGCCGCCGCGGCGGTGTCGGGCACGGGCACCAACTCCAGCGGGCGGATTCCGCCGACCGCCGCAACGACCACCTCGGCCAGCAGCGCGCCCAGCGGGCGGGCCAGACCGTGCCGGCCGTGCTCCTTGTACGCCAGCAGGGCCTCACGCAGCGGGCCGGCGTACGGGCCGAGGGCGACGCAGGGCGGCAGCCCCGCCGGGGCGGGAGTGGGGCGGACCGTCCGGGGACGCAACAGGCCCAGCGCCGTCACGCAGGCGGGGCAGAAGCCGTGCCGCAGGACGGCGTGCCGCTCCCGGCAGCCGGCACAGTCCGCGGGCAGGACCAGGTCGGCGAGGTCCGCCCAGAGCCCCCGCACGGCGTCAGTAGAGGAAGAACGGGGCAGACGGGTTGCTCGGCCGGACCCCGGCCGGCGGCGCGGGGACGTCGCGCACACTCTCCGGCTCGATCCGTTCGAACGGGCTGCTGCGGTACGCCACCTTGTTCGCCTCGTACATGTACGCCCCGGTGGGCACGCGCACGCTGCGGTTGGTGGGGTACGCCGTCAGGTGGTTGACCTTGGCGCCCACGTCGGTGCGCAGCGGGGTCTCCAGCGCCCCGTCGACGCTGATCTCGTAGATCGCCGGCTGGCCGGCCGACCCGGCCACCACCAGCCGATCCTCGCCGATCCAGTCCACCGCGGTCAGACCGGTCAGCGAGGTGACCAGGGCCCGGGGCGGGCCGACGGACATCCCGCTCCCGGCGCCGTCCAGGTTGATCGCCGCGACGTAGAGCCGGCCGCCGGCGACCAACGCGACCCGCTGACCGTCCAGCGCGGCGGCGACCGCGGTGACCTGCGGCGAGGGCAGGTTCAGCGGCACCTCCGACATGCGGGCGGCCTCGTCGAAGCGGTAGAGGCGACCGTCGGCCACCACCAGCCCCTGCGCCGGGCGGGAGTCGACGGTACGCAGCCACACCGGGCGGCTGATCGAGGCGTACTCCGTGTCGCCGCGGTTGAGCGCGGCCACCGTGTCCGCGCCGGCGCCCACCGCGAGTCGCTGCCGGTCCTTGCCGCTGGTCACCACCATCGCGGCGAGGACCCGGTTGGCGCCCCGCGCGAGGCCGGCGGACACGATGTTGCGGTTGACCTCGGCCGCCAGGGGCACGACACCGCCGGGCTCGCCGACGAAGTCGAGCGGACGGATCGCGCCCTCGTAGACGCCGAACCGCTGCGGGCCCTCCCGCACCGGGTAGAGCGGCTGGGCCAGCCGGCGCTCGTTGAGGTCCTGTACGGGCTGTGAGTTGTTGCGGATCTTCAGCTCCAGCTCGCCCGGCAGGTCACCCAGCGACCAGGCGAGCTGCGTGATCACCTGGTCGACCCGGTTCTGGTCGTCGCCGGACATGTCCAGGTTGACCTCCCAGCGGTTGTTCGCGCCGGTGGCGTTGTTGATCAGCTCGGTGCCGTCGGGCAGACCGACGACGCCCGGCCGCAGCCAGTCGGACGGGCCGCCGACCAGCCAACGCACGACCTCGTTGACCCGGCGCTCGTCCGGCACCGCGAACGGCAGATAACGCTGGTCGGGCACCAGCCGGGTGCGGTCGGAGCTCCAGAAGTAGATCGACTCGTCCTGGTAGTACTGCTGCAGGGCGACGTCACTGAGCAGCAGCACGTTCGGCGGGTCGAGGACGTACTGGCCGGCGCGCTCGTCGTTGTCGGCGCCGCCGAGCGAGGCGCTGCGCAGCCGGAACTCGTACTCGGTCTCGGTCGCCACCGGCGGCGCCAGAGTGCCGTTGGTCCGCAGCACACCGATCTGCTGCACCGAGATCTTGACCGTGGTGGTCGAGTCGCTGTTGAAGGTGAAGACCGACTCCCGCAGCCGGACCACGGTCAGCGCGACCTCGCTGCCCTTCTTGTCCTGCAGGCGGAGCCTGTGCTCCGGGGCGATGAACGCCTTCACCCGCTCGTACGCCCGGTCCGGCTCACCGGCGGCGGCGGACAGGAAGTTACGCACGAACGCCTCGTTGTCGCTGCCGCTGGCCGTACGCGACGGGGGTTCGCTGCTTCGGCCGTTGCTCGACCCGGCCTCGGTCGCCGTGCCGGCCTTGCCGTCCACCCGCACGTCGGACGACGCCGGGATGCCGCAACCCGCGCTGAGCAGCAGCGCCGCGCCGAGGGCGCCCAGCAGTGGTCGAGCCCTCACGAGCGCACCTCCGCCCGCTGGCCGTCCCCCGCTGGCGCGGGGCCGATCGCCAGCGCTCCACCGGTGCCCGGCCCGATGGCCAGCGGGCCGCCGTCGCGGGGGCCGCCGAACGGCAGCGCCGCGTCGGCGGGCACCAGCCGCAGCGGCGACGTGGTGAGCCGGTCACCGGCGCGGGCCGGCAGGGTGAGCCGGAACTGGGCGCCCTGCCCGGGCGCTCCCCAGGCTTCCAGCCAACCACCGTGCAGGCGGGCGTCCTCCAGGCTGATCGACAGACCCAGCCCGGTGCCGCCGGTCTGCCGGGCCCGGGACGGATCCGCCCGCCAGAACCGGTTGAACACCAGCTTCTCCTCACCCACCTTCAGCCCCACCCCGTGGTCGCGGACCGTGATCGCCACCGCGGTGTCGTCGATGCCGAGGGTGATCAGCACCGGCCGGGCCTCGCCGTGCTCGACGGCGTTGCCGACCAGGTTGCGCAGCACCCGCTCGACCCGGCGGGGGTCGACCTCGGCGATCGCCGGCGTGCTCGGCAGGTCCAGTTCGATCTCCACGCCCACCCGCTCGGCCAGGCCGGCCAACCGGTCGACCACCCGGTGCACCACCGGCACCAGGTCGGTCGGCTCGGCGTCCAGCATGGCGAAGCCCGCGTCGAACCGGCTGATCTCCAACAGGTCGGTGAGCAGCTCCTCGAAACGGTCCAGCTCGGCCTGGAGCAGTTCGGCGCTGCGGGCCACCGCCGGGTCGAACTCGTCGCGCTCGGCGAAGATCAGGTCGGCGGCCATCCGGACCGTGGTCAACGGGGTCCGCAGCTCGTGCGAGACGTCGGAGGTGAACCGGCGCTGCAACCGGGACATCTCCTCCAGTCGCAGGATCTGCCGTTGCAGGTTGGTCGCCATCTGGTTGAACGAGGCGGCCAGCAGCGCGAGGTCGTCCTCGCCGTTGACCACCATCCGCTGGTCGAGAAGGCCGGCGGAGAGCCGCTGGGCGGTACGCGCGGCGACCCGGACCGGGTTGACCACCAGCCGGGTGACCAGGGCGGCGAGCAGACCCAGCAGGACCACCAGGGCGATGCCGGTGGCGACGACGGTGGCTCGGGCGTCCGCGGCGGTAGCGTCCTGGCGGGTCAGCGGCACCAGGTAGTAGAGCTCGATCTGCCCGAAGCGGGTCGGCACCGGCGAGCCGTAGACCAGGTACTTCGTCGGCTCGCCGGTGAGCCGACCGGTCTGGATCTGGCTGGCCACCTTGCCGCTGGCGACCGCGGCTCGCAGCTCCTTGCTGAGCAGGGGCTGGACGTTGACCGCCGGCGCTGTGCGGGTCTGGATCACGGTCGGGTAGTCGGCGGCGGTGATGGCCACCACCACGCCACTGGTCTGCTGTGGGTCGCCGCCGGCCAGGTAGTTGACCGTGCCCTCGATGGTCTCCTGAAGCTGCGCCTCCTGCGGCTGACCGTAGAGGGAGACCTGCTTGGCCGCGTAGCCCGCGCCGCCCTTGACCCGCAACTGGACGTCGGTGCGGGCGTTGTCGAGCAGGATCGTCGTGATCTTGTCAGCGATCAGGTACGCGAAACCGCCCACCAGCAGGCTGGAGGCGACCAGCGTGATGGTCACCACCCGGACCTGGAGCGAGCGGCGCCAGGTCTGGTGCGCCCGGGCCACCAGCCGCGCGCCCCGGCCACTCAGCGCGCGCCACAGGTCCCGGCCGGCGTTGAGCCGGCGGGCTGCCGTGGTCTGGGGGTGCGGGGGCGGCGAGGTCGACACAGTGTGACCAGGCTATCCGGTGCCCGCCTTGTAGCCCACGCCCCGCACGGTGAGGATGATTTCCGGCCGCTCCGGATCTGGCTCGATCTTGGCGCGCAGCCGCTGCACGTGCACGTTGACCAGTCGGGTGTCGGCCGCGTGCCGATAACCCCAGACCTGCTCCAGCAGCACCTCGCGGGTGAAGACCTGACGCGGCTTGCGGGCGAGCGCGACCAGCAGGTCGAACTCCAACGGCGTCAGCTTCACCTCCTCGTCGTTGCGGCTCACGGTGTGGGCCGGCACGTCGATGGTGATCTGGTTGCCGGGCGGGCCGATGGTCAGCATCTCCGGCGCCACGTCCTCGCCACGGCGCAACCGGGCCCGCATCCGGGCCACCAGCTCCTTGGGCTTGAACGGCTTGACCACGTAGTCGTCGGCACCGGACTCCAGGCCGAGGACGACGTCCACGGTGTCGCTCTTGGCGGTCAGCATGACGATCGGCACGCCGGATTCGGCACGGATCGACCGCGCCACGTCGATACCACTCATTCCGGGCAACATGAGGTCGAGCAGGACGATATCTGGCCGACTGTCACGAAAGGCGGCCAACGCCCGCTCGCCATCGGCCACGAACGAGGGCAGGAAACCCTCACTGCGCAGCACGATGCCGAGCATCTCGGCGAGTGCGGGGTCGTCGTCGACCACCAGTACCCGGGCTCTCATGGGATTAATATTGCATCCCCGTTCAGTTCGGTGGGACCGGCGTCAGCCGGCACGGATAGTGCCGCCGGCAAACCAGTCACCGCGACCCGCGGCGGCGGCGCCACGTGGTGCGAGGTCCAGCGCAGGGATCGGTTCCCGGGCCGGCTCCCACCATGATCCCCCCTCGGCGCCGTCCGGCGCCACCGTAGCCCCCGGCCGGCCGCGCTGTCGCCATCCGGACGACGGGTCGCCGCCGCGATCCGGTTAGGGCCTGTTTCATAAGGGCGGTCGAGCCGAGGCGGAGTCCGGGCGGCCGCCGCAGGCCGGCCAGTTCTTATGAAACAGGCCCTAGCGCTCAGCCGAAGAGCGCGCGGCCCCAGTGGTCCCCACCGTCGCGCACTCCGGGCGGGCAGGCGAACAGGCCGCTGGAGACGTGCCGCAGATATTCGTTCATCACGTCATGGCGGGCCAACTGGGTCTGGATCGGCACGAACTGCCGGCGCGGGTCCCGCTGGTAGGCGATGAAGAAGAGGCCGGCGTCGAGCCGGCCGAGACCGTCCGAGCCGTCGACGAAGTTGTAGCCCCGCCGCAGCAGGTGCGCGCCGTTGTTCCGGCTCGGGTGGGCCAGGGCGACGTGGGCGTGCTCGGCGATCAGCGGCTTGCCGTCGTCCCCGCGTGCCGCGAAGTCCGGCTCGTCGAATTCCTTGCTGCGCCCGAGCGGGGCGCCGCTGCCCTTGGTCCGACCGACGATCTCCTCCTGCTCGGCCAGGGAGGTCCGGTCCCAGGTCTCCACGAGCATCCGGATCTTGCGGGTGACCAGGTACGACCCGCCGGTCATCCAGTCCGGCCCGTCGCCCGGCTGCACCCACAGCTGGTCGCGGAGCAGGTCGGTCTCCTCGGCCTTGAGGTTGGCCGTGCCGTCCTTGAAGCCGAACAGGTTGCGGGCGGTCGCCTGGTCCCGGGACGTCGACGACGTACGGCCGAAGCCGAGCTGCGACCAGCGGACGCTGACCACCCCCATGCCGATCCGCGCCAGGTTGCGGATCGCGTGCACCGCCACCTGCGGGTCGTTGGCGCACGCCTGCACGCACAGGTCGCCACCGGAGATCGGGGCCTGCAACGCGTCACCGGGGAACCTGGGCAGCTCGGCCAGGGCGGCCGGGCGGCGGTCGGCGATGCCGAAGCGGTCCCGGCCGTCGGCGTCGCGGAACAGCGTCGGGCCGAAGCCGATGGTCAGGGTGAGCTGCGACGGCGGGAGGCCGAGCGCCTCACCGGTGTCGTCCGGCGGGGCCTCCGGCATGCCACCGACCGCGCCGAGCACCCCGGCGTCGCGGCCGGCCGTCATGCGCGCGGCGGCGGCCGTCCACTCCTGGAGCATCTCGACCAGGCGGGCCCGGTCCTTGGTGATCACGTCGAAGGCGACGAAGTGCAGCCGGTCCTGCGCCGGGGTGACGATGCCGGCCTGGTGCTCCCCGTGGAACGGAACCGCGTCCGCCGCGTGGTCGCTGGCCGCCGCCGGGCCACGGGAGTCGCCCAGCAGCACGCCCGCGCCGGCGGCCACCCCGGCGACTCCGGCCACCCCCGCGCCGGCGAGCGTGATGGCCCTCCGGCGCGTCAACCTGCTTGCGCTCATCGACTCGACTCCCCCTGCGTCCCGGTCACCGGGCGACGACTGCGGCGACCTTGCTGATCGGCTCGGCGAGCGCGTTGATGCCGTCGGAGAGCTCCTTGAGCTCAGCCTTGCTCAACGCGGTGTGCAGCTTCCACCCGTCGCCGTCGCGGTGCTTGCCGAGCTGCGCCTCGACGTTCGCGAACTCGGTGTCGAGCTGCTTGACCAGCTCCGGCGAGCGCTGCTCCAACGCGGGCCGGAGGGCGGACAGCGCCGCCTTGGAACCGTCCAGGTTGGCGGCGAAGTCCCACAGGTCGGTGTGCGAGTAGCGCTCCTCCTCGCCGGTGATCTTGCCGCTGGCGACCTCGTCGAGCAGCTCCTTCGCGCCGTTGGCGAGCTGGAGCGGGGAGAGCTTCTCGGCGTTGGCCTTCGCCACGACCTCCTTGACGTCGACCAGCAGCCGGTCCGCGATCGGGCCGTCCTTGCTGATGTCGCCGGACTGCCAGAGGTCCTTCTCGATCCGGTGGAAGCCGGTGAACTCCATGCCCTCCTCGATGACCTCCTCGCGGCCGTCGATCTTGGGGTCCAGGTCGCCGAAGATCTCGGCCACCGGCTCGATCCGCTCCCAGTAGGTGCGCGCGACCGGGTAGAGCGCCTTGGCCTTGGCCACGTCGCCGGCCTTCACGGCGGCGACGAACTCCTCGGTCTTCTCCAGCAGCGCGCCGGTCTGGCTCTTGACGTAGCGCTGGTAGTTGTCGGTGGCCCCGGCCAGCGCGGCGTCGGCGGTCAGCGGCTGCGCCGAACCGCTGACCTTGAGCGCGCCCCGGATGCCCTTGCCGCTCATCCCCGGCTTGCAGGCCGTCTCGTACGTGCCCGCCGGCAGCTCGACGTGCAGCTCGCGGCTCAGCCCGGGGGCGATGTTCTCCACCTCGCCCATCACCCGGTCGCCGGAGGCGTACACGTAGAACTCGGTGACCTTCGCGCCCGCGTTGGTGATCTTGAAGGTGGCGGTTCCGGCGCCGAGGTCGGTCGTGCCGACCTCGCAGGCGGTGTCGGTGGCCTTGACCACGATCGCGCCGCCGGCCGCGCCCGCCTCATCCTTCTTGGAGTCGGAGCACGCGGCGACGCCGGCCGTCGCCAGCACGCCGGCAGCGGCCAGCGCGAAGAATCGGGTGGTACGCATCTGGGCTGTCTCTCCTCGTGGGGTCAGGCACGCTGCGGCGTTGATGCCGCGTCGGCCTCGGCCTCGGTGCCGGTGTCGGCCCCGCGCTCGGTGACGGTGGTGGTGCTCGTGGCGTCCGGAGACGTCGACTCGGCCGCCGACGCGGCGACGGCGGGCGCCGAGGCCGCGGGGGGTGCCGCCGCGGAGGGCGCGGCCGGCACCGCGGTGGCCGCGGCCGGTGCGGGGGTACGCCGGGTCGGGCGCAGGAAGAGCGCCAGGACCGGCACGGCGTACGCGATCCAGGCGATCGTCTCGAGCACGGTGGGCGCGGGGGTCACGTTGAACATCCCGGCCAGCAGCGCCGCGTACCAGGTGGTCGGGTCGAGCGTGCTGGTGATGTCGAAGGCCAGGTCGTTGAGGCCGGGCAGGACACCGGACTCCTGGAAGTCGTGCACGCCGTACTTGAGGATGCCGGCGGCGACCAGGATCAGCAGGGCACCGGTCCAGGTGAAGAACTTGCTGAGGTTGATCCGCAGGGCGCTCGCGTACAGCAGCACGCCGAGCACCACGGCGGTGAGGATGCCGCCGATCAGCGCGAGCAGCGGCCCGCTGTCGCCGGCCGCGCCCTGGGCGGCGGAGTAGAAGATCAGGGCGGTTTCGAGGCCCTCCCGGATCACCGCGAGGAAGGCCATCCCGGCGACGGCGAGCGACCCGACGGCCAGTGCCTCGGTGAGCTTGCCGCGCAGCTCGCCCGCGATGGTGCGGGCCGCCTTGCGCATCCAGAAAATCATCCAGGTGACGAACACCACGGCCGCGACGGAGGTGATGGCCTCGAACAGCTCGCGGTCCTCGGAGCGGGACAGCAGCGAGGTCGAGGTGTACTCGATGAGCCAGCCGAAGAGCACCGAGAGCGCCACGGCAAGGCCGACGCCCGCCCACACCTGCGGCAACCGGTCCCGGCGCTGCGACTTCACCAGGAAGGCGACCAGGATGCTGACCACCAGGGTCGCTTCCAGGCCCTCCCGCAGGCCGATCAGGTAGGTGGCGAACATTCTGGCTCCGTGTTCATTAGGCACGCCTCAGCTAACTTAGGGCAGCCATACCTTCCTCCAGTTCCGGGACCTCGTCAAGTCGTTCATGACAAGCTCACTCTCGCTGTGACCTGGTCTTCGGCGGCCGCCACGAACCGGTCACCGTCCGAGCGTGGGAGGATCCCTGCCGTGAAGGCTTTCCTGCCGTGGCTGGCGGTGCTCGCCGTGGTGCTGCTGCTCAGCGCGCTGCGCCTGCGGGCACTGGCCACCGTCGTGTCCCTGGGCTGGCTGGCCTGGTGCGCGTGGACGTGGTTCCGCCCCAGCCGCCGCGACTCCCGCTCCGGCTGACGTCCCGTCCCGCCCTGGCGGGAACGACGAACCGGGCCGGCTGCGAACAGCCGACCCGGTTCGAAGAGATGTCGATCAGTAGCGGTAGTGGTCCGGCTTGAACGGCCCCTCCTGCGAGACGCCCAGGTACGCGGCCTGCTCCTTGGTGAGCTTGCTCAGCTTGGCGCCGAGCGCGCCCAGGTGCAGGCGGGCCACCTTCTCGTCCAGGTGCTTGGGCAGCACGTAGACGCCGACCGGGTACTCCTCGGTCTTGGTGAACAGCTCGATCTGGGCGATCGTCTGGTTGGCGAACGAGTTCGACATCACGAAGCTCGGGTGCCCGGTCGCGTTGCCCAGGTTCAGCAGACGCCCCTCGGACAGCACGATGATGGCGTGCCCGTCGGCGAAGCGCCACAGGTCGACCTGCGGCTTGATGTTGATCCGCTCGACGTCCGAGCGCTTGGCCAGGCCGGCCATGTCGATCTCGTTGTCGAAGTGGCCGATGTTGCCGACGATGGCCTGGTGCTTCATCCGGGCCATGTGCTCGTTGGTGATGACGTCGAAGCAGCCGGTGGCGGTGATGAAGATGTCCGCCTGCTCGACCACGTCGTCCAGGGTCGCGACCTGGTAACCGTCCATCGCGGCCTGCAGGGCGCAGATCGGGTCGACCTCGGTCACCACGACCCGGGCGCCCTGGCCGCGCAGCGACTCGGCGCAGCCCTTGCCCACGTCGCCGTAGCCCATCACGACGGCCATCTTGCCGCCGATCAGCACGTCGGTGGCCCGGTTGAGGCCGTCGATCAGGGAGTGGCGGCAGCCGTATTTGTTGTCGAACTTGCTCTTGGTCACCGAGTCGTTGACGTTGATGGCCGGGAAGAGCAGCGTGCCCGCGCGGTGCATCTCGTAGAGGCGGTGCACGCCGGTGGTGGTCTCCTCGGTGACGCCCTTGATGCCGGCGGAGATCCGGGTCCAGCGCTGGCCGTCCTCGGCGAGCGAGCGGTGCAGCAGTTCGAGGATGACCCCGTACTCCTCGGAGTCGGCGGACTCGACCGGCGGCACGACGCCGGCCTTCTCGAACTCGGCGCCCTTGTGGACCAGCAGGGTGGCGTCGCCGCCGTCGTCGAGGATCATGTTCGGGCCCTGCCCGTCCGGCCAGACGAGCACCTGCTCGGTGCACCACCAGTACTCCGGAAGGGTCTCGCCCTTCCAGGCGTACACCGGGACGCCGGCGGGGGCGTCGGGGGTGCCGTTCGGGCCGACGACGATCGCGGCGGCGGCGTGGTCCTGGGTGGAGAAGATGTTGCAGGACGCCCAGCGAACCTGCGCGCCGAGGGCGACCAGCGTCTCGATCAGGACTGCGGTCTGGATGGTCATGTGCAGCGAACCGGTGATCCGGGCGCCGGCGAGCGGCTGCGCCTCGGCGAACTCCCGCCGGATCGCCATCAGGCCGGGCATCTCGTGCTCGGCGAGCTGGATCTCCTTGCGCCCGAACTCGGCGAGCGACAGATCCGCCACCTTGAAGTCGCCCTCGGCGAGCGTGCTCGGCCGGGCCTCGGACGGCGTACCGCTGGCGGCCGCCGGGAGGGTGCTGGTCATGAAAGCTCCTGTCGAACGATGTCTGCGCCGATCCTCCACCTTACGCGCGCTGGCGACGGGCGCCGGGGGACGGGCTGCGGACAGCGCACGGGGCGGTCGGTGGTGGACAGACCCGCTGCCCACTTCCGCCCGCCCCGTGCATCCCCCCGGTTTGGTTCCCCGCACGTTGTCGGACCGTCGTCGCGATAACGCTGCGTACTCATAGAGTCACATTCAGCCAGGGGCGCGTCAAGCTATTCCGGGAAAGTCGGACTTGTGTCGGGCTCAGCGCAGCCCCGACGTCGCCACGTACGCCTCACCGTCGCCGCCGACCCGCAGCGGCTCACCGGACGCCGTGCCGATCGCCGCCTGGCCGGACGCCAGCGTCAGCGCGCCCGCCCCGTCGTCGACCGTGACCGAGCCCGCGGCGCAGAGCACCACCCGGGGGCCGGGCAGCGCCACGGTGACCTCCGGCACGGCCGCGCCGACCCGCACCCGGTGCAGCGCGAAGTCGTCCACCGGCACCGGCCAGCAGTCCACGCCCGGGGCGATCGGCTGCGCGGCACGTACCGGATCGTCGAGCACCTCGAAACGCAGCACCCGCAGCAACTCGTCGACGTCCACCCGCTTCGGGGTCAGACCCCCGCGCAGCACGTTGTCGCTCGCCGCCATGATCTCCACGCCGCAGCCGCTCAGGTACGCGTGCAGGTTGCCCGCCGGCATCCAGATCGCCTCTCCCGGCACCAGCCGCAGGTGGTGCAGCAGCAGCGCCACCAGCACGCCCGGGTCGCCCGGATAGGCGGTCGCCAACCGGCGGGCCAGCTCCGCGTCCGGGCCGTCGGCCGCCGACGCCAGGGCGGCACGCAGCAGCCCGTCGCGCTCGGCGACCGGCCAGCCGAGCAGTGTCCGCACGGCCGTGCGCAGCCCCGCCGGCCCGGCCCGCAGCGCGTCGACCACCGGCCCCAACGCCGGTACGCCGAACGCGGCGAGCGCCTCGGCCGACTCGGCCGGATCCCGGAAGCCGCACAGCGCCTCGAACGGGGTGAGCGCGACCAGCAACTCCGGCTTGTGGTGCGGGTCGGAGTAGTTGCGCTCCCCCGCCGGCCGGCCCGCCTCCGCCGCGAAACCCACCCGGGCCTGCTCGGCGTCCGGGTGGGCCTGCAGGCTCAGCGGCGCGTCGGCGGCGAGGACCTTGAGCAGGAACGGCAGCCGGGTGCCGAACCGGTCGGTCACCCGCTGGCCCAGCCACTGCCCCGGCTCGTCGCGCACCAGGTCACAGAGGCTCACCCGCAGGCCGGCGCGCTCCACCCTGGCCGGGGCGCCGGCGTGGGCGCCCAGCCACAGCTCCGCCTCCGGGCCGGTGCTGGGCACCGGTCGACCCTGCAACATCGCGATGGCTGAGCGGGACCCCCAGGCGTAATCCCGGATCGGTCCGTACAGCGGTTCCACCGTCTCAGCCCCCGGGCCGCCCGACCGCCTCGCCCGACGCGTCCTCGGGCTGCGGTACGGCGGTGTCGGCGGCGGTGCCGGTGCCGGCCGCCGCGGCGGCGGCGCTGTAGATGTCCGGCTCCAGGTAGATCACCCGGGCGATCGGCACCGCGGTGCGGATTCGCGCCTCCACGGCGTTGATGCCACGGGCCACGTCGTGGGCGCTCTCGCAGGCCGGCACGCCGATCTTCGCGGCCACCATCAGCTCTTCCGGGCCCAGGTAGAGCGTCTTCATGTGGATGATCCGCTCCACCTCGGGGCCCTCGGTGATGGCCCGCTCGATGGCGGCCAGGTCCTGCTGCTCGGCACCCTCACCGAGCAGCAGGCTCTTGGTCTCGATGGCCAGCACGATGGCGATGACCACCAGCAGGATGCCGATCATCGCGGTGCCGGCCGCGTCCCACCGGCCGTTGCCGGTGATCAGCGTCATGCCGACGCCGAAGAGCGCGAAGACCAGACCGACAAGCGCGCCGAAGTCCTCCAGGAGCACCACCGGCAGTTCCGGCGCCTTGGCCCGCCGGATGAAACGCACCCAGGACTGGTTGCCCCGGATGTGGTTGGACTCCTTGATCGCCGTCCGGAAGGAGAACGACTCCATGGCGATCGCCGCCAGCAGCACCGCCACCGGAAGCCACTGCCACTCGGTGATGCCCTCCGCGTGCGACCACTTGTGGTACGCCTCGTAGAGGGCGAACAGGCCGCCGATGCTGAACAGCACGATCGACACGATGAACGCGTAGATGTAGCGCTCCCGGCCGTACCCGAACGGGTGTTCCGGGGTGGCCGCGCGCTTCGCCCGCTTCCCGCCGAGCAGCAGCAGACCCTGGTTACCGGAGTCGGCGACCGAGTGGACCGCCTCGGCCAGCATCGACGAGGACCCGGAGAGCAGGAACGCGATGAACTTGGTGACGGCGATGCCGACGTTGGCCAGCAGGGCGGCGACGATCGCCTTCGTCCCGCCGTTCGCGCTCACGCCGCCACTCCGCTTCGCGTCGTGGTGACGTACGTGACGCGCCGCCCCCTGCGTACGTTCACTGGTTCGACAGCTCCTTCATCTCGGTGATGGCCGGGACGGCCATCGGGTCCAATCCGTGTGCCAGAGCAAGGTAGATCGAGGCGAAGTCCGGTACGGCGATCAGGGAGGCAAGCCGCTCCAGAGCCGACCCACCCTCGGCGGTCACCACGTCGCAGCGCACACCACGGCGCTCCGCGAGGGTCTGCACCGCGTCCGCGCGGCGCTCCTCGACCGCGAGCGGCTCGTCCGTGTCGTCCTCGGCGTTGAGGCCGCCGTCGCGCAGCAGGACCAGCCGCAGCCGGGTGCCCTCACCGTCGTCCTCCGCCGGGTCGGCGAAGATGTCCCGCTCCCCCTCGGCCAGGCCGCCGAAGACCCCGTCCAGCAGCCCGACCCGGCCCCGCCCGGCCTCGCCCAGCGCCCCGGTGACCACCGGGTAGCGGGCGTTGGCGGACAGGGTGTCACCGAAGCGGCGGGCCGCCACGGTGGCCAGCGGGGACGAGCCCCACACGATCGGGATCGAGCCGGCCAGGCCCAGCGCCAGCGACTTGGCCGGGTTGACGAACGACTCGGCGGCGGAGCGGCAGCGGTCGGCGTCCGCGTCCAGCCGGGCCGCCGTCTCCGCCAGGTCCGCCTCGTTGACCTTCACCAACCCGAGCGAACGCGCGGCGAGCAGCACCGGCACGGTGAGCGCCCAGAGACTGGCCCGGGCCGGCGCGCGGCGCGGCACCGGGATGAACGGCGCGCGGGCCCGCTCGGCCACCGACTGCAACTGCGAGTCCGGGGCGCCCACCGCGACCAGCCGGGCACCGCGACGGTGCGCGGCCTCGGCGGCGCCCAACGCCTCCGGGCTCCGACCGGACGCGCTCACCGCGATCACCACGTCGGCGGCGCCCACCCAACCGGGTACGCCCGCGCTGCGGTGCCCGATGATCGGGACCGGGCAGCGCGGCCCGGCGACCGTGGCCAGCACGTCACCGGTACGCCCGGCGGTGCCGATGCCGGCGATCACCACGGCCCGGGGACGCCCGTCGTCGGCGAGCACCGCCAGGTTCGCCTCGGCGGCCAACGCCGCGCTCTCGCGCACCTGGGCGCCGGCCGACGCGGTGTGCCGCAGCATGCCGCCCGGGTCGTGCTCGGCCAGCGCGTCCGGGTTGTCGAGCAGGGCCTCGTCGGCGTCACGACGCCCGCTGACCCCGGCCGTACCGTCGATCATGACTGCAGTCCGGGGCCGCCACGCGCCTCGTCGAGCAGCAGCACCGGCACGTCGTCGCGGACCTCGAAGATCCGGCCGCACTCCGTGCAGGTCAACGTCTGCGCCTCCGCGTCGTAGGTGAGCGGGGCGTGGTGCGTGTCCGGGCAGGCAAGGATCTCGAGCAACTGCGGATCCAGGGCCATGGCGCGGCTCCTTCCACGAGTGCGGGGTCACCGGCGGCGGTGCCGACCGGCGCAGGCGATCTTATCGGCGAACGCGGCCGAGCACCTCGTCCCGCAGCGAGACCATCCGCTCGCGGGTGGGCGCCTCGACGTTGAGCCGCAGCAGCGGCTCCGTGTTGGAGGCACGCAGATTGAACCAGGCACCGTCGGGGAAACGCAGCGTCAGCCCGTCCATCTCGTCGGCCGTCGCGTCCGGGTACGCGGCACGCACCTCGGCCACCGCCGCGGCCTGGTCGGCGACCGTCGAGTTGATCTCGCCGGAGGCGATGTAGCGCTCGTACTCGCCGGCCAGCACGGACAGCGGCTGCGACTGCTCGCCCAGGGCGGCCAGGGTGTGCATCGCGGCGAGCATTCCGGTGTCGGCGAACCAGAAGTCCCGGAAGTAGTAGTGCGCGGAGTGCTCGCCGCCGAAGACCGCGTTGGTGCGGGCCATCTCCGCCTTGATGAAGGAGTGCCCGACCCGGGCAACCACCGGCTCCCCACCGTGCTCGCGGATGATCTCCGCGACCGCACTGGAGGTGATCAGACCGTGGATCACCGTGGAGCCCGGGTGCTTGGCCAGCTCACGCGCCGCGACCAGCGCGGTGATCGCCGACGGCGACACCGGCTCGCCACGCTCGTCCACCACGAAGCACCGGTCGGCGTCCCCGTCGAAGGCCAGGCCGATGTCGGCCCCGTGCTCGACCACGGCACGCTGGAGGTCGACCAGGTTCGCCGGGTCCAGCGGGTTCGCCTCGTGGTTGGGGAAGCTGCCGTCCAGCTCGAAGTAGAGCGGCACGATCTCCAACGGCAGGGCCGACAGGGCGGCGTCGCCGAGCACGGTGGGGACGGTGAAGCCACCCATCCCGTTGCCGGCGTCGACCACCACCTTCAGCGGCCGGATGCCGGAGAGGTCGACCAGCTTGCGCAGGTACGCGGCGTAGTCGGGAAGCAGGTCCCGCCGCTCGGCCGGGCGGGTCGGCTCACCCGCCGGGCGCGACGCCCCGGAGTCCAGCAGGGCCTGCGCCCGCTCCCGGATCTCCGCCAGCCCGCTGTCCTGGCCGATCGGCCGGGCGCCGGAGCGGCACATCTTGATGCCGTTGTACTGCGCCGGGTTGTGACTGGCGGTGAACATCGCGCCGGGCAGGTCGAGCGAGCCGGAGGCGAAGTAGAGCAGGTCGGTGGAGGCGAGCCCGATCTCGATCACCGAGCGGCCCTCGGCCCGCACCCCGGCGGCGAACGCGGCGGCCAGGCCGGGCGAACTGGCCCGCATGTCGTACCCGACGACAACCGCGTCGCCAGGCTCGTCACTGGCGTTGAGCAGCTGGGTGAAGGCGGCCCCGAGCGCCTCGGCGACCCGTTCGTCCCACTGGTCCGGCACCGTCCCTCGGACGTCGTACGCCTTCACGATCTGGGACAGATCAGACACTAGTTCCGCTCCTTGGCCGCAGGTTTCCAACGAACCTGAGCGTATCGGAGCGTCCGGGCCCGGCCCCGGTCAGCCGGGGAGCCGAGGCATGAACACGGTGTGATCGCCACCGTCGGGCGGCGTGGGCGGGTCACCGGGCAGCGGCCGGGCACCCGGACCAGCCGGAGCACCCGGCATCGGTTGCGTGGCGTCCGGAGTCGGCGGCACGGGTCGCGCCCCGTAGACCCCTCCGCCGGCGGGGCGGGGCGGAGGCACCTGGCCGGCGGTCGACGGCTGCTGGCCGTACACCGGGCCGGGTTGACCGGGCACGGCGGGCGACCCACCGCCGGAGCGGTAGGTGGTGCCACCGGGGTTGCCCGGCAGCGGGCCGGGCTCGTCGGACGGCGTGCGGTCCTGCCGGGAGCGGCGCACCAGCAGCACGATGAGCAGCAGGCCGACCGCCACCATCGCGATGCCGAAGAACATGATCGGCGAACCACCGCCGGACTCGGCGGCCACCGCGGTCACGCTGGGCGCGGCGGACGTCGGGCCCAGCGCGGCCGGGTTCACCACCTCGCCGGCCGCCGCGACCTCGGTGGGACTGGGGGTCGGGGTCGGCTTCTTCGACGGCGTCGGGGTGAGCGACGGGGAGAGCCGCCCGGTGACCTTCGCCGTGTCGGCGCCCTGCCCCAACTGCTGGCCGGCAGCGGTCAGAGCCACACCGGTCACGTAGAGCTGGCCGCCCGGCGCGTCGGCGGCGAACGCCACCCGGTACCGCACGGTGATGCCCTTGCCCTTGCACAGGGTCGGCTTCGCCGGTGCGGTCTGCCCGGTCTCCACGTTGCCGTCACCGCCGCCGACGGCCACCGGAACCCAGTGCCCGCCCGCGTTCACCTGGACCGCCACCTGGCTCGGCTGGAGACCCTCAAGGCGCAGACCCAGGGCGGTACGCAGCAGGACGCAGCCGCCGGAGCGCTTGCGCACCGCGACGTTCACCCCCTGGGCCGAACCCCCGGCGGCGAAGCTGCTGGCCGACCCCACACGGACCGAGTCCTCGTCGGCCAGCGCGGGTGACGCACCGAGCATCACCAGGCCGACCAGCAGACCGCAGACCGTCGCGAGCCGTGCCGCGCGTCGACGCACCGTCATGATCACCTCACCGTTCTCCCCGGGTGGGGTCCGCGGCCAGGCTACTACCGGCCTACCCCCGCCACCGGTCATAGAGCGGCCCGCATGTGTCCGGCGTTACGGTTTACGACCGGCCCGGCGGCCACCGAGCCTTGATCCACTCGGTATCGGCGATGTCGGGGTGTCCCACGGCCTCGGACACCCCGATATCGGCGATGTCGAGTCGATCACGCTCGGCGATCTCCGTCGGCAGGGCCGAGGGCTCCACCGCCCGATTCGTCCAGGTTGGAGCGTGTGATCCCGGCGAGGGCGTCGCGGCAGAGCCGGTCGGCGGTACGGGTCGTCTCGGGGAGGCGGTAGCGCGGAGTCAACGCGAGCACCTGCGCGGTCGCGTTGTCCAGGCTCATCCGGTGCCCGACGCTCACGAAGACCGGCTTCACCCCGTCCCGGGTCCGTAGCACCCGGCCCACGACCTCACCTCCGTCGCGCAGCGCCGACCAGGCACCCCGCTCGGCGGCCGGTGGATCCCACTCGCCGACCAGCGGCGTCTTGCCCACGCCGATCGCGGGCAGGCCGGTGACCACCCCGAGGTGACAGGCGAGCCCGAACCGGCGCGGATGGGCCACGCCGTGCCCGTCACAGACCAGCAGGTCCGGGCTGGTCGTCAGCGTGTCCAGCGCGGCGAGCAGAGCCGGCAGCTCGCGGAAGGCGAACAGCCCCGGCACGTAACCGAACGAAGGCCGGCCCACACTGACCGCCGAATCCACCACCGCCAACGTCCGGGCGTCCAGCACGGTCACGGCCGCCGCGAGGAGGTCGCCGCTCTCGGCGTACGCGACGTCCAGGCCGGCCACCGTCGCGGGCGCGGCCGGACCCGGCCCGACCAGGTCGACGAGCGGCCGCAACTCCTCCTGTACGGCCACCGCCTCCGCCTCGCTGCGCGGCACGTACCCCAGGTCCGGCGTTGATCCACCAGACATCAGCGCCCACCCTTGATCCACACCGGCCCCCGGCCTTGATCCACTCGGTTTCGGCGATATCGCGGTATCCCACGTCCTCGGACACCCCCATATCGGCGATGTCGAGTCGATCACGCTCGGCGAAGCCCGTCGGCGAGGGCGTCGGTCACCTCGTCGGCTACTTGTCCTACTCGTGATCAGGCGAGTTTCAGCTCGTCGCGGGCCTCCTGCACCCACCGGGCAACACCGTGCGCACCGCTGCCGGCCGCGAGCTCGGCCGCCTCGTCGAGCAGCTCGCGGGCGGCATCCCGGTCACCGTCGGTCGCCGCCAGGTCCGCCAGACCGATCAGGTTCGCCGCGACCCCCGGCGTGAAGGACAGCTCCCGGCGCAGCCGGGTCGACTCCGCCAGCAACTCCCGCGCCGCGTCGACCCGACCGGCGGCCTGCTCACCGAAGCAGAGGTGCCGCAGCACGTACGACAGGGTCAGCTCGTCGCCCGCCTCGGTCGCCAGCTCACGCGCCCGCGCGAAGGCCGGGTCGGCGGTCGCCTGGTCCTGGCGGATCACCTGGTGGACCGTGCCCACCCAGAACAGCGACTCCCCCTCGCCATGAGCGTCACCCAGCTCGCGGTAGAGCTGCGCCGCCCGCTCGAAGAGCCGCAGCTCGGCCGCGTCCTCCGCACCGGTCTCCAGGAAGCGGGCATGCAGGAGCCGGCCCCGGGCCAGAGCCGTGTCCGCCTCCAACGCCACGAGATCCCGCTCCGCCTCGTCCAACGACTTCGCGTCGCCGCCGAAGACCGCCTGCTCATAGCGCTCCTGCGCCCGCGTCAACCGGATGTCGGACCCTTCGGCCATCACTGACCCACCCTTCCGTCGATGCGCTCGCGCAGGAGATCGGCGTGGCCATTGTGCCGCGCATACTCCTCGATCATGTGCACCAGCAGCCGACGAAGCACGATGACGTTGCCGTCCCGCTGCCGTCCCTGCACTCCCAGATCCGCTGCCTCGGCGACGAAGCGCTCGGAGAACTCGACCTCCGTACGCCAGGTGAGGTACGCCTCGTCGACCACGGCCGGATCGGCCACCGCGCCGTCGAAGTCGCCGTCGGGATCGTCGTCCGAGCAGTACAGCTTGGGCGCGACCTGGCCGGCCATGGTCCTGCGGAACCAACCACGCTCCACTTCGGCCAGATGTCGGATCAGCCCGAGCAGCGACATCGTCGACGGCGGCACCGCCCGCCGGGCCAACTGCTCGGCGTTCAGGCCGTCACACTTGAGTTCGAACGTCAGGCGCTGGTCACGCAGGTACTCGACGAGCACCGTCCGCTCGTCGGCGAAGTTGCCATCCGAGCGCGGGTCGTCGTCCGGATGAACGAACAGGTACGACCAACCGAAGGTCCGCGTGGGTTCGCCGTCGGAGGTCGTCGCCTCGGCGCGTGAGTCAGCCATACGACGACTCTTGTCGATAACCGTCCACCTCGGCAACCGCCGCGCGCCCGTCAGCCTGCACCCTGGACAAGGGTCGAACACGACGACGGCGAGCCTGCGTCACGTCGCGGGACCCGACGCCAACTCGGGATCCGCACCTGGATCGCCGGCTTCCCGTAACTGCTCCTCGAACATCACGAAGGTCCGCTGGCGAATCCCCCGGATCAGAGCCTGCTCCTTCGGGGTCAGATGACGCCCCTCGGCATCTGCCACGCCCTGGATAGACCGGACCGTCTCGTAGAGCGCGAAAATAGGGCCGTCACCTTCCAGATAATGCGCCCGGAACGCCTCTACTTCTTGGACAAACTCCGCTTCGGCACGGCGGAAGATATCGCCGCCGACCGCCAGCATGATCTCCGCGAAAATGTCGTTCTTCTCGTGCCACCCACCTGAATCGATGGAGAGTCTCCAGACGCGAGCGCCACCCTCCGGGGTTTCCACGATCTTCACGGGTGCTTGGTGGTAAAGGTAGTAGGCGGGTAGGGCCAAGCCGGGCGCCTCGGTCATCCGGACTTCTCCTCGTAGGTCGATAGCAGCGCCTGCCAGAACAGCCGCTGCTCACGGAGGCGCACACCCTCGGTAAGGGCTCGCTCGCGTGCCGTCAAGGCCCTGTCCTCGGCGAGAGCTAACGCCTCGATGTCACGACGCACCTCATACAGCACATGCTCCCAAACTGCCACAGCGTCGATAGCAGCCAGGTGCAGACGGAACTCAGCGAGATGGCCGTTACGCATCCGCAGTACGAGCTGCACGTCCCGATAGCCGCTACTCATTGGCGACAGGAAGCGGTCTTCACAGCTCACGACGACAACGTCCGGGTTGTCCTTTATTCGGCCAAGCGCCGCGTAGAGCGCGTCGAGAGAGCCAAATTCGATCTTCGCGGCCGCGAGGTCGAGCAACGTCGACGCATCACCCTGCCGTTTGTTCACCTTGTCTTCTGCTCTGCGTCGATCCTTGGGCCGAGAACGCCAGCCTGGCTCGCCGACTCGACGACCATCGACAAAGGCCAGAGACTCCGCAAGCTGGTTCAGGTCGGCCTGCGCCACGGCGGCCGCTGCGTAGAGATCATCGAGGTAACGCTTGCGGTAGGCATCGTCAGCGCGGCGAAGTCTGTCGAATCCAGCCTGCGCAACCGGTCCAGGACGTGCGCGAAGGCTAGCGCTGATCCTTAGCTGATCCGCAGTGAGAGGTGTCGGTTCTGGCTCAGGCAACACCTCGGCGAATGCTGCCTCCGGCCCTGCCGTCTCCTGCTGGGCGATGTCGTCGAGCACGTCGGCGAGGGCATCGATGGCCTGTTGGTGGCTCGCCAGGTGATGCAGCGTCAACGGCCGCGCCGTCAGTGACGTCGCCAATTCGGGGCTGGCCAGGATGATCCGCGCCAGGTCCGGCGCCTGCGCCAGTTGCCGGGCCAACGTCTCGGCCAGCTTCGGCTCGCTGGCGGGTGGCTCTCGCAGGGCGGTATCCAGCATGTCGCGGACCCGGGCATCCGTGAGCAGCCGCGACCCGTCCTGCGCGGCCGCGTCGTCGAGGCTGGGCACCAGCCGCCGCAGGGTCGGTGGATCCAGGGCCCTCGCGAACTCACCCGGGCTCACCCCGGCCGAGAAGACCTCGTCCAGACTGTCGGCCAGCGCGAGCACCTCAGCCGGGTCGCGGCCCGCCGTCGGCCTGTCCGCAGCCGGACCGGGCGACCCACTCGGGGCACCCGCCACCGAGCCCGGCCCGTCGAGCAGCAGGTACATCCGGTTGATGTACGGGTCGCCATGGCCGCCGTCGTCGTACGCCGGTGGGTGGGTCGGCAGGTCGGGACGTTCACTGAACCGGCCTCGGGGCAGCCCGCCGAGTGGCATCGGCCGGCCGTCCCCGCCCAGCACGAGTGCGTCGATGCCGACCACGTCGGGGTAGAGCGGCCGGTCCCGCACGAGGCCGGTCTGCGGGTCGACGTAGAGGACCGTGCCGTTCTGGTTGAGCGCCACCCAGGCGTGCGAGCCGCCGCCCGCCCACTCGGTGATCAGGAACGCGTAGCTGCCGTGGCCGCCCAGCAGCAGTTGGTCGTGCAGGTTGGCGTACCCCCGGTCGGCGGCCTGCCGCGCCTGCGCCGGGTGAGCCCGTTGGTCGGATGGCGGTGCGAGGACGCGCTGGAAACGGCCGCCGGTCACGTCTTCCACCCGGCCCGGGCCACCCGCCTCACCGCGGATCGGGCGTCGGGTGTCGCCGTCCAGGTAGCCGTCGAAGGTGCGCGGCGCGGACACCCGCGGCCGCCCGTGCACCCAGGTCTCGAACAGCGACAGGGTGCAGTCCAGGCAGTTGATGCCCCGGGTGGCGTCGGCCTGGGGGCCGCCGTCGTTCAGGAGGCCGAACCAGCCGCCCCGGCGGGGGTCGGCGGTACGCAGGACAGCGCCGTCGAGGTCACGGGGCATCTGCCGTTCGACGTCGACCTGGTGCAGGGCGAGCGGCGGCCGGAGCCCGCCCGGCTGCCCGTACGGCCGGGAGTCGTCGATCGACGGGGGTACGTCGTCGCCGGTGAGCCGGGACGGGCCGGCGGTCTCCACCGCGCCGAGCGCGAGCGCGCCCACGTCGCTGTTGGCGTGCGCGAAAGCGCCGTCGGCGAGGTCCACGACCGCCGGCGCCCTGATGCCCGCCAGCACGTCGTCGGCCAGGTCACGCCATTGGGCGTACGCGCGTGTCTCGTCGTTCGCCGCCCGCTGCCAGCCGTCGGCCCACTGCCGGTGCCCCGCCTGGTGCAACTGTCGGGCGTAGTTCGCGTACTCGACAGCCCTGCGGTCGTGCTCCGCGGCGCGGGTCCGCAGGCGGGCGGCCTCCGCCTGCCGGCGATTGTTCTCGAACCCGGTCCGCTGCGACTCGTAGTGGCCCTGGTAGCGCCGCCGCTCGGCGGCCTCCGCCTCGGCCACCCACCGGGCGGCGTACCCGTCGCTCTCGGTCACGGACACCGACGGGTCGCCGAACGCGAGCACGTCGACGGGAACCGAGGCCCGGCCGCGAGCCCGTTGCCGGGGTACGCGGGCCGGCGCGGGCGCCTCCCGCGTCGAGAACCGCGTGGGTACGGCGTGCCGGCCCACCGCCGCACCGGTGACCGCGCCACCGCCGGGCCTGCCGGCGGCATCGGGCGTCGTACCGGCCACCGGGCCGGTGGACGTGAACGGAAACGCCGTTCCGGGGGCGACGGTCGACGCGGGACCGGCGGACGCGACCGGCGTCGCCAGCCCCACGGTGCTCGCCGCCGCCGACGGGGAAAGGCCCCCCGCTAACGGGCCGGTCGACAGCGGCACCGAAGCCGACGACGGCGGGATCGACGGAGGCACGGAGGCCGACGGCAGGGTCGACGGGGGCACGGAAGCCGGCGACGGGCCGGTCGACGGGGGCACGGCAACCGTGCCGTTGGTGCCCGGGGCGACCGCACCCGAGGCGATCCCCGGCGACGCGCCGACCGCCGGCCCAGCCCCCGCCACCGGCCCAGCACCCGCCACCGGCCCGCCGTTCGGGTCAACGGCGCCGGCCACGGGGGCCGCGACGGCCGAGAGCAGGGGATCCGCCGCGACAGCAGGAAGCCCCGGGGCCGCGACGGCAGAGAGCGTGGGATCCGCCGCGACAGCGGAGAGCGCCGGACTCGTGCCGTGCCCAACGCCCGACGACGTCGCGTCGGGTGCCGCCGGCACCGGCGAGCCGACAACGTCCGCCCCCGCCTGCTGGGCGACATCCGCCACGGGAGACCCCGGGGAGGACGCAGCCCCAGACAGCGGCCCCAGGGCTGAAGACGACGCAGACGCAGGCGAGGACGCCGCGAGTTCCGGGGGCGAGGCATCCAGCGGAGGCGCGGTGGGGATCGGAAGGGACGGGCCGGTGAAGGACGCTCCGGCGAGGGCGTTGGCCTGCGCGTGCAGCCGGGCCTGCAGGGCGTGGTCGGTCTGCCCGGTCGCCGATCCGGTGGCCCCGGACGCGGCGGCGCGTACCGCGTCCTCCACCGAGGTCAGGCCCTGCCCGGTGGCGATGCTGGCGGCGCTCTCGGCGAACATCTCGCCGGTCATCTCCCGACCCAGGTGCTCGCCGATGCGCGCCGCGCGGCCGGTCGCGTGACGGCCCAGGCCCGCCAGTGGCGCGACCGCTCCCCCGGCGAGCCCGCCGACCGCCGACGCGCCCAGGTCGGTCAGGTCCACGCCGTGCGCCCGGCCCGTGGAGTTCTGGTACGCCTGGGTGGCCAGGCTGATCCCGGACTCCTCGGCCGCCTCCTCCAGCCCCTCCCGGGTGGCTCGCTTGGCGAGGCCGCGCACGCCACCCTTGGCGACCTCCTTGGCGGCGCGCTCGCCGGCCTCCTTGAGCCCCCGCCGCAGCGCCTTGCTCGCCAGTTGGCCCATCAGACGCTTGAAGATCTGCTGGATCAGCAGCCGGGTGGCGGTGATGGCCGCGCCGGCGGCCGGGGATGCGGCACCCGCGGTGAGCAGCGCCGCCACCGCCACCGAGAGCAGCTCGATGACGAGGATGCCCAGCTCGATCCAGACTTCGAGCTTGGCGCCCTCGATGTCGCAGCCGCACTCCTCGACCAGGCGACCCAGATCGGCGGTGACCGCGAGGAGCACCGGCAGGGGCGCGTCAGCACCCTCGGCGATCCCACGCCAGGCCGCCTCGAACGCGGCGTCGACGGCTCCGACACCGCCGTATCCGCTGCGTACCTCGGTGGCGGCCGCTGCGGCGTCGGCGTGTGGACCGGCGAGGACGCCGGCAACCGCGTACCACCGGTCGGCGACGTCCCAGACGGCCCGTTCGTTCCCCTCGGGCCACTGCACGCCGACCGCCCAGTCGAGGGCCTCGTAGATCCAGCCGGGAACGTCCCAGGGCGCGTAGTCGAGCGGGTGCGGGATCGGGCTGGGCAGCACGCTCATCCGGATCGACCCGCCGTCAGCGCTGGTCGGCGGCCCGGTCGAGCCGGGCGGCGCTGCTCTGGTCGGTCTGCACGCTCGCGTCGACGGCGCTGACCACGTCGGCGCCCAGCTCGGTGAGCCGCTGCCCGACGCCCGCCCAGGCGCGCAGCACGGTCTGCTCGATGCCGCGGTAGCTGCGCTCGAACGCGGCGCCGGTGTCGTCGCGCCCCCACGGGCGGGCGCCGCTGGCGGCCTCGATCTCGCCGCCCTCCGCTGCCCGGCTGGCCGTCACCGCCTCGCCGGACAGGGCCAGGTCGGCGCCACCGCGCCGGGCGCGGGACGCGTCGAGCCAGAGCTGACCGTCGGTCATGCTGGCCCCTCGCCGCGGCCGAGCACGGCGTCCGCGCGGCCGAGCAACGCGCCGAAATCGCCGGTACGCAGGAACTCCGTCGAGCCGGCGCCGGCCGGCATGGTCTCGGCGACCAGGTCCTGGGTGGCCTGGGTGGCGGCGGCCACGGCGGCGTGGACCGTTTCGGTGACTTTCCGGCTCAGCGCCTCCGCGTCGCGATCCCGGTAGATCGCCGGGGCCAGGACGACCTCGACCAGCTGACCCTGCGCGCCGACGGTCGCCGTGACGTGGCCGTCCGGCGAGCGCCGGGTCACCCGCAGTTGGGCGAGCCGCGCCTGCAGAGTGTCCAAACCGGACCTGAGCTGCTGATACTGGCCGTACACGTCGTCGAATCGGGCCCGTAGCTCGCGATTGGCGTCCCGGTCCACGCGTTCGCTCACCGCCGCTCCTCCCGTCACCGTCGGTAGGGAAGACCATACCGGCCGCCATCGATTCGTGTAGTCCGGTAGTTTCGATGTGTGATCGACCGTCAGCAGGCCGAGCAGCTCGCGTCCGCGTGGGCGCGCCGGGATTCGCAGCGCCTCGGCCACGAGTGCACCCCGGTGGTCGACGAGTTCGACCTCGGCTTCGTCGTCACCTCGATCGTGTCGAGCGAGGTGCGGGCGATCCCCGGCGATCTGCCGACGACCGTCATCGACAGGCGGACCGGAAAGGTCACCACCTGGCCCCGCGTGCCCACCGAGGTGGTGGCGGACCTGTACCGGCGCAGTCAGCCCAGCGGGCCGACGGCCCCCCGCACCGTCGACGCGTCGAGCCTGCTGATCCGGGAGATCCGTCGCGCGCCGACGCCGAACACGGTGGCACACCTGACCCTCGACGGTCGCATCTGGACGGCCCAGGGCACGAAGGGCGCCATCGCGCTGAACCACCACCCGCTCGTCCGAAGCTACCTGGACGAGCGGCCTCCGGGCGAGCTGGTCCGCGGCGCCGAGTGTCACGCCGAGCTGATCGTGGTCTCCGACGTGCTGCACGAGTACGACCACCGCCGGGCCGCCGAGGGCATCGAGCCGATGGGGCGGGCCGAGGCGGCAGCCCTGCTGGAGGCGGCACGCTTCGAGATCTTCCGGATCCGCGAGCCGGGTGACCCGGCCGGTGGCGCCGCGGAGCGACCCTGCGACTCGTGCATCTCTTTCCTGGTGAGCGCCAACGTTCTGCCAGAGTCGGCGCGGGCCTACACCGAGACGTGGCTCGCACCGGCGGAGCCGGACCCGGACCCGGGCCGCTTTCCGCCCGAGGTGGCCAACGCGCTGGTGGCGGCGGGCTGGCGACCGCACATCGGTGACCAGATCATGGCCGCGGCCGGCGTGCGGGACGTCACCGCCGTGCCGGGGGCCGTCCACCAGCACGAGGTCTTTCCCGCCGCCGTGGAGGCGCTGACCGCGTTCCCCAGCCTGGTCGGCGCGCGGCGGGGCCCGGGCGCGCAGGTGTGGATCTCGCGCTTCGACATCCGCCCGCACACCATCGCGCACACCGCCGACACCCTCGCGGACTTCGGCGCGGTGCTCGGCGTGCGGCTCTTTCCGATCGGCACCGAGCAGCAGGACAGCATCCTCGCCGTCGACGAGCGCGGCCGGGTATTCGCCCTCGACCAGGCCGGCGAGTGGTTCCTCGGCGACACCATCGACGCCGCGCTCACCACGTTGCTGCTCGGCCGCGCCCCCGCCCGGGTCGGCGACGACGGCACCTGGCCGGCGGACCCGAGCTAGAGCGCCAGCCCGGTCAGCACCATGACCCGCACCTCGGTGTAGTCGTCCATCGCGCTGCGTAGCCCCTCCCGACCGACGCCGCTGCCCTTCACCCCGCCGTACGGCATCTGGTCGGCCCGGTACGACGGCACGTCGCCGACGATCACGCCGCCCACCTCCAGGACCCGCGCGGCGGAGAAGGCCACGTCCAGGCGCCGGGTGAACACGCCGGCCTGCAACCCGTACGCCGAGTCGTTGACCGCGGCGAACGCGGCCTGGTCGTCGGCGACCGGGGTGACCACCAGCACCGGCCCGAACACCTCCTCGGCGACGACCTTGGCATCGGCGGGCACACCGGTAAGCACGGTCGGGGGGTACGTAGCGCCGTCCCGCACGCCGCCCACCTCGACGGTGGCGCCGGCCCCGACAGCCTCGGCCACCCACGTCTCGACCCGGCGGGCCGCCTCCTCGGACACCATCGGCCCGACGTCGGTCAGCTCCGAGGCGGGATCTCCGGTGCGCAGGGCGCGGACCGCCGCGACCAGCCGGGGCAGGAAGTCGGCATGCAGCGCGTGGTGCACGTACACGCGTTGCACGGCGATGCACGACTGGCCAGCCTGGTAGTTGGCGAAGGTGGCGATGCGCTGCGCGGCGAAGTCCAGGTCCTCGTCGGACGTCCAGTCCGCGCAGATCACCGCTGCCGCGTTGCCGCCCAGCTCCAGCGTCACGTGCTTCTCCGGGACCTGCCGGCGGATGGCCGCGCCGACCGGCCCCGACCCGGTGAACGACACGACCGGCAGCCGAGGGTCGGCGACCAGTTCGGCGGCGCGGTCGTTGGGCAGCGGCAGCACCGAGAACATGCCGGCGGGCAGGTCGGTCTCGGCCAGCAGCTCGCCGAGCAGCAGCGCGGACAGCGGCGTGGCCGGGGCCGGCTTGACGATGATCGGCGCACCGACCGCGATGGCCGGCGCGACCTTGTGCGCGACCAGGTTGAGCGGGAAGTTGAACGGCGCGATGCCGAGCACCGGCCCTCTCGGCACCCGCCGGACCAGGGCGATCCGCCCGCTGGCGGCCGGGTCGGTGTCGAGGCGTTGCAGCTCACCGGAGAAGCGCCGGGCCTCCTCGGCGGCCCACCGGAAGGTGGACACCGCCCGCCCGACCTCGGCGCGCGCCCACTTCACCGGCTTGCCGTTCTCGGCGGTGATCAGCGCCGCGACCTCGTCGGCGCGCTCCGCGAGCCGCCGCGACACGTGGTCCAGGGCCGCCGCCCGGGCGTGCGCGGGCAGGGCCGCGGCCTGCGCGGCCACACCGGCCGCCGCCGCGACGGCGGCGTCGACCTGGTCGCGGGTGGCAAAGGTGGTACGCCCCACCGTGCGGCCGTCGTACGGATGGTGAACGGTCAGCTCGCCCTCGCCGGAGGCGGGACGGGAGGCGACGAAGAAGTCTGCGGGCTCCACGCCGTGCAGCGTAGACGAGACAATCGCCGACGGAAACAGTCGCCGTATCCCTTGTCTGCCGCGAATTCAGTAGCGAAGATGGCAGGAAGATTGCGATAACCTCCGCACACCGCATCCCCGGCCCCCCTCGGAGTGATCCCGTCATGAGTGACCAGCAGCAGCTGCGCAACTTCGTCAACGGCTCCTACGTCGAACCGGCCGACGGCGGGTACGCCGATCTGGTCGACCCCTGCACCGGCGAGGTGTTCGCCCAGGCGCCGGTCTCCGGGGCCGCCGACGTCGACGCGGCGATGACCGCCGCCGCCACCGCGTTCGAGAGCTGGCGGGAGGTCACCCCGGCCGAGCGGCAGAGGGCGATGCTCAGGCTCGCCGACGCCGTGGAGGCCCGCGCGGCCGAACTGGTGGACGCCGAGGTCCGCAACACCGGCAAGCCGCGCCAGCTCACCGCCGAGGAGGAGCTGCCGCCGGCGGTGGACCAGTTCCGGTTCTTCGCCGGGGCCGCCCGCCTGCTGGAGGGGCGGTCCGCCGGCGAGTACCTGGCCGGGCACACCTCGTACGTGCGGCGCGAGCCGATCGGTGTCTGCGCCCAGGTGACCCCGTGGAACTACCCGCTGATGATGGCGGTGTGGAAGATCGCCCCGGCCCTCGCCGCCGGCAACACGGTGGTGCTGAAGCCGTCGGACACCACGCCGGTGTCGACGCTGCTGCTCGCCGAGATCGCCGCCGAGTTCTTCCCGCCGGGGGTGTTCAACGTGGTCTGCGGTGACCGGAACACCGGTCGTACCCTCGTGTCGCACCCGACCCCCCAGCTCGTGTCGATCACCGGCTCGACGCGCGCGGGCATGGAGGTGGCCGCCGCGGCGGCCCCCGACCTGAAGCGGACCCACCTGGAGCTGGGCGGCAAGGCCCCGGTGGTGATCTTCGACGACGCGGACGTGGCGGCGGCGGCCGAGGCCATCGCGCTGGGCGGCTACTTCAACGCCGGTCAGGACTGCACGGCGGCGACCCGCGTGCTGGCCGGGCCCGGCATCTACGACGACTTCGTGGCGGCCCTGGCCGAGCAGGCCCGCAACACGAAGACCGGCGCACCGGACGACGCGGACGTGCTCTACGGCCCGCTGAACAACGCCAACCAGCTCGCCCGGGTCAGCGGCTTCGTGGACCGGCTGCCCGACCACGCGGCGATCCAGACCGGCGGCTCCCGGCAGGGTGAGCGCGGCTACTTCTACGCGCCGACGGTGGTGTCCGGGCTGCGCCAGGCCGACGAGATCATCCAGGACGAGGTGTTCGGGCCGGTCATCACCGTGCAGCGCTTCTCCGACGAGGACGAGGCGGTGCGCTGGGCCAACGGCGTCGACTACGGCCTGTCGGCGTCGGTCTGGACGCGGGACCACGGCCGGGCGATGCGGATGACCCGGCGGCTGGACTTCGGCTGCGTCTGGGTGAACACGCACATCCCGTTCGTCTCCGAGATGCCGCACGGCGGCTTCAAGCACTCCGGGCACGGCAAGGACCTCTCGGTCTACAGCCTGGAGGACTACACCCGGATCAAGCACGTCATGCACAACATCGAGGGCTGAGGCGATGACATCCTCCGAAGAACTGCACAAGCGGCGCGGTGGTGCCGTCGCCCGGGGCGTGGGCAGTGTCATTTCGTCCTACGTGGACTCCGCGTCGGGCGGCACGCTCACCGACGTCGACGGGCGGGAGTGGATCGACTTCGCCGCCGGCATCGCCGTCACCAGCGTCGGCAACTCCGCGCCGAAGGTGGTCGAGGCGGTCCGCGCGCAGGTGGAACGGTTCACCCACACCTGCTTCATGGTCGCGCCGTACGAGTCGTACGTGGCGGTGTGCGAGCAGCTCAACGCGCTGACACCGGGCGGGTTCGAGAAGCGCTCGGCCCTGTTCAACTCCGGGGCCGAGGCGGTGGAGAACGCCGTCAAGATCGCCCGGCACGCCACCGGGCGACCGGCGGTGGTGGTGTTCGACCACGCGTACCACGGCCGGACCAACCTGACCATGGCGTTGACCGCGAAGAACATGCCGTACAAGCACCGGTTCGGGCCGTTCGCCGGAGAGATCTACCGGGTGCCGATGTCGTACCCGCTGCGCGACGGCGGCCTCTCCGGCGCCGAGGCGGCCGCGCGGGCCATCGAGATGGTCGAGAAGCAGGTCGGCGCCGAGAACGTCGCCGCGCTGCTCATCGAGCCGATCCAGGGCGAGGGCGGCTTCGTGGTGCCCGCGCCCGGTTTCCTGCCGGCGCTGCGAGCCTGGGCGACAGCGGCTGGCGTGGTGTTCGTCGCCGACGAGATCCAGACCGGCTTCTGCCGTACCGGCGACTGGTTCGCCTGCCAGCACGAGGGCGTCGAACCGGACCTGGTCGCCCTGGCCAAGAGCATCGCGGGTGGCCTGCCCCTCGCGGCGGTGACCGGTCGGGCCGAGCTGATGGACGCGGTGCACGTCGGCGGGCTCGGCGGCACGTACGGCGGCAACCCGATCGCCTGCGCCGCCGCGCTGGCCACCATCGAGACCATGCACGAGCTGGACCTGGCGGGCGCGGCCCGTCGGATCGAGTCCGTGCTGGCCCCCCGGCTCCGCGCCATCGCCGAGCGGGACCCCCGCATCGCCGAGGTACGCGGGCGCGGCGCGATGCTCGCCGTGGAGCTGGTGCAGCCCGGCACCCTCGTCCCCGACCCGACCGCCACGGCGGCCATCTCGGCCGCGTGCCACGCCGCCGGCCTGCTCACCCTGACCTGCGGCACGTACGGCAACGTGCTGCGCTTCCTGCCCCCGCTGGTGATCTCCGACGAGCACCTGACCAGAGGCGCCGACATCCTCGACGCCGCGTTCGGCTGACCGAGGGAAGGGCCCCTTCCCGAGAAGGGGCCCTTCCGCACGGCAGGGTCAGCGAAGCACCTCGACGGTGTTGCGGCGGACCAGGTTCTTGCCCGGCTCGCGGATCTGGTCCATCGCGGCGGTGTTGAGCAGCACGCAGCTGCCCGACGGGCCGGTCACCGTGACCGTGGTGGCCTTGTTGTTGTCCAGGTTGGTCACCCGCAGCCGGGTGCCCACCGGAAACTGCCCGCTGGTCGCCGCCGGCGCGGCATTCTCGGCGAAGAAGGTGATCGCCCCCGAGCAGGCCGAGCGGGGCGCCGGGCCGGGCGCTCCGGGAGACGCTGCGCCGGGTCGGACCGTGCCGGCGGCCGGCGGCGCGGCGGGCGGAACGGCCTCGCCGTCGAGCCGTTGCACCACGTTGCGGCGGATCACGTTCTTGCCCGGCTCCCGCACCAGCTCCATCGCGGCGGCGTTGAGCAGCACACAACTGCCCGACGGGCCGGTCACCGTCACCGTGGCCGCCCGGTTGTTGTCCAGATTGGTCACCCGCAGCCGCGTGCCCACCGGGAACCGGTCACTGGTCGCCGCCGGGGCCCCGCCCTCGGCCGAGAAGGTGACCGAGCCCGAGCAGACGGACTGCTGCGCGGGTGCGGTGTCGGCGAACCCGAACCCGGTCCCCACCGCCACTCCCGCCGCGGCGAGCACCGCCACGGTCGCCGCCAGCACGTGCTTGCGCTGCACCCTCATCGCCGTCACTCCCGTCCTCGGTGTGTTCTTCACCGCGTGGTACGGACGGGAGGGACCTACCGTTCAGCCGACACGGGCACCGATCGCCGTGGCGGCCAGTTCGACGGGTCCGCACCTGGTGTGGTTGGCGATCGAGGGTGAGCTGCGTCACGATGGGGACCGAGGAGGTCGCCCCATGGCTGACCCGTGGCTCGCCCTGAAATTCGGCGTCGATCCGGCCGAGCGGATCGCGCAGGTCGGCGCGGCCCACGAGGCGTTCCTCGCCGCCGGCGCCGCGCCGCGCCGGGTGCGGGAGGTGGTACGCCGGTCGTGGGAACGGTCCGCCCGACTCGACCCGGAGGCAACTCCGCCGGTCGACCTGACCGACGACGCGCTGGCGAGCTACCGGGCCGCGCACCCGCTGGCCCGGGTGCTGCCGCTCTTCCGGGACCTGCTCGGCGGCATCGCCCAGGACGGCGCGCACCTGATGGCGGTCTGCGACGCGTACGGGCGGCTGCTCTGGGTGGAGGGCCACCCGGGGGTGCGCCGGCACGCCGAGCGGATGAACTTCGTGCCCGGCGCCCTGTGGGACGAGAGGCACGCCGGCACCAACGCCCCCGGCACCGCACTGGCCGTCGACCACAGCGTGCAGATCTTCGCCACCGAGCACTTCATCCGGCCGGTGCAGCGCTGGACCTGCGCGGCGGCGCCGATCCACGACCCGGCCACCGGGCGACTGCTCGGCGCGGTCGACATCACCGGCGGCGACCACCTGGCCAACCCGCACAGCCTGGCGCTGGTCCGCGCCACCGCCCGGGCCGCCGAGGCGCAGCTCGCCACCGACCGACCGGTGGAGCCCGGCGTCGTCACCGTGACCGCGCTCGGCCGCGACGAGGCGGAACTGCGGGTCGACGGGCGGCGCATCCGGCTGGGCCGCCGGCACAGCGAGCTGCTGGTGCTGCTGCTGCACCATCCCGAGGGGCGCACCGGCGAACAGCTCGGCCTCGACGTGTACGGAGACGACCGGCTCCAGCCGGTCACCCTGCGCGCGGAGCTGTCCCGGTTGCGCCGGGTGCTCGGCCCCGAGCTGCTCGACTCCCGCCCGTACCGGCTGCACGGCACCGTCCGCGCCGACTTCACCACGGTCGCCGACCGGTTGGACCAGGGCGATCCGGCGGGCGCGCTCGACGCGTACTCCGGGCCGTTGCTGCCCGGCTCGGACGCGCCGGGAGTCACGCGACTGCGCCGGCTCATCGACGGCCAGCTCCGCGCGGCCGTGCTGGCCGCCGCGGACCCGGCGCTGCTCGCGGCGTGGACCGCGACGCCCGCCGGCGCCGACGACCTGACCGCGTGGCAGGCCCTGGCGCGGGCGTTGCCGGTGGGCGCGGCCCGCCGGCCGCTCGCGCTCGCCCGCATCCACCAGCTCGCCACGGAGTACGACCTACCACGCGCAACGTTGCTGCAACGTCCCCGAAACTAGCCTCGCCGCCGACACCGCACCACGACGGCGGAGGTAACCATGACGCGCTACGACGCGCCCACCCACTGGCAGTCCCGTTACGACCACTTCATCGGCGGCGAGTACGTCAAGCCGCACGGCGGTGGCTACTTCGAGAACCCGACCCCGGTCACCGGGCAGACCTTCACCGAGGTGGCCCGGGGCACCGCCGCGGACGTGGAGAAGGCCCTGGACGCCGCGCACGGCGCCGCCGACGCCTGGGGGCGCACCTCGGTGGCCGAGCGGGCACTGATCCTCAATCGCATCGCGGACCGGATGCAGGACAACCTGGAGTCGCTGGCCATCGCCGAGACCTGGGAGAACGGCAAGCCGATCCGCGAAACGCTGGCTGCCGACATTCCGCTGGCGATCGACCACTTCCGCTACTTCGCCGGGGCGATCCGGGCACAGGAGGGCTCGCTCGGCGAGATCGACGACGACACCGTCGCGTACCACTTCCACGAGCCGCTCGGCGTGGTCGGGCAGATCATCCCGTGGAACTTCCCGATCCTGATGGCCACCTGGAAGCTGGCGCCCGCGCTGGCCGCCGGCAACGCCGTGGTGCTCAAGCCGGCCGAGCAGACCCCGGCCTCGATCCACTACTGGCTGTCGCTGGTGGCGGACCTGCTGCCGCCGGGCGTGCTCAACATCGTCAACGGCTTCGGCGTGGAGGCCGGCAAGCCGCTGGCGTCCTCGCCACGGGTCGCCAAGGTGGCGTTCACCGGTGAGACCACCACCGGGCGGCTGATCATGCAGTACGCCAGTGAGAACATCAAGCCGGTCACCCTGGAGCTGGGCGGCAAGAGCCCGAACATCTTCTTCGACGACGTCAGCGCGTCCCGTGATGACTTCTTCGACAAGGCGCTCGAGGGCTTCACCATGTTCGCCCTCAACCAGGGCGAGGTCTGCACCTGCCCGTCGCGGGCGCTGATCCAGCAGGGCCACTACTCGGACTTCCTCGCCGCGGCGGTGGAGCGGACCGGCCGGATCGTGCAGGGCCACCCGCTGGACACCGACACGATGGTCGGCGCGCAGGCCTCCAACGACCAGCTGGAAAAGATCCTGTCCTACCTGGACATCGGCCGCCAGGAAGGTGCGAAGGTGCTCACCGGTGGATCCCGGGCGGAGTTGGGCGGCGAGTTGTCGGGCGGGTACTACGTCCAGCCAACGATCTTCGAGGGCGACAACTCGATGCGGGTCTTTCAGGAGGAGATCTTCGGACCGGTGGTCTCGGTGACCTCCTTCGCCGACCTCGACGACGCCGTGAAGACCGCGAACGACACCCTGTACGGGCTGGGCGCGGGCGTCTGGACCCGGGACATGAACACCGCGTACCGGGCGGGGCGGGCGATCCAGGCCGGGCGGGTGTGGACCAACTGCTACCACGCGTACCCGGCGCACGCCGCGTTCGGCGGGTACAAGCAGTCCGGCATCGGCCGGGAGAACCACAAGATGATGCTGGAGCACTACCAGCAGACCAAGAACCTGCTGGTCAGCTACTCGACCCAGAAGCTCGGCTTCTTCTGATGTCCGTCGTCTCCGTGACCCCCGCGGCGGCCGATCTGATCCGGTCGCTGCGGGAGCGGCACGGGCCGCTGATGTTCCACCAGTCCGGCGGCTGCTGCGACGGCAGTGCCCCGATGTGCTACCCGGCAGGCGAGTTCCGCACCGGATCGTCCGATGTCCTGCTCGCCTCGCTCGCCGTGGACGGTGTGCCGGAGCCGGTCGAGTTCTGGATGTCGTCGGCCCAGTGGGAGTTGTGGAAACACACGAGGCTCACCGTCGACGTGGTCCCGGGCCGAGGCAGCGGCTTCTCCCTGGAGGCCCCCGACGGTCTCCGCTTCCTCATCCGCTCCCGCCTCGCCGCCTAGGTCACTCGCGACCGGTGCGTGTGAGCCGCCCCCGCCCCGTCGATCATGGAGTTGTGGTGGGCAGCAAGGGATGCTTTACACCTTTCGTCAGCCACCACAACTCCATGATCGGCCCTGGGGAGCGTGGGGCGGGGAGGGGGTTAGGGGTGGAGGAGGGGGATCAGGGTTTTGATGATGTGGTTGGGGCGGCGGTAGAGGTCCAGGTCCGTGAAGTGGCGGATTTTCCAGCCGTTTGCGGCTAGCCAGTTCGATCGAGAACGATCATGCCGGAGACGGTCGCGGTCCAAATGGGACGATCCGTCATACTCGACGCCGACCTTGCGGCGCCGGTAACCGAGGTCGAGGCGGTAGAGCGGCACTCCATGACCGTCCGGGACCCAGACCTGTGGCTCCGGCGGTGGCAGGCCGCCATCTATCAACACCAGGCGAAGCTGACTCTCCTGCCGGCACTCCGCCCGCGGGTCGGCGCGTGGCACGAGTTCACGCGCCTGGCAGACGCCACGGAGGCGTTTGTGCCGAGCGACCTCCGCCCTGAGTTCCTCGGATCGGCAGGCACCCACGCGAAGGCACAGGTCCAGCAGCGGCATCGCGTCCATTCGGCGCAGTGACCGGGCTAGGTCGACCGCGCAACGGGCGGCCGGGGCACAGGGCACTCCGCCCAGCAGCACCGTATCGCGTACCGGCAGCACCGCCTCGTGGGCGACGACTCCCCGCATCTGCGGGACGTTCTCGCCGGCCGGCACAATGATGTGCACGTCGAAACTGCGGACGTCGCCGAAGCCGTGCAACTGTGCACCGGTATGGAAGCCGACGACGGCAGTCTCAGGCAACCGCCGAAAGATCGCCGGCAGTCGCGCGGCTGGGTCGGCCGAGGGCGTGTAGACGCTCCGCGTCAACCGGTGCAGGCGGGACAGCCCAACTAGCCTGCGCACCTGCTCCCGACTGAGGCCGGCGGCGAGTAACTCCGCGTATCGATACTGATCCTGTGCCATGCGGCAGAGACTGCCGCGCCCCGCCCCAGGCATTCCGCCCCGACCCAGGAATCTGTGGATACCCGAGCGCCCTGTGCACAACCCCCAAACAAAGCCCACCCGTGCTATGCGCATCGACCTCCACCACAGCGTCGATCAAGGAGTTGTGGTGCCGGACAGAACTCCTGAACCATCGTCTACCGGGCACCACAACTCCATGATCGACTCGGTTCAGGGCACGCGGGGCAGGGCCGACGCGGCGCGGTTAGTCGCAGCCGTAGCCGTCGTTGTCGCGGTCGAGGTCGTAGATGTCGGTGCCGATGACCTTGACCGGGCCGCGAACGTAGGCGGGGCCGTTGCCGCTGCCTGGCAGGCAGTCGACGTCGCTGGCGATCGGGACGCAGGGGCTGTAGTTCGGGTCGCACTTCGCCTGCGCGGCCTTCTTGGTGCCGACGGCGACGACCTGGGTCACCGGCTGCTTCGTCACAACGGATTTCACCAGCTTCCGGGCCGTCCGCACCCCGTCCGTGGTGGTCACCTCGTACGTCAGTGTTCTCGTACCGTTGACGCCCTTGGTTCGGACGACCCGCTTGCCCTCGGCCAGGGAGGAGTCCTTCACGGTCCGCTCGGCGTACCGGATCGTGGCCCGCTCCGTCACGGTCGTCACCTGCACCACCGGCGCGGCGCTGGACGGGCTCGGCGAGACCGACGCGGTGGAGGGTGCGGCGACCGGCGACACCTCCTGCGCGGGGGCCTCCTCGGTCGGCTCGGCGGGTGCCGCCACGATGGGCTGCTGCGGTTGCTCGGCCGCGGTGCCGGTGCGGGTGGGCTCCGGTTCGCCGGCCAGGGCGCTGACAATCGCGGTGCCGGCGCAGCAGAGCAGCAGGAACGACAGGGCCACCGAGCCGAGGATGACGGCGACGCGGCTGGCGGGACTGGCCCGGCGGAACCAGCTCTGGGCGGCGGGCAGGCGGGGCCCAGGGCCGAACGGCGGCACGTGCGGCGGGCCAGGATTCGGCGGTGGTTGCATCGTCACGTCGATGAGTGTCGTCGCAAACACTGCGTGCAATATCCACCATCGCGCTCGTGACCGGCGACGGGACGACAGGTCAGGCAACCACTTGGCCGGACCGGGCACGGCTGATCGTGCCGCGCATTCAGGCAGCAAATCCGCGAATCACCAATTATTGGCCACGATAACGACCGCTCCACAGAGGAGGTCCGGGTCCGGCGTCGACGTGTCGAGTTGCCGTCAATGCGCTGGTCAGCGGGCGTCCAGGAGGGGTTGGTGGGGGTTCCACGGTGACCCGCCCGCGGCGTCGCGCCGGCGTCGGGCGATCGCCGACAGTGCCTCCAGGACCACGCGGTTGCCCAGGTAGGCGGTGATGTCGGCGTGGTCGTACGGCGGCGCGACCTCGACCACGTCCACCCCGACCACCGGCAGCTCGTAGCAGACCCGGCGGACCGCGTCGAGCAGTTGCCGGGAGGTCAGGCCGCCCGGTTCGGGGGTGCCGGTGCCGGGGGCCATCCCGGGATCGACGACGTCCACGTCGACGGAGAGGAAGACCCCCTCGCACTCGTCGACCGCGATCGTGAACGCCTCGGTGAGGCACGTGTCCAGCCCGCGGGCGACCAGCTCGGTCATCTCGTACGACCGCATCCGCTGCTCGGCCATCCAGGACAGGATGTCCGGGCCGGGCCAGTAGCCGCGCAGCCCGATCTGGAGGAACCGGTCGCCGCGTACCGCGCCGGACTCGATGAGGCGACGCATCGGCTGGCCGTGCCCGTGCAGCGAGCCGAACTCGATCTCGCCGGTGTCCGCGTGGGCGTCGAAGTGCACGAGCGACACCCGACCGTGCCCGTGCTGGCGGGCCACCCCGGTCGCGTCCGGCAGCGCGATGGAGTGGTCCCCGCCGAGCACGATCGGGATGGCGCCGGAGGACGACACGGCGTAGACGGCCGCCTCCAGAGCGGCCAGTGACCGTTCGATGTCGCCGGAGAACATCTCGACGTCGCCGGCGTCGTACACCCGGAGGTCGCGCAGCGCGTCGACGCGCAGCGCGAGGGACGGGCGGGAGCCGTCGTGGGCCAGGTAGCACGCCTGGCGAATCGCCGACGGCCCGAACCGGGTGCCGGGCCGGTGCGAGGTGCCGCCGTCAAAGGGTGCGCCGACGATGACGATGTCGGCGTCCGCGTACGACGATGGATCGTCGAGTGCGCACCGGTCCACGCCGAGGAAGGTGATGTCCGGCCCGTACATGGCACCGTAGCGGCTCATCGCTCCTCCATCCCCCAGCGCGAGCCGTAGCTGGTCAGCAGGTCGAGGAAGGGCACCGGGGGCAGGGCCTCCGGGCCGAGCACACCGACGCCGGACCACGCGCCGGTGGCGAGCAGTTCCAGCGCGACGACCGGGTTGACCGCGGTCTGCCAGACGACCGCCTGGTGGCCGTACTCGCGCATCGACCACTCGTTGTCGACCACGTGGTAGAGGTACACCTCCCGGGGCTGCCCGTCCGGGCCCAGGCCACGCACCCAGGTGCCGGCGCAGGTCTTGCCGCGCATCCGGTCGCCGAGGGTGGCCGGGTCGGGCAGGCAGGCCGCGACCACGTCGCGCGGGGACACCTGCACGCCGCGCACGCTGACCGGCGTCGTCGAGTCCAGGCCGAGCTTGTGCAGCGTCTTCAGCACGTCGATGAACTCGTCGCCGAGGCCGTACTTGAAGGTGACCCGCTTCGCCTTCACCCAGCGCGGGATCAGCAGCACCTCCTCGTGCTCCACGTTGACGCACTCGACCGGGCCGATTCCCTCCGGGAAGTCGAAGACCTCCGGCTCGCTGAACGGCTCGGTGGTGTACCAGCCCCGGTCGGCCTCCCAGACCACGGGCGGGTTGAGACACTCCTCGATCGTGGTCCAGATGGAGAACGAGGGTGCGAAGTCGTAGCCGTCGACGGTCAGGTTCGCCCCGTCCCGGACGCCGATCTCGTCGATCTCACTGAACAGCTCGTCGGCGGCGTACCGGGCGAAGATGTCGGACAGGCCGGGCTCGATGCCGATGCCGCCGAGCGCGAGCCGGCCGGCCGCCGCCCATCGGTCGGCGACGGCGAACTGGTCGTCGCCGAGCTTCACCCCGGTCTCGGCGTAGGGGTGGGACGGGTGCGGGTGGGACAGCGACATCGCCATGTCGAGGTAGTCCGCGCCGGCCGCGAACGCACCGTCGAAGATCGGCATGACGAAGCGCGGGTCGACGGCGTTGAGCACGTGGGTGATCCGGTGCTCCCGGCACAGCGCGGTGACCGCGTCGGCCGAGGAGGCGTCCACCTGGGCGGCGACGAAACGGTCGCCGTGCCCGGCCACCGCGCGGGCGGCGCGGTCCGGGTCATGGTCGGCGACCACCATCGTCTCGAAGAAGGAGCGTCGGGCGGCGATGGCTACGGCGGCGGAGCCGACGCCACCGGCGCCGACGAGCAGGACACGCATCAGGAATCAAACCCCAAACCAAGACGATCGAGAGTACGGAGCCACAGGTCGCGACGGCCCTCACGCGCATCGGCGCGGGCCATCGACCGGCGGGTGAGATTGATGCCGACCGCGCGGACGGGTTCCGGCGGGAACGGCAGGGGCTTGCGGCGGACCAGATCGAGCCGGGTCAGCGGGGTGTCCCCGCCGGCCAGCAGGTCGAGCAGCACCCGGGCCGAGAAGCGGGTGGCGCCGACGCCGAGGCCGGTGTAGCCGGCCGCGTACGCCAGTCGACCGCCGAACGCGGTCCCGTAGAACGGGCAGAACCGGGTGCAGGTGTCGATGACGCCGCCCCAGCGGTGGCTGAAGCGCACGTCGGCGAGCTGCGGGAACGTGGTGAAGAAGTGATTGGCGAGAGCGGTGAAGGTGGCCGGGCGCTGCTCCAGCTTCGGGGCGACCCGGTTGCCGTAGTGGTAGACGGCGTCGTAGCCGCCGAAGAGGATCCGCCCGTCGCGGGTGATCCGGTAGTAGTGGAACTGGTTGCCGGTGTCGGCCAGGCCCTGGCGGTTGCGCCAGCCGATCGCGTCGCGCTGCGCCGGGCTGAGCGGCTCGGTCATCAGCACGTGGTCGTAGACGGGCACCACGTACGCGCGCAGCCGGCGCAGCAGCGGCGGAAACGCGTTGGTGGCCAGCACGACCCGGCGGGCGCGTACCGAGCCGGGCGCGTTGTCCAGCCCGCCGGCGGTCGCCGCGCGCAGGGCCGGGCCGTCGGCGCGCAGCCCGGTGACCCGGGTGTGCTCGTGCACGCGTACGCCGAGGTCGACGCAGGCGCGGCGCAGACCCCACGCCAGCTTCGCCGGGTCCACCATGGCGACCCGGTCGGCGTCGACCATGCCACCCAGGTACGTCGGCGAGTTCACCTCGGCACGCACCTCGTCGGTGTCGAGCAGCCGCACCCGGTGGCCGTACCGGCGGGCCAGCTCGGCGTCGGCGGCCAACCCGTCGAGCTGGTACGGCTCGACGGCGACGGCCAGTTCGCCGGTGCGCTCGAAGTCGCAGTCGATGTCGAACTCCGCGACGGTGGCGGCGATCGCGTCCAGGTTGGCGCGGCCGAGGCGTTCCAGCTCGCCGATCTCGCCGGGGAACCGGTCGACGCCGTTGGCCAGGCCGTGGGTGAGCGAGGCGGCGCAGAACCCGCCGTTGCGCCCGGAGGCGGCCCACCCGCAGGTCCCGGCGTCGACGAGCAACACGTCACGGTCCGGCTCGGCCCGCTTGGCCTCCAGGGCGGCCCAGAGCCCGCCGTACCCGCCGCCGATCACCAGCAGGTCGGCGGTCTGCGCGCCGGTGAGCGGCGGCAGCGGGTCGGGGCGCTCCGGGCGGTCCAGCCAGTACGGCACGGGCGCCGCGTCGGCAAGCGCCCGGCCGGTATGCGGGAGGGTCATGACGGCGGCCCGGTCGGACGGCCCGCATCCAGGGCGGTCATGACGAGCGACGCGCCTGCGGTACCGGGCCGGCCAGCAGCGCGGCGCGGCGAGCACGCCGCCCGCGCAGCGAGCTGAGCCCGACCAGCAGCAGCGCGATGGCGAACATCGCGGTGCCGATGACGTTGACCTGCGGCGGGATGCCCCGCTGGGCGGCGCCCCAGACGTACATCGGGAACGTGACTGTCGTGCCGGCGTTGAAGTTCGTGATGATGAAGTCGTCGAAGCTCAACGAGAACGCCAGCAGCGCGGCGGACACGATGCCGGGCAGCACCAGCGGCAGGGTGATCCGCCGGAAGGTCTGCCACTCGTTGGCGTAGAGGTCCATGGCGGCCTCCTCCAGCCGCCGGTCCATTCCGGCGAGCCGCGCCTTGACCGTCACCACCACGAACGACACGCAGAACATCACGTGCGCGATGACGATGGTCCAGAAGCCCTGCGGCACCCCGGCCGAGACGAACAGGGCCAGCAGCGACGTGCCCATCACCAGCTCCGGGGTGGCCATCGGCAGGAAGATCAGCACGTTGATGCCGGACCGGCCGCGGAAGCGGTGCCGGACCAGCGCGAACGCCATCAGGGTGCCGAGCACGGTGGCGACCACCGTGGCGATGAAGCCGATCTGCACACTGCGCACGACCGCGTCGCACATGTCGGAGGTGGCGCAGGGCTGCCGCCAGTTGTCCAGCGTGAACTCGTTGAAGTCGTACGACAGGCGGCTCGACGGGCGGTTGAACGACAGCCCGGCCACCACCAGGATCGGCAGCGCCAGGTAGCCGAGCACCAGCAGCGCCACGATCATCACCCAGCGGTCGGCCAGCCAACGGGAGACCCGCATCAGAGCACCTCCTCCGTGCCGGCCCTGCGCAGGTAGCCGAAGACCACCGCGAGGATCGCCGCCATCAGCAGGAACGACAGCGCGGCGCCCTGCGGGTAGTCCAGCCGGACCAGGAACGCCGAGTCGATGACGTTGCCGATCATGTATTCGTTCGGGGTGCCGAGCAGTTCGGCGTTGATGTAGTCGCCGCTGGCCGGGATGAAGAACAGCAGCGTGCCGGCGACCAGGCCGGGCATGGACAACGGCAGGGTCACCCGGCGGAACGCCTGGACGCCGCTCGCGTACAGGTCGCTCGCCGCCTCCAACAGCCGGGGGTCCAGCCGCTCCAGGCTCGCGTACAGCGGCAGCACCAGAAACGGCAGGAAGTTGTACGTCAGGCCGAGCACCACCGCGAACGGCGTGGCCAGCAGCCGGCCGTCCGGCGCGAGCAGGTGCACGTCACGCAGCAGGCCGACCAGCGCGCCGTTGTCCGACAGGATCGTCTTCCAGGCCAGCGTGCGGACCAGGAAGCTGGTGAACATCGGCGCGACCACGCACACCAGCAGCAGGTTCTTCCACCGGCCGGCCTTCTGCGCGATGGCGTACGCCAACGGGTAGCCGAGCAGCAGCGCCAGCACCAGGGCCAGCCCGGCGTAGCCGAACGAGCGCAGCAGCTGCGGCCAGTACGCCTGCACGACGTCCGGATAGTTGCCGAACGCCCACGTCATCGCGTACCCGGTGGAGAGCGAGCCGCTGGGGTCGTAGAGGCTCGCCGCGGCGAGTTGCAGCAGCGGCACGCCGAAGAACACCAGCAGCCAGACCGCGCCGGGCAGCAGCAACAGGTACGGCAGGAGCCGGAACCGCCCGGACCGGGCGGCCGGTGGCGGCGGCAGCTGCCCCGGTTTGGTGGGGGCCAGGAGGGTCATGACGACGCGCCCACCGGCTCGTCGAGCACCGGCGTGGTCCGGTCGGTGTCGGCGGCGTCGCGGGCCAGCAGGAACGCGTGGCGCGGATCCCAGTACGCCACGGCCTCGCTGCCCACCGGCACCCGCGCCTCCGCGCCGTTGTTCGCCACGAAGACCGACAGCTCGGTGCCCCAACCGGTGCGCAGCAGGTACTGCGTGCTGACCCCCACGTAGGAGGCGTCGGTGACCACCCCGGTGAGGTGTTGGTGTCCTTGGGGGACCTGGTCGGCGGAGCCGACCAGATGCAGCTTCTCCGGGCGTACCCCCAGGTGGACCGGACCCCGGTCGGCGCGCGACCGGCCGGCGGGCACCGAGAAGCGCGCGCCGTGCGCCGTCACCGCCACCTCGCCGCCGCTCGTGCCGGCGGCCTCGCCGGCGAGCAGGTTGGACTGGCCGAGGAAGTTCGCCACGAACGCGGTGGCCGGGAACTCGTAGAGGTCGGCCGGGGCGCCCTGCTGCTCGATCCGGCCGGCGTTCATCACCGCGACGGTGTCGGCCATGGTCATGGCCTCCTCCTGGTCGTGTGTGACGTGCACGAAGGTGATACCGACCTCGGTCTGGATGCGCTTCAGCTCGATCTGCATCTGCCGGCGCAGCTTGAGGTCGAGCGCGCCCAGCGGCTCGTCGAGCAGCAGCACCTGCGGCTGGTTGATCAGAGCGCGGGCCAGCGCGACCCGCTGCTGCTGGCCACCGGAGAGCTGCGCCGGGCGGCGCGGGCCGAAGCCGTCGAGCTGCACCAGCGACAGCATCCGCCGGACCTGGTCGTCGACCGAGCGGATGCCGCGCCGCCGCAGCCCGAAGGCCACGTTCTCGAAGATGGTGAGGTGCGGAAACAGCGCGTAGCTCTGGAAGACCGTGTTGACCGGCCGCTTGTACGGCCGCAGCCGGGCGATGTCGGTGTCGCCGAGCAGCACCTGGCCGCTGGTCGGCTCCTCCAGCCCGGCGATCATCCGCAGGGTGGTGGTCTTGCCGCAGCCGGACGCGCCGAGCAGCGCGAAGAACGAGCCCTGCGGGATCGTCAGGCTGAGGTCGTCGACGGCGGTGAAGATGCCGAACCGCTTGGTGAGGTCGGCCAGGCGCAGATCGCCAGCGGGTGTCTCGCGTGTCATCCCCGTCACGCCCCGATGACCTGCTGGAACTTGCCCTCGTACTCCTTCTCCTGCTTTTCGTCCAGGGCCATGAACACCTTGGACTTCGCCAGCAGCGTTTCGTCGGGGAAGATCAGCGGGTTGGCGGCCAGCTCCGGGTCGATCTTCTCCATCTCGGCCTGGGCGCCCTTGACCGGACAGATGTAGTTGACGTACGCGGCGAGCTTCGCCGCGGCCGCCGGCTCGTAGTAGTAGTTGATCAGCGCTTCGGCGTTGCCCTTGTGGGTGGCCTTGTTCGGGACCATCATGTTGTCGCTGAACAGCATCACGCCGGAGTCCGGGGCGACGAACTGCACCTTCTCGTTCTCACTGGAGAGCTGGATGACGTCCCCGGACCAGCCGATGCACGCGGCGATGTCGCCCTTGGCCAGGTCGGGTGCGTAGTCGTTGCCGGTGAACTTGCGGATCTGCCCGGAGTCGACGGCCTTCTTGAGCTTGTTGAGCGCGTCGTCGAACTGGGCGGCGGTGAAGTTCGACGGGTCGTGCCCGTTCGAGCCGAGCAGCAGGCCCATGGTGTCGCGCATCTCGCTGAGCGCCGTCACCTTGCCCTTGAGGTCGGGGCGGGTCAGCAGCTCGTCGACGGTCCGCAGCTCCTTGGTGACGCTGCCGTTGTACGCCAACCCGGCCAGGCCGGACTGCCACGGGATCGAGATGCGGTTCTCGGTGTCGAACGAGCGGTTGAGCAGCGACGGCAACAGGTTCGCCTGGACGTTCGGGATCTTCGCCACGTCGAGCTTCTGGATCCAGCCGAGCCGGATCATTCGCGCGGCCATCCAGTCGGTCAGCACGATGATGTCCCGGTCGGTGCTCTGGCAGGCGGCCAGCTGGTTCTGCACCTTGCCGAAGAACTCGTTGTTGTCGTTGATGTCCTCGGTGTAGGTGACCTGGATGCCGGTCTTTGTGATGAACTCGTCCAGGCTCGGCCGCTTGGACTCGTCCTTCTCGTCGACGTCCATGTACTGCGGCCAGTTGGAGAAGGCAAGCTTCTTCTCGGTGCCGGACAGGTCTTCGCTGACGCAGCCGGCCTCGGTCTGCTGGGCGCCCTTGGTGCCGCAGCCGGCGAGGCTGCCGCCCGCAGCGAGCAGGGCGGCCGATCCGAGAGTGCCGGTGAGCAGTCCACGCCGGGAGAGGGGCCGGAGGGGAGTACGCATGACGACTCCTAGGGGTCATCGTCGGCGGGCGGGACGGGGGAGGCGCGCGCCGGCGGGAATGTCGGGAGGCTCAAGTACCAGGGACGACTGATCCTGACATGAGAGACCCTCTCTCACAAGGGATTCCGTTGCGGGGTTAGCGATGCACGACGAAATACGCCAGACTGCGCGGTGACACACGCACGACATCACGATTCGGGACATGGGGAGCGCACGATGACGAACCGGCAGCACGAAAACGGCAACGGCGGTCGACGCGTCGCCGTACGTGAAGGTGCCAGTCACGCTCTGCTGGACGACGTGGCCAAGCAGATCATCGAACAGCTCCAGGAGGATGGCCGACGGCCGTACGCGACGATCGGCAAGGCGGTCGGCCTCTCCGAGGCGGCGGTCCGCCAGCGGGTCCAGCGGCTCCTCGACTCGGGCGTCATGCAGATCGTCGCAGTGACCGATCCGCTCCAGCTCGGCTTCCCCCGCCAGGCGATGATCGGGCTGCGTACCGACGGCGACCTGGAGGCGGTGGCCGACCGGCTGGCCGAGCTGGACGAGGTCGACTACGTGGTCATCACCGCCGGGTCGTTCGACCTGCTCACCGAGGTGGTCTGCCGCAACGACGACCACCTGCTGGAGATCCTGCAACGGCTGCGCGCGGTGCCCGGCGTGCTCGCCACCGAGGCGTTCGTGTACCTCAAACTCCGCAAGCAGACCTACACCTGGGGTACGGCCTGACGCGCTTTTGATGGCGCTTGATCGACTAGGGGCTTGATCGACTCGGCTTTCAGGAAGTCGGGGTGTCCCTGCCGCTCCGATACCCCGGTTTCCGTGAACCCGAGTGGATCAGCGTGCCGTTGCCCGGACTGCGTCGACGAACGACGTCCAGGCGGTCGGCGCGAAGGTCAGGGTGCCACCGTCGCGGTCCTTGCTGTCGCGCACCAGCACCCGACCGGGCAAGTTGTCGGCCACCTCGACGCAGTCGCCACCGTTGTTGCTGCTACGGGTCGCGGTGCGCCAGCGCGCGTCGGTCATGTCCATGTCGCAGCCACTTCCCTGATCAGCTCGATCGAGTGACGTTGGGGCAACGCCTCACCGGTGACGCTCTCCCACCTGCGTCCCAGGTTAGCGACGTCGAGAGGATCGGTCACGATCTGACCGCGGAGCTGGTTGTCGAGATACGCCAATTCGGTCCCGTCGGGCAGCCTGCCCAGCACGAAGGGGCCGGCCAACCCGGTGTGCCATGGGTTCTCGGCGGGAATGACCCGGACCTGCACGTGCTCCCACTCCCCCGCCGAGGCGAGGTGCCGGAGCTGCCCGGCCATCACCGAGCCGTCGCCGACCGGCCGGCGGAGCACCACCTCGTCGAGCACCGCGACGAGCTGGGGTGGGGCGTCGCGGCGAAGCACCGCCTGGCGGTCGATGCGGCTGGCCACGATCTGGTCCACTTCGGAGGGCGGGACCAGTCCGCCGGTGTTCAGGATCGCGCGGGCGTACCCCTCGGTCTGGAGCAGGCCCGGCACGAGCAGCGGCTGGTAGGAGCGGATCGAGGTGGCGTCCTGTTCCAGCTCGGCCCACGGTCGGAACCAGGGCAGATCGCGGCGGCGGAACGGCTCCGGCCAGAGGTCGGCGGCGTCGCGGCGCAGGACCTCGGCCACCGCGATCCGGGTACGCGGGTGCGGTATGCGCCCCGCGGCAAGCCACCTCGCCGCCGTCTTGGGGTCGACGCGGACCTTCTCGGCCAGCGACTCGACCGTCTCCCCCGCCTCGGCCATCGCCACCCGCAACGCCTCGTTCGCCACCGGATCCTCCCGCCCGCCGGGTGCACACTGCGGCGCACGATAGCCACGCTGCGTGTCGGTGTCCGCCGCCTACCGGCGTGTTGCGGTGAACGTGTTGACGCGCATTCAGAACGCTCCGCAACTGCCCCCAAGGCGCCCCACCCCCGTCCCGGCTGCTCGACCCGTTGCTCCACTCCCGTGATCGACTCGCTTGATCCACTCGACATCCCCGATATCGCGGCATCAACTCCGCCCCGACACCGCGACATCGGCGATACGGAGTGGATCGTGGCCGGCGGGCCGGGCCGGCAGGCCATCGCTCGCGTCCTTTGCTCTGCTTCAACCGGCGCAACACCCCGCGTCCGGATACCGGACGTGCACTGTTGCGTCCGTTGAAGCAGAGCAAAGGAGGCCGACCAGGGGTCAGCGGGCAGCCTGGCGCGCCCGCCGGGCACGACGAGCAGGGCCGACGCCCGTGCGGATTCCGTCGCGGCTAGGGCAATTTCTCGCCGAATCCGTCGTCCTTAGGCTTAGGCACTACCGATCACACTTGCTTTCCCGGGTCGTGCTGTGCGATAACCGTTGGCAGAGCGGCCGGCTTCACCCCTTTGACCGGCCCGACGACCGATGGGGCTGACATGGCCAACGCCACCGACCACCTCTGGATGCACTTCACCCGGATGGCGAGCTACTCCGCCGGCGAGGTGCCGACCATCGTGCGCGGCGAGGGCGCGTACGTGTGGGACGCGCAGGGCCGCCGCTACCTCGACGGGCTGGCCGGGCTGTTCGTCGTCAACGCCGGTCACGGCCGCACCGAGCTGGCCGAGGCCGCCGCCAAGCAGGCCGGTGAGCTGGCGTACTTCCCGCTCTGGTCGTACGCGCACCCGAAGGCCGTCGAGCTGGCCGAAAAGATCGCCTCGCTCACCCCGGGCGACCTCAACCGGGTCTTCTTCACCACCGGCGGCTCGGAGGCCGTCGAGGCGGCGTGGAAGCTGGCCCGGGCCTACTTCAAGCGCACCGGTCAGCCCAACAAGCACAAGGTGGTCAGCCGCTACATCGCCTACCACGGCACCTCGATGGGCGCGTTGTCGATCACCGGCCTGCCCGGCATCAAGAGCGACTTCGAGCCGCTGGTGCCCGGTGGGATCAAGGTGCCGAACACCAACTTCTACCGGGCGCCCGAGCACGGCGACGACGCCGAGGCGTTCGGCCGCTGGGCCGCCGACGAGATCGGCCGGGCCATCGAGCGCGAGGGGCCGGACACCGTCGCCGCGGTCTTCCTGGAGCCCGTGCAGAACTCCGGCGGCTGCTTCCCACCCCCGCCCGGCTACTTCGAGCGGGTCCGGGAGATCTGCGACGCGTACGACGTGCTGCTCGTCTCCGACGAGGTGATCTGTTCCTGGGGTCGGCTCGGCGAGTACTTCGGCGCCGTGCGCTACGGCTACCAGCCGGACATCATCACCACCGCCAAGGGCATCACCTCGGGGTACGCCCCGCTCGGCGCGATGATCGCCAGCGACCGGCTGATGGAACCGTTCCTCACCGAGACCGGGATGTTCGCCCACGGGGTGACGTTCGGCGGACACCCCGTGTCCTGCGCGGTGGCCCTGGCCAACCTGGAGGTCTTCGCCCGCGAGGATCTCGTCGGGCACGTACGGGCCAACGAGGACGCGTTCCGCGCCACCCTGGAGAAGCTGCACGACCTGCCGATCGTCGGCGACGTGCGGGGCGACGGCTACTTCTACGGCATCGAGCTGGTCAAGGACAAGACGACCCGGGAGACGTTCGACGAGGCCGAGTCGGAGCGGCTGCTGCGCGGCTTCCTGTCGACCGCGCTGTTCCAGGCCGGTCTCTACTGCCGGGCCGACGACCGGGGCGACCCCGTCATCCAGCTCGCCCCGCCGCTGATCGCCGAGCAGCAGCACTTCGACGAGATCGAGCAGATCCTCCGCACGGTGCTGACCGAGGCGTGGTCGCGGCTCTGACCATGGGCTACGAGAATCTGTCGTACTGGCTGTCCAGCCTGGACGAGCCGCTCACGCCGCGGCCGGCGCTGCCCGGCGACACGGACGCCGACGTGGTGATCGTGGGCGCCGGCTACACCGGACTGTGGACGGCGTACCACCTGGCCCAGGCCGATCCGACGCTGCGGGTCGTCGTCCTGGAGCGGGAGATCGCGGGGTACGGGGCGTCGGGGCGCAACGGCGGCTGGTGCTCGGCGCTCTTTCCCACGTCACTGACCGGGCTGGCCCGCCGGCACGGCCGCGACGCGGCTGTCGCCATGCAGCGGGCAATGCACGACACCGTCCGTGCGGTGGGCAGGGTGGTCGCGGCCGAGGGCATCGACTGCGACTGGGCCGACGGCGGCACCGTCACGCTCGCCCGCACCGGCCCGCAGCTCGCCCGGGCCCGGGCCGCCGTGGACGAGGCTCGCGCGTTCGGCTTCGGCGCGGACCACCTGGCGCTCCTCGACGCCGACGAGGCCGCGGCCCGGTGCGGCGCCGAGGGGGTACGCGGGGGGACGTACACCCCGCACTGCGCGGTCGTGCACCCGGCGAAGCTGGTGCGTGGTCTGGCGCGGGCGGTGGAGCGACTCGGGGTGCGGATCCACGAGCAGACCACGGTGACCGCGATCCGGTCCGGCGCGGCGGTCACCGCGTCGGGGACGGTGCGGGCGTCGGTGGTGGTGCGGGCCACCGAGGGGTACACGCCAATGCTGCCCGGCCTGCGACGCACGGTGGCGCCGGTGTACTCACTGATGGTGGCCACCGAACCGCTGCCGGCGCAGACCTGGGAGCGGATCGGCCTGGCGGATCGGGAGACGTTCTCCGACCACCGACACGTGATCATCTACGGCCAGCGGACGGCTGACGGTCGGCTGGCCTTCGGCGGGCGCGGTGCTCCGTACCATTTCGGGTCCCGGGTCTCTCCCGGCCAGGACCGGGAGCCACGGGTCTTCGCGGCGCTGCGGCGGACGCTGGGTGAACTGTTCCCGGTGCTCGGGCCGGACGTTCCGGTGACCCACACCTGGGGTGGCCCGCTCGGGGTGGCCCGGGACTGGGCAGCCTCGGTCGGGTTCGACCGGGCCAGTGGGTTGGCCTGGGCGGGCGGCTACGTCGGGGACGGGGTGGGTTCCAGCAACCTCGCCGGCCGCACCCTGGCCGACCTGATCCGCGGCGAGCGCAGCGAGCTGACCAGCCTGCCCTGGGTCAACCACCGCTCGCCGAAGTGGGAGCCGGAACCCCTGCGCTGGCTGGCGATGAACACGGCGCTGCGCGTCATGACCAGCGCCGACGCAAAGGAGATCCGAACCAACCGCCCCTCCCACCGCGCCAAAACCCTCTCCCGCCTCCTGGGGCACTGACCGCGCTGGGCGGGCCGGGTGGGGGGTTAGTGGTTTGGGGGGATTACTCGGAGGTGGCCTCGGCGGCCCGTCTGGTGGGGGCCTTCCGGGTGGGTCTGGTCGTGCTCCGGGGGGCGGGGGGCCGGGCGGGCGGCCTCGCGAACCGCCTCGGCCAGCGCCACCAGGTCGTCCGTGGTGGGCGGGGGCGGCTCGAACTCACCCTCGTGCCGCACCACGTCCCAGCCGCGCGGCGCGGTGAGGCTGCGGGCGTGCTGCTCACACAGGTCGTACGTGTGCGGCTCGGCGAACGCCGCCAACGGGCCCACCACGGCGGTCGACTCGTTGTAGACATAGGTCAATGTGGCGACCGCTTGCCGGGGACAGCCGTTACGGGAGCAGCGCCGTGGTGACCTCACGGCGGCAGGGTATCTCCATTACCGGGTCCGGCGCATCGCTTCGCGTTGCGACACGCCCGTCGCGGTGATCACAATTCCCGGTTCGGGTCGCGCCGCGCCAGAGGAGTGCCGCTGCCGCTGGCCGGCCCGGCACGGGGACTACCCTTTGCGTCATGACGAGCCCGGAACACCGCCGCCCCGGCCCCGGCCGGCGGGCGCACCGCGACCGGCACGGGCGTGGCCTGCGCGGGCGTCTGGTGCCGGCGACCGTGCCGTTGGCGCGGACCAAGGCCGAGGTCTTCGACGATCTGGTGCTGGACACCGTCGAGACGTTGGAGCGGCGGTTCGCCAAGGAGCTGGCCGGTGTCGAGTTCGCCGTCGAGGACGTCCCACCGGATCTGAACGTCTACGACTCCGACGTGCTGGAGGACGGCGAGGTGCCGCTGGCCCGGCTGCTGCCCGGCCGCCCCGGCCGCCAGGAGGTGCCGCCGCGCATCGTGTTGTACCGGCGACCGCTGGAGTTCCGCGCCATGGACCGCGAGGATCTCGCCGACCTCGTCCACGACGTGATCATCGAACAGGTGGCGAACCTGCTCGGGGTCGACCCGGACGAGCTGGCCTGAGCCGTACGCGCCCGTACGACGGCTGAGCCGGGCGGCCCCCACCGCCCCGACCCTGCACCGCTCAGGCGGCCCGCCGCTTCAACTTGCGCCGCTCCCGCTCGGAGAGCCCACCCCAGATGCCGAACCGCTCGTCGTGGCCGAGAGCGTATTCGAGGCATTCGGTCTTGACCTCGCAGCGCGAGCAGATTCGCTTCGCCTCGCGGGTCGAGCCGCCCTTCTCGGGAAAGAACGCCTCGGGGTCGGTCTGCGAGCACAGGGCCCGCTCCTGCCACTCCGGCGCGTTTCCGAGCAGGTCGGCCACCTCAAGCTGGCCGTCCATCAAATGCCTCCTTGTCGCGCACCGGCGTCATCGCCGCTGCAACCCCCCACGCGAAAGGCGTGTTTGTTCGTCCGGTCCCTTTTGTTGCGTTCCGTGCGAACAACCCCATTCAAATTACACGCGTGTAATGCGTGCGCCGTCAAGCCAAACTTGATAATGGAGTCGCCCTCCCGACACCCCTGGTCGGCCACCAGGACCGTCCCAGCCTCGCAACCTGCCCTATCGATTCAGACCCCGGCCGAGTAACGCCCTCTCCGGCGAGTTGCCCGACTTTTCTGCCGTGGCGCTCCCCCCGACGGGCCACCGCCGGGAGAGCACCAGCCCCCTCTCGCAAAGCTGATCTTGGTGGGGGACAGGTTAACGCGGCGCGGCGCAGACCGCCCGTCGAGCCGTGGACAGCACTCGCACCCCGCCCACATTGTGGACGGGGTGCGAGTGAAAAGTGGCGCTTTGAGGTCAGCCGGCGGCCCCAAAACCGCTGCTGGGCCACACGAACTCGGCTATCCCTCCACCATGGACAGAAACGATGCCGGCGGACGTGTCCTCGTCCCACCAGACGGTATACAGACCGGCGGGCAGATCGGGATAGACCGCACTGTGGAACGACCCGTCCCGCACCCGACGCTCCCGTACCGCCGAGTGGACCCGCCGATCATCGCCGCGGCTGATCTCGATCTCCCGGCCGTGCAACTCCCGACCGGTGTAGACGATCAGGGCACCGGTGTCACCACCCAGTTCGAGGACGACACTCCCCGTCTCCGACGGCCCGTACGTGTGCTCGTGCATCCGCTGCTCCCCCGCCGAAGGTCAGGACGACGCCGGCGGGTTGTTGAACCCGTCGTACGGCGTACCGAGGTAGGGGAAGTTCGCGAGGAACGGGGCCGTCACGTCGGCGGCGCTCAACCCGGGGGTGACCGCGGCGGCCGCCGCGTCCGGGCGGAACGTCTTGTCGACCAGCGGGACGGTCACCCCGGCGATCGCCCGCAGCGCGATGCTGACCACGTCGTCGCCGACCCGCCGCCCGTTGGGGAAGCCGGCCAGGTCGCCGCCGAGCACCCCGAACCGGTCCGGCCGACGGGTCGGCGGGATCGCCGTGTTCAGCCGCAGCATGTCGGCCTGCACGTCGCCGGTCGCGTTGGTGAAGCCGTCGATCAGCCCGGCCGGTACGCCGGTGAGCAGGATCGCCACCAGGTCGGCCCGGGCCTTCTTCGACTTGTTGAGCTTGTCCAGGTTGGGAAAGACGTCCGGGTAGAGGGCCGGCAGCAGCGCGGCCAACTCGGGCCGCTCGACGAACTGCGCGAACCGCTTGTCCTCCGACGGTGGCAGCGAGTTCCACAGGTCCTTCTTGGACATCGGCACGATGACCTCGTTGAACAGCGGATTGCCCAGCCGGGAGACCTGGGTGAACGGGCCGGTGGAGGTGTCCTGCGCGACCCGGTCACCGAGCACCCGGACCTGCCGGCGCGACGCCGACGTCCACACACCGAGCACCGACGCCGGGTCGGCCGCGCCGTACCGGCTGGCGCGGCGGCGCACCTGCTTCAGCGGCACCTGCACGGCGAGGCTGTGCACGTTCATCCGGTCGGTGGCGTTGACCGGCTCCCCCTCGGCCTTGAAGATCTTCTTCCCGGCGACGTGCAGCTGCTGGAACGGCCGCAGCGTGCCGAGGTCGAAGATCGCCCCCAGGTCGACGAAGAAGCCGTCCGCGCGCTGGCCGGCGAAGACCCGCTCCCCGGTCGACAGCGTGTAGGTGGCCTGCCGGACGAGGTCGGCGTACTTCGGGGTGGACAGCGGGCCGACGTTGCACGGCGGGCAGGGCAGCTTGTGCGCGAGCCGGTGCTCCCGGCCGTCGGTCACCCGGGTCAGGCTGTAGAACTGCCGGCGGTTCCAGTTCTTGCTGTCCAGCGAGTCGATCGGCCCGGTGTTGTAGAGGAAGCTGTTCGGGTTGGTGATCTCGGTGGTGAACTCGAACCGGTAGGTGACGTCGGGCTGACCGTCACCGTCGTTGTCGATGTGGATCTCGTAGCGCACGTCGTCGCCGAACTCGAAGAAGTTCGGCCCCCCGGACGGGAGCTGCAAGGGCACGTAGTTGGCGATCAACGTGACCGTGTCGGGCTTGTCGGGGCTGACGAACGCGTAAAGGTCGGAGCTGTCGGCGACCGGATCCTTGGCAATCTCCGGAGCCTCGCGGTGGGAAGACATGGCGGACCAACCTCACTGGGCGGGGACTGATGGCGGGCGGAGCGTGCGGGTCAGCGCCGGGCTGCGCGCCGCAGTCGGTCCGCCAGGCCGCGGTCGCGTACCTCGATCCGGGATTCACCGACGAAGACGTCCATCGTTCCGGACGCGGCGTCGCGCAGGTGCACGACGATCGGTTCGTCGTCCCGACCTGCCGCGCCCGGCGCGTTCTGCGCGGCCGACAGACCCGGCACGGTGAGTGCGGCGGCGCCGAGGGTGGCGCTGGCCGCGGCGGTCAACGTCTGCCGGCGGGTCAGTCGCGGCCAGGGCCGCTTCCGCTGATCACTGGTCATGGGCAACCTTTCCGGCGGCGGCGCGTACGCGCCCGCGGTGACGGACGGGTCCGGTGCCGTCGAGGTGACGCCGCCGGGCCCCTGAGGGAACACCGGCGGCGGTCCTCGCCGCGACCGCCGCCGGCACCGCTTGGTACGGCCGACGGCGGGAAAAGGTTCGACTTCAGCGCGGAGCGTGACCGTACGCAGTCGATCGCTTGCGCGCCGGACGACCGGCGGCCTTCGCGATGGCCCGCAGCTGCTCCTCGGTACGCGCCGACCCGTTGCCGGAGCCGGCCATCCGGGAGATGGTCTCCTCCATCAGCGTGCCGCCCAGGTCGTTGCAGCCACCCTGGAGCATCGCCACGGTGCCCTCGTCGCCGAGCTTCACCCAGGAACACTGGATGTTGTCGATGCGGCCGTGCAGCAGCAGCCGCGACATGGCGTGCACCACGCGGTTCTCCCGCCAGGTCGGCCCCGGGCGGGCGATGCCGGCCAGGTAGATCGGCGCGTTGGTGTGCACGAACGGCAGCGCCACGAACTCGGTGAACCCGCGGGTACGGTCCTGCACGCCGGCCAGCACCCGGAAGTGCGCCAGCCACTGCCCGGGGTGGTCGACGTGGCCGTACATCATGGTGGAGCTGGACCGGATGCCCAGCTCGTGGGCCGTGCTGACGACATCGACCCAGGCGGCGGCCGGCAGTTTGCCTTTGGTGAGCACCCAGCGCACGTCGTCGTCGAGGATCTCGGCGGCGGTGCCCGGGATGGTGTCCAGCCCCGCCTCGCGCAGCTGGGTCAGCCATTCGCGCACCGGCACACCGGCCTTCGCGGCGGCGGTGACGATCTCCATCGGGGAGAACGCGTGCACGTGCATCTCCGGCACGCGGGCCTTGATCGCGCGCACGATGTCGGCGTACCCGGTGACCGGCATCTTCGGGTCGATGCCGCCCTGGAGGCACACCTCGCTGGCACCGGCCGCCCACGCCTGCTCGGCCCGGTCGGCGACCTGGTCGACGGAGAGCCGGTACGCGTCGGCGTCCCGCTCACGCTGGGCGAACGCGCAGAACCGGCAGCCCACGTAGCAGACGTTGCTGAAGTTGATGTTGCGGTTGACCACGTAGGTGACGTCGTCGCCGACCGCGTCGCGGCGTACGTCGTCGGCGAGCCGGCACAGCTCGTCGAGCGCCGGCCCGTCCGCGCCGAACAGCGCCAGCGCCGCGTCGGTGTGCCGGGGATCGAGCAGGGCCGCCGGGTCGTCGGCCGCCAGCCGCAGCCCGGCCGCCAGGTCACGGTCCGCACCGCTGCCGGCCGGCGCGGGTACGCCCGCTCGCCGCGCCGCCGCCTCGGGGGTGACCTTGCCGGCGACCTCGGACCAGTCGCCGTAGACGCTGTCGAAGTCGCCGCGCCGGTCGTCGGTGCGGCCGGTGGTGTCGATGGTGGCGTGCAGGTCGGTGCGCCCGCCGAACGTCTCCTCCGGCTCCTGCCAGGGGCGCCCCTGCGGGAGGGCCGACTCGACCGCCATGCCGGTCGCCGGGTCGGCGAGGGCGTTCACGTGGGGCAGCAGCCGCGGGTCGAGCCACGGGTCACCGGCGCGCACGTACTCCGGGTAGATGGTCAACCGCTCCCGCAGCGTGAACCCGGCCAGCTCGGTGTGCCGGGCCAACTCCTCGATCTGCGGCCACGGGCGTTCCGGGTTGACGTGGTCCGGGGTGAGCGGGGAGACGCCGCCCCAGTCGTCGATGCCGGCGCGCAGCAGCAGGGCGTACTCGCCGGCGATGAGGTTCGGCGGGGCCTGGATGCGGGCCTTCGGGCCGAGCAGCAGTCGGGCCACCGCCACCGTGGCGGCCAGGTCGTGCAGTTCCGCGTCGGGCATGCCGCGCATCGCCGTGTCCGGCTTGGCGCGGAAGTTCTGCACGATCACCTCCTGGAGGTGGCCGTACTCCCGGTGCGCGCGGCGAATCGCGAACAGCGCGTCCACCCGCTCGGCCGGGGTCTCCCCGATGCCGATGAGGATGCCGGTGGTGAACGGCACCCCGACCCGTCCCGCGTCGTCGAGCACCCGCAGCCGGACCGCCGGCTCCTTGTCCGGCGAGCCGTAGTGCGGGCCGCCCGGCTCGGACCACAGGCGGGTCGCGGTGGTCTCCAGCATCATGCCCATGCTCGGGGCGACCGGCTTGAGCCGTTGCAGCTCCGACCAGGACAGCACGCCCGGGTTGAGGTGCGGCAGCAGGCCCGTCTCCTCCAGCACGGCCACCGCGCAGGCGCGCAGATAGTCCAGAGTGGAGTCGTAGCCGCGCTCGTCGAGCCAGCTCCGGGCCGCCGGCCAGCGCTCCTCCGGCCGGTCACCGAGGGTGAACAGGGCCTCCTTGCAGCCCTGGGCGGCACCGGCCCGGGCGATGGCCAGCACCTCGTCGCGGTCCAGGAAGGGCGCCGGCAGCCGGTGCGGCACGGTGGCGAACGTGCAGTAGTGGCAACGGTCCCGGCAGAGCCGGGTCAGCGGAATGAAGACCTTCTTCGAGTACGTGACCACGCCCGGCCGCCCGGCGTCACGCAGCCCGGCGTCGCGGATCCCACCGGCGGTCCGGAGCAGCTCGTCGAGCGCGTCGCCACGGGCGGCGAGCAGCGCGGTCGCCTCGTCGACGTCCAGCGCGCGCCCGGTCGCGGCCCGGCCCAGGGCCCGCCGCACGCTCGCCTCGCTCGGACCGGAGTGGGTGCGATCAACCATCCACTCAGCCTATGCGCAGCACGAGCCCGAGCCACCAGACCCGGCCCGCAGCGTGGGAAACCGCACCCCATGATCACTTGATGCGTCGGTGGAGGGGCGGGCACCCCCCGCGGGTCCTTTGCTCTGCTTCAACCTACGCAACACCGCGCGTCCGATATTCGGACGCCGGGCGTTGCCTCGGTTGAAGCAGAGCAAAGGAGGACCCGAACATCACCAGCCCGGAGGGCTGGCGGCTCAGCGGGTCTGGTCGGGGTGCTCGCCCGGGTTGATGTGTTGGGTGCGGTCGGCGTCGGGGTCGGCCGGGCGCGGGATGGCCTGGGTGGGGTCGGCGGAGGCCGGCTCGGCGGACTGGCGCGGGATCGTCTGGGTCGGGTCGGCCGACGGCGGCTGCCCGAACGGCGGCGCGGGCGGCGCCGACTGCGGGGCCGGGTTGGCCGGGGGCGCGGACTGCGGGAACGGCGGCGCGGACTGCGGGGCGGCCTGGAACGGCGGGGCGGACTGCGGGTGCGGCGGCGCGGACTGCGGGGCCTGGAACGGCGGCGACGGCTGGCCGTACTGGCCGGGGAACTGCGCCGGCGGGTAACCGCCCGGCTGGCCGGCCTGCGGGTAACCGCCCGGCTGGCCGGGAGCGGGCCATCCGCCCTGCGGCTGGCCACCGGGCTGACCCGGAGCCGGCCAACCGCCCTGCTGCTGCGGCCAACCCGGCTGCGGCTGGCCGTAGACGCCCGGCTGCGGCTTCGGCTTGGGCACGTAGTAGAACGCCCGCCAGATCGTGAAGACCACCCAGGCGGCCACCGCGAAGATCACCAGCCAGGCGAACCGGGTGAGGAGGCCGAGCAACGCGTCGAGGATCTCGGCCTCGGCGAGGCGGCCCACCGTCCAGATCAGCATGGTGAGGGTGCCGAGCACCGCGCTGACCGCGTACTCACCCAGCGCCACCTGCGTGATCAGCTTCGCCTTCGGCAGCACCGGCGCGACGTGGGTGGCCAGCAGGACGGCCAGCAGCGGCAGCGCCACCGACTCCACCCCGATGAACGAGAAGAACTGATCGCCAGCTCGGTCGGTGAAACCGCGGTAGTCGTTCGGGGTGAGCAGCCGGAGCAGCCCCACGAAGAGGAACACGGCGTTGGCGCCGAGCAGGGCGAGCGCACCCAGTTCGCGCAGTGGCTTGGTCAGCTGGCGGGCCTGCGTCGCGTCGGCGGACGCGGGCTCGGCGGGGCTGGTCACGAACTCCCCCTCGGGGCATGGACGGACAGGGCGCACGTGAGCCTAGTCTCCCCGGCCACCGGCGGACCGGAGGCGTCGCGTACGCGAGGATGGTCGACATGCGCATCGTGGTTCTGGCCGGCGGCATCGGCGGCGCCCGGTTCCTGCTCGGCGTCCGGGCGTACGCCCGCGAGGTCGGCGCCGAGGTGACGGCCGTGGTCAACGTCGGCGACGACCTGTGGCTGCACGGGTTGAAGATCTGTCCCGACCTGGACAGCGTCATGTACACCCTCGGCGGCGGCGCCGACCCCGAGCGGGGCTGGGGCCGGGTCGGCGAGAGCTGGACGGTCAAGGAGGAGCTGGCCGCGTACGGGGCGGAGCCGACCTGGTTCGGCCTTGGCGACAAGGACATCGCCACCCACCTGGTGCGCAGCACCATGCTCAACGGCGGCTACCCGCTGAGCGCGGTCACCGAGGCGTTGTCGACCCGGTGGCAGCCCGGCGTACGCCTGCTGCCGGCGACCGACGACCGGCTGGAGACCCACGCGGTCGTCGACGGTGACGAGGGCCAGCGGGCGATCCACTTCCAGGAGTGGTGGGTGCGGTACCGGGCCGACATCCCCACCCACCGTTTCGTCTTCGTCGGCGCGGAGACGGCGACGCCGGCACCCGGGGTGCGGGAGGCGATCGGCGCGGCCGACCTGGTGTTGATCGCGCCAAGCAACCCGGTGGTGAGCATCGCGCCGGTGCTGGCCGTACCGGGGATGCGCGAGGCGGTGACCGACGGCCCGGCGCCGGTGGTGGGTGTCTCGCCGATCATCGGCGGCGCCCCGGTCCGGGGAATGGCCGACCGCTGTCTCGCCGTGCTCGGGGTCGAGTGCAGCGCGGCCGGGGTGGGCCGGCTCTACGGCCCTCGGGCGGCGGGTGGGCTGCTGGACGGCTGGCTGGTGGACGAGGAGGACGCCGACACGCTGGTGCCGGAGGTGACGGTCCGCGCGATGCCGCTGCGGATGACCGACGAGGCGGCGACGGCGGCGATGGTCCGCGCCGCGGTGGAGTTGACGTGAGGCTGGAGATCCTGCCGGTGCTGGGCATCGGCCATGTGACCGAGGGTGACGACCTGGCGGCGCTGATCGCCACCGCCGCGCCATGGCTGCGCGACGGCGACGTGCTGGTGGTGACCAGCAAGATCGTCTCGAAGGCGGAGGGGCGGCTGGTCGACGTCCCGGCGGACGGGCCGGAGCGGCTCGCCGCGCGCGAGGAGGTGCTGGCCGGTGAGACCGCCCGGGTGGTGGCCAGCCGGGGGCCGACCCGGATCGTGCAGACCCACCACGGCTTCGTGATGGCCTCCGCCGGGATCGACGCGTCGAACGTCGACAAGACCCGGCTGGTGCTGTTGCCGGTGGATCCGGACGCGTCGGCCCGGGAGCTGCGCGCCGCGCTCCGGGAACGGTACGACCTGGATGTCGCCGTGATCATCAGCGACACCATGGGCCGACCCTGGCGCAACGGGCTGACCGACGTGGCGCTCGGGGTGGCCGGGATGCCGGCCATCCGCGACCATCGGGGCGAGGTGGACCCGTACGGCAACGAGCTGCAACTGACCCAGATGGCGGTGGTGGACGAGCTGGCGGGCGCCGGTGAGTTGATCAAGGGCAAGTGTGACCAGGTCCCCGTGGCCGTGGTGCGCGGCTACCTCGCGGCCACCCGCGCGGACGACTCCGACGGCGCGCGGGCGCTCATCCGTGATGCCGCGCAGGACCTGTTCTCGCTGGGCACCGCCGAGGCTCGGGCGTCCGGGCTGGCCGAGGCCGCGACCCTCGCCGAGGCGATCGGCCCCGAGCCGGCCGACCCGGCCGCGGTGCGACGGGCGCTCGACGCGGTCGCCGAGGTGGTCACCCCCGGCACGGTCTTCACCCTGGTCGACGAGGCGGAGGTACGCGCCGGCCTGGTCGCCGAGGTGCCGGGCTGGCCGGCCGACGCCAGCGCGCTGGTGCTCGGCACCGCGCCGGCGCCGGTCGACCCGATGGACCTGGTCCGATTCGGCGCCGACCTGCACCGGCTGCGCGTCGCCCTGACCGCCGAGGGTGTCCGGTCGACGCTGCTGCCACCGCCGGCCGGCAGCCCGGCCAGCGCCGCACTCGCCCTGTGACCCCACGGCCGGGCCAGACTCACGCGTCCAGGACGGCCCGGCCCAGCGGGGTCAGCGTGTGCAGCACGGTGTTGCGGTCGCGGTGACTGACGAGCAGGCCGGCGTTGCGCAGCACGGTGGCGTGCTGGCTGGCCGCCGCCGGTGAGATGTTGAGCCGGCGGGCCACCTCGCCCGTGGTGCAGCCGTCGTGGCTGGCCTCCAGCACCGCCGCCCTGGTCCGGCCGAGCAGCGCGGCCAGCGAGTCGCGGCCGGCGCTCGACGCGGCCAACGCGTCGCCGTCGGTCGCGGCGATCCCGCCCAGCCGGTCCACCGGATAGACCAGCACCGGCGGCAGCGCCGGGTCGAGCAGGGCGACCGGGGTGCCCGCGCAGAAGAACGACGGCACCAACAGCAGCCCTCGACCGTCCAGGTGCAGCTCCCGGCTGTGCGGGTAGTCGCGCACCTCCAGCACCCCGCTGTCCCAGCGCATGCGCGGGCGAAGGCTGGCCAACAGCCCTTCGACGCCGCCGTCGAGCAGGGCCCGCGCGCGGAGGGTGCGGTCCGCCGCCACCGCCGACTGGATCCGGCTCCAGTACGGGCCGATCGCGAGCGACCGGTACTGCTCCATGGACTCCGCGAGGTGGCGCAGCATCGCCCCGTCACCGCGGGCCAGCGCGGTGGCGGAGGCCGGCAGTTGGTTCTCGGCGGCCAGCAGGTTCAGATCCCGCTGGAGCAGCTGGGTCGGCGTGCTGCGAACCGCTTCCAGCCCCGCCTCGAAACCCTCGACGCTGGCGTACGGGGTGAGGAAGTCGGGGAAGTAGCCGCGCGGCGGGTTCAGGGCGAAGAGCAGTCGGAGCTGGTCGGAGGCGGCGTCCTGGCGCAGACCGCGAGTCACTGTGCGCCGCCAGGTCGACGTCAACGGATCGCGGTTGCGGCCCTGCAACACGTGCAGGCTGAGGACCAGCTCCCAGACCGGGTCGGCCGCCGGCGCCACCCGGGTCCGGAGAATGTCCTCGCCGGAAAAGTGGATCTTCAGCATGGAGCGCTCCCGTGTCGCCGGCAGAGGGATGCCGGGCGACCGTTCGACTCTACCCGGCCGGCAGTTATCTCCATCTTTAAGCCTGGGCTGAAAAACCTCGACGTCCCCGGGGCCAGTTAGGCATGCTTCCAGTGCCCGAGCACGGCACCGACACGTCATGGACGTAACCGGCGCCGGGGCACCGGGGACCGGGGAGGGACCGGTGATCGGGCGGCACCACGAGGGTCTGCGGCCCTTGCTCCGCAGAGGTGCCGTCCGGTCATCCCATCGCTGCGGAAACGCCTGCCCCGCTCAGCCGACCCAGAGCGCGACCCGATGGTCCTCGTCCGTGACGTAGAACGGCCGTCCGTCCAGCTCGGCCAGCCCCTCGACGTGGTGAAACGGCGCCAGGTCGGCCACCGGCTCCCCGACCAGTCGGCACGAGTCGCCCGTCCGCCCCGCCGGGAACCGGAACCGCACGTGCCGGGACGTGACCGCGCCCCCGCCCGGATGGTCGTCGAGCAGCACCGATCCCTTGCCCAGCGCGTCGATCGAGCCGATCACTGCCGCGTACCCGCCGTCCGGCGTCGGCGCGATCGCCCGGAAGCCGGTCAGCTCGCCCGGCGGGGTCACCCCGGTCACCGCGTACGCCCCCAGCGCCCGGGGCCACACCGGCTCTGCGGCGAACATGCCCGGCACCCCGGACACCTCCACCAGGATCGGCTAGCGTACGGAGGGCACGCTCGTACAGTGACGGGGTGCCTGACACCGCGCTCACCGGACCCACCGTCGACCCCACCGATCCCGCGTCGTACGCGACGCTGCACGCCGACGCCGTCGCGCTGCTGCAGGGCTGGCAGCCGACCAGCCCGGCGGCGGCCGACGCGCGGGACCGGACCCTCGCGCTGCTCACCGCCGGGCCGGTCGCGATGAGCCGGCAGCACCGCCCCGGCCATGTCACCGCGAGCGCGCTGGTGCTGGACCCGACCGGCGCACGGGTGCTGCTCTGCCTGCACGCCAAGTTCGGCCGCTGGGTGCAGCTCGGCGGACACTGCGAACCGGTCGACCAGACCCTGGTCGGAGCCGCGCTGCGCGAGGCCACCGAGGAGTCCGGCATCGACGGCCTGCACATCGATCCGGTGCCGATCGACATCGACGTGCACGAGGTGCTCTGCCAGGGCGGGTCGCGCCACTACGACGTCCGGTTCGCCGTGGTCGCCCCGCCCGGCGCCGTCGAGCAGGTCAGCGACGAGGCCGAGGAGCTGGGATGGTTCCCGCCCGATCGGCTGCCCGAGCCGCTGGCCGGCGGGACGGCGCAACTGGTCGAGCCGGCCCTCGCGGCCCTCAGACGTAGCCCTCTTCGCCCCGCTCCTTCAGCTCGTCGACGAGGAGCTTGACGTCCTGGGCCCGTTCACGCGGGCAGACCAGCACCGCGTCCGGAGTGTCCACCACGATCAGGTCGCGCACACCGAGGACCGCCACCAACCGGCCCGACTGCGGCACCACCACCAGATTGGCGGTGTCCCGCAGGAGCACGCCCGGCTTGGCGTCGGTGCCGAGCACCACGTTGCCCGCGTCGTCGGCGGGCAGCACGTCACCCAGGGTGTGGAAGTCACCGACGTCGTTCCAGCCAAAATCGCCCGGCACCGTGGCGACCCGACCCGCGGTGGCCGCGCCCTCCATCACCGCGTAGTCGACGGAGATCTTCGGCAGCGTCGGCCAGACCGTGCCGAGCACGTCGTCCTGCTCAGGGGTGCCCCAGGCGGTGGCGATCGCGGTGACCCCCGCGTGCAGCGCGGGCTGCTGGCGGGCCAACTCGGCGAGGAACACGTCCACCCGCCAGACGAACATGCTCGCGTTCCACAGGTGCCGGCCCGAGCGGACGTACGCCTCGGCGACCTCGGCGGCCGGCTTCTCCTTGAACTCGGCCACCTGGCGCCACGGCGTGCCCTCGGTCTCGTCGCCGGTCTCCAGGTAGCCGTAGCCGGTCTCCGGCCGGGTCGGGGTGATCCCGACCGTCATCAGCATGCCCTGCTCGGCCCCCCGGACCGCCTCCCGCACCGTGCGCACCCAGCTGTCCGGGTCGCGGATCAGGTGGTCGGCCGCGAAGCTCCCCATGACCGCGTCCGGGTCACGCTGCGCGATCACCGCCGCGGCCAGCGCGATCGCCGCGCAGGAATCCCGGGGGGACGGCTCGACCAGGATGTTCTCCTCCGGCAGCCCGGTCAGCTGTCGGGCGACCGCCGCGACGTGCGCGGCGCCGGTGACCACGAGGGTCCGATCCGGTGTGGTCAGCGGCGCGAGCCGCTCCACGGTCGCCTGGAGCAACGAGGCGCTGGTACCGGTCAGCGGGTGGAGGAACTTGGGGTGGCCGGCGCGGGACAACGGCCACAACCTTGTGCCGCTGCCACCTGCCGGGATGACCGCATAAAGCATCCGCACATCATGCCCGACGCATCCGCCCGCAGTGGCACGGGTCACCACGAGAGGCCCGAAGGGTTACGACCGGGCGCGACTCCAGGCGGCGATGTGCACCTCGGCGCTGGACTCCCAGGTGAACTCCTTGGCTCGGTCGAAGCCCGCCTTCGCCAGCGACAACCGGCGCTGCTCGTCGTCGAGCAGGGCGGCCAGGTCGGTGGCGATCTGGCCCGGGTCCTCCGAGGTGTACGCCACGGCGTCGCCGCCCACCTCAGGCAGCGAGAGCCGGGGGGTGGTCAGCACCGGGGCGGCGCACGCCATCGCCTCCAGGATCGGCAGGCCGAACCCCTCGCCGTACGACGGGTATGCCGCGACCAGCGCGCCACCGAGGAAGCCGGGCAGGTCGGCGTAGCGCAGGTAGCCGGGGCGCAGCAGCCGCAGGTGGGACGGGACCTCGGCCACCGCCCGGTCGATGTCGTCGTCGTGCCCCTGCCCACCGGCGATCACCAGGGCCGGCGGGTCGACCCGGTCGGCCACCGCGCGGGCCCAGCCGCGGATCAGGTTGGGCACGTTCTTGCGCGGCTCCTTGGCGCCGAGGAAGGCCACGTACGTGCTGTTGCCCAGCCCCAGCCGGGCGCGCACGCGGGCCTTCTCCTCCTCGCTGGGCGCGTGGAAGGCGTCGTGGTCGACACCGTGGTAGGCCACGTCGATACGGGTCGGGTCGGCGTCGAGCAGCCGGATCAGCTCGTCCCGGGTGGCCTTGCTGGGCACGATCACCCGGTTGGCGCGGCGCATCGAGGTCTTGATGGCGCTGCGGAAGAACGTGCGGCGGGACTTGTCGTAGTGCTCCGGCTCGGTGAAGAACGTCGCGTCGTGCACGGTGACCGTGACGGGGCACCCGGCCCGCAGCGGGCAGGTGTAGAAGGGCGAGTGCAGCACGTGCGCGCCGACCTGCTGGGCGAGCAGCGGCAGGCCGGTCTGCTCCCAGGCGAGCCGGGCCGGGCGGTGCGCCACGGCGGCCGGAGCGGGGATGATCTCCGCGCCGGGCAGCATCCGGGTGTAACGCTCCAGGTCGGTGCGGAGGCTCACCACGGCCAACTCCACCCCCGACCCGCACACCTTGCCGAGGGCACCGAGCAGACCGTCGACGTATCGACCGACGCCACCACGGTCGGCGGGGACACTCGTGGCGTCGATGAGCACGCGGGGCGGGCGACCGGCGGTCACGGGGCGACTCCTTGAGGGTGGGTCTGTGGGGAACAACACTCCGGGGTAAAGCCTACGCCGGAGTACGGGGCCGACGCTGACTGCGACCCGACGGTACGCCGACTTGTCATCGTCATCGAGTACGGGCGGCGGAGGCGTATCGTTCGCGCCGATGGCCGACAACATTGCCCGGGTGTTCGCCGACGCGATCGCGACCGACCCGACCCGACCGCTGCTGACCTGGTACGACGACTCCACCGGCGACCGCACCGAACTCTCCGGCGCGACCCTGGCGAACTGGGTGTCGAAGACCGCCAACCTCCTCGTCGACGAGGTCGGCCTCGCGCCGGGCACAGCGGCCGGCGTGCTGCTCCCCCCGCACTGGCAGACCGCCGCCGTCCTGCTGGGCTGCTGGGCTGCCAAGGTGACCGTCGCCGACACCCCGGGCGCGGTGGACGTTCTCTTCGCCGCCGCCGACCGGCTCGACGAAGCACAGTCCTGGCCCGCCGACGAGCGGTACGTCCTGGGCCTCGCCCCGCTCGCCGTCCCGCTGCGGCAGGTGCCGCCCGGCTTCGCCGACTACGTGGTCGAGGTACGCGGGCACGGCGACCACTTCACCCCGCAGTCCGGTCCCGGCCCCGCCGACGCGCACCTGCTGGCCCGCGCCGAGGCCCGCGCCGACGAGCTGGGCATCGAGCGTGGGGCACGTGTCCTGGTCGACGCCAGCCGCTACCCGGATCCGGTCGACTGGCTCCTGGCCCCGCTGACCCGGGCCGCCACAGTCGTCCTGTGCGCCAACCTGGCCCCGGCCAACCTCCCCACCCGCCTGACCACGGAGAAGGTCACGCACGCTCTCCCGTGACCCACCCGCCGGCGCCCCGGTGGCGCGGCAGCGCGGCACCACGGGGATCCCCGGGTGGGCGCCCGGCACGGCCAAGGGCCGGTGGGTACGCGCCCGTCCTTTGCTCTGCTTCAACCGGCGCAACAGAAAGCGGCCCGGACTGTTGCGTCCGCGTAAGCAGAGCAAAGGACGCGTATGCCGGGGCACACCCCAGTCACCACCATGCGCTCCGACGGGGCGGAGACGAGTCGCCACGCGGCCAACTGTCAGGCGGGCGTCCTGTTCGCAGGGCGGCGTTGGGCCAGGGCGGCGAACGCGGTAAGCGACTCCGGGTTCACCAGGGCGCCCTTGGCCGCGGCCTGGTCGACCGGGGTGCCGGTGAGGATCTTCTTGACCGGCACCTCCAGCTTCTTCGCCGAGAGGGTGCGGGGCACGGCGCGTACCTGGTGGATCTCGTCGGGCACGTGCCGGGGTGAGAGGGCGGTCCGCAGCTCGCGGCAGATCTTCTTCCGCAGCGCGTCGTCCAGCGTCAGCCCGTCGGCCAGCACCACGAAGAGCAGCAGCTCACCGGCGCCGCCCTCGTCGTCCTCCAGGTGCACCACCACCGAGTCGACGACCTCGTCGAGGCCCTCGACCACCGAGTAGAACTCGGCGGTGCCGAGCCGCACCCCGCCACGGTTGAGGGTGGCGTCGGAGCGCCCGGTGATCACGCAGCCGCCCCGGGAGTTGATGGTGATCCAGTCACCGTGCCGCCAGACGCCCGGGTAGACGGAGAAGTACGCCTCGGCGTAACGGGTGCCGTCCGGGTCGTTCCAGAAGCCCACCGGCATGCTCGGCATCGGCTCGGTGATCACCAGCTCGCCCAGCTCGCCGATCACCGGGGTGCCGTCGGCCGAGCGGGCCTCCACCTTGGCGCCCAGCGCGCGGCAGGCGATCTCACCGGCGTACACCGGCAGCAGCGGCACCCCGCCGACGAAGCCCGTGCACACGTCGGTGCCGCCCGACAGCGACTGGAGCTGCACCTGGTCGCCGACGGTGTCGTACACCCAATGAAAGCCCTCGGCGGGCAGCGGCGCACCGGTGGAACCGACACCGCGCAGCGCGGACAGGTCGGCGACCTCGCGGGGCACCAGGCCGGCCTTGCGGCAGGCCAGTAGGAACGGCGCCGAGGTGCCGAAGTACGTGGTGTTGGTCTCGGCCGCCAGCCGCCACAGCGCGCCGAGGTCGGGCTCGGCCGGCCGGCCGGGCTCCGCCCGGACCCCCGGGTTGCCGTCGAAGAGCACGATGGCCGCGCCCACCGCCGGCCCGGAGACCAGGAAGTTCCACATCATCCAGCCGGTGGTGGTGAACCAGAAGAAGCGGTCGGCCGGGCCGAGGTCGTGGTGCAGGGCGAGCATCTTCAGGTGTTCCAGCAGGATGCCGCCGTGGCCGTGCACGATCGGCTTCGGCAGGCCGGTGGTGCCCGAGGAGTAGAGCACGTACAGCGGGTGGTCGAACGGCACCGGCGTGAACGTCGACGGCTCGTCGGTGGGCGCGGCCAGCTCCGCCCAGCTCAGCGCGCCCTCGGGCGCGGAGCCCGTCGGGTCGAGGTAGCCGATGCTCACGGTGTGGCGCAGCGACGGCAGGGCCGCCCGGATCGCGGCGACCTCGGCGCGGCGGTCCACCGGCTTGTCGCCGTAGCGGTAGCCGTCCACGGCGACCAGCACGGTCGGCTCGATCTGCTGCCACCGGTCGGTGACGCTGCGCGTGCCGAACTCGGGCGCGCAGGACGAGAAGATGGCCCCCAGGCTGGCGGTGGCCAGCAGCAGGACGTACGTCTCGGGAATGTTGGGGGCGTACGCCGCCACCCGGTCCCCGGCGGTGACGCCGAGGCGGCGCAGACCGGCCGACACCCGGCGGACCTGCTCGCGCAGCTCCCCGGCGGTGAGGGTGACCGGCCCCCGGGTCTGGCCGTGCGCGATGACCACGGGGTCGTCGTCGGCGCGGCCCGGCATCCGCAGCACGTTCTCGGCGTAGTTGAGGGTGGCGCCCGGGAACCAGCGGGCCCCGGGCATCCCCCGCTCGGCCAGGGTGGCGGTCGGCGGGGTGTGCGCGATCACCTCGAAGTGGTCCCAGATCGAGCGCCAGAACGCGTCCAGGTCAGTGACCGACCACCGCCACAGCGCGTCGTAGTCGGCGAAGTCCAGCCCGCGGTGCTCGCGCAGCCAGCGCAGGTAGTCGCCGATCCGGGACCGCTCCAGCACGTCCGCCGGCGGCGTCCACAGCACGTCACCCACTGCTCCACCCTCCCCTGGCCCCGCACGACACTGTGAATGGGCCGTGGCGCCATCTTGCCCTACCTCGAAGCGCCATTCTGCGCACCGGGTACGCCGATCGACGCGTGCCCGGCCCACACTCCAGCCCACCCACCCATGTGGTTCAGCCCGCCCGGTGCGCCTGGATGGCCCGGCGGCGGGCCAGGCGGTGTGCACGCCGGATCTCGGCCTCCCGGTACCGGCGCTCGTCCTCCGGCGTCTCCGGCAGCACCGGACGGACCATGCGCGGCGCACCGCCGACGTCCACCCCGACGAAGACCAGGTACGCCGTGGCCACCCGCACCGGCGCGTCCTCGGCCGAGTCCCACCGCTCGGCGACCACCCGCACGCCCACCTCCATCGACGTCTGCCCGGTCCAGTTCACCTGGGCGTGCGCGTGCACCAGGTCACCGACCCGCACGGCCTCGGAGAAGACGATCTCGTCGATCGCCGCGGTGACCGCCGTTCCGCCGCTGTGCCGGGCGGCGGCGGCGCCCGCCACGTCGTCGACGAACTTCATCAGGACCCCGCCGTGGACGGTTCCGTAGAGGTTCACGTCCACCGCAGTCATGATCTTGCTGAGGGTGACGCGCGAGTACGACGTCGGCTTGCCGGTCGGAGCGGCGGAGAGGTGCTCGGTCATGCCGGAAACGGTACGGTGCGCGGATGCGACATCTCTGGAGCTTCCTCGCCGGGTTGGTGGTGGCACCCATCACGTGGGCGCTTGTCACACTCGGGCAGGACGGGTCGAGCCGGACGGTCGACCGCTGGGTGGAGATCGGCACCTTCAACACCGCCAACCTGATCGAGCCGGCCGTGTACCTCGGTGTCGGCGGTGTCCTGCTCGGGCTGCTCGGCACACTGCGCTTCTCACCGGCGGGCCCGCTGGTGGCCGGGCTGCTGCTGGTCACCCCGTACGTCGGGATGTTCGTGGCGCCGTTCGAGGTGCGCGACGCGATCCCGCAGGGGTGGAAGGTGCTCGGTGACCCGCTGCCGCTGGCGCTGCCGGTGCAGAACGGCACGCTCTTCCTGCTCGGCCTGCTGCTGCTCATGGCGACGTTCAGCGGTCAACGCTGGCGGCAGTGGCCGCAGGCCGCCACCGCGCCGGCCCTGACGCCGGCGCCGGCGGACGGCCCGCGCGGCGACGACTTCACCCTCACCGACTGGCCGTCGCCCGAGCCCGCGGAGCGCGACACCGCCCCGCTGACCCTGGGTTACCCGGCCGATCCGACGCCGACCGAGCCGCTGCCCCGCCGGGTGGGCGGCGAATCGCCGTGGTCCGCCCCGCCGCGCGGCCAGTCGCGCCCCGAGGACACCACCGAGATCCGTTGATCGTCGGGCGGGCCGGCAGGCCCGGCCCGCCCGACCAGACCCGCCGCGCGAGGGGCGCGAGTCGCGCTAGTGCACGGCGACGGCCAGGTCCGGGTCGACCGCGCCGAGGGTGGCGCGGGGCACGACCAGGACCATGACCGCCAGCGCCGCCGCCATGCCGCCCGCGATGACGACCGCCATCGGTACGCTCCCCGTGCCGAACAGGCCGGCCAGGGGCGCCGACAACGCGCCGACGCCGAACTGCACGGCCCCGAGCAGCGCCGCGGCTGTGCCGGCGGCCTCGCTGTGCCGGCTCATGGCCAGCGCCGGAGCGTTCGGCAGGGCCAGGCCCGCCGCGGCCAGCACGAGCCACAGCGACGCGAGCAGGGTGCCAAGGCCACCGACGCCGGTGGCGGCGAACACGACCAGCAGCAGCCCGGCGGCCGTTCCGGCGATCAGCGCGCTGATGAGGATCTGCTGCGGGGTGTAGCGCCGCAGCAGCCGGATGTTGAACTGGGTGGCGCCGATCAGGCCGACGGCACCGGCCCCGAAGGCCAGGCCGAACTGCTGCTCGTCGAGGCCGTACTCCCGCTGGAGCACGAAGGACGACCCGGAGACGTACGCGAACAGCGACGCCATGGCCAGCCCGGCGACGAGCACCAGGCCGACGAAGGCCCGGTCGTTGAGCAGCCCCCGGTAGTCGCGCAGGGTCGCCGCCACTCCGCCGTGCCGGCGGCGTGCCACCGCGAGGGTCTCCGGAAGCTGCAACGCCGCGATGACGATCAGCAACGCGCCCAGCACGGCCAGCGCCGCGAAGACGCCCCGCCACTCGGTCCAGCGCAGCAGCCCGCTGCCCAGCGTCGGCGCGAGGATCGGCGCCAGCCCCATGACCAGCATCAACCGGGAGAAGATCCGCGCGAACGAGGCGCCGCTGAACAGGTCACGGACGACGGCCGTGGCGACCACGGTGGCGGCCGCCACGCCGAGGCCCTGCAGGACGCGCAGCACGCCGAGCACGGCGATGTTGGGCGCGAAGACGCACAGCACGGAGGCCACGATGTGCACGGCGAGCCCGGCGAGCAGCGGCAGACGCCGCCCGACCACGTCGGAGAGCGGCCCGATCAGCAACTGGCCCAGCGCGAGGCCGAGCAGCGTGCCGGTCAGCGTCAACTGCACGGCCGTCTCGGTGGTCTGCAGGCCGGCCGTGATGGCGGGCAGCGCCGGCAGGTACATGTCGATGGTCAGGGGGCCGATCGCGATCAACGCGCCGAGCACCAGCACGAGCCGCGCCCGCTGGCGGTTGGTCATCAGGTCGCCGGGCAGCACATCCTGCTCGGGGGCGGTCTTCTCCACCAGCTGCTTCATCATCTCGATCTCTCTGCGGAGGGTCGTGCGTCGTGGGGCGAGCGGTGGGGGATCGTGTTCGGTGATTCTCACTTGGCGACAACGTCGCAGACCCCTGTGACATCGCCACTGTGTGGGGGCTCACGCAGACGACGACAGCCCCACCGCCGGCGGGCGGTGGGGCTGTCGGGGTCGATCAGGCGGCGGTCAGACGACGCCGGCCAGCAACTGCCGGGCCATGACGATGCGCTGCACCTGGTTGGTGCCCTCGTAGATCTGGGTGATCTTGGCGTCACGCATCATCCGCTCGACCGGGTAGTCGCGGGTGTAGCCGTAGCCGCCGAGCAGCTGCACCGCGTCGGTGGTGATCTCCATGGCGGCGTCGGAGGCGAAGCACTTGGCCGCCGCGCCGAAGTAGGTCAGGTCGGCGTCGCCCCGCTCGGACTTGCCGGCGGCGGCGTACGTGAGCTGCCGCGCCGCCTCCAGCTTCATGCCCATGTCGGCGAGCATGAACTGGATGCCCTGGAACTCGGCGACCGCCTTGCCGAACTGGCGGCGCTCGGCCACGTACCCCTTGGCGTAGTCGAGCGCGCCCTGCGCGATCCCTACGGCCTGCGCGGCGATGGTGACCCGGGTGTGGTCCAGGGTCTTCATGGCGGTGGCGAAGCCGGTGCCCTCGGCGCCGATCATCCGGTCGGCGGGGATCCGCACGTTGTCCAGGTAGACCTCGCGGGTCGGCGAGCCCTTGATGCCGAGCTTCTTCTCCGGAGCGCCGAAGCTCACCCCGGCGTCGGACTTCTCGACCACGAAGGCCGAGATGCCCCGGGAGCGGGCGGCGGGGTCGGTGACGGCGAAGACGGTGTAGAACTCGGAGACGCCGGCGTTGGTGATCCACCGCTTCACGCCGTTGAGCACCCAGTGATCCCCGTCACGCACCGCCCGGGTCGTCATCGACGCCGCGTCGCTGCCCGCCTCCGGCTCGGAGAGGCAGTACGAGAACATGGCGTCGCCCGCCGCGACCGGGGTCAGGTAGCGGCGCTTGAGCTCCTCGGAACCGGACAGCAGCAGCGGCATCGTGCCGAGCTTGTTCACCGCCGGGATCAGCGACGAGGACGCACAGGCGCGCGCCACCTCCTCGATCACGATGGCGGTGGCCAGCGCGTCCGCGCCCGCGCCGCCGTACTCCTCGGGGATGTGCGGCGCGTGGAAATCGGCTGCCCGCAGCGCGTCGTAGGACGCCTTCGGGAACTCCCCGGTCTCGTCGGCCTCGGCGGCGTGCGGAGCCACCTTGGCGGCACAGACCTCACGGACCGCCTGCCGGATCGCCTCATGCTCCTCGGGCAACCGGTAGACGTCGAACGACTCCCCTGCGGCCATGTCGGCCCCTCCCCTTCACCGCTATCATGCGCAGTCTGTGGCCTCCCCTGACCGCCGACCGCGCAGACTGAAGGATAGCGACTGCAGTTCAGGTGATGTTACCGGCGCGTAGGTATGGGCATGACGGAGCACCCGCGCCGCTGGGCGATGATGGAAGGCAGACAGTTGAGCCACCCCTCCGGTGCCCGGCCAGGCGCCGCAGCAGAATGCGACGCGACGACGCGCCGCCAGTGCGAGCGGAGAAGACAGGCGTGACGATCCCCTACCCCACCATCCAGCCGACCCCCGCCATCGCCGCGGTGACGCCGCCTTCGGGCGCGCCTCGGCCGCGGGTGACGTTCCTGGGGACCGGCTACCTCGGTGCGACGTACGCCATCTGCTACGCGGAACTCGGCTACGAGGTGCTCGGGTTCGACGTCGACGCGGACAAGATCGCGATGTTGAACGCCGGCGAGGTGCCGATCCACGAGCCCGGCCTGGACGAGCTGCTCAAGCGCAACCTGGCCGCCGGTCGGCTGCGGTTCTCGACCGACATCGCCGAGACCGCCGAGTTCGGCGACGTGCACTTCATCTGCGTCGGCACCCCGCAGCGGGCCGACGGGATGGGCGCCGACCTGTCGTACGTCGAGGCGTCGGTGACCAGCCTCGCGCAGCACCTGACCCGCAAGGCGCTGATCGTCGGCAAGTCCACCGTGCCGGTGGGCACCGCCGACTGGGTCGAGCAGCTGGTCGGTAAGCACACCCCCGGCGACCTGGGCGTCGAGGTGGCGTGGAGCCCCGAGTTCCTCCAGGAGGGCTTCGCCGTCGACGACGTGCTGCGCCCCAACCGGATCGTGGTCGGCGTGAAGAGCGAGTGGGCCAACGGCATGCTCTACGCCGCGCACAAGGGCGTCTTCGACCTGGCCGCCACCGAGGACCGCGAGGTGCCCCTGGTGGTCACCGACTTCGCGACGGCCGAGCTGGTCAAGGTCGCGGCGAACGCGTTCCTGGCCACGAAGATCTCCTTCATCAACGCCATGGCCGAGGTCTGCGAGGCCAGCGGCGGCGACGTCACCCAGCTGGCCCGCGCGATCGGGTACGACCCCCGGATCGGCAACCGGTTCCTCCAGGCCGGCCTCGGCTTCGGTGGCGCCTGCCTGCCGAAGGACATCCGCGCCTTCCAGGCCCGCGCGCAGGAGCTGGGGGCCGGCGAGGCGCTGCGCTTCCTGCACGAGGTCGACCTGATCAACCTGCGCCGCCGGACCCGCGTGCTCCAGCTCGCGGCGGACCTGCTCGGCCGCCGCTCCGGGCCGGCCGGCCCGGACTTCTCCGGCACCCGGATCGCCGTGCTGGGCGCGACCTTCAAGCCCAACACCGACGACGTCCGCGACGCCCCGGCGCTCGCCGTCGCCGCGCTCCTGCAGAAGGCCGGCGCCGACGTGCACGTGTACGACCCGCAGGGCACCGAGAACGCCCGCCGCGCGGTGCCCGAGCTGACCTACGAGGCCGGCATCAACGAGGCGGTCGCCGGCGCCGACCTGGTCTGCGTCCTCACCGAGTGGGCGGACTTCCGCAACGCCGACCCGGTCGCCCTGGGCGAGCTGGTCGGCGGTCGCAAGGTCGTCGACGGGCGCAACTGTCTCGACTCGGCACTGTGGACCCAGGCCGGCTGGGAGTACCGGGGCATGGGCCGCCCCTGACGGTTCGCCACTCACCGGCCGGTCGCGAAGCACTCTGCGCGGCCGGCCGGTGATGTTGTTTGCCCCGGACCCGCCGACAAGTGTCGAAATCCGCGCCAGCTTTGGGCATGCTGCGACAGTGGGAGTCCACAGTGCGGGTGGAGGGGTGTCGTGGCGACCTTTCAATGCTCCTCGTGCGGTCGGGAGATCAAGCCGGCCGTGCGCTGCCCGCACTGCGGGGCCGACCAGCCCCAGTGGGTCGAACATCTGGCGGACATCGAGCGCTCGATCGCGGAGATGAAGGCACGCGACGCCGCCATCGCCAGCGAACAGCGGCAGATCGCCGCCAAGATGCAGGCCGCGCTCTTTCAACGGGACATCCTCGCCCACGCCGGTGAGGAGCGGATCAAGCAGGCCACCCGGCCCCGCCGGGTGCTGCGCCGCCGCCCCGGTCGCCGCCCGCCGACGGCCACCACCGGCGCGCCGCCGCCCCGGGTTCCGCGCCAGGGCACGCCGCACGTTCCGGACGATCCGCCGCCGCCCCCGCCCCGGGCGTCCTGGCTGGACGCCGACGACCCCGAGCACCCGCCGGAGGCGTCCTCGCGGGAGGTGCAGAACATCCCGCTCGGGCTGGGCGCGCTGCTGCTCGCCGTGGCCGCAGTGGTCTTCGCCGCGGTGGCGACCAGCTCGATGGACGCGCTGGCCCGCCTCGGCGTCCTGCTGGTCGCCACGGTGTTGATGCTGCTCGCACCGCCGGCGCTGGCCCGGCGCGGGCTCACCTCCACCGCGGAGACGATCTCCGCGGTGGGTCTGCTGCTCGTGCCGCTGGCCGGGTACGCGCTGTGGGCGGTGGACCGGATCGGCGACGGCGTCACCTCCGGCGCCGTCTTCGCCGGGCTGATCTTCGCGGCCACCGCCGCCGTGTCCGTCGGGTACGCCGCCTGGACCGGGCTGCGCGCGCCCCGCTTCGCGACAGTGGTCGCCGCGCAGCCGGTGCTGCCGCTGCTCGCGTACGACCGGATCACCGGGCCGGGCGGCTGGGCGCTGGTGCTGACCCTGGTGGCCCTCCTCGACCTCTGGCTGGCCCGCTCCCCGATCGTGGTGGAGCGCCCCGTCCGGCAGGACCTGCCGGACGCGGCCACCGGATCGGCGGCGCCCCGGCAACGTGCCGCCGAGGCGCGACCGGAGGCCGACCCGGAGGAGGCCGGCGAGCTGATCGACGCGGGCGCGGGCACCGTCGACGCCCGGCCCGCCCGCGCGGTTCCCGGGCTGCGCGAGCTGACCTGGTCGCTGCACGCGGTGGCCGTCGCGGTCGCCCTGGCGTACGCGGTCACCGCCCTGCTGCGGGCAGAGGCCGTACCGACGGCGACCGGTGCCGGACTGGTGCTCCTGCTGGCCGCCGCCGTCGGGCTGGCCGGCGCGCTGGTGCTGCGCCGCCCACCGCTGCCGGACGTGGCGGCCGGCATCCTCACCCTGGCCGTGATCGGCGCGTTCGGCCGGATCGTCTCCGTGGCCCTGCCCGGCCAGGCGTTGCTGCTGATCGCGGCGGTGATCACGGTGACCGGGCTGGCGGTACGCGCGGTCCCCGAGACCGCCCGACGCGGCCCGCAGATCGCCTCGGCGGTCGCCCTCACCGTCAGCGGACTGGTTGTCGCCGGAGGAGCACTGCGCGCCGGGGTCGCCCCGGTCCGGGCGGCACTGCCCGCGTGGAGCGCCGACCTGGACAGGTACCCGGCCGAGCTGGCCGCCGCCGTCGGCCCGACCACGTGGCAACTCGCCGCCGCCGCGTTCCTGCTCACCATCGCCGCGGTGCTGGCCCTGCCGCCGGAGATCCGCCGCGAGTTCGCGGTCGCCGGGGCCGCGCTGACTGCGCTCGCCGTACCGGCGTCGTTCGGGCTCGGCTGGGCCTCGGCGCCCTGGCCGATGGTGGTCACCGCGATCGGCATCGGGGTCATCGGCCTCTCCGCGCGTACCACCCGGGCCGCCCTGGCCCACGCGGCCGGCGCCGCCGTGGTGGGCCTGTTCGGCGCGGGCGCCGGCCTGTCCCGTCCGGCGCTCACCGCCGCGGTCCTGCTCACCCTCTTCGCGGCCGGCGCGCTGGTCGCGCTGGCGCCCCGGGTCCGGATCGCGTCGGCCGCCGCCGACACGGTCACGGACTGGGCCGCCGGAGGGGCGGCCTTCGCGCTGCCCGGAGCGGTGGCCGCGTTCGTGGCCGCGACCATGCCCGTCGACGAGACCCCCACCCCGGCCAGCCTCCGCGAGGCGACCGTCCCGGTGCTGGCGGCGAGCTTCCTGGCCGTCTGTGTGACCCTCGGGTACGCCGCCATGGTGCAGGTGTCCCAGCGGCGCATCCCGGCGCCCCTGTCTGTCGGCACCGGGCTGGGCGCGCTCGTCGTCACCGCCGCCGCCTTCGGCGCACCCGGTGCGACGGTCGCCGACGCCTGGGTCGGTGCGCTGCTGCTGGTCGCCGCGGTGCTGCTCTTCCTGGCCCCGTCGATCGACGCCGGCCGCCGCTCGGACCTCACCCTGGACGGGTCGGACCTGGCCGCCGCGGCGGTGACCACCGCCCTGATCGCCACAATGGTGCGGATCGCCGCGGTCCTCGCTCCGGGTGGGCAACTGGCGGTGGCCGCCGGCCTGGTCCTGGTGGTGGCCGTGGGCGCCCGTGCCATGCCCGAGGAGTGGCGACGCGGCCCGATCCTCGGCATCGCCGTCGGCGGCCTGCTCATCGGCGTGCTCGCCGGCTGGACGGCGCTGCGCGGTGGGGTCGGTGTGCTGGCCACCCCCGGGCCGATCTGGGACGGCGACCTGAGCGGCTGGCCGGCCGCGCCGACCGGCGGCGCGACCTGGCAGGCGCCGATCGCGCTGGTGCTGTTGGCCGTCGCCGCCGGCCTCCTGCTCCCGCCGCCCTGGCGGTGGGACGCGTCAGGCGTGGCCGTGGTGCTCGCCACGATCGGCGCACCGGCCGCGTTCGAGCTGCCCTGGTGGTCGCCGGTGCTCGTCGGGGCCATGGTCGCCACCGTCTACGGGATGGCGGCGGTGGCCAGCGAGGAGGCCCGGGCCGGGCTGTCCCGGGCCACCGTGGCCGGGGTGGTCGCGCTGCACGGGGCCGGTGCCGGCCTGGTCCGCCCGTGGACCACCGCGCTGGCGCTGGGCAGCATCGCGCTGATCGGCATCGTGGTGGCCGCGCTGGCGCGCGTCCTGGCCGGGCCGCAGGTAGCCGACCTGGAGACCGAGGGCATGCCGCCGCACCTGGCGCAGATCGGTGGCGCGGCGGCCGGCGCCGCGCTGCTCGCGCTGCCCGGCGCGGTGGCGGCGCTGGCCGTCGAGTTCCAGCACTCGGCACAGGTGGTGCTGACCGCCGCGCTGGCCGCGTCCAGCCTCGGTCTGGCCGGCGTCGCCGCGGTACGCCGGCACGTTCCGCAGTACCTGCCCTGGGTCAGCGTGGCCGTGGTCGGCGGTGCCAGCATCAGCGCGCTCGCCGCCATCCCCACCGGGCTCCCGGCCGGGGTCTACGCGGCCGCCGCCGCGTTGCTCGGTGTCCTCGCCGAGCTGATCCGCGCGGCGACCGTGCCGCCCACCGGTTCCGCCCAGCCGGTCCGCCGCTGGGCGGTGCTCCTCGACGGTGCGCTACGGCGACTGCCGGACGACCCGGACCGGCGGCGGTGGCGGGTCAGCCCCTCCGCCGGCGCGCTCGCGGCCGCCGCGCTGCCGACCGCCCTGGCGGTCGCGTCGATCGCGCCCGCCCTGATCGTCGCCCTCGTCGAGCCGCACCGCACGTTGAGCCGGATCTGGCAGGGTCCGCCGCCGGAGCTGCTCACCCCGCCGGCGGACGTGGTCAACCCGACCCACGTGCTGACCGCGCTGCTGCTCACCGCGACGGCGGCCCTGGCCGCCACCGGGTTCAGCGGCGGACGGCGGTCCCGTGCCGTACCGGTGGTGCTACCCGGCGCTGCCGTCACGCTGCTGATCGCGCCCATCGCGCTGGGCAGTGGGTGGCCGGCGAGCACGCTCGCCGCGCTCTCCGTCTTCACCATCTCCATGCTCGGCCTCGCCCTGACCCCGCCACCGCCCCTCGTCGAGCCGGCCCGTTCGCTGCGGCTGGCCCGGGTGCTGGTCTTCGCCATCGGCCTCGCCGCCGGTGGGGCCGGCCTGGCCGGCAGCCTGGCCGACCGGCAACTGACCCTGTTCACCCTCGGGGGCGCGGTCGGCGTGGGCGTGGTGGCGGCCCTGTTCGGCACCACCCAGCGGGCGCGCATCCTCGGCTGGCTCTTCGCCTCGCTGATGGCCCAGCTCTTCGTGCTCACCGCCGGCCTGATCATCGGGCTGGCAGCGGTCTGGTCCGCGTTCGGGGTGCTCGCCGTCGGAGCGGTCCTGCAGGTGTTCGCCGCGACCCTGCCCCGACTGCGCCGCCCGGAGGCGCAGCGCGAGGCCGCCACCGTGCAGTGGAGCGGGTACGCGGCGGCCCTGATCGCGCTGGCGCTCGCCTTCGACTCCCCCCGGCACATCGCCGCCCTGCTGGCCGCCTGGGGAGCGGTCCTCGGCGTGGCGGCGACCCGTCCCGGACGACGGCCGGTGGAACGCCGAATCCTCTTCTGGGCGGTGGTGTTCTGCGAGATCACCGCCTGGTGGATCCTGATGCGCGTCGCCGACGTGGCGCTGCCCGAGGCGTACACGCTGCCGTTCGCCGCGCTGGCCCTGCTGGTCGGCGTGCTCGAACTACGGCACCGACCGGATCTGAGCAGCTGGGTGGCGTACGGGCCGGCGTTGGTCGCCGCGTTCCTGCCGACGCTGGCGATCGTGCTGGCCACCGATTCCAGCACGTTGCGGCAGATGCTGCTGCTGCTCGGTGCGGTGGCGGTGCTGATCTTCGGCTCGTCCAGCCGGCAGCAGGCCCCGGTGATCGTCGGCGCGTCGGTCACCGCGATCGCCGCGATCCACGCGCTGTTCAGCCTCGGCCCGTGGCTGGCGCTGATCCCCGTGGGGCTCATGCTGCTCGTCCTCGGGGCCAGCAACGAACGCCGCCGCCGCGCCCAGGAACGCCTCCAGACCGCGCTACGCGGCATGAGATGAAACGGAGGGTCACGGCGGCGTGGGTGGGTGGAGACGGTGAGTGGGCCGGGTTCGTGCGCCGGTCACCGTCACCCGGCCGGGTTGGCCGCAGGGGTTACGGGAGGGTGGCTTGGAGGGCTGCGTCCTTGGTCTTGATGAGCTGCTCCAGGTCCCGCTGGTACGTCGCCATCCGGGCGCGCAGGGTCTCGTCGGAGGCGCCGAGGATCCGGACGGCCAGCAGGCCGGCGTTGCGGGCGTTGCCGATCGACACGGTGGCCACCGGAATCCCCGCCGGCATCTGCACGATGGACAGCAACGAGTCCATACCGTCGAGGTGCTTCAACGGCACCGGCACGCCGATCACCGGCAGCGGCGTCACCGAGGCGACCATGCCCGGCAGGGCGGCGGCGCCACCGGCACCGGCGATGATCACCTTGAGCCCCCGGTCGGCGGCGTCGCGACCATAGTCGATCATCGCGACCGGCGTCCGGTGTGCCGAGATGACCCGCACCTCGTAGGACACCTCGAAGTCGTCCAGCACCTCGGCGGCGGCCCGCATCGTGGGCCAGTCCGAGTCGCTACCCATGATCAGTCCGACCGTGGTCACCGGGGTCCTCCTTGGTTCGCGGCCGCCCGGGTCACTCATGCCCCATGCGCAGCCAGCGTGCGGCCCGCGCCGCCCGCGCCCGTACGTCGTCCAGGTCGTCGCCGAGCACCGTGACGTGCCCGATCTTGCGGCCGGGGCGTACCTGCTTGCCGTAGAGGTGCACCTTGGCGCCCGGCTCGGCGGCGAAGAGGTGGTGCAGCCGCTCGTCGATCGACATTCCGCCCGGCTCGCCGCCGAGGACGTTCGCCATCACGACCACCGGCGCGGTCAGCGCGGTGTCACCCATCGGGTAGTCCAGCACCGCCCGCAGGTGCTGCTCGAACTGCGAGGTCCTGGCGCCCTCAATGGTCCAGTGCCCCGAGTTGTGCGGGCGCATGGCCAGCTCGTTGACCACGATCGCCGGCCGGCCCGCGTCGTCGCGCACCTCGAACAGCTCCACGGCCAGCAGGCCGACCACGCCGAGCGCGGTGGCCAGGTCGATGGCGAGCTGCTGAGCGGCGACGGCCAACTCCTCGTCCAGGCCGGGCGCCGGGGCCAGCACCTCGACGTTGATGCCGTCGCGCTGGACCGTCTCGACAACCGGGTACGCGGCCACCTGCCCGAACGGCGAGCGGGCCACCTGCACGGCGAGTTCGCGACGCAGCGGCACCCGCTCCTCGACGATCAGCCGGGTGCCTCCGGCGAGCAGCGTGGTCGCCAGCTCGGTGGCCTGGGTGGCGTCGTCCACCATCCAGACACCCCGACCGTCGTAGCCGCCCCGGGCCGCCTTGAGCACCACCGGCCAGCCGACCTGCTCACCGAAGCCGACCAGGTCGGCGGGCTCGCTGACCGGCCGCCACACCGGGTTGGGAGCGCCCAGCTCGGTGAGGCGTTCCCGCATCACCCGCTTGTCCTGGGCGTGCAGCAACGCGTCCGCCGGCGGGTACAGGGTCACCCCTTCGGCCGCCAGGGTGCGGATGTGCTCGTTGGGCACGTGCTCGTGGTCGAAGGTGACCACGTCACAGCCCTTGGCGAAGGTGCGCAGGGCGGCCAGATCGGTGTGGTCGCCGTACTGGACGTCGGCGGCGACCAGCGCCGCGCCGTCGTCGGGGGCGCTCGCGAGCACACGCAGTGACTGGCCGAGGGCGATCGCGGCCTGGTGGGTCATCCGGGCCAACTGGCCGCCACCCACCATGCCGACAACAGGCAGACCGGTACGGGAATCCATAGCGCGGCCAGCCTATCCGGGCGGCCGCCGTGCCGATCCGCAGGGCCGGTGACCCACCTCGACAACGCCGCGCCGACCGCCCGGTGCGCGGCGCCGGCAACTACCGGGCGCTACAACTCAACCCAGCTCGGCGACCAGGTCCTCGACCGAGGTGACCGGTCGCTGGCAGACGAAACCCCGGCAGACGTACGCGGCGGACCGTCCGTCGACCAGCGGCCGGTCGGCGAGCAGCGGCACCCCGGGCTGGTCCGGGCGACCGGCGACCACCACCGCTCCGGGCGGGGCGTGCCGCCGAGCCGCGGCCACCAGCGGATCGCCGGCCGGGTCGTCGGTCGCCACAGCGATCTCGTACGGCCCGGAGAGCAGCGCCTCGCCGACCATGGCCGCGTACCCGGCGAACCGGGCGTGTCGCCCGACGATCGGCGCCACGGTGGCGAGCGCGGTCTCGGCGGCCTCCCGATAGTGCGTCTCCCCGGTCAGCGCGGCGTACGACACGAGGCCGGCGATCAGCGCCGACCGACCCGACGGGGTGGCGTTGTCGGTCGGATCGGCCGGCCGGGCGACCAGCCGCTCCGCGTCGTCGGCCGTGTCGTAGTACGCGCCCCCGGGCGCGGCGAAGTGCTCCAGCGCGGTGTCCAGCAGTTGACCGGCCAGGCTGAGCCAGCGACCCTCGCCGGTGAGCTGGTGCAGCGCGCAGAACGCCTCGGCCACGCAGCCGTAGTCCTCCAGCACCCCGGCCGGCTCGCCGACCCTGCCGTCGCGCGAGACCCGGCGCAGCCGGCCGTTGACCAGGTGCACGGTGGCCAGGTGCTCGGCGGCGTCGCGCATCGCGCCGTCGGCGACGATGGTGACGCCCTCCATCAGGTTGGCGTCCTCGTCCTGCGGCGACGCGTACAGCGCGGCGACCTGGAGGAACTCGGCGATCGCGGTGATCGCCAGCCCGTTCCAGGCGGCCACCACCTTGTCGTCGCGGGACGGCTGGGGCCGGGTGTCGCGGGCCGCGAGCAACTGCCCGACCACCCGCTGCCAGCGGGCCCGGATCTCGGGCGCGACGTCGTCGACGTCCCGGGCGAGCCGGAGCACGCTCATGCCGTGCTCGAACGTGCCAGCCTCGGTCACCGTGAACAGGTCGGCGGCCCACCGGCCGTCCTCGTCGCCGAGCGCCTCGACGAGCTGCGCCGGCGTCCAGGCGTAGGTGAGCCCCTCGACGCCCTCGGTGTCGGCGTCCAGCGCGGACGCGAACCCCTCCCCCGGCCGGTGCAGCTCGTCGGCGAGAAACCGGGCCGTGTCCCGGGCGACCCGACGGGCCAGCGGGTCGCCGGTCAGCCGCCAGAGCTGCGTGTAGACGCGCAGCAGCAGCGCGTTGTCGTAGAGCATCTTTTCGAAGTGCGGCACCGTCCAGTGCGCGTCCACCGAGTAGCGGGCGAAGCCGCCGGCCAGCTGGTCGTAGATGCCGCCCCGGGCCATCGCCTCGGCGGTGTGCCGGACGATCTCCAGGCTGCGCGGGTCGCCGGTGCGCTGGTGGTGGCGCAGCAGGAAGAGCAGGTTCATGTGCGGCGGGAACTTCGGGGCGCCCCCGAAACCGCCGTTCGTCGCGTCGTACTCACCGGCGAGGTTGGCGGCCGCGGCGTCGAGCAGCGGGGCGTCCAGCGGGGCGGTGGGGCCACCCACGGCCTGTGCGCCGCCGATCGCCTCGACCACGGCGGCACCCTGGCGCAGCACCTCGTCCCGCTGGTCCTTCCAGGCGGTGGTGACCGACTGGAGCAGGCGGGTGAAGTTGGCGCGCGGGAAGTACGTGCCGCAGAAGAACGGGGTGCCGTCCGGGGTGGCGAAGACAGTCATCGGCCAGCCGCCCTGCCCGGTCATCGCCTGGGTGGCGGTCATGTAGACGGCGTCGACGTCGGGGCGCTCCTCACGGTCCACCTTGATCGACACGAAGTTGTCGTTCAGCAGGGCGCCGACCTGCTCGTTCTCGAACGACTCGTGCGCCATGACGTGGCACCAGTGGCAGGCCGCGTAGCCGACCGAGATGAGCACCGGGACGTCCCGTCGCTTCGCCTCGGCGAATGCCTCGTCGCACCAGGGCCACCAGTCGACCGGGTTGTCGGCGTGCTGGAGCAGGTACGGGCTGGTGGCGTCGGCGAGTCGGTTCACCCGACGACCATAACCAGCCATGCCAGAAGAGTGTGAAAAAGTTACCCACGAAGCGCGAGCCGGTCCGGCCTTTCACCTCGCATCATCATTCCGGCCAGCGTATTCCGTGTCTGCGCTGCCAACCGACTCAGCGTGGCGTGTGCCTCGACCTGCGCATCCAACAGCGCGAGAGCACGAGCGATCTCTTGCTGATCCTCAAGGGGCGGAAGCACTACCGGCAGGCCAGCGAGCACTGCCGCGCTCATCGACGGCACAGCCGTACCCCGGGCTCGCCGCCGTACCCACTCCTGCGCCTCGGGCAGCGCGAGGTAGTAGGCGAGATACCGCGACACCACTCGATGAGGACGTACCCTCATCAGGCTGGTGGAGAAAAGCCACCCGTTGCATGCCGACGGAATCCATGCGAGTCGGCCAACCGTGCCGGTTCGGGTAACAACGATGTCGTCCAGAACGACGGTGTAGGGCGCGAGAGCGGCCGCCACATCGGCACGGACGCGGCTGACAGCACCCGGCTGGACCCGCCCGTCATGTAGGTCCTTTGGAGCGATCATGCCTACGCCGTCCGCGCTGCGGTCGTCCGTCTTCACAGCCGCTCCCGAGGGCCCGGACCGAATATCGGCGACATCTCCCAGACTGGACTCCGCCCAGCCTCGGGGTACGACATCCAGCAGGCTCATCCTTCGCTGAACCCCCTCAACATCTTGCGGACGTCGGCATCTGCCTCTTGCGCAGCATCGGTCAATCGAACCAACTCTTTCGCCAGCGTCCAGAAGTCCGCCTCGGAGTCGCGGTCCGGTGCGATCGGGCCAGGCTCCACGTAGCTCGGCGGAAACAACGAGTAGTTCTGTTTGGCAATGGCAGCCGCCGTGGCTGTCGCGCTGAAGCCGGCCCGCGGGACAAACGTGCCGTCCGTCCGGAGGGCCAACCGCCAGCGTCGATACTCCTGGGACACTTCCTCGATGTCCTGCGGCGTCAACTGCCGGCGGGTCCGCGTGGACATGACGCCCAGCTTCTGGGCGTCGATGAAGAGCATCTCACCGCTCTGTCCGGATGGACGTTGCACCAGCCACAGGGTCACCCCGATCGATGTCCCCCGGAAGAGCTGCGTAGGCAGGGCCACCACTGCGGTAAGCGCTCCATCCTCGACAAGAGCTCGCCGGATTTCCCGATCCCGGTGACTGAGGGTGAAGGCGGCACCATTGGGCATGATGACTCCGCCCCGCCCATTCTCGTCGAGCGATTCGACGACGATTTGCAGCCAGTTAAACTCCCGCCTGCGGGAGGGTCCATACCGCCGATGCATCACGTCGGCTTCCGCCAGCGAGCCGAAAGGCGGATTCGATACCACGACGTCGAACCGGTCACTGACAGGCATCGCGGGTGAAGCCGGCTCCGACCTCGACACGAGGGCACTCGCCCCATGCATGGAAAGGTTCATCTCCGCCAGTTCCACGAAAGCTGGTTCGGGGTGCGAACCCCTCACGACAACGGGTACGGCACCGCCCTCTCCAGCCACACGGTTGACCTCGACGAGAAGTTCTCCCGTGCGGCAGAACGGATCGAAACAACGCGAGCCAGCAGTGATCGGACCAACCATCTCCGCTATCAGCCGAGCGGCCGATCGAGGGGTGACAAACTCGTACGACAGGTCGTCGCCGAGCTGGTCGAGCGCGTGCTCGAAGACGGCGAGGAGATCAGACGGCTCCGCGGCCACGCTGTCAAGGAGGTCGATCACGCGACCCAAGGGGCGCAGAGTCGCCGGTGGCGCGTCGACCAACCGCTCGGCAATCCTAGCCGACTCGAACAAGCCAGCGTCTGCGAATACGCCGGCGAACTGATTATTTCGTTGGGCCGGCTGGTTGAGTAGAAGATGGTGCCAGACCACCGGTCGGAAGCGGCGCAGGAATACGAGCGCCAGGACGACGTGCCAAAAAACACCATCGCGGGTCGCCGATCGGTGAAGGTCCGCCGTAAGACCGACGACCTCCCTGACCAGTCGGCAATCCCCTTCGGATGCGGACTCTTCCCTCTGCGCTCCGGGCTGCGCACTTGGTTCCACACGGCAGCCGTATGTACTACCCGGCAGTTCGTCATCCCGGAGCGACTTCATAGGTATTGGACGCCGGGAGAGCCAGGCGACCACCTCGTCTCGTTGGAAAAGTTGTCCGCGAGGCGTTTCGACCGGTCTCGGGAAGTTGGAGTACCGACGCTCCCAGTTGGTGACGGCCGGGCGTTCCACGCCCGCGAGGCGTGCGATGTCAGATCGGGAAACGAGATCTGCGCCGAGGGTGTCCATGCGAGCCTCAGAAGCCCGGCCGCGCTATTCGCGAACGTAAATCTACGCGTCGCATAAGGACCGCCTCGACTCGATCCAGCCCTCGGATCTCCTTTGCCAGCGTGGGATCCATCCTGCCCAACAGGAGATAGAGCTTGCGGTGGTCGGCGGCCAGGTCCCGGTGGTGGATGGGCTCGTAGTGCATGATCCTGTTCCGCAGCAGCCGCATGGTTTCGAACGCCTCGTGCAGTTCAGCCCTTCGGCCGGAGTAATGCGGGAACGCCAGGTGCAGCGTCGGGACCCAGAGCAACCGGTCGTAGGAGGAGCCGCGGTGATTGCTGAGCAGAGAAACCCAGAATCCAAAGCTCAGTTCGGCGACGACATCATCGGCCGTGGGTGGCGTCAGGCCCCTGCGACGGCACTTGAGCGTCGCTTCGGTCACCAGTCGGATGCCGTGATCGGTCAGGGGAACCGACGCCGACGCCCACCAGTCCGATCGACCGAATCGGCGGCAGAGTTGGTCGTGTAGAGCATTCCTGAGCGCAACTTCGAGACAGTGCAGCGGTCCGTAGAAGGCAGCAGATACCTCGATGTTCCACCAGTAGAGCCCCACCGCTTCATCCGGATCCTGCCCGCTCTCCGTCAGGTACGGGTTCAGTCGCGGGACGGAGAACGCTCGGCGAATCCAGTCCGGCAGGTCGTCGGCGCTCATGCTCAGTCACTCCGTCCGAACGGGTTACCTGCGTGGGTTGGCGTGGTACCGTGAAGGACGTAAGCCCCGGGTCCGCCTCTGCTCTGCATGCCGCCCGGGGCACGGCTTTGTCCGGGCAGGAGTGCCTGGCCCTAGCGATGCAGGGCGGTGCGGCCAGCGCTCCCCAGGTGCAGTAGGACTTACCGCCCCGGTGTCCGGTTCTGCAAGCGCACTCCGCTACGCAATTCCTGTTAACCCCCGGCTTTCCTCGTCAGGAGGCGCCGTCGGCGCGTAGCCGGAAGACGTTCGACTCGGCCGAGTCGCGCAGCGACCCGAGCACCGCGCCGATCTTGTCCGCCGGCATCGGCTTGAAGAAGTGGTAGCCCTGCGCCGACGTGCAGCCCAGCTCGGCCAGGGCCAGCCGCTGCTCGGCCGTCTCCACACCCTCGGCGACCACCCGCAGCCCCAGCTCGTGGGCGAGCCCGACGGTGGTCCGGACGATCGCCGCGGCCTCCGGCGAGTCGGTCATCCGGATCACGAACGAGCGGTCCACCTTCAACTCGTCCACGGCGATCCGGGTGAGGAAGGTCAACGAGGAGAAGCCGGTGCCGAAGTCGTCCACCGCGAGCTGCACACCCATCGACCGGAGCGTGGCGAGCACCTCGTCGATGATCTCCAGCTCGCTCATCACCACCGTCTCGGTGATCTCCAGGACCAGCCGGTGCGGCGGCACCTGATGTCGGCGCAGCGCGTCGGCGATCTCCGCCGGCAGGCGCGGGTCGAGCAGACTGCGCGCGGAGAGGTTGACCGAGATCGGGACGTCCAGCCCCTCGCGGGCCCAGCCGGCGGCCACGCCGAGCGCCTTGTCGAGCACGTAGCGGGTGAAGGTGCCGAGCTGCTCGCTGTTTTCCACCGGGCGGATGAAGTCGGCCGGGTTCAGCCAGCCACGGCGGGGGTGCTGCCAGCGGATCAGCGCCTCCACCCCGGTGGGCGCGCCGGTGGCCAGGTCGACCGCCGGCTGCAACGCCAGCACCAACTGGTCGTCGACCTTCAGCGCCTCGCGCAGCTCGGCCAGCAGTGCCAACTGGTCGGTGCTGGCCGCGTCCCGGGTGCTGTCGTACGCGGCGACGCTGCCGCCGCCCTCCTTGGCCTGGTACATCGCGATGTCCGCGCGGCGCAGCAGCTCGGTCAGGTCGGCGGTGCCGGCGTCGGCGACCACCACCCCGACGGAGACCTCGATGGACATCCGCACCCCGGCCACCTCGGTCGGTGCTGCCAGCCGCTCGGCGATCTCGCGAGCCTGCCGCAGCGCGTGCGCCATCGGCGCGGCCCGGTCGCCGAGCACGGGGACCGAGGTGAGCAGCAGCGCGAACTCGTCGCCGCCGAGCCGGCCGAGCAGGTCACCGGGGCGGGCCAGCGCGCTGAGCCGGTTGGCGGTCAGCCGCAGCAACTGGTCGCCGGCCGCGTGCCCGAGGGTGTCGTTGACTTCCTTGAACTGGTTGATGTCCAGCAGCAGCAGCGCAACCGGGTGGTCGTGGGCGAGCTGCCGCAGCGACTGGTCGCCCTTGCCGAGCATCGCCGTACGGTTCGCCAGCCCGGTGAGCGGGTCGTGCACCGCCTCGTACGACGATCGGGCGGTGACCAGCCGCAGCTCGCGATGGGTCGCGGCGTCGTGCAGGGCGGCGGCGAGCGCGTCGCCGAAGGCCGCCACCGCGTCCCGTTCCCGGGTCGCTGGTGGAGCGGAGCGCGGGAACCGGACCCGTAGCTGGCCGACCGGCGCGGTGCCCACCGACAGGGGACGGACCAACTCGTACTCGTCGGGCTCCGACCGGTCCGGAGGGCTCACCTCCCGGTCGAGCAGCTGACCGCCGGCGTCTCCCCGGTAGCGACGCCACCTGCCGTCGGCCCGGGCCACGTCGACGTCGACCAACTCGGCGTTGAACAGCGCCAGCGCGCCGGTCACCGCCGCGCTGGCCACGCCCCGCTCGTCGAGCTGGTTGAGGGCCGCGGTGGCCTCGGCGAAGGCACGCCACGTTCGGCGTTCCTGGTCCGCGCGCAGCCGGTAGCGGTAGGTCTGTTGCAGCAGCCAGAGCAATGGCGGGAGCAGCAGCAACCAGCGCGGATCCAGTTCCAGCAGCGCGACCACGACCAGGCCGACCGCCACGTTGCCCACGAACATCAGCAGCTTGCCGCGCAGCGCGGCGAGCAGCGGCGGCCCGATGGGCAGCCCGTGCCGCAGACCCAGCGTCACGCCACCGAGCCACGCGGTCACCAGGAGGTAGGTCACCGAACCGGCGATCACGGCCAGCGCCAGCATCGGCGTCGGCGAGGCGAGCAGCGGATGCCCCAGGGCGGTGGTCACGGTCACGGCCAGCGCCGACGCGGCAGTCAGCGACGCGGCGATCCGGACGATCTCCAGCGGCGGGCGACGGTCGCTGTGCAGCGACAGCGCCGTCCAGGCCAGCCCGGTGCCGAGCAGGGTGGCCGACGGCAGCCAGCCGGCCGGCGCGAGGTAGAGGCAGACGATCAGGGCGGCCTCGCCCCAGGTGATGCTGACCATGCCGGCGGAGGTGCGGAAGCGAAGCCGGGCGAGTTGGGCCACGGCGAGGACGGCGACGGCGATGCCGAAGCGGGCCGGAGCACCAAGAGGATCATCCGACGGCAGCCCGGCCGGAAGGGTCAGACCGACCACGGCGGCGGCCAGAGCCGTCACCGTCACCGCAGCCGTCAGCACGAGCAGCCGGGCTGGCATGCCGTGCACCCCGAGACGGTCGAACGGGTCGCCGCCCGTGCCGGAGGTCATCGACCTCCCCCGTCAGCCGACCGACCGACGGTACGGCGGGCGGCCGGTGCTGTGACGGTCATCGGCGCCCCCTTCCGCGCACGGCTCGGGGACTTTTGGTCCCCCCGGCGGAAGGCTAAGCCAAACCGGGTGGTCGCAACAGGGGTCCACCACCCGGTTCGGCGTGAATCATGCGCGGACTACCCGTTCCGCTGCTGCTGGTGCCCATTGGGAGCGCGCGTGGATGAATCATGCGCGCTGGTCCCGTCTGTCGGATCGACGACTGAAGCGTCGGCCCTGGTCGCATCGGTCGGCCGCCCCTGCTGGGGAAACCGGTCGGGCAGACGCCGCAGCCGGGCGTTCATGTTACGGATCAGCAGGATGGTCGCGGCGGACAGCAGCAGGATGAGGAAGAGGCCCATCGGTCCGGCCAGACCACCCGTGCGGGTGTCACCGAAGTTGTTCTCCGCGAGCACCTGGGCAGCGGTCAGCATGGCGTTCCTCCGTTGTGCGACTGCCTACCAGGGTAGCCCCGGCCGGAATCAACCCGCGTGCGCCGTCTCCCGCACTCCGGCGAAGAGGTCGGACTCGGGCAGCGGGCTGTCCACCACGGTGCGCGCCAGCTCGAAATCCTCCGTCGGCCAGGCACGCTGCTGCAGCTCCATGGGCACGTGGAACCAGAAGCCGTCCGGGTCGACCTGGGTGGCGTGGGCGCGCAGCGCGTCGTCCCGGACGGGGAAGTATTCGGCGCAGTCCACCCGGGTGGTGATGCGGGGGCCCTTGTCCGGGCGCTCGTCCCAGCGCTTGAGCCAATCCTCGTACGGCGACTCGGCGCCGGTGGCGAGCATGGCCTCGTGCAGGGCCATGATCCTGGCCTTGGAGAAACCGATGTCGTAGTAGAGCTTCAGCGGCTGCCAGGGGGCACCCAGCTCCGGGTAGCGCTCCGGGTCGCCGGCGGCCTCGAACGCGGCCACGCTCACCTTGTGGCACATGATGTGGTCGGGGTGCGGGTAGCCACCCTCCTCGTCGTACGTGGTCACCACGTGCGGACGGAACTCACGCATCAGGCGCACCAGCGGGCCGGCCGCCACCTCGACGTCCTGGAGCGCGAAGCAGCCCTCGGGCAGCGGCGGCAGCGGGTCACCCTCGGGCAGGCCGGAGTCGACGAACCCGAGCCAGGCCTGGTCGACGCCGAGGATCGCCCGCGCGGCGTCCATCTCGGCGCGCCGGATCTCCGCGATGTTGGCCCAGACGTCGGGCCGGTCGAGCTTGGGGTTGAGCACGCTGCCGCGCTCACCACCGGTGCACGTCACCACCAGCACGTCCACCCCCTGGGCGACGTACTTCGCCATCGTCGCCGCACCCTTGCTCGACTCGTCGTCCGGGTGCGCGTGGACGGCCATGAGACGCAGCTGCTCTGCCAACTTCGGCGCTCCTCGTCTGTGCCGGCCGGTGGACCCGACCGGGCTCGACCGGCTGACCTGCCGGGACCCTCCTCGCCCCGCTGCCGGTCGGCACCGCGGGGCCCGACCTGCCATTCCTGCCGTTTGGCCGGGCTGGGAGGATGGACTTCTGCCATTCTTGCCGATGCCGCCGACAACAACGCCAGGAGATACCCGCCGGTGACCGAGACGCACGCCACAATTTCACCGGGCGCGCCGGTTTTCCCCGCCGGCCGCTACGGTCGCCGCCGGGCGCCCGGCGGGGGCCGCCGCCGTACGCTGCTGGCCGCGCTGGTCCTCCTGGTGCTGGTGACGGTGCTGAGCCTGATCTCGCTGCGGCTCTACCGGCAGTACGGCGACCCGGTCTACGACGCTCAGGTGATCACGTACACCGACATCACGGACAGCCAGGTGGTCGTCGACTTCCGGGTGACCGTGCCGTCGGGCGGCTCGGCGGTCTGTGTGCTGCGCGCCCGGGACCGCGCCGGCGTCGAGGTGGCCCGCGAAGAGGTCACGGTGAGCGCCGCACCCGGCGACCGGCACGTCACCACCCGGCACCGTCTGAGCACCTCCGCCCGACCGTTCATCGGCGAGGTGCTGCGCTGCCGGCCTCCTGCCTGAGCTGCGCAGACGTCACTCCGCAACGCCTGCGGTCAACCCGTCGCGGCGCGTCGACCGCGAGTGCCGGAGGCGGACACCGGCGGTGATCGCCGCCACGCTGTGTCGTACCGCACTGGTAACTTGGTAGTTCACCTGTCAGCCAGCCACGCACAACTGAGGAGAACGCCTGTGTCCACTGGCAACGAGGCGCCCGCCACCTGGCTGTCCCAGGACGCGTACGACCGCCTCCAGGCCGAGCTCGACGAGCACATCGCCAACCGGCCGGCGATCGCAGCCGAGATCAACGCTCGGCGCGAGGAGGGTGACCTGCGCGAGAACGGCGGCTACCACGCCGCCCGCGAGGAGCAGGGCAAGGCCGAGGGTCGCATCCGCTACCTGCAGGAACTGCTGCGCACCGCCAAGGTCGGCGAGGCCCCGACGGCCGACGCGGTGTCGCCCGGCATGGTCGTGACGATCTACTTCGACGACGACGCCGACGACACCGAGACCTTCCTGCTCGGCTCACGGGAGATCGCCGCCACCACCGACCTCACCGTCTACAGCCCCGAGTCGGCGCTCGGTAAGGCGATCCTGGGTGGCCGCTCCGGGCAGACCTGCACCTACACGGCCCCGAGTGGCGCCGACATCAAGGTGACCGTGGTCAGTTTCGAGCCGTTCTCCGGCTGAGCGTCACGCGGCTCTGCGCCGCGGTCGCCGAGCGGCCTTTCACGGCACCGGGCACCTGAGCGCCGTCTGACGTGTGCCGCCGCCGAGGCGTGACACCCACCCGTGTCACGCCTCGGCGGCGAAGACCACCTGGTAACCACTGGCCCGCAAGGCGCTGATCAGCGTGTCGGAGTGCTCCACACCACGGGTCTCCACCGACAGCGCCACCTCCACCTCCCCGAGGCCCAGGTGCGGATTGGCCCGCTGGTGTTCCACGTCCACCACGTTGGCCCGGTGCTCGGCGATCTGGCTGAGCAGCGACGCGAGTTGCCCCGGCCGGTCCGAGCAGCGCACGGTCACCCGCAGGTAGCGACCCGCGGCGGCCAGCCCGTGCTCGATCACCCGCATCATCAGCAGGGGGTCGATGTTGCCGCCGGAGAGCACCGCGACCACGGGTGTCTCCACCTCCACCACGCCGGCCAGGAGCGCGGCCACGCCGACCGCCCCGGCCGGCTCGACGACCTGCTTGCCCCGCTCCAACAGCATCAGCAGGGCCCGGGAGATGTCCTCCTCGGTCACCGTGACGATCTCGTCGACGAGCTTGCGGACATGGTTGAACGTGATCTCCCCCGGTCGCCCGACCGCGATGCCGTCCGCGATGGTGGCGAAGGCGGGCAGCCGGACCGGTTCCCCGGCCACCAGGGAGGGCGGGAAGGCCGCCGCGCCGGCCGCCTGCACGCCGATGATGCGGACGTCGGGCCGCAGTGCCTTGGCGGCCACCGCCATGCCCGAGATCAGGCCGCCGCCGCCCACCCCGGTGATGATCGTCCGCACGTCCGGGCACTGTTCGAGGATCTCCAACGCCACCGTGCCCTGCCCGGCGATCACGTCCCGGTGGTCGAACGGGTGGATGAGCACCGCGCCGGTGCGCTCGGCGTACGTCTGCGCCGCCACCAGCGACTCGTCGACCGTGTTGCCGGCCAGCTCGACCTGCGCGCCGTACCCCTTGGTGGCGGCGACCTTCGGCAGCGGCGCGTTGACCGGCATGAAGACCGTCGCGTGCGTGCCGACCAGCCCGGCGGCGAGAGCCACTCCCTGGGCGTGGTTACCGGCGCTCGCCGCGACCACGCCGCGTTCGCGCTCGGCCGCCGACAGCCGGGAGATCCGCACGTACGCGCCGCGCACCTTGTACGAGCCGGCGCGCTGCACGTTCTCGCACTTGAGCCAGGTCGGTCCGCCCAGTGCCGCGCTCAGTGGCCGGCAGGGCTCCAGCGGGGTGGTCCGGACGACGTCGGCGAGCAGTTTCCGCGCAGCCCGTACGTCGTCGAGGCCGACCAGTTCCGTCATGCCCCCGATCGTGCCATCCGGCCCCGGCGTCCCCTGCGGCGACACCGGGTTGATCCACTCGACATCCCCGATGTCGCGGTATCAACCGCGCCCGGACACCGCCACATCAGCGATCCCGAGTGGATCACGGTGTCGGCGCGGCCTCCGGTGCGGCAGGGCCCGCGGGGGCCGCCGGGGCCGCGGCAGGACCCGCCGGGGCCGCGGCAGGAGCCTCTGGCGGGGCAGGGGCCGCCGGGGTCGCCATCGTCGGAGCCGGACCGGCCGAGGGCGGAGCGGACGCGGGCCACACCGGCGCCGCCGGCCACACCGGCGCCCCCGGCCAGACCGGGGCGGTAGGCCACACCGGGGCGGCGCGGGCGATCCGGGCCTCCTGCGCGGCGGAGATCCGGTGGATCAGCAGGATCAGCGTCACCGCGGCGATTGCGCAGCCCAGCGCGGGCAGCGTGTTGCGGAGCAGGGAGTCCCGGTAGTAGTCGACGTACGCCTGGTAGCCGGCGTCGGTGAACGGGGTCTCCGGCAGCCGGTTGTACGCCTCCTCGTCCACGCGGCTGCGCACCCGATCGCCGACGCTGAACACCAGCCAGGCGCACCACCAGACGACCACGAGGGTCGGGGTGAACCGCCGCCAGAGGCTGTCCCGCGCCACGCCCGCCACCACCCGGGCCGGCACCACGAAGTTCGCGAAGGGCACCAGCCAGCCGGCGATCGCCCAGCCGGCCCCCAGCGTCGGCAGGGCGCCGGGGAAGGCGTCGGTGTTCTTCCGCGCCCGCCACGTCCAGATGATCACCAGTACGGCGGCGGTGAGGTGCGCCACCACCATGGGCAGCGACAGCAGCCCTCCGACGATCGCCGCGCCGAGCAGCAGGTCCACGTCGTCGTTGGCCCTGGCCTGCCGGGCCATCGCCATCCCGATCAGCGGGGACAGCGCCACCACCAGGTAGAGCAGGGCGGTCGCGCCGACGGCGATGTTCGCCGCCAGGCCGATCCCGCGTACGCGGTAGGTCGGCAGACCCGGCGTGACGGCGGGCTGGCCCAGCGGCGTGTAGCAGCGCTGGCAGTCGTTGTGCTCGGGGGACGTGGGGTCCCCGCAGGTCTGGCAGCGCATTGGTGTCCCCCGGGTCCGCGCGACGTTGCGCGCACACGGTAGACGATCATGCGGCGGCCGGCGACCCCGTTCCGACGAGGGGATAACCGGGGGCGTGACGCGACCACGGGGCGGCCATCTCGAACTGACCGGCCACGCCGAGCAGCAGCAGTTCCGAGCCGGGCGGGCCGACGATCTGCACGGCGACCGGCAGGCCGTCGGGCCGGCGGCCCACCGGCACCACGATCGCCGGCAGGCCGGCGATGTTCCACGGTGCGGCGTACGGGGCGTACCGGATGTTGGCCGACATGTTCGCCCGCCAGGACCGCTCGGACCAGCGCCCGGCCTCCGGCGGCGCGCTGGCCAGCGCGGGGGTGAGCAGCAGGTCGACCGAGTGGTCGGTGAAGAAGTCGACCGACCGCTGCCGCCAGGCGGCCCGGTCAGCCTCCCGCACGTAGCCGCGACGCTGCGCCCACTCGCCCAGCGCGACGTGCCGCCGGGTACGCCGTTGCAGGCCACGCCGGTCCAACCCGGAAGCCCGGACGTCGGTGGCGGCGGCGGCGAACCAGGTGGCGATGCCCTGCAGGCCCAGGGCCGTGGGGTAGACCGGATCGGCCGGCACCGTGTCGTGCCCGGCGGCGGCGAGAAGCCGACCGGCGGCGGCGACCGCGTCCCGGTTGGGCGCGTCCGCTGCGACGCCGCGCACCGGGGAGCGCAGCGAGACGCCCACCCGCAGCCGCTGCGGCGGGACCAGCTTCTCGGGACGCCGACCGGCGAGCACCGAGAAGCCGACCGCCGCGTCGGCGACCGTGCTGGTCAGCATGCCGTGCTCGGTGAGGCCGAACCAGTCGTCCGCGCCGAGCTGGCAGGGGACCACGCCTCGGCCGGGCTTGAGCCCGACCAGGCCGCAACAGGCCGCGGGAATCCGGATCGAGCCGAGACCGTCGTTGCCGTGCGCGATCGGCACCAGCCCGGCGGCCACCGCGGCGGCGGCGCCGCCGGAGGAGCCGCCGGGGGTACGCGTGTTGTCCCACGGGTTGCGGGTCACCGCGCTGTCGTCGTCGGTGAGTGCCCACAGCCCCAGCTCCGGCATCCGGGTGACTCCGAGAATCACCGCGCCCGCGCCGCGCAGCCGACGCACCACCTCGTGGTCGGCCTCCGCGACGTCGGTCCGCACGGCTGCCGACCCGTTCCAGGTGGGCAGGCCGGCGACCGGGGTGTTCTCCTTGACCGCCACCGGCACCCCGGCCAGGGGGAGGTTGGCCAGGTCCTCCTGCTCGTCGACCTTCTCGGCCTCGGTGATCGCCTCGCCGCCGCGAACGGCGCGGAAAGCCGCCAGCTCGCGGTCGGCCGAGGCGATGTACTCCAGGTGGTCGGCGACGACCTGGGTGGCCGAGACGTCACCCCTGCGTACGCCCCGGGCGATCTGCTTGGCGGTCGCCCCGACCCAGGTCGACATGATGTCCTGCACGGCCATCCTCCCCAGCGGTCAGCCCAGCGCCTGCTCCAGATCGGCGAGCAGGTCGTCGACCGTCTCGATGCCGACAGACAGTCGCACGAGATCGCCGGGAACTTCAAGCGGCGAGCCGGCAGCACTTGCGTGTGTCATCCGGCCCGGGTGCTCGATCAGGGATTCCACGCCGCCGAGCGACTCGGCGAGCACGAAGAGCTTCGTGCGGTTGCAGATCTCCACGGCGTGGTCCTCACCGCCGGAGGCGCGGAACGAGATCATGCCGCCGAACCGACGCATCTGCTTCGCGGCCACCTCGTGACCAGGGTGCGAGGGCAGCCCGGGGTAGATCACCTCGGCCACCTGGGCGTGCCCGTCCAGGTACGCGGCGAGCCGCTCGGCGTTGTCGCAGTGCCGGTCCATGCGTACCCCGAGGGTCTTGATGCCGCGCAGGGTGAGCCAGGCGTCGAACGGGCCGTTGATCGCGCCCATCGCGTTCTGGTGGTAGCGCAGCTCCTCGCCGAGCCCGGCGTCGGCGACGACGAGCGCGCCACCGACCACGTCGGAGTGCCCACCGATGTACTTGGTGGTGGAGTGCACCACCACGTCCGCGCCGAAGGCGATCGGCTGCTGGAGGTACGGCGAGGCGAAGGTGTTGTCGACAACCAGCAGCGCGCCCGCGTCGTGCGCCACGGCGGCCAGGGCGGCGATGTCGGCGATGCCGAGCAGCGGGTTCGTCGGCGTCTCCACCCAGACGATCTTCGTCCGACCGGGCTGCACGGCGGCCCGGACCGCGGCCGCGTCGGAGACCTTGGCGGGGGTGAACTCCAGGCCCCAGCGCTGGGCCACCCGGGCGAAGAGCCGGTAGGTGCCGCCGTACGCGTCGTCCGGGATGATCACGTGGTCGCCCGGCTGGCAGACGGCCCGCAGCAGGGTGTCCTCCGCGGCCAGGCCGCTGGCGAAGGCGAGGCCCACCGGCCCGCCCTCCAGCGCGGCCAGGCACTCCTGCAGGGCGTCACGGGTCGGGTTGCCGGAGCGGCTGTACTCGTAGCCGAGCCGGGGCGCGCCGACGGCGTCCTGGGCGTACGTGCTGGTCTGGTAGATCGGCGGGATCACCGCGCCGGTGCGGGCCTCAGGGTCCTGACCGGCGTGAATGGCGAGCGTCTCGAAGCCGTGACTCATTCTGGTGAGGCTAGTGCCCCCGTCCGGCGGGCTGGAACGGAACCCGCGCTCCGGGTGGGGACGGGCCTGTCCGGCCCGGCCCCCACGTGCCGGCCAGGGGGCGGCGGGCCGGTCAGCCGGCGACATAGCCTGGGGCGATGAGCGGGTGCGTCTTCTGCGGGATCGTGTCGGGTGACGTGCCGGCGTTCCGGGTCGCCGACGAGGCGGACGGGGTGGCATTTCTGGACACCCGGCCCGTGTTCAAGGGGCACGTGCTGGTGGTGCCCCGGGCGCACCTGGTGACCCTGGCCGAGCTTCCGGCCGACCTGCTGCCCGGCTACTTCGCGCTGGTCCAGCGGCTGGCGGTGGCGGTGGAGGCCGCTCTGGGGGCGGGTGGGACGTTCGTGGCGGTGAACAACAAGGTGTCCCAATCCGTCCCGCACCTGCACACCCACGTGGTGCCGCGAACCAAGGGCGACGGGCTGCGGGGTTTCTTCTGGCCGCGCACCCGGTACGCCGACGACACCGACGCACAGACCTACGCCGACCGGATCGCCGCCGGCCTGGGTGGCGGGGCCTGAGTCACAGTGGCACGGGTAAGGAAGAAAGACCCACCGGTGTTACACGCTGGGAGAGGTACGAGAGGAGTCCCACCGTGTTCCTGCGCCGTATGAACGCCGAGATGATTTCGCCCGAGCAGGCCCTGCCGGGCCGGCCGATCGCCATGCCGGTCGCCGACCGCCACGAGGTGCTGGGCACCCCGCTGAAGGGCCCGTTCCCAGAGGGTCTCCAGGTCGCCGTCTTCGGCATGGGCTGTTTCTGGGGTGCCGAGCGGCTGTTCTGGACGCTGCCCGGCGTCTACACCACCTCCGCCGGCTACGCGGGCGGCATCACCAAGAACCCGACGTACGAGGAGACGTGCTCCGGCCGGACCGGGCACGCCGAGGTCGTCCAGGTGGTGTACGACCCCAGCAAGATCACGTATGAGGACCTGCTGAAGGTCTTCTGGGAGAACCACGACCCGACCCAGGGCATGCGCCAGGGCAACGACGTGGGCACCCAGTACCGGTCGGCGATCTACACGACCAATGACGAGCAGCGGGCCATCGCGGAGTCGTCCCGGGACGCCTTCCAGCCGATCGTGAGCCGGGCCGGCAAGGGTGAGATCACCACCGAGATCGCCCCGCTCGGCAGCTACTACTTCGCCGAGGACTACCACCAGCAGTACCTCGCCCCGACCAAGAACCCGAACGGGTACTGCAACCACGGCCCGAACGGGCTGAGCTGCCCGGTCGGCGTGGCGCGTACCGCTGGCTGACCCACCTGCTTGAGCGCGATGCCCGGCCGCCGACGAGGTGGCCGGGCATTCCCGTCTGGCCCTGTGATCGAAATCCGTTGCCGCGCCCGGCGAGAACTCGATAACGTGGCCGTACACGTGAAAGGAGGTGGTCCAGACTTGTATAGCAATCGGACTCGTGAGGTGGCTGTCAGCTAGCCGCTGTCCTCGACAGTGATCCGTCCGCCGCGAGGCGGGCAACCAGTACGACCGTCGAGACCGTGTGGCAGCGGTGCGGCGAATCCACGACAGCCACCCGACCCCCGGGGTGCCGGCCAAGTCCAGCCGGCCCGCGCGACAGCGCGGAGCGCCCCGGGGGTCGCTCCATATCTGTGGGAGATCAGCGTGTCGATGCGCGAGCTGGTGATTCTCGGGACGGCCAGCCAGGCCCCCACCCGGCAGCGCAACCACAACGGGTACGTGCTGCGCTGGGACGACGAGGTGATCCTCTTCGACCCGGGCGAGGGCAGCCAGCGGCAGCTCCTGCACACCACGGTCACCGCGACCGACCTGACCCGGATCTGCGTCACGCACTTCCACGGCGACCACTGCCTCGGCCTGCCCGGCACCATCCAGCGACTCTCGCTGGACCGGGTGTCGCATCCGGTCGCCGTGCATTTCCCGGCGGGCGGCGCCGAGTACTTCGCCCGACTGCGGCACGCCACCTCCTTCTACGAGACCGCCGAGCTGGCGGTCACCCCGATCGAGACCGACGGTCAACGGATCGCCCTGAGCTGCGGCACGCTGGAGGCCCGCCGGCTGCGGCACCCGATCGAGACGTACGGCTATCGGCTGGTCGAGCCGGACGGCTGCCGGATGCTGCCGGAGAAGCTGGCCGCGTACGGCATCGCCGGTCCGGCCGTCGGCGCGCTGATCCGCGTCGGGCACCTGGACCTCGACGGTCGTCGCGTCACCCGCGACGAGGTGAGCGTGCCCCGGCCGGGGCAGCGGTTCGCCTTCGTGATGGACACCGGCCTGTGCGACGGGGTGTACGCCCTGGCCGAGCACGCCGACCTGCTGGTCATCGAGTCGACCTTCCTGGAGTCGGAGGCCGCGCTCGCCGCCGAGGTCGGCCACCTGACCGCGGCGCAGGCCGCGCGGGTGGCGACCGAATCGGGGGTACGCACGCTGGTGCTCACGCACTTCTCGCAGCGTTACCCCGACCCCCGCCGGTTCTTCGACGAGGCCCGCGGGCATTTCGACGGCGACCTGGTCATCGCCGAGGATCTGACCACCGTGCAGGTCCCGCCGCGCCGGGTAGCCTCGGCCGGATGACCGTCACGCTCCGCCCCGCCACCGACGACGACCTGATGGGGATCGGCGCCCTGCACCAACGCTCCCGGGTGGCCGCTTACTCGTCGTTCCTGCCGGCGGAGGCGCTGGCCGAGCCGACCGGGGAGGCGATGGGACGGTACTGGACCGAGCGGTGGGCCTGGGAGCGCGACAACCACCGGCTGACCGTGGCGGAACGCGTCGGCGTGCTGGTCGGCTTCAGCTACGTGGGCCCGGACGACGAGGACGACCCGGCGACCGGACTGCTCAACGCGATCCACCTGGACCCGGCCGAGCAGGGGCGGGGCACCGGCCGCGCGTTGATGGTGGACGCTTTGGACGCCATGCGGGCGCGGGGCTGGCAGCGGGCGGTGCTCTGGGTGCTCCGCGACAACGCCCACGCCCGCGCCTTCTACGAGCGCGGCGGCTGGACCCCGACGGGAGCGGAACGCGAGGAACACATGGGCACCGCCCCCGCGCCCCAGCTCCGCTACACCCGCCCCCTCTGACGCCCTGCTGCCCGACGATCGTGCGTTTCGTGGGGCGCTCGCCCACGTGCGGTTCGTGCGGCGTCCACCCCGCCCCGCCCTGCCTCACGGCCTTTGCTCTGCTTCAACATACGCAACACCGAGTGTCCGGTAATCGGACACTCGGTGTTGCGTGGAGTGAAGCAGAGCAAAGGACCGGCAGAGGTGCCCGTGCCGCCCCGGAGGGAAGCATGCGGACAGGCGGGGGCGAGAACTAGTGGGCGCCGAGGTGAGCCAGGAGGTCCTGGCGGGTCAGGACGCCCTTGGGCTTGCCGTCGACCAGGACCAGCGCGGCGTCGGACTTCTCCAGCAGGCCGACGGCCTCGCTCACCCGCTGGCCGCCACCGATCATCGGCAACGGGTCACCCATGTGCCGCTCGATGGTGTCGTGCAGGTGGGCCTGACCGGTGAACAGCGCGTCGAGCAGATCCCGCTCGGCGATCGAGCCGGCGACCTCACCGGTCACCACCGGCGGCTCGGCCTTGAGCACCGGCAGCTGCGAGACGCCGTACTCACGCATGTAGTCGATCGCGTCCCGGACCGTCTCGGTCGGGTGCACGTGCACCAGCTCGGGCAGGCCGCCCGGCTTGCTGGCCAGCGCGTCGGCCACCGTCGGCTCGTGGCCGGAGTTGTCCAGGAAGCCGTACCGGGCCATCCACGAGTCGTTGAAGATCTTGGAGAGGTAGCCGCGACCGCCGTCGGGCAGCAGCACCACCACGACGTCGTCCGGGCCGGCCTTGCGGGCCACCTCCAACGCGGCGACCACGGCCATCCCGCAGGAGCCCCCGACCAGCAGGCCCTCCTCGCGGGCCAGCCGCCGGGTCATCTCGAAGGACGCCTTGTCGGAGACCTCGACGATCTCGTCGGCCACACCCCGGTCGTACGTCTCCGGCCAGAAGTCCTCGCCGACGCCCTCCACCAGGTACGGCCGGCCGGTGCCGCCGGAGTAGACCGAGCCCTCCGGGTCGGCCCCGATGACCCGCACCCGCCCCTCGGACGCCTCCTTCAGATACTGCCCGATGCCGGAGATCGTCCCGCCGGTGCCGACGCCCGCCACGAAGTGCGTGAGCCGGCCCTCGGTCTGCTTCCACAGCTCCGGGCCGGTCGTCTCGTAGTGCGAGCGCGGGTTCGCCGGGTTGCTGTACTGGTCGGGCTTCCACGCGCCGGGAATCTCGCGGGTCAGCCGGTCGGAGACGTTGTAATACGAGCGCGGGTCCTCCGGCGCGACGGCGGTCGGGCAGACCACCACCTCGGCGCCGTACGCCCGCAGCACGTCCTGCTTGTCCTGACTGACCTTGTCGGGGCAGACGAAGACGCACTTGTAGCCCTTGAGCTGGGCCACCAGGGCGAGCCCGACGCCGGTGTTGCCGCTGGTCGGCTCGACGATCGTGCCGCCGGGCCGCAGCAGGCCCGCCGCCTCGGCGTCCTCGACCATGCGCAGCGCGATCCGGTCCTTCACCGAGCCGCCCGGGTTGACGTACTCGACCTTGGCGAGCACGGTGGCCTGGATGCCCTCGGTGACGTTGCGCAGGCGGACCAGCGGGGTGTTGCCGATCATGTCGACGACGTTGTCGTAGTACTGCACGGTGTGCCCTTCATTGCGGCGCCGGCGACGGCGGCCGGGCAGACGTATCCTCGCCGACCAGCGTACGTGCCGTCAGGGCACCAGCCCCCCGGGGATGACCGAGCTGCGTCGGGCCTCCCATTCGAGGAAACGGTCGGTCTCGGCGAGCACGCTGCCGGCCAGCCAGGTGATCATCACCGCGTCGTCGGCCAGCCCGAAGATCGCCAGTGGGATCTCCGGCAGCAGGTCGATGGGCGAGACGATGTACGCCGTGGCCGCCGTCATCAGGGCCAGCCGGAGGCCACCGTCGTACTCCCCCCGGGTCGTGGCCCGGATCATCCGGGGCAGCGCCGCCAGTCGGCTGCCCAGCGAGGGCCCGCCGCGCGCCCCCGCCGCCAGTGCCCGCGCCAGGGCCGTGAACGCCGCGCTGCGCTTCAGTGTCTTCCCCATCGTCGCGCTCCTCTCCGCCGGATCAGCGTGGCGGGTCGGCGCAAGTCGGCCGGCCTCCACCGGACAGGTACCCCGTCTCGTCGGTTTCCAGGCACTCCCGAGCCGGGACGACGACAGCGGCGTGTCGGGCCGGCGCGATAATGTCGGCATATGGGGGTCGCTGGTTCTGTCGTACCCGTTGGTCCGCGCTGGCGGCAGGCCTGGCGGATCGCCCGGCTGGCGGCTATCGGGACGGGCGCCACCGCGGCGGCCGCGATGGCGACCGGCGGGGTGCTGCTCGGCCAGGCCCGCCAGGCCCGGCGCACCATCCCGATGGCCGAGGCCCCGCCGCCGCGCTGCGACGGGATGTACGGCGCGAAGTTCCCCGGCCCCCCGCTCACCATGGTCGTGCTCGGTGACTCGTCGGCGGCCGGCTACGGGGTGCACCGCCGCCGGGAGACACCGGGGGCGCTGCTCGCCACCGGCCTGTCCCGGCGGCTGCACAGGCCGGTCCTGGTGCGCCGTTTCGCGGTGGTCGGCGCCATCTCCGCGGCGCTCCGGCACCAGGTGGAGGCGGCGTTGGAGTGCGCGCCGGACATCGCGGTGATCCTGATCGGCGGCAACGACATCACCAACCGCACGCCGCGCGGCCTGGCGGTGCGCTACCTGGTCGAGGCGGTCCACGCGCTGCGCGACACCGGTTGCGAGGTGGTCGTCGGCACCTGCCCCGACCTCGGCGCGATCCGGCCGATCCAGCCACCGCTGCGCTGGCTGGCGCACCGGTGGAGTCGCCAGCTCGCCGCCGCCCAGACGGTGGCGGTGGTCGAGGCGGGCGGCTCGACGGTGTCCCTCGGCGACCTGCTCGGCCCACGGTTCGCCGCCGAACCGCACCGAATGTTCGCCTGGGACCGGTTCCACCCCTCCGCCGAGGGGTACGCGATGGCCGCCGCCGCTCTGCTGCCGACGATGCTCTCGGCGCTCGGCTCCGGGCCGGAGCGACGGGCCACACCGGCGCGGGGCGAGGGCGTACGGTCGCTGCCAAAGGCCGCGCAGGAGGCGGCCCGGCACGCCGGCACCGAGGTCAGCGGCACCCAGGTCCGGGGCCGCGACCGAGGACCGGCCGGCCGGTGGGCGCAGCTGCGTCGCCGGGCGTTCTTCGGTGTCAACACGGTGCCGCAGTCCGGCTCCGCGACGGACACCTCGACAGTGGAGGGACTGGCATGAACGAGCGCAGCGAGCGGGGCGTGACCGCCGGTCTTCCCGGCCGCCTGGGTCGGGCGGCGGCGCTGTCGCTGCTCGCCGGCACGGTGGGCGGCGCCGCCGTCCTGGCCGGTGAGGCGTTCGTCGCCCGGCACCGGCGCTACGCCGAGCCGGAGCTGGGGTTGGCGTTGCGGGCGACGATCGGCCGGGCCGACGCCGCGCCGCTGCGGCTGGTGCTGCTCGGTGACTCGTCGGCGTTGGGCGTGGGCGTCGACCGCCTCGACGACACCATTGGCGGACAGTTGGCCAACCTGCTCGCCGAGGGCCCGACCGGCCGCCGGGTGCACCTGTCCAGCGTCGGCGTCTCCGGGTCGCGCTCGACGGACCTGGCCACCCAGGTCGCCCGGGCCCTGCTCGGCGAGCGGCCCGACGTGGCGCTGATCCTGATCGGCGCGAACGACGCCACCGGGCTGCGCCGGCCCGCCGACGCGTCCGCCTATCTCGGGGCGGCGGTGCACCGGCTGCGGGAGGCGCGCGTCGAGGTGGTGGTGGGCACCTGCCCCGACCTCGGCGCCGTACGCGCCATCGCGCCGCCGCTGCGTCAGCTGGTCGGCTGGTCCGGGCGGCGGATGGCCCGCGCGCAGACCACTGCGGTGTTGGAGGCGGGCGGCGCGGTGGTCGACCTGGCCACCGAGACCGGGCCGGTCTTCCGGGCCGACGCGGGGACGCTCTGCCACGACGGCTTCCACCCGTCCGCCGACGGCTACCGGGTGTGGGCGCACGCCCTGCTGCCGGCCGTCGTGGCCGCGGCGGCGGTCGCCTCCCGGCGCTAGAGCACGCCCGGCCGGGGTGACATTTCCCGCCGCGCCTGCTTCTTCCGTGCCATGTTACCGGCGGGTTAACGTTGGCTCATGCCGATTGAGTCGTCCCGCGACGCCGTCATCGTCGCTACCGCCCGCTCCCCCATCGGCCGGGCGCACAAGGGGTCCCTGCGCGATGTCCGCTCCGACGACCTCGCCGCGACCATCGTCCAGGCCGCGCTGGACAAGATCCCCGAACTCGACCCGACCACCATCGACGACATCTACCTCGGGTGCGGCCTGCCCGGCGGTGAGCAGGGCTTCAACATGGCCCGCGTGGTGGCCACCCTGCTGGGGCTGGACACCGTTCCCGGCGCCACGCTGACCCGCTACTGCGCCTCCTCGTTGCAGACCACCCGGATGGCGCTGCATGCGATCCGCGCCGGCGAGGGCGACGTGTTCGTCTCCGCCGGTGTCGAGATGGTCTCCCGCTACGCCCGCGGCAGCTCCGACGGGCTGCCTCCCGAGGCGCAGGCTCTCGTCGGCGGCGGCTGGGAGAACCCGCGCTTCGCGACGGCCGCTGAGCGCTCGAAGCGCCGCGCGCAGGGCGGCGCCGAGGTCTGGACCGACCCGCGCGAGGCCGGTGAGCTGCCGGACATCTACCTGACCATGGGGCAGACCGCGGAGAACCTCGCCCAGGTGTACGACGTGACCCGCGCCGACATGGACGAGTTCGGTGTGCGCAGTCAGAACCTCGCCGAGAAGGCCATCGCCGACGGCTTCTGGGCCCGGGAGATCACCCCGGTCACCACGCCGGACGGCACCGTGGTGAGCACCGACGACGGCCCCCGCGCAGGCGTCACCCTGGATGCGGTGGCCGGCCTGAAGCCGGTGTTCCGTCCGGACGGGCGGATCACCGCGGGCAACTGCTGCCCGCTCAACGACGGCGCCGCCGCCGTCGTCGTGATGAGCGCCCAGCGGGCCGAGGAGCTGGGCCTGACCCCGCTGGCCCGGATCGTCTCCACCGGCGTGACCGCGCTGTCGCCGGAGATCATGGGTCTCGGACCGGTCGAGGCGTCCCGGCAGGCGCTGCGCCGGGCCGGCATGACCATCGACGACGTCGACCTGGTCGAGATCAACGAGGCGTTCGCCGCTCAGGTGATCCCCTCCTACCGGCAGTTGGGCATCCCGGAGGAGAAGCTGAACGTCATGGGCGGCGCGATCGCGGTCGGCCACCCGTTCGGCATGACCGGCGCCCGGATCACCGGCACCCTGCTCAACGCGCTGGAGTGGCACGACAAGACCATCGGTCTGGAGACCATGTGCGTCGGCGGCGGCCAGGGCATGGCCATGGTGCTCGAACGCCTGAGCTGACCCGACGTCAGAGAGCGCCGCGGGTCGCCGTCACCTCGGCGGCGGCCCGCGCCAGCGCCTCGGCGTCGGCCCCGGCGGCCAGCAGGTCGGCCGTCACCACCCGCAACTGGTCGGGTAGGGCCAGGTCGTTGTCCAGCCGGGGCACGGTCCGGCGGGGCTGTCCCTCGGCGTCGGCGGCCAGATTGGCGATCTCCTGCACCAACCGGTGCATCAGGTCGGCGCGGGGCACGTTGCCGGTGGTCGCGGCCGCCGCCCAGCGCGGCTGCTCCCAGTGCCCGACCTGGCGGACCAGCAACTGCACGGCCCGCTCCAACTCCGCTGCGCTCATCGCCGCCGAGTCTACGGCCGGCGCCGACCCCGACATTCCGGGCCGCTCAGCGGCGCAGGTAGCTGAGCAGCCGTAGCAGCTGCCAGTAGAGGAAGACCAGGCCGGTGAGCAGGCCGAACGCGCTCAGCCACGCGTACCGGCGGGGTCGGCCGTCGCGCACCGAGCGCTCGACGAGGTCGAAGTCGAGGATGAAGCTGAACGCACCGGCGATGATCGCCACGACCGAGAAGGCGTACGGCAACCAGCCGACCTCCCCGCTGACGCTGTAGACCGCCAGCCCCGGCCGTCCGGAGATCAGGTACGACACCAGGTTGACCACGCTGAGCACGGCGATACCGAGCAGCGTGCCGATCACCAGGCGGGCCAGCCGGGGCGTCGCGCGGATCACCCGGGCCCGGTACAGCGCCGCCATGCCGAGGAAGACGCCGAAGGTGCCGGCCACCGCCTGCACCACGATCCCGGGGTAGACCTGCTGGAAGGTCCGGCTGGCGACCCCCAGCAGCAGCCCCTGGAGCACCGCATAGCCGACGATCGGCACCGGGTTGGTGATCCCCCGCAGCGAGATGACCAGGACCAGCACGATCGAGGCCAGGGCGCTGCCGGCCAGGGCCGCCCCCAACCACACCGCGTCGGGCACCACCGCCCAGGACACCGCGGCGGCCGCGCCGGTGAGCAGGAGCAATCCGACGGTACGCACCACCACGTCGTCGACGGTCATCGGCTCGACGTCGCGGGAGCTGACCACCCGGGACTCCAACCGGCCGGTCTCGTCCAGCCGGTTGAGCACCGGGTTGTTGCTGCGCACCGTCGCCTCCTTCGCCCGCGTACCCCTCGCAGTCACTCTGCCCCGGACGGCCCGGCGGCGGCGGCGAAACGGCGCGGACGACGGCGCCCGCCCCCGCGAGAGCGGGAGCGGGCGCCGGTCAGCGGGACGGACGAGATCAGTCGTCGCCCTGGAAGTAGCTCAGCAGGCGCAGGATCTCGATGTAGAGCCAGACCAGGCTGACCAGGATGCCGAACGCGGCCACCCAGGAGTAGCGCTGGGGCAGGCCCATCCGGACGCCGTCCTCGATCTCCTTGAAGCTGAGCACGAAGCTCAGCGAAGCGACCACGATGCAGACGAGGCTGAAGCCGATGGCGAGCGGGCTGCCGTCACGCAGACCCGTGTTGATGCCGAACAGCGCCAGCACCAGGTTGATCAGCATGACCGCGGCAAGGCCGATGATCACCGAAGTCATGACCTTGACGAAGACCGGGGTGGCCCGGATGATCTTCGCCTTGTAGATCATCGTCATCACGAAGAAGATGCCGAAGCTGGCCACGGCGGCCTGGAGCACGATGCCGTCGTAAGCGGACTCGAACGCCTTGCTGACCATGCCGACGAAGACACCTTCGACGACCGCGTACGCGATGACGAGCGCCGGGTTGGCCATCCGGGAGAACGAGATGATCAGGCCGAGCACCAGGCCGACGACCGCCGCGCCGATCCAGGCGGTGCCGACCAGCGCGTCGGGCACGAGCACCCAGGCCGCGGCGGCGGTGATGCCGAGGATGCCGAACAGCGCGACCGTCTTGACGACCACGTCGTCGACGGTCATCGGTGCCACGGCGGGCGGTGCGGCCGGGTAGCCGGCCTGGGACGGGTACTGCTGCGGAATGCCGGGCTGTCCGTACGGCCCGGCCGGTGCGTACCCGGCGGAGCGCTCCCGCTCGGCCGCTTGGCCGAGCCGGGCGAGCACCGGGTTCGAGGTCTTCACTGTCTGGCCTCCCTCAGGGGGTCGTTTGCACGTGAACGTGCACCCCAAGAGTAAACTGCCCGGCCCACTCCTGGTGATCACGATGGGAACGCGGACGCCGTGGCGGTTGGGTGCCCGGGGCGGGGGTCGAACCCGCACGCCTTTCGGCAGCCGCTTTTAAGGCGGCCGTGTCTGCCGTTCCACCACCCGGGCGGGTGGCACCCGCGCGCCGACACGCACGGTGCAGTGTCACCGTAGCCGGTCCGCGGCGACCCGGCGTACCCCGCCGGGCTGGCCACATTAGGGTCGATGCCGTGAGCAGCGCAGCCCCAACGGCCCCCGACGCCGCCCCTGACCAGGTCTTCCGTCTCGACGATCAGGTCAGCCGCCGACCCCGGGCCGTCCGGCTGCTGGCCGCCGTCCGCCGCCACCGGGCGGATCTGCTGATCGCGGTGGTCTGGGTGGCGCTCGCCGGCTGGCTGACCCACGGCCTGTGGCCCGACCCGGGTGGGCGGACGTTGGCGCTCAACCCCGAGGACCAGACGCTCTACGAATGGTTCCTGGCGGTCGACGCGAGGGCGCTGCTCGGCGACTTCCACCTGCTCACCGACCGGCTCAACGCCCCGGACGGCGTCAACCTGATGGCCAACACCACTGTCATCGCGCTCGGCGTCGTCTGCGCGCCGATCACCCTCCTGCTCGGCGCGCCCACCACCTTCGCGCTGCTCGCCGCCGCCAACCTGGCCGGCACCGCCCTCGCCTGGTACCTGCTGTTCCACCGGACGCTGCGCGCCCACCGCCTCGCCGCCGCGCTCGGCGGCGGGCTGTGCGGGTTCGGTCCGGGCATGATCTCGCAGTCCAACAGCCACCTGCACATGACGGCGCAGTGGCTGGTGCCGGTGATCGTCTGGCTGGTGCTCCGGCTGCTCCGCGCGTCCGACCCCGGCCCCACGACACCCGACGCGACGGGCCGCGCCCGATCGGTCGGCCCGGACCGACGACGGATGATCAGCTCCGCTGCCGGGCTGGCCGCAGCCGTCACCGCGCAGGTCTTCATCGGCGAGGAGGTCCTCTTCCTCTGCGCCGTCACACTGCTGGTGATGGCGATCAGCTACACCGTCGCGGACCGGGACCTCGCCCGGCGCGCACTGCCCGGATTCGCCGGCGGGCTGGCGATCGCCGCCGGCCTGGCGCTGCTGGTGCTCGGCTACCCACTGTGGTTCCAGTTCGCCGGGCCGCAGGGCGTCGCCGACGGGATGTTCAGCCCGGCCTACTTCTCGGCCGACCTCAGCAGCTGGTGGGCGGTCTCCCCGTTGTCGGTCGCCGGCAGCGACGAGGCGTCCCGGCTGACCACCGGCCCCGCCGAATACAACACCTTCCTCGGCTGGCCGCTGCTGCTGGTCACCGCCGCCTGCGCGGTCTGGGCCGGCCGGCGCCGGCTGGTGCTCGCCTGCGTGGTGGCGGCGCTGGTGATGGGCGCGCTCTCCCTCGGCCCGGAGGTGGTGCTCGGCGGCACCCGCACCGCGCTGCCCGGCCCGTACGCCCTGCTGGCCGGGTTGCCGGTGGTGGACGGCGCGCTGCCGATGCGGTTCGGCCTGGCGCTGCTCCCGATCGTGGCGACGGTGCTCGTCGTGGCCGTCGACCGGGCACTGCGCGGCACCGGCCGGGCGCGGCGGCTGGTGCCGCTCGCCGTCATCGCAGCCCTGCTGCCGATCTTCCCGACCCCACTGCCGACCGCCGAGCGGCCCGCCGTGCCGGAGTTCATCACCGGCGGGCACTGGCGGCAGTGCGTCCGCCCGGGCGGGGTGCTGGTCCCGGTGCCACTGCCCACCCCCAAGGAACCGTGGCCGATGCGCTGGGCAGCCGCCGCCGACGCCGGGTTCGGCCTGCCCGAGGGGTTCTTCATCGGCCCGTACGGGCGCGGTGGCACCGCCGCCATGGGCACCTTCAAGCAGCCCACCTCGGCTTTGCTGGCCGACGTCGCCCGCCGCGGCGACCAGCCGGCCATCGGCGACGAGCAGCGCCGGCAGGCCGCCCGGGACGTCGACTTCTGGGGCGCGTCCTGCGTGGCGCTGGCCGACGACGCGCCGCACGCCGACAGCCTGCGGGCGACCCTGGAGCAGTTGTACGGCCCGGCCACCCGCATCGCCGACGCCTGGATCTGGCGGGTCTGACGCCGAGTATCGCGAAAGGGCCCCTCCTGAGCAGGAGGGGCCCTTTCGTCCAGTTTGCTCAGACGCGCGGCGCGCCCACCGGCTGGGATGCCTCGACGAACTCCTCGCGCGGGTCGTGCAGCTGGCCCAGGGCGACGACCTCACGCTTGAGGAAGAACGCCAGCGACCAGTCCACCACCACCCGGACCTTGCGGTTGAACGAGGGGATCCGGCTCATGTGGTACGTCCGGTGCATGAACCAGGCCGGCCAGCCGGTCATCTTGATGCCGTACACCTGGGCGACGCCCTTGTGCAGGCCGAGGCTGGCGACGCTGCCGGCGTGCTTGTGCTTGTAGTTGACCGGCTCGCGGCCGCGGATCACCGCGACGATGTTGTCGGCCATCCGCGCCGCCTGACGCACCGCGTGCTGCGCGCTCGGCGAGCAGAAGTTGCCCGGCTCCTTGGTCAGGTCCGGCACGGCGGCGCAGTCACCCGCGCTCCACGCGCCCTCGATGACCCGGTCACCGTCGACCACCTGGAGGGTGGGAATGCAGGTGACCCGCCGGCGCTCGTCACGCGGGAAGTCCGTCGCGTCAAGCATCGGCGACGGCTTCACGCCGGCCGTCCAGACGATCGTGTCGGACCGGAAGCTGTCCCCGTCGGAGAGCTTGACCACCCCGTCGACGCAGGACTCCAGGCGGGTGTCCAGCCGGATGTCCATGTTGCGCTTCATGAGCTGCTGCACCGTGTAGGCGCCCATGTCCCGGTCGACCTCGGGCAGCACCCGCTGGGTGGCCTCGACGAGCACCCAGCGCATGTCCTCCGGCTTCAGCTCCGGGTAGTAGCGCAGGGCGTCCCGGGCCATGTCCTCCATCTCGGCGAGCGCCTCGATGCCCGCGTAACCGCCACCGACGAACGTGAAGGTCAGCGCCGAGCGGCGCACCTCCGCATCCGGGGTCACGGCCGCGACGTCCAGCCGGTCCAACACGTGGTTGCGGAGGTAGATCGCCTCACCGATGGTCTTGAACCCGATGCCCTGTTCGTGCAGGCCCGGAATCGGCAGCGTCCGGGACACCGAACCCGGCGCGACGATCACGTGGTCGTACGCGATCTCCCGGGCCGGACCGACGATCGGCTGCACGGTGGCCACCTTGCGGTCGTGCTCGACCCGCGTGACCGTTCCCGCCACCACCTTGCACCGGCGCAGCTCCCGGCGCAGCGGCACCACGGCGTGCCGGGGGGAGATGTTCCCCGCCGCGGCCTCGGGCAGGAACGGCTGGTAGGTCATGTGGGGCTGGGGGTCCACGACGATGACCTCAGCCTCACGGGAGCTGAGCTTCTTTGACAGGCGCAGGGCCGCGTAGAGACCGACGTGCCCGGCACCCACCACAAGGATCCGCTTCGGATTCACGTCATCTATCTTTCCCCGCCGGGCTCAGGTAATCCCGCTCGCGCCCCCCATCTGTGACGGAACACAACCCCTGTGACCTGCATAACTCTGTCGCCTCAGGGGTTCACCTACGCCGCAGCAGCCAACCCAGCAACGCGACGAGACCCACCGCCACCACCAGCCCCAGCACGGTGACCCACTGATGACCGGCCTCCCCGCCCAGGCCCGCCGCCTGCAACAGCAGCACCCCCAGCACGGCCGTACCCAACAGCACCGCCGCCACCCGCAGCAACCACCGGGTGACCAGCTCCGGATCCACCATCGCGTCGTACGGCAGCAGCGCCGCCAGCGCGCACAGGGAGTGCCCCAGGTACAACAGCGCAGCGACGGCGAGCAGCCGCCACAACGCCACCGGTCGGCCGTATCCGTCGGTGGCGAGCAGCCAGCCGCCGGCCATGACCAGCGCCACGAAGGTCGGCCACAGCCGCCGCGGACCCACCGCGGGCAGCAGCGCCGCCACCGCCAGGAGCAGCAGCGGCCGGCCGGTCAACACCTCGGCGGGAAACGCCAGCGCCAGCCCGGCCAGCGCGGTGACGAAGATCGCGGCCCGGACCATCAGCGGAACGGCGCTGATCCGTGCAACAGCATCCTGAGCAGCCCGAACCCGCCCGGTGATCGCGTCGATCATCTGCCCACACCCTCGATCCTCACCGGGAACCGACCCTTGGGGCCGTCGCCAGCCGCGCCACGTCCCGCAGCACCTGGTCCAGGCTGCCCGCGCCGGCCCAGCGCACGACGGGCACGCCGTGCTCCCGGAGCTGCCCGATCATGGTTTCCCGGTCCAGCCGCCACAGGCGGTACGCCACCTCGGCCCAACCCCGATCCTTCGGCGGCGTCAGGTTGGCCGGCAGCGTGTCGACCGCCACCACGAACCGGCCGGAGCGGGCCAGCCGCGCCAGCATCTGCGCCGACCGCTCGTCCAGCAGCGGGGTGAGGACCACCACCAACGCGTCCGAGGAAAGCTGCTGCGGGCCGAAGACCTGGTCGTACGGCTCGTGCTGGGAGGCTTCGGCGCGCACGTCGAGCAGCCACTCCAGGACGGTCAGGTACTGCCGGCGGCCGGCGGCCGCGCGCAACCGGCGGGCACCCGGCCCGTACTCCACAAGCGACACCCGGTCGCCCCGGTGCAGGTAGTGCTCGGCGATCGCCGCGGTGGCCCGCACTGTGGTGTCCAGCACCGAGGCGGAGCCGTCCACGCCGCCGGAGCGCCCCGCCTCGGCGAGCACGTCGAGCAGCACCACCACCTCGGCGTCCCGGTCGGAGAGGGTGGCCGCCACGTGCAACTGCCGGGCGCGCAGCGACACCCGCCAGTCGACGCGGCGGAGCCGGTCGCCGGGGGCGAAGATCCGTACGCCGGCCAGCTCGCCGCCCTCACCGGGCCGGCGGGAGTGGTGCGCGCCGACCAGGCCGGCGGCGCGGGGCATCGCCTCCACCGCCTCGAACGGTTCGGTGCGCGGATAGACCCGCACCCCGACCGGCTCGGTGAACACCGCTCGGGAGACCAGCAGGCCACCCGCCGTGGCGACCCGCGCGCCGGCCGGACCGACCGGGTGCCGGCCCCAGCGCAGAGCCCGGCCGGCCAACTCGAGGTCCACCGCCGCGGCGGCGGGCACTGAGGTCACGAACGGCCGATCGGCGACGGAGCGGCCGGTGCGGGCGGACGCGCCAGCAGCGGGCGGGGCGTCGGCGGGCGGGGCGTCGTCGGCCGGGCCGGTGCCGGCGAAACCGGCATGGGTGATCCGCAACCACGGCGAGACCCGGGACCGCACCACCACGAGGTCGTAGTCGACCGCGTCCGGGTTGCCGACACTGACGGCGGCCGACACCTCGCCACCCTCGACGAGCGGTCCGTCGTCCCCGGCGGTGATCCAGACCTGCGGCAGCGTCGTGGGCCGGCGGCGCAGCGCGTACGCGGTGCCCAGCGCGAACGGGGCCGCCAGCACGACGAGATCGACCCGCCCCAGCAGGACCCCCGCCACCAGCAACAGGCCGGCGAGCAGCACCGCGCGGCCGAGCGCCGGGGTGGGCGCCCAGCCGGCGGCCGACTCCGGCTCGGTGGATCGCGGCGCGGGCGCGGTCGGGCCGGTCATCAGCGCCGGAGCCCGCCGGCGGCGTAGCTGGGCAGCGCACCGCTGGCCGGGGCGGGCGTGGCCTCCAACACCTCACCCACCACGAAGGCCGGGTCGACGCGGCGCAGCCACATCTCCGGGCGCAGGGTGATCCGGTGGGCCAGGGCGGGCGCCGCCACTTCCTTGACGTCCTCCGGCACCACGTAGTCCCGGCCGCCGAACACCGCGCGCACCCGGGCCAGCAGCAGCAGCGCCAACGAGCCACGCGGCGAGGCGCCGACCAGCACCGACGGATGTTCCCGGGTGGCCGCGGTCAGCGACACGATGTACCGGCCGATGGAGTCCTCCACCACCACGTCCTCCAGGGCGGCCTGCATCGCCCGCAGGGTGGCGGCGTCGACGACCGGTTTGATGTCCGCCTCCTCGCGGCGGCGGCCCATCCGACGGCGCAGCACCTCCCACTCCTCCTCGTGCTCCGGATAGCCGAAGGAGACCCGCAGCAGGAACCGGTCCAGCTGCGCCTCGGGCAGCGGGTAGGTCCCCTCGTACTCGATCGGGTTTGCGGTGGCCAGCACGTGGAACGGCTCGTCCAGCTTGTACGTCACGCCCTCCACCGAGACCTGCTTCTCCTGCATCGCCTCCAGCAGCGCGGACTGGGTCTTCGGCGGCGTCCGGTTGATCTCGTCGGCGAGGAGCAGGTTGGTGAAGACCGGCCCGGCGCGGAAGGTGAAGTCGCCGTTGCGCTGGTCGTAGAGGAAGGAGCCGGTGACGTCGGCGGGGAGCAGGTCCGGGGTGAACTGGAGCCGGCGGAAGTCCAACCCGAGCGCCTGGGCGAAGGAGCGCGCGGTGAGCGTCTTACCCAGGCCGGGCAGATCCTCCAGGAGCACGTGCCCACCGGCCAGGATCCCGGCGAGGACCAGCTCCAACGCGTCCCGCTTGCCGACCACGACGGTGCCGACCGCGTCCAGGACGGCCCGGGCCAGGCGACCGACCTCGGCGGCGGGCATGCTCCGGTCCACGTCGTTCATGAAATCTTCTCCAGTTCGGCGACGATCACCGCGAGATCGCGCGGCGACGGGGGGCGGCGGGGCGGGGATTCCAGGAACGTCCACAACCGATCGCCCAGCAGGGCACGGGCACGGGTCGGATCCGACTCGCGGGTCACGGCGTGCTTCAGGCGCAGCCGCTCGTCGGCCAGTTCCGCGAGCCGGGGCAGGATGACCCCGGTGAAGCGTTCGGGTCGCGTCGTGGACCAGTCCAGCGGGAGTTCCCAGCCGTTGATGGCGGCGCGCAGCGCGTCCCGGGCACCCCAGTTCCAGGTGCCGTCGTCGTCGTACTGGTGAAGCGGAGGACGGGACCTCGCCGCCGGTGGCGGCGCGAGCGCGGCAGCGACCCGGCGCACCGCGGACACCGCGAACACACCGGCCACCAGGATCACCAGCGACACCTGCAGACCGACCGCCCGCAGACCGACGACCAGCACGGCGACCAGGGCGGCGTTGCCGGCCAGAGCCCGGAAGACGCGCCCGGCGCGGCCACCCCGCTCACGCTCGGCCTGCCTCGGCCGCTCCTCCTCGAAGGTGAGCAGGTCGTCGATGCTGGCACTGCCGCTCACCGTCGCACCGTCCCCAGCCCGTTCACGACGGCACCTCGGAAGCGCCCGTCGTCACGATGGTGAGTTCACCGCGTAGCCGCCGCAGCGCGGCGCGGGCCTGGTCGCGGGTGCCCTCGTCGACCTCACGCGTGGCGTACCGGGCCTCGCGGTAGACGTGCGCGAACTCGGCCAGCACGTCGGCGCTGACGATCGCCGGGACCCCGGTCGACGGGTCACCCCGCAGCAGCCGGGTGACCAGGTCGGTCGGGGTGTCGCCGGGCCGCCGGGGCACACCGGCCGCGGCGGCGGCCTCCTCGAGGCGTACCCAGCAGGCGATCACCGCGACGCGCGGGTCGGTCGCCTGGTCGTCCAGCTCCACCAGGCCGGCGTCCAGGGCGGCGGCCACCTCGCGGGCGGTGCCCTCGGCCGTACGCCGGGCCCGCTGCGCCGGCAGCGCCCGCGAGGTGCGGCGCAGCGCGCCACGGAGCAGGAGCCAGCTGAGATAACCCAGCACCGCGAGGATGGCCAGCCCGAGCAGAGCCATCGCCACGGTGGCGATCCACTGCGGGATGTGCGCCTGGGTGGCCTCGCCGGCGTCCCTCGGCTCGACCGGGATCGACGGCGGCGGCGACGGCATATCCGTCGGGTACTCGGGCACCCAGGGGACGTTCTCCGCGGCCGGCGGGATCTGACTGGCGCCGATCGACGAGTGCGCCGAGGCCAGTGCGGCGGCCGCGAGCAGCGCCGCCACCGCACCCACCGGCCACCACCGACGCAGCAGACCGAGCACCGGGCGGACCACACCCGACCCGGCGACCGGGGACGGCGTGGGCGGGCGCGTTCCGTTCGTCATCGCCACCACCCCACGCGTTCTCAGTCCACTTCGGCCAGCTGCTTGGCCCGGCCGAAGACATCGTCCAACATCCCCGGTGTCAGCCGCCCGGTGAAGGTGTTCTGCTGGCTGACGTGGTAGCAACCGAGCAACTCCGGCACGGCCGCGCCGGACCAGTGTGCCCCATGACCGAACGCCGGTCGCGGGCTGGGCGGGCGCTGCCCGTACACCTGGCGCAGCACCGGCCACCACGCGGCCCAGGCGAACGCGCCCAGCGCGACCACGACGCGCAGGGTGGGCCGGATCAGCGTGACCTCGCGGTGCAGCCAGGGCGCGCAGGTGTCCCGCTCGTCCGGGGTTGGCTTGTTGTCCGGCGGAGCGCAGCGGACGGCCGAGAAAATGCGGGTGTCGTGCAGCGCCAGCCCGTCGTCGGCGGCGACGCTTGTCGGCTGGTTCGCCAGCCCGGCCCGGTGCAGGGCCGCGAAGAGCACGTCACCCGAGCGATCGCCGGTGAAGATCCGGCCGGTGCGGTTGCCACCGTGCGCGGCGGGCGCGAGCCCGAGGATGGCGATCCGCGCGTCGGCGGGGCCGAAGCCCGGCACCGGCCGACCCCAGTACTCCTGGTCGCGGAAGGCGGCCCGCCGGGTGCGGGCCACCTCCTCCCGCCACCGGACCAGCCGTGGACAGGCGAAACAGTCACTGACCGCCGCGTCGAGGTCGGCCAGGTCCGTCGCCCGCGCGGCGCGGGCGACGACCTGGTCGGGCGTACGCGGCTCAGCCAAGCTTGGCCCGGAAGAGTTCGAGGGTGCGGGCCCAGGCGCTGGCGGCGGAACGCTGGTCGAACGCCTCTGGCCGGTCGTCGTTGAAGAACGAGTGCGAGGTGCCCGGGTAGTCGTAGAGCTGGCAGGTGCCGCCGGCCTCCTCGATGGCCCGGCGTGCGGTCTGCACACCCTCGGCGGCCGAGGTGCCGTCCTCTTCGGAGCAGTGGATGACGGCCGTCTTGCCGGCGTAGTCGACCCAGTCGGGGCGCATCGACTCCCAGGGCAGCACGGGATAGAAGCCGGCGGTGGCGACGATCCGCTCGGAGAGGGTCGCCGACCAGAGGGCGAGGCTGCCACCGGCGCAGAAGCCGACGGCGCCGACCTTGCCGGTTACCTCCGGCCGCCCCGCGAGGTAGTCGGCGGCGCTGGCGATGTCCTTCGCCGCCTCGTCCATCCGCATCGCCAGCAGCAGACGCTGCGCTTCGTCCGGCTCGCTGGTGGTCTCACCGTGGTAGAAGTCCGGGGCGAGGGCGACGAAGCCGGCCTCGGCGAACCGGTCCGCGACCGACCGGATGTGCGGGACGAGACCCCACCGCTCCTGAATGACGATGACGGCGGGGCTGGCCGTGCCGCTGGCGGGTATCGCGAGATACCCCTCGCTCGTACCCCCGTTGCTGCGGTAGCTCACCATGTCGCCCATCGGCCGTCCTCCTAGCGGTCAGTCATCGTTGGCTGGTCGCCCAGTGGTCCTACGTGCCGGTAGCCTGCCATGCCGCGCCTCCGCCGGGAAGACGCCGGAACAGTGGCATTCACCTCCTGTTCGCCGGACGGTGACCGGGGTACGCCGACGGCGGCGGGGAACGCTCCCCCGCCGCCGTCATCGGTCTCCCAGCTCGGTCTGACCTTTTCGGTCAGGCCTTCTTGGTCAGGCAGAGCACGTAGCCCTTCTTGCCCGACTCGATGCTGGAGAAGACGTACCCGTCCTGGCCTTCCTTGAAGAACTCGTTGCAGGTGGTGTCGGCCTTGGCCTGGGCCTCGGTCTGCCCGTCGATCCGACCGACCACGTTGTACGCGGCGTCGGTGGAGGTGCACTCGACGACCTTGGCGCCGTCGACCTTCTGCTGCTTGTCGCCCTTGATCTCGGGCAGTTCCGCGATGCAGTCGCCGGCCTTGGCGTCGGCCGTCTCGTCCTTGTTCAGGAAGTTGCCGATCGCCGCGCCGAGACCGAACTTCAGGCCGGCGACGACGAGAAACACGACGATCGCGCCGATGATGCCCAGCGCCTTCTTCCCACCGGACTTCTTCGCCTCCGGCTCGGCCGGGGGCGGCGTCTCGACACCCGGCTGGGCGGGCGTCTCGACGGCCGGCTGCTGCGGCGCGGCGTCGGACGCGGGGGGCGGTGCGACCTGCTCTGACACGGGGGTTCCTTCCGAGGGGTGGATGAGCAGACGACACCGTAACGATCATTGATTTCCGGCGTCGTCCCGCTCGCCTCGTCCGTTCAGCTATTTCCCAGCATCGTGTGCATGATCTGGTTCACATCGCCCGTCAGCTCGTCGCGGTCGGGGTCGGGTCGCCACTCGGCGTGGCACTCGGCGTCACGCTCGGGCTCGCCGTGGTCGGAGTGGGTGTCGGGACCGCCGGGGTTTGGCTCGGTGTCGACGTGTCGGTCGGCTGCGGCTCGATTGTCGGCGGGACGGGCGCTCCGGGGGCGCGCGGGCCGAAGGGCGCCTGGCTCGGACAGTACGGGTACGGGCGCAGCAGCGGGTTGCCGTACTCGTCGACGCGGCCTTCGCAGCCCGGGTAGCCCAGGCGGATCGGATTGCCGTTCTGATCGAACAGCCGGGCGTTCTCCACCAGCCGGCCTTCACTGTCGTAGACGAAGACGTCCCGGACGTTGTCGTACGGGCCGTTGATCGACGTCGGGTCGATGCCGTAGTCGCCGTAGCGCATCCGGTCCTCGGCCTGCACCAGGGCGGAGAGCGCGAAGACCACCAGCACCGCACTGCCGACCTGCACCGCCGAGCGCGGCCAGCGGGTCAGCTGGGCCGAACGGCGACCGAGCCAGATCGAGGCGAGTACGAAACCGATCAGCATGATCAGGCCGGCCAGCAGCTCACCACCGAACCGGGGCAGCACGCCGAAGCTGCCACCCGTGGTGATCACGGTGAGCAGCATCGCCGCCAGATAGCCGCGTACCACCCACCAACCCGGGCGCAGCAGACGGAGGAAGTCGCTGGCTGTCGCGTACCCCAGGGGTGGGCCGAGCCGGGTGTCGATCGCGCGCAGCCGGCCGCGGAGCCGGACCACGGCGGTGGCGACCCGCTGGTCGAGGTTGCGCCCACCGCCCGCGCCGACGCCGGCAGCGGCGCGCAGCTCGGCGGCGTACGTCTCCGGCTCACCCAGCCGCTCGACGAGGGTGCCCTCGGCCTCGGCGGCGACCTCGGTGAGATGGTCGGCGAGATCCTCGGTCAGCTCGGTGAGCCGGTCGGGCGGCAGGTCGGCCAGAGCGGCCCGGACCCGCGCCACGTAGTCGGTGATCTCCTGCTCCGTGACGGTCATGCCGCCAGCCCCCGATCGTCGAGCAGAGTGTCCATTGTGGTGGCAAACGAGCGCCAGAGCTTGCCGGAGCGGGTCAACTGGTCACGCCCGGCGGCGTTGAGTGAGTAGTACTTACGGTGCGGGCCGGTTTCGCTCGGCACGACGTACGTGGTGAGCAGGCCGGCGGCGAAGAGACGGCGCAGCGTGCCGTAGACCGAGGCGTCGCCGATCTCCTCCAGGCCGGCCTCGCGGAGCCGGCGCAGGATGTCGTAACCGTAGCCGTCCTCCTCCCGAAGGACGGCCAGGACGGCCAGATCGAGCACGCCCTTCAACAACTGTGTGGTGTCCACGCATTGCACACTAGTGTGCAATGCGAAGTACCGTCAACGATCCGCCCCTCGCCGCGCCGAGCGGGTGATCGACTCCAGATCGGCGATGTGGGGGCTTCCGGCCAGCGGGATACCGCGACATCGCCGATATTGAGTCGATCATCGAGAACGCGGGGGGTCGTCCCGGTCTGCGGGATCAGCGGCACGACGCCCAGGGCTGGTCGGGTCAGACTCGGCCCCCCTGGCGGTCCAGCCCACGAATCTGGCGAACAGGTCGGCCGGGGATGGCGCCGGATTCGGATTGAGCTTGATCAGATCCGCAGTGGCCTCGAACAACAGGCCAGCCATGTAGACGCTCAGGCCGACCCGGTCACGTCGGTACTCCATGGTCAACAACAGCCGCGCCGGCTGACATGGCCAAGCGGCAGCGCACACCCGGCACAGCCACAGAGGTCGCATCGGCAGATGTGGGCGCATCGCCCGACGCTGGCGGTCGTGAACTGGGGAAACGTTGGACGCTGCCATTACTTAAGGGTGATCGCATCGTAGCCCCTAGTCAAGGCCCTAGTAGGGTGTTGCCCAACTAGGGCCTTGACTAGTAGGGGCATGTCTAGCCTCCGAGGAATGGGCCGGAATCTCATGGGTGCATACGAGATTCGGATGCGGCTGGGCGTCAGCAGGCAGCGCGTGGAGCAGCTCATGAAGCGTCCCGACTGGCCGGAGCCGTATGAAGCGTTGGCCACGGGGCGAATCTGGCGCACCGAGGACATCGAGGCTTGGATCCGCGTGCACCGCCCTAATCTGGACGACGAAGACTGAAGAACGGCCCTACTCAGGCCGCTTACTGCCTGAAGGCGACGCCAAGCGCTTAGATCAACACGAGATCGCCGATATCGGGGTGTCCAAGTGTCCCGGATACCGCGATATCGGCGATGCGGAGTCGATCAAGGACGCGGGTGGCCTACTGGAGGCTCCAGGCGATGCCGTCGAGGATGTCGTGCTCCGAGGCGACCACCGAGGGCATTCCGGCCCGCTCCATGATCACGCGGAGCACGAGCGCGCCCGCCGCGATCACGTCGGCCCGGCCCGGGTGCATCACCGGAATCTCCAGCCGCTGCGCGCTGGTCCGCGAAAGCAGGTCCGCGGTCACCTGGGCCACCGCCTCGTACGACACCCGGGCGTGGTGGATGCGCTCCGGGTCGTACTCCCGCAGGCCCTGAGCGATGGCGACCACTGTGGTGACCGAACCGGCGAGGCCGACCAGGGTGGCCGCCTCGCGGCCGGGCACCGCCGCGAGCGCCCGGTCCACGACGGCGGCGATGTCGGCCTGCGCGGCGGCGATCTGCTCGGCCGTCGGCGGGTCGCCCGCCAGGTGCCGCTCGGTCATCCGGACGCAGCCGATGTCCACGGAGATCGCCGACCGCACGCCGGCCGCCCGGTCACCGACCACGAACTCGGTGGAGCCACCGCCGATGTCGACGACCAGGAACGGCTCCAACGCGTCGGCGGGCAGGCCGCGCACCGCACCGGTGAACGACAGCCGGGCCTCCTCGTCGCCGCTGACCACCTCGGGCTCGATCCCGAGGGTGGCCCGCACCATTTCGGTGAAATCGGCCGCATTCAAAGCGTCGCGGGAGGCCGAGGTGGCGCACATCCGCACCCGCTGGGCGCCCAACTTCTCGATGTCGGCGGCGTACGACGCCAGCGCCACCCGCGTCCGCTCGATCGCCTCCGGCGCCAGCCGCCCCGTCCGGTCCACACCCTGCCCGAGCCGGACGATTTCCATCCGCCGGGTCACGTCGGTCAGCGGGGCCTGCGGCCCGGCCGACTCGTCGGGCAGGTCGGCGACCAGCAGTCGGATCGAGTTGGTCCCGCAGTCGATGGCCGCAACACGCGTCGTCACTCCGCAACCCTACGACAGCCAGCCTTCGGCGGAATCTACAGGCGCAGCAGCATCCGGGTGTTGCCCAGCGTGTTCGGCTTGACCCGCTCCAGGTCCAGGAACTCCGCGACACCCTCGTCGTACGAGCGCAGCAGCTGCTCGTAGACCGGCTGCGGCACCGGAGCGCCGTCGATCTCGCGGAACCCGAACGAGCCGAAGAACCGGGTCTCGAAGGTGAGCACGAAGATCCGCGCGACGCCCAGCTCCCGGGCCGCGTCGATCAGCTCACCCACCAGCCGGTGCCCGATCCGCTGGCCACGGCAGGACGGGTCGACGGCCACCGTGCGGATCTCGGCCAGGTCCTCCCACATCACGTGCAGCGCTCCGCAGCCCACCACGACGCCGTCGTCGGGCCGGACCGCCACCCGGAACTCCTGCACGTCCTCGTAGAGGGTGACGGTGGCCTTGCTCAGCAGCCGCCGGTCGTCGGTGTACGTGTCGACCAAGCGGCGGATGCCCCGTACGTCCCCGGTGCGGGCCCGCCGCACCAGGATCTGCCCCTCGGCCTGCGCTGTCATTCGGTCGAGGGCACGTCGACGCACGGGCCGCTCGCCCACCAGGGCTCGACCAGCGCCAACGTCTCGTCACCGAACGGGTTCACGCCGGGGCCGGCGCCCAGGGCGTGGCCCAGGTGCACGTGCAGGCACTTCACCCGGCCCGGCATCCCACCGGCGGAGATGCCCGCGATCTCCGGCACCTCGCCGATCGCCTCCCGGCGGGCCAGGTAGTCCTCGTGCGCGGCCCGGTAGTGGGCGGCCAGCTCCGGATCCGTCGTCAGCCGGTCGGCCATCTCCCGCATCAGCCCGGCCGACTCCAACCGGCTGCACGCCGCGGTGGCCCGGGGGCAGGTCAGGTAGTACAGCGTCGGGAACGGGGTGCCGTCGGCGAGGCGGGGCGTCGTCTCCACCACGTCGGGCAGGCCGCACGGGCAGCGGTGGGCCACCGCCCGGGTGCCCCGGGGCGTCCGGCCGAGCTGCGCCGCCACCGCGGCCAGGTCGGCCTCGGTGGCCGGCTCCCGCTGCGGCAGGGGTACGGAATCCGCCGCCGACTCCGGCGGTGGTGCGACAGTCACGGTGCTCGTCTCTCCTGGTGTGCTGGTCGGTGGTTCACTTGCCCGGCTGCTGGCTGTCCGCCGCCCGCACACTCGACCAGAGCGTGTCGTACCAGGTCGTCGGACCGGCCGGGGCGCCCGAGCCGGGCGACTTCCCGGCGTCGCGGGCCGCGCCCTCCGGGTCGTTCAGCACCACCATCATCTTCTCGCCCGGCCGGCCCATGAAGAACCGCTCCCGAACCTGCGTCGTGATGTACTCGTCGTCCTTCCACTTCGCGGCCTCGGCGGCGAGCTTGGCGATCTCGGCCTCCTGCGCCGCCTGGGCGGCCTCCATCCGCTCGATGTCGGCCTGCTGGTCCAGGTAGACGCGCACCGGATAGGTGTACGCGAGGGCGAGAGCGATCAGCACCGCGCACAGCACCGTGGCCCGGCCGGTGAAGCGATTGGGATGGGGTGCGGCGAGCCGCTTCACGGCGCCGCCCGAGGCGGTACGCCGAGCGGCGGCCGGACGGTTCGCCGAGCGCACGCCCTCGGCGCCCCGGACCGCGCCCGGCGCCCGACCGGCGGCGCCGCGCGGTTCGGCGCGTACGCCGGCGTCCCGGAGCGACCCACGGGTGGCCCGGCCAGCACCCGGCCGGCCGGACTGACCCGGTCGACGGGCGGGACGTTGACCACCCGGTGTGCGGCGCTGCATCGTCACACCCCTCCCCCGAGGCTCCATGCGTTACAGAGATTGCCGGGAAGCCCCGCGGTGGGGCTTCCCGACCACGTCTCAGGCCGAACGGTAGCGCGGGAACGCGCCGGCGCCCGCGTAGCGCGCCGCGTCGGCCAGCTCCTCCTCGATCCGGAGCAGCTGGTTGTACTTCGCGACCCGGTCCGAGCGGGCCGGCGCGCCGGTCTTGATCTGGCCGCAGCCCGTCGCCACCGCCAGGTCGGCGATGGTGGTGTCCTCGGTCTCGCCGGAGCGGTGGCTCATCATGCACTTGAAGCCGGCCCGGTGGGCCAGGTCCACCGCGTCCAGGGTCTCGGTCAGCGAACCGATCTGGTTGACCTTGACGAGGACGGCGTTGGCCGCCTTCTCCGCGATGCCGCGGGCGATGCGCTGCGGGTTGGTCACGAACAGGTCGTCGCCGACGATCTGCACCCGGTCGCCGATCGACGCGGTCAGCGTCTGCCAGCCCGTCCAGTCGTCCTCCGCCAGCGGGTCCTCGATCGACACGATCGGGTACGCGTCGGCGAGCTTGGTGTAGTAGGTGCTCATCTCCTCGGCGGACTTCGCGGCGCCCTCGAAGGTGTAGGTGCCGTTGTCGAAGAACTCCGTGGCCGCCACGTCGAGGGCGAACACGATGTCGGTGCCGAGCCGGTAACCGGCCTTCTCGACCGCCTCGGCGATCAGGTCCAGGGCTGCCGCGTTGGTGGGCAGGTTCGGCGCGAAACCACCCTCGTCACCGAGCCCGGTCGACAGGCCCTTCTTCTTCAGCACCGACTTCAGCGCGTGGTAGACCTCCGCGCCCGAGCGCAGCGCCTCGCGGAAGGTGGGCGCACCGATCGGCGCGACCATGAACTCCTGGATGTCGACGTTGGAGTCGGCGTGCGCGCCACCGTTGAGGATGTTCATCATCGGCACCGGCAGCAGGTGCGCGTTCGGGCCGCCCAGGTAGCGGAAGAGGCTCAGCTCGGCGCTGCCGGCAGCCGCCTTCGCCACCGCCAGGGAGACCCCGAGGATGGCGTTCGCGCCCAGCTCCGACTTGCTGTCGGTGCCGTCGATGTCGAGCATCTTCTGGTCGATGAGCCGCTGCTCGCTGGCCTCGTACCCGATGATCTGGTCGACGATCCTGTCTTCGACGTTGGAGACCGCCTTCTCCACGCCCTTGCCCTGGTAGCGGTCGGCGTCACCGTCGCGCAGCTCGATCGCCTCGAACGCGCCGGTGGAGGCGCCGGAGGGCACTGCGGCGCGGGCCACCGTGCCGTCGTCCAGGCCGACCTCGACCTCGACCGTCGGGTTGCCCCGCGAGTCGAGAATCTCCCGGGCGACGATTCCCTCGATGGTTGCCACTGAGTCGCTCCTCGTTGTTGTGATCCGGTCCGTGGGTGGGCCGCGACGGTGCGGCTGAGGCAGGTGTTGAACGCAGCGTATCGGGCGGCGGGATCGGGCACGGCGTCGCCCGCGCACCCGAGTCGCCCCGCACTGACGGACATTCCCGGATTTCCGGGCGTCAACCGGCAACGGGTTTGCGCTGCGCCGACTTGATCCACCAGGCTGGTCGTCATGCCCGCCGCCTCGACCACCCTCCGCATGCTCGCCGTGTCGGTCATCGCGTCGCTCACGGTCACCGGCTGTCAGACATACGAGGACGCCGGCACCGCCATGGGTCGCTCGGATCTCGTCAACGACCTCGCCGCCCGCCTGGACCGGGCGCTGGAGTTGACCTACTCGGCCGACTACCAACTGCCCGGCGGCCAGAGCGCCGCGATCGTGCAGGCGCAGGATCCGGCCCGCTCCGCGTACACCTACCCGGGTGGGCGGCTCACCGTCACGCCGGACGCCGTCACCCGCTGCGCGTCGACCGGCGGTCGGATGGCGTGCACGCTCGTGGCGCCACCCACCCCGGGCACCAAGCCCACCGTGGCGCTCTTCACCGAGGCGAACCGGCAGGGTCTCGTCACCCCGCCGGTGGTGGTCGGGCTGCTGACCGCCGCCGCACTCGACCCGCAGGCGGTGATCAAGCAGAGCGACACCACAGTCGCCGGGCACCACGCCGCGTGCGTCGAGGTGCAGCGCTCGGACGGCGACTTCAGCGCCTGCGTGACCACCGAGGGCGTGCTCGGCAGCTTCCTCGGCGCGGTCGACGGCAAACCGATGGAGCTGGCGTTGACCAGTTACTCCGAGACGGTGGAGAAGAACGCCTTCGACCCGCCCGCCGGAGCCGGCGTGGTGGACCGTCGGCCGGGCGGCTCCTGACCGGCTCGACCGAGCCGGGTCAGATGCCCAGCAGGGTGCGCAGGTGGCGCGGGGGCGGGCAGTCCTGGGCGAGCATCGCGTCGTGCCAGTCGCGCACCGACACCCCGTCCGGGCGGGCTGCGGCGATCTCGGCCATCTCGCTGTACCCCACGAAGTAGGTGGAGAGCTGCGTCGAGGTGAGCAGCGACCGGCGCCACTTGCCGGCCGCCTCGCCCTCCTCCTGGAAGCCGCGCCCGGTCATGAGCGCCATCGCCTCGGCCTCGGGCAGCTCCTCGGCGTGCACCAACTGGTCGAGCAGCGCGTTGATGGTCATCCGGAGCTGCATCTTGAGCTGCTGCAACCGCACCGGCAGGCCACCGAAGCCGAGCCCGGCCATCAGCTCCTCGGCGTACACCGCCCATCCCTCGACGAACGGGCCGGAGCGGGCCAGCGCCCGCACCCTCGTGCCGCCGACGTGACGCCGGGCGTGGGCGAGCTGCAGGAAATGGCCGGGCATCGCCTCGTGCACGGTGAGGTTGCGGACCATGTGGTCGTTGTACTCGCGGTAGAAGGAGTCCACGCGCAGCGCCGACCAGTCCGCCGGGGTGGGCGCGATGCAGTAGAAGGTCGGCAGGGCGGCGGTCTCCAGCGGGCCGGGCGCGTCGCAGTAGGCCACCGCGACCCCCCGGGCGAACTCCGGCATCTCCTGGATCACGCACCGGTCGTCGACCACTGTCACCAGGTCGTGCAGGCGGACGAAGTCGGTCGCCTCGTCCAGGGTCACGCCGGCCAGCTCGACGATTGTCGAGTCGTCCGGGTGCTCGGCGGCGAGCACGTCCAGCGCCCGGCGTACCGTCGCGTCCTCGGCCGGCCCGCCGACCAGCTCGACGGCCGCCGCACGGATCTCCGCGGTGACCCGGTCCAGGTTGGCCCAGGCGCGGCGCTGAATCTCGGCGGCTCCCAGCTCGGTGTCGAGGGTGTGCCAGAGCCGCGCCTCCCAGCGGCGGCGGCCCAGTCGCGGGTCGCGGCCGGGGCCCGCGTCGGCGGCCAGGCCGACGCGCAGCCAGGCGACGAACTCCTCCAGCGCGGCGATCGCGGCGGTGGCCGCCGGCTCGACCTTGTCGAGGCTGCCCGGCGCCTGGGCGATCAGCGGCGGCAGCTCGTCGCGGATCAGCGCGGCCGTGCCGGTGAACTGCCCGACCGCCGTCTCGGCGTGGATCCGCGGCATGTCCCGCAGCGTCGCGCGGGCGGTGGCGAGGGCATCCGGTACGGCGGCGAGCCGGCCGGCCAACTGCGTCAACCGCACCTCGGCCGGGGCGTACGGACGGGCCAGCAGCGGGTGCAGCAGCGGACCGGGATTGTGGTGCAGCGGATCCCACTCGTGCGACCGGATCTCGGTGAGCTCGAACAGCTCCCGGTCCACGAAGGAGGTGAGCAGCGCGTGATCCACCTGCTCGTCGACGTCCAGCGAGTCGGGGTCCAGTTCGGACAGCGCGTTCGCCGCGTCGGAGAGCATCACCCGATCGGCGGCCAGCGCGTCGGCGGACAGATCCGGCAGCCGGTCGTCGAACCGATGATCGCCCGCCGAGGTGGCAACCCCCGGCCGCGACTCCAGCAGAGCCTCAACAACCCGCTCCGCGAGTACCCCAAACTCCTCCACCGGCCCCACCCTACCCAGCCCCCCGCGCCCACCTCGGTGATCAAGAGGTTTGGGTCAGATCCGAGCCGGATCCTGACGCGAACCTCTTGATCACCGCGGGTCGACGGGTGGGGGTGGGGGTGCGGGCTGGGTTTCGGCGGCTCGGACGGCTTGGGCGTAGGCCAGGGTGGCCCGGCGGAGGGCCGCTTCGGGGTCGATACCCGCCTCGCGGGCCGCGACGACGGTTGCCAGCAGGCTCGCGCCCAGTCTCGCTTCGGCGTCCACCTGCGTGGCGGCCAGCGGAGGTGGGACCTCGATGCCGTTGCGGGTGGCGCGTTCCAGGATCTGCGCGGCCAGGGCCAGGGCGGGTTGGCTCAGCGCCACACCGTCCAGGACGGAATCGCGCGCCTTCTCGACCCGCTTGATCCGCTCCCAGTTGGCGGTGATCTCCTCCAGCGTGCCCGCCTCGGCGCCGGCGAAGACGTGCGGATTGCGCCGGATCATCTTGTCGACCAGGCCACCCGCCACGTCGTCGATGGTCCACCGCTCGCCCTCGGGCAGCTCCTCCGCGAGCCGGGCGTGCAGGACCACCTGCAGCAGCACGTCGCCCAACTCCTCACGTAACGAGTCGGTGTCGTCCGCGACCATCGCGTCGTACGCCTCGTAGCTCTCCTCCAGCAGGTAGCCCGCGAGGCTGCGGTGCGTCTGCGCCCGTTTCCACGGGTCGCCGCCCGGCGAGGCCAGCCGGTCCAGTACGGCCACCGCGTCGAGCAGCCGGGCCCCCGGCGGGTCCCACGAGCCGTACATCAGCTCCATCTCGGCAAGCCCCGGCTCCCGGGCCAGCCGCAGACCCAGCTCCCGGGCCAGGGCCTCGTCGCCGGCCGGGCCGGCCAACCAGACCGCCGTGCCGTGCGCCGCGACCGTGTCGAGCAGCGGCTGCGTCGCCGGGCCGTCCACGATCCTCACCTCGGCGCCCGCCTGACGCACGGCCGTGGTCAACTCGCTCTCCGCGCCGGCCAGGACCGGATGCTGGCGTACGGCGTCCCAGGCGGCCGAGGTCAGCAGGCCGGCCGGCAACCGGGGTGAGGTGACCAGCAGGACGATCCGTGCCGTCATGCTCAGCTGGCCGTGCCCTCGGCGGCCGGGTTGGGGCTCGACGGCACGGCGTCCGGGGTGGAGACGTCGGTGACCGTTCCGGAGCCCGCCTCGCCCAGCGGCACGCTCACCGCGGGAGCGTTGCCCTCGAAGGTCAGCACCGGGAACTCCAGCGGCCGGTACCGGGGGTTGACGGTCACGTCGTGGCTCTCGACCGCCTCGACCAGCGACCTGCGGGTCGCGAGCGCGGCGCGCAACTGGTCGCGCGACTGCTCGCCGTCGAGCTGACGGGCGGCGTCCTCGTCGCTCACGTTTGCCGGAATCTTGGCGGCCTTGCGACCCGCCGCGATCACGTCGGCCAGCTCCTTGTCGGTCGGGGCGACCGCCTCGCCGGACGGCACCCCGGACAGGCAGGTGTAGAGCTCGGCGACCGAGCGCACGTACCGGGTGTCGGGCGAGAGCCCGAACTGCTGGGCGGCCTGCTCGGGCGACACCTGGGCCCGCGGCTGGTAGTTCTTCTCCTTGGACACCCGCCCGCACACCTCGCCCAGCACCAGCACGCTTGTCACCTCGGCCGGGCCGGGCAGCCGGGGCTGTTCAGCGGCGGACGGGTCGTTCGCCGGGGGCGTCGGGTTCTTCGCCCGCAGGTCGTCCAGCATGGCGGTCACCGCATCCTGGGTGATGCGGTGATCCCCGACGTAGGCGGCGACACCGGGCTCGGCACGGCAACCGGAGAGGGCGACGATGCCGACCGCCACGGTGGCGACGGCGACAAGACGGCGAGCACGCATGACCGTCACTCTCTCACGCCATCACCGGGCGCTGTGACGCCCCCCACCTCCACCCGCGCGCTCGGCACGGCGACTCCGACGCACCCGCACCTGGGGGTACGACGGAAGCGCCGTGCTCACCCGGCCGCGGCGACCAGCGGGGCGGGGGCGCCCAGCACGTCGGAGAGCAATTGCGCGCACCACTCGAGCAGCGCCTGGTCACGCAGCGGCTCGCCGCCGATCCGACGGGTGGTCGGTCGGGGCACGCTGACCTGGTCGGTGGCCTGCTTGTAGACGGCGTCCGGGTGGTAGCGCTTGAGCCGCATCTGCTTCGAGTCGGGCAGCGGCAGCGGCCCGAACCGGATGTGCTTGCCCTGCATGGTCACGTCGCTCAGGCCGTACCGGCGGGCCAGCAGGCGGAACCGGGCCACCGCCACCAGGTTCTGCACCGGGGCCGGCGGCTCGCCGTACCGGTCGGTCATCTCGGCGACGACCTCGCGCAGACGCTCCTCGTCGCGTGCCTCGGCGAGCTTGCGGTACATCTCCAGGCGCAGCCGCTCCACACTCACGTAGTCGTGCGGCAGGTGGGCGTCGATCGGCAGGTCGATCTTGACGTCGGCCTCCTCCTCCGGCCGCTCACCCTTGAACGCGGAGACGGCCTCGCCGACCATGCGCACGTACAGGTCGAAGCCGACGCCCTCGATGTGCCCCGACTGCTCGCCGCCGAGCAGGTTGCCGGCGCCCCGGATCTCCAGGTCCTTCATGGCCACGTACATGCCGGCGCCCAGCTCGGTGTGCTGCGCGATGGTGGCCAGCCGCTCGTGGGCGTGCTCGGTGAGCGGCTTCTCCGGCGGGTAGAGGAAGTAGGCGTACGCCCGCTCCCGACCCCGGCCGACCCGGCCGCGGATCTGGTGCAGCTGGGCCAGACCGAGCAGGTCGGCCCGCTCCACGATCAGGGTGTTGGCGTTCGGGATGTCGATGCCCGACTCGACGATCGTGGTGCAGACCAGGACGTCGAACTCCTTCTCCCAGAAGCCGACCATGACCTTCTCCAGGGCTTCCTCGCCCATCTGGCCGTGCGCCACCGCGACCCGCGCCTCGGGGACCAGTTCCCGCAGCCGCCGTGCCGCCCGGTCGATCGACTCGACCCGGTTGTGCAGGTAGAAGACCTGCCCGTCGCGAAGCAGCTCACGGTGGATGGACGCGGCGACCTGCCGGTCGTCCTGCGCGCCGACGAAGGTGAGCACCGGGTGCCGCTCCTCCGGCGGGGTGGCGATGGTGGACATCTCCCGGATGCCGGTGATCGCCATCTCCAGGGTGCGCGGGATCGGGGTGGCCGACATGCTCAGCACGTCGACCGAGGCCCGCAGCGTCTTGAGGTGCTCCTTGTGCTCGACGCCGAACCGCTGCTCCTCGTCGACGATCACCAGACCGAGCTGCTTGAACCGGGTCGCGGTCTGGAGCAGCCGGTGGGTGCCGATGACGATGTCGACGGTGCCGTCGGCGACCATCTCCAGCGTCCGCTCGGTCTCCTTCGGGGTCTGGAACCGCGACAGCTGCCGGATCTGCACCGGGAACTGGCTCATCCGCTCGGCGAACGTGTTGTAGTGCTGCTGCACCAGCAGCGTCGTCGGCACCAGCACCGCCACCTGCTTGCCGTCCTGCACGGCCTTGAACGCCGCCCGGACCGCGATCTCGGTCTTGCCGTAGCCGACGTCGCCGCAGATCAGCCGGTCCATCGGGACGGTCTGTTCCATGTCCCGCTTGACCTCGTCGATAGCGGCGAGCTGGTCCGGCGTCTCCTGCCACGGGAACGCGTCCTCCAACTCCCGCTGCCACGGGGTGTCCGGGCCGAACGAGTGGCCCTTGGACGCCTTGCGGGCGGCGTACAGCTGGATGAGCTGCGCGGCGATCTCCCGGACCGCCTTGCGAGCCCGCGCCTTGGACTTCTGCCAGTCCGAGCCGCCCATCTTGTGCAGCGTCGGCTGCTCGCCGCCCACGTAGCGGGAGAGCTGGTCGAGCTGGTCGGTCGGGACGAACAGCCGGTCGCCGGGCTGGCCACGCTTGCTGGCCGCGTACTCGATGACCAGGTATTCCCGGCTGGCGCCGTTGACGGTGCGCTGCACCAGCTCGACGTACCGGCCGATGCCGTGCTGCTCGTGCACCACGAAGTCGCCGGCCTTGAGCTCCAGCGGGTCGATGGTGTTGCGCCGGCGGCTCGGCATCTTGCGCATGTCGCGCGTCGAGGTGCCCCGACCGCCGGTGACGTCGTTGCCGGTGAGCAGCACGAAACGGGACGCCTCGTCGACGAACCCACTGCCCAGCGCGCCGCAGGAGACGACCAGCTCACCGGGGGCGGGCGCGGTCGGCACCTCCTCGGTCAGCCGGGCGCCCAGCCCGGCGTCGCGCAGCACCTCCACCGCCCGCTGGGCGGGGCCGTGCCCCTCGAAGACCAGCGCGATCGACCAGCCCTCGCCGGCCCAGCGCTTGAGGTCGTCGACCACCCGCGCGGTCTCGCCGTGGTAGAGCGGGGCCGGCTGCGCGGCGAGGGTCACCGCGATGGCGTCGTCCGGGGTGACCACGGCCTGCTCGGGCGCGTCCTCCCAGGGCTGGCGCGCCTGCGCCGTCTCGGCTTCACCCAGACCGAACGGGGACAGCGTCCACCACGGCTGGCCGAGGTCGGCGGCGGTGGCGCGGACCTCGCTCAGGGTGCGGAAGGCGGCGGCGCCGACGTCCACCGGGGCCTGGCCACCGACTGCGGCGGCGGCCCAGCTGGCCTGCAAGAACTCCTCCGAGGTACGCACCAGGTCGTGCGCCCTCGTGCGGATGCGCTCCGGGTCGCACAGCAGGACGTGGGTGCCGGCCGGCATGGCGTCCAGCAGCAGCTCCAGCGAGTCGGGGCCGACCAGCACCGGCGCCAGCGACTCCATCCCCTCCACCGGGATGCCCTCGGCCAGCTTGTCCAGGATCTCGGCCAGCTCCGGGTGCTGCTCGGCCAGCGCGGCGGCCCGCTCGCGGACCGCCGGGGTGAGCAGCAACTCGCGGCAGGGCGGCGCCCAGAGCAGCGGAACCTGCTCGATGGTCCGCTGGTCGGCGACGGCGAAGGTGCGGATCTCCTCCACCTCGTCGCCCCAGAACTCGACCCGGGACGGGTGCTCGTCGGTGGGCGGGAAGACGTCCAGGATGCCGCCGCGCACCGCGAACTCGCCGCGCTTGGTGACCAGGTCGACGCGGGCGTACGCCATGTCGGTCAGCCGGCGGGCGACCTCCTCCAGGTCCGCCTCCTCGCCAGCGGCGAGCTGCACCGGCTCCAGGTCACCGAGCCCCTTGAGCTGCGGTTGCAGCAGTGAACGGACGGGTGCCACGACCACCCGCAGCGGCCCGGTGCCGCCGTGCGCGTCGGTCGACTCGGGGTGCGCGAGGCGGCGCAGCACGGCCAGCCGGCGGCCCACCGTGTCGGAGCGGGGAGAGAGCCGCTCGTGCGGCAGCGTCTCCCAGGAGGGGAAGACCACCACCTGCTCCGGCGGCAGCAGCGCACCCAGCGCGGCGGCCAGGTCGTCGGCCTCCCGGGTGGTGGCGGTCACCGCAAGCACGGGTCGCCCGGCCCCGCCACCGGCGCCGTCGGGGTCGGCCGCGACGGCGGCCACCGCGAACGGGCGCAGCGCCGCCGGAGCGGTGATGTCGAGGCCGTCGACCTGGGCGGCACCGGAGCGCGCCAGGTCACGCGCCCGGGTCAGCCCGGGGTCGGCCAGGGCGGCGGAGAACAGACCGGTGAGCAAGGGAATCCTTCCAGGGGAGTCGGCGCACACCACGGCGGCCCCTCGTCCAGCCGGACGGGGGGTGCACGCCAACAAGCCTATCCCCGTCGACCGACAGCCACCCCCTTCCGCCCAGGTCGCGTCGCCCCGCGCCGCGCACCCCCGGCCCGGGTCCGCACCCCGGCCCGGGTCCGCTCCCGCGCAGGCCACCCCTCGTCCCAAGATCCACGCAACTTCCCGGAAGTTGCTTCCGGGGCGTGGGAGGCAGCAACTTCCCTGATGTTGTGCGGATCTTGCCGCAGAGGGCGGCGGGCGAGCGCTGACCGGGCCCCGAGGCGGTCGGAAACGGGAAAGATCTTGACCGCCGCCGGCAGGCGTGGTCGGGTTTCGGGATGGGTGAGCAGTGGCGCGCACAGTTCGACGCGGAGGTGAGCTTCGCCAACGGCGGCGGGCTGCGCACCGAGGGCTTCCGGCTGGACATTCCGGGTCGGGAGATCACCGACGACGATCTGGCGGCGTTGTTCGTCCGGCACCTCGGGCTGCTGATGGTCGCCGAGGTCCGGATCAGCGCGAAGACGATCATCGAGGAGCCGCACAAGGGCGGCCGGGGCGTCGACGCCTCCGGCACCGATCGCCGGCTGGTCGAGCTGAGCCACGTGATCCGCGACGGGATGACCACCCTGCCGGGGTGGCCCGCTCCGCGGCTCACCGACTGGTTGACCTTCGCGGCATCCCGCGAGCGGTACGCGCCGGGCACCGAGTTCCACGTGGCCCGGATCGACATGATCGCCAACACCGGCACGTACGTGGACACTCCCGCCCACCGCTGGTCAGGCGGCGACGACCTGACCGGGGTGTCGCTGGACCGCCTCGCCGACCTGCCCGGGGTGCTGGTCCGCGTACCGGCCGGCACCCGAGCCGTGGACCGGCTGATGCTGGCCCCGTACGAGGTGGCCGGGCGCGCGGTGCTGCTGCACACCGGGTGGGATGCGCATTTCGGCACCGAGCGGTACGGCGGGCCGGAGGCGCCGTACCTGACCGGGGACGCCGCCCAGTCGCTGGTCGACGCCGGCGCGGCCCTGGTCGGCATCGACTCGATCAACATCGACGACATGAGCCCCGCGGCCGGAGGCGTACGCCCCGCGCACAGCATTCTGCTCGCCGCCGGGGTCCCGATCGTGGAGCACCTGACCGGCCTCGGGGCGCTGCCGCCGAGCGGGTTCCGCTTCACCGCGGCCCCACCGATGGTGGCCGGCATGGGCACCTTCCCGGTCCGCGCCTTCGCCGTCGTCAATCCCTGATCCACGCCAACTCTCCGACCCGCGGACCCCGGCCGACGAGCCTGGCGACCGAACCGGCCCAGGTCGGCCGGCACCGGCCGGACGAACCCGCAGAGCCGGGTCGGAGCGATCCGCCGCTCGGGGTGGACCAGGGGTTGGCGAGTGACCAGAATCGAGCCGGGTAGTGACGAGGTCGCCGTGCCAAGGGGGGACGATGCCCGCTGAGGGAGTCGGCAGTGATCCGCGTCGCCACACAACGCCCGCCCGGTGGCGGGTGCTGGGGCATCCGGACGGAATGCTGATCTACCAGGTGCGCTGCATCGTGGAGAACCACGGCTGGACGGAGACGGTCGCGGAGGACCGGCACAAGATCGTCCTGGGGCGCTCCTTCAGGCGCGCACGAAGCGGCCCGCGACAGGTCCGGCCCAGGCGTCGGACCTCCCCGAATAGGCCCGCGTGCCCCGATCCGGCCACCCCGGACGGGTGGCTTCCGGACCAACGGGGACCATCCTTGCGAGAGGCACCCCGGACGGTCTTGAAGAAAATTGCTCACCTTCGCCGCTCGCCGGGAAATGCCGCAAACAGGTTGAATGTCGCCCTAGGCTGACGTGGTGGACGAGGCGCCGGAGGTCCGGGTACGCGACTGGCTCCCCCGCACCGCAGGCCTGCTGCTCGGCACCCTCGCGCTGGCCGCCGCCTTCATCGCCGCGTACGTCGGCGCCCTGCACCAGCCGCACCCCCGGGACGTGCCGGTCGGGGTGGCGACGAGCGACCAGCCCGCGCGCACGGTCCTGGCCGCCGTCCGCGACCGGACCGACAAGATCAAAGCCATCGAGTACGCCGACCCGGGCGCCGCCGACGACGGCCTGACCGGCCGCGAGGTGTACGCAGTGCTCAGCTCCGCCCCCGACGGCGGGCTCGTCCTGACCACCGCCAGCGCCAGCGCGCCGTCCGCCACCGACCTGGTCATCCAGGTGCTCACCAGCGCCGCCCAACAGGCCGGACTGCCGTTGCGGGTGACCGACGAGGTGCCGGTCGCCGGCACCGACCCCCGCGGCCTGGTCCCCTTCTACCTGGCCATCGGGTACGTCCTCGGCGGATACCTGGCCTCGACCGTGCTCGGCATCTCCGCCGGCACCGCCCCGCGCACCCTGCGCCGCGCCGGACTGCGCATCGGGGCGCTCGCCGTCTACAGCGTGGCGCTCGGCATCGTCGGGGCGGTGATCGTCGGCCCGGTGCTGGACGTCTGGCACCACGACCTGCCGGCCGTCGCCGGTGTCGGCATGCTGGCCGCCTTCGCCGCCGCGATGGTCGCCGCCGCGGTCCAGGGCTGGCTGGGCGTGCTCGGCACCGGGCTGGTCATCCTGTTGCTGGTGGTGCTCGGCAATCCGGGCTCCGGTGGCATCTACGCCCCCGAGTTCCTGCCCACCTGGCTGCGCGGGATGCACCGGTGGAACGTGCCCGGCCTGGCCACCGACCTGATCAAGTCGGCCGTGTACTTCGACCGGCGCTCGATCGGCTGGCCGGTGACCGGTCTGGTGCTCTGGGCGGTGCTCGGGCTGGCCGCCCTGCTCGGCGCAACCCGGGTGCGGGGCCGCCGGGCGACCGACCGCGCAAGGCCCTGAAGTGATCTCCGAGGTGTTCCGTGTCACGGCACGGCATGCGGAGAGCCCCTCCTGCCAGCCGGCCCGACGCGGATACCATCCAGGGAGTCGGACAGCGCTGTCCTTCGTACTCACGTAAGGAGCGCATCGTGACCGACCAGCACGACCACGACGGCCCGGACGCCGCGCTGCGCGCTGACATCCGCCGACTCGGCACCCTCCTCGGCCAGACCCTGGCCCGCCAGGAGGGCCGCCCGCTGCTCGACCTCGTCGAGGAGATCCGCGCCCAGGTCCGCTCCGACGTCCCGGCCGCCGCCCAGCGGCTCGGCGGGCTCGACGTGACCACCGGCACCAAGCTGGCCCGCGCCTTCTCCACCTACTTCCACCTGGCCAACATCACCGAACAGGTGCACCGCGCTCGGGACCTGCGTCGCCGCCGCGCCGTGCAGGGCGGTTGGCTGGACCAGGCGGCGAAGATGATCGCCGAGCGGGGGGTGCCGGCCGAGGAGATCGCCGCCGCGGCCCGCCGGCTGGCGGTCCGGCCGGTCTTCACCGCCCACCCGACCGAGGCGGCCCGCCGCTCGATCCTGTCCAAGCTGCGGGCCATCGCCGACGAGCTGGACACCGAGACCGCCAACGCGATCCTCTACGGCGCCAGCGACGAGGGCCCGGCCAACCGCCGGCTGGCCGAGTTGCTGGACCTGATGTGGCAGACCGACGAGCTGCGGCTCGACCGGCCCGACCCGACCGACGAGGCCCGCAACGCCATCTACTACCTGCGCGACCTGTACGCCGAGGCCGCCCCGCAGGTGCTCGACGACCTGGCTGACACGCTGCGCACCCTCGGCGTGGAGACGTCGCCGACGGCCCGCCCGCTGAGCTTCGGCACCTGGATCGGCGGCGACCGGGACGGCAACCCGTTCGTCACCCCGGCGGTCACCCGCGAGGTGCTGACCATTCAGCACGAGCACGGCATCGCGGCCACCGAGAAGGCGATGGACCACCTGATCAACGAGGTGTCGGTGTCCCGCCGACTGCGTGGGGTGTCGCTTGACCTCTCCGCCAGCCTCGCCGCCGACCTCGACGCGCTGCCCGAGGTGGCCCCCCGGTTCCGTCGGGTCAACGCCGAGGAGCCGTACCGGCTCAAGGCACGCTGCGTGAAGGCGAAGCTGGCCAACACCCGGCAGCGGCTCCGCCAGGGCACCGCCCACGTCCCGGGCCGCGACTACCGCGGCTCCGCCGAGCTGATCGCCGACCTGGACCTGCTGCGCGCCTCGCTGGCCCGCAACTCCGGGCAGCTCACCGCCGTCGGCCGGCTGGCCTCCACCATCCGGACGGTCTCCGCGTTCGGCCTGCACCTCGCGACCATGGACGTCCGGGAGCACGCCGAGGCGCACCACGCGGTGCTCGCCCAGCTGTACGAGGCCGTCGGCGAGGTGTCCGACTACCCGGCGTTGAGCCGGTTGGAGCGCACCAAGCTGCTCGCCGACGAGCTGACCGGCCGCCGGCCGCTGTCCACCCTGGACACCCCGCTGACCGAGCCGGCCCGCAAGACGTTCGATGTGTTCAGCACGATCCGCGAGGCGCAGGACCGGTTCGGCACCGAGGTGATCGAGTCGTACATCATCTCGATGACCCTCGGCGTGGACGACGTGCTCGCCGCCGTGGTGCTCGCCCGCGAGGCCGGGCTGGTCGACGTGCACAGCGGCCGGGCCCGGATCGGTTTCGTGCCGCTGCTGGAGACCCCGGGCGAGCTGAACGCCGGCGGCGAGATCCTCGACGAGCTGCTGTCGCTGCCCGCGTACCGGGCGCTCGTCGCGGCCCGGGGCGACGTGCAGGAGGTCATGCTCGGCTACTCCGACTCCAACAAGGAGGCCGGGATCACCACCAGCCAGTGGTCGATCCACCGGGCCCAGCGCGCGCTGCGCGACGTGGCCGCCCGGCACGGCGTACGCCTGCGGCTGTTCCACGGTCGCGGCGGCACGGTCGGACGCGGTGGCGGCCCGACGCACGAGGCGATCCTGGCGCAGCCGTACGGCACGCTTGACGGCGCGATCAAGGTGACCGAGCAGGGCGAGGTGATCTCCGACAAGTACACCCTGCCCTCGCTGGCGCGGGAGAACCTGGAGCTGACCCTCGCCGCGGTGCTCCAGGCGACGCTCCTGCACACCGCGCCCCGGCAGCCGGCCGAGATGCTGGAACGCTGGGACGCGACCATGGACGTGGTCTCCGAGTCGGCGTTCCGGTCGTACCGGTCGCTCGTCGAGGACCCGGACCTGCCGGCGTACTTCTGGGCGTCCACCCCCACCGAGCTGCTCGGCGCGCTGAACATCGGCTCCCGGCCGGCGAAGCGCCCCAACACCGGCGCCGGGCTGTCCGGGCTGCGGGCCATCCCGTGGGTGTTCGGCTGGACGCAGACCCGGCAGATCGTGCCGGGCTGGTTCGGCGTCGGCTCCGGCCTGGCCGCCGCCCGGGAGGCCGGTCTGGCGGACGTGCTCGCCGAGATGCACCGTAACTGGCACTTCTTCCGCACGTTCCTGTCGAACGTCGAGATGATGCTGACCAAGACCGACCTCAGCATCGCCCGCCGGTACGTCGAGACCCTCGTGCCGAAGAAGCTGCACCCGATCTTCGAGCAGATCGAGCGGGAGTACGAGCTGACCAAGCGCGAGGTGCTGGCGGTGACCGCCTCCCCCGCCCTGCTGGAGAACTCGCCGGTGCTCCAGCGCACCCTGGCCGTCCGGGACACCTACCTGGAGCCGCTGCACCACCTTCAGGTGGCGCTGCTGCGGCAGTACCGGGAATCCGGCGCGGCCGGCCGTGCGGTGGCCACCGCCCCGGGTGGCCGACGCGCCCCGAGCGACGGCACGGCCCTGGAGCGGGCGCTGCTCACCACGGTGAACGGCATCGCCGCCGGCATGCGCAACACCGGCTGATCAGGCAGCACGGCAACGGGCCCCGGTCGCCACGACCGGGGCCCGTTGCGCATGTCAGCCAGCGGGTTCAGAGGTCAGCGGCCCGCCGCTCACCAGTCACCGCTCTCAGTCAGCGCCCTCGGCGCTCACCAGTCGCCGCCGCCGAAGTCGCCGCCGCCGAAGTCGCCACCACCGAAGTCACCGCCGCCGAAGTCACCGCCGCCGAAACCTCCGCCACCGAGGTCGCCGGCGGCATAGTCACCGCCGCCGAAGTCGCCCGCCTGGTCGGCGCCACCGAAGTCGCCGCCCTGGTCGCCGTAGTCGCCGCCCTGGTCGCCGTAGTCGCCGCCCTGGTCGCCGGCGTCGCCGCCCTGGTCGCCGGCGTCGCCGCCCTGGCCGTCGGCGTAGTCGGCGCCGTCGCCGAAGCCCTCCTGGTAGCCCTCGTCGTACCCGTATCCCGGGTCGGCGAAGGCCGGCGAGAACAGCGCGTCGGCGATCAACATGCCGCCGAGCACACCGGCCCCCGCGCCCAACGCGGTCTTCCACCACGGCGTCGAATACCAGCCCGCCGGCACCGGCCGACCCTGGTAGCGGCCACCGGGGTAGTAGTAGGGCGTCTGCCGACCGGGCTGCGGGCCGGCCCGGAAGGTCTGCCCCTGCACATCGACCTCGCGCTCCTTGGTGAGCTGCCCGACGCCCCGCGCGGCGGCCAGCGCCGGCACCTCGGGGCCGGGGTCGATCCCCAGCGCGGTCCGCGCCGCCCGGATGTACGCCAGTCCCTCCAGCGCGGTCTCCCGGGCGAGCGCGAACTGGTGCGGCGTACGCGCCTGCTCCAACTGCGAACCCGCCGCGTTGTACCGCTCACCGGCGTCGGCCAACGCCTGACGGACCGCCGGCTCGTCGCCCTGGAGGGTCAACAGCTGACCACCGAGGCGCTCGTACCAGCGGTGCGCCTCGGCGCGGGCGTCGCCCAGCTCCGTACGCCGACGGGCGGTGCCCTGAGCGCGGATGAGCGCCGCGGCACCGAGCGCGCCGACCAGCACGATCGCGAGGCACAGCACAAGTTCCATGTCATCGAACGTACCCCCGGGTGTCACGTCGTACCCGTCTGGCAAGCTCCGGTGATGGACGTCTCGACGCTGCTGGTGGTGATCGTGTGCCTCGGTGCCGGCGGGGCGGTGGGCTGGCTCGCGGCCCGGTCCCGGTCAGCGGCCGACATCGCCAGGCTGGATGCCACCCTGACGGCGACCCGCGAGGGCGAGGGGCGGCTGGAGCAGTCCATGCGGGCGTTGAGCTACGAGGCCACCGCGCAGTCGCAGGAGGCGGTGGCCCGTGCCGTGGCGCCGCTGCACGACAGCCTGCGCCGCTACGAGCAGCGGGTCGCCGAGCTGGAGCACGACCGGGTCGACGCCTACGCCGAGCTGCGCGAGCAGGTCCGCTCGATGAACGCGGTCTCCGGGGAGCTGCGCACCGAGACCAAGCAGCTGGTCGCCGCGCTGCGCGCGCCGCAGGTGCGGGGCCGCTGGGGCGAGCACCAACTGCGCCGGATCGTCGAGGCGGCCGGCATGCTGGAGCACTGCGACTTCTCCGAGCAGGTCACCGCCGCCACCGACGACCAGGTCGTCCGCCCGGATCTGGTGGTCCGCCTGCACGGCGGCCGGTCGGTGGTGGTGGACGCGAAGGCGCCGTTCGACGCGTACCTCACCGCGATGGAGGCCCGCGACGAGCGCGGCCGGGACACCCACCTCGACGCGCACGCCCGACACCTGCGGGGGCACGTCGACGCCCTAGCCGCCAAGTCGTACTGGACGGCGTTCGACAGCTCGCCCGAGTTCGTGGTCCTGTTCGTGCCCGCCGACCCGTTCCTCGACGTCGCGCTCCAACGCGACCCGACGCTGTTGGAGCACGCGTTCGCCCGCAACGTGGTGCTGGCCACGCCGGCCACCCTGGTCGCCCTGCTCCGCACGGTGGCCTACTCGTGGCGGCAGGAGGCCCTGGCTCGCAACGCGGTGGCGGTGCACACCCTCGCCCGGGAGCTGTACGGCCGGCTCTCCACCCTCGGTGACCACGTGGGCAAGCTCGGCTCGTCGCTGGCCGGCGCGGTGACCGCGTACAACCGGGCGGTCGGCTCGCTGGAGGCGCGGGTGCTGGTCAGCGCCCGCAAGCTCGCCGAGCTGGGCGTCTCGGACGACGAGCTGGCGGCCCCCGCCCAGGTCGAGCTGACCCCCCGCCAGCCGCAGGCGCCGGAGCTGCTGGACGACGCCGACCGCTGACCGCTGAGTGGGCGCCGAGGTCGCTAGCGGCGGTTGGCGCTCTCGACGACGAAGGGCGTGCCCTGCTGGCAGGTGGTCATCGTGCCCTTCTCCACCCGGCCGGTGACGGTGACCCGGGTGCCGGCAGCCAGCACGTCCCGCGGGCCGCCCACCAGCAGGTAGCCGTCGAGCAGCAGGCAGTTCGGCTCGACCCCGGCGGTGATCGTGCCGGTGAGTTCGGTGGCGCCGACCGGTGGCGGGACGCTGGGCCCGCCCGGCGACTTGAGCGGCGGGGAGGGCGTGATCGCCGGGGCGGGGCTGCTGGGTGACGCGGGGGTGGGTTGCCCAACCGTTGCCGACGGCGCTCCGGGGGTGGTGGAGCCGTCCGTCCCCCCGCAGGCGCTCAGCGCCGCGCAGACGACCAGGGCGGGGACGACGAGCCGAAAGGTCCTCATGCCGCCTTCGACGCACCGGGACGACGCGGCGTTCCCACAGTGATCCGCGCGCTGGACCACCGGCGGCACGGCCTGCCCGCCGTGATCCGGCACCCGAACGTGCTCAGCCGCGGGTCGCGGCGGCCTTCATGTCCCGCTTCAGCTCCTGCGGAAGCGAGAAGGTCAGCCGCTCGTTGGCGGTGGTGATCTCCTCGACGTCGGCGAACCCGCGTGCGGCCAGATGCGCCAGCACGTCGTTGACCAGGTCCTCCGGGACGCTCGCGCCGGAGGACACCCCGACCGTGCGGGCGTCGGTCAGCCAGGCGTCGTCGATCTCGTGGGCGAAGTCGACCAGGTGACCGGCGCGGGCGCCAGCGTCCAGGGCGACCTCGACCAGCCGGACCGAGTTGGAGGAGTTCGTCGAGCCGACGACGATCACCACGTCGCACTCGGGGGCGATCTCCTTGACGACGTGCTGCCGGTTGGACGTGGCGTAGCAGATGTCGTCGCTGGGCGGGGACTGGAGCAGCGGCAGCCGGGACTTGAGCCGGGCGACCGTCTCCAGCGTCTCGTCCACCGAGAGCGTGGTCTGGGAGAGCCAGACGACCTTCTCCGGGTCGCGAACGGTGACCTTGTCGACGCCGTCCGGGCCGTCCACGAGCTGGATGTGCGCGGGAGCCTCACCGGCGGTGCCGATGACCTCCTCGTGCCCCTCGTGGCCGATCAGCAGAATGTCGTAGTCCTCGGCGGCGAAGCGCTTCGCCTCCTGGTGCACCTTGGTGACCAGCGGGCAGGTCGCGTCGATGGCCTTCAGCGAGCGCTCCCGGGCCTGCTCGTAGACCTCGGGCGCCACTCCGTGCGCCGAGAAGATGACTGTGGCGCCCTCGGGCACCTCCTCGTTCTCCTCCACGAAGATCGCGCCCTGGGCCTCCAGCGTCTGCACGACGTGCTTGTTGTGGACGATCTGCTTGCGCACGTAGATCGGGGCGCCGTAGAGCTTCAGCGCCTCCTCGACGGTCTGCACGGCGCGATCAACACCCGCGCAGTAGCCGCGGGGCTTGGCCAGGAGCACGCGCTTGCCGGTCCGGAGATCAGTCACCCCCCCATCGTACGTGCCCGCCGACAACCCACCACGGCCCACAACCCCCCGCTGCATCCCGTTGATCATGAAGTTATTGCCACGACACGCCGCCACCCAGCGCAATAACTTCATGATCAACGGGATGCAGCGGGGGTGGTCGTAGGGTGGGCGGGTGAGTGGGGTTGGTGGGGACGCTGCGCGGAGCAGCGCGGAGGAGCCTTGGCCGGTTCGGGTCGTCTCGCAGAAGGTCGGGGCGTGGATCGCCAAGCTCGGCTGGGTGTGGGTGGACGGGCAGGTGGCGCAGATCAGCCGCCGTCCCGGGGCCACGACTGTCTTCCTCACCCTGCGTGACCCGTCGGCCGACCTGAGCCTGACCGTCACCACCAACCGCGACGTGCTGGACGCCGGCGCTCCGGAGCTGCGCGAGGGTGCCCGCGTGGTGCTGCACGCCAAGCCGGAGTTCTACGCCGCCCGGGGCACGCTGAGCCTGCGGGCCGACGAGATCCGGCAGGTGGGGCTCGGTGAGCTGCTGGCCCGGCTGGAGAAGCTCAAGAAGCTGCTCGCCGCCGAGGGGCTGTTCGACCGGGCGCGCAAGCGCCGGCTGCCGTTCCTGCCCGGCCGGATCGGACTGATCACCGGCCGCGCGTCGGCCGCCGAGCGGGACGTGCTGACCAATGCCCGGCGGCGCTGGCCGGCCGTGGAGTTCCGGACGGTCAACGTGGCCGTGCAGGGCCCGTCCGCCGTGCCGCAGATCGTCGACGCGCTCAAGGTGCTGGACGCCGACCCGAGCATCGACGTGATCATCATCGCCCGGGGCGGTGGCGGCATCGAGGACCTGCTCCCCTTCTCCGACGAGGCGCTCTGCCGGGCCGTGTTCGGCTGCCGTACGCCGGTGGTCAGCGCGATCGGCCACGAGACGGACGCGCCGCTCGTCGACTACGTCGCCGACCTGCGGGCCTCCACCCCGACCGACGCGGCCAAGCGGGTGGTCCCCGACCTCACCGAGGAGGTACGCCTCATCGGTCAGGCCCGGCACCGACTCGAGCGGGCGGTCCGCAACCTGGTCGACCGGGAGTCCCACCGCCTCGACGGCCTGCGGTCCCGGCCGGTGCTGGCCCGGCCCCAGGTGATGGTGGAGCACCGCGCGACGGAGCTGGCCGGGCTGCGTCAGCGCGCCGGCCGTTGCCTGGACCACCGGCTCGCCGGCGCCGACGACGATCTGCGGCACACCCTGGCCCGGCTGCGCGCCCTCTCCCCCGCCGCCACCCTGGACCGGGGGTACGCGATCGTGCAACGCGCCGACGGGCACGTCGTACGGGCGGCGGCCGAGGTCGGCAAGGGCGACCCGCTGCGGGTCCGCCTCGCCGACGGTGAGCTGGCCGCGACGGTCGACGGCGACGTGGCGACGCGGTGACCCGGTCGGGGGTGTGCTGAGATGGACGCGATGACTGACGACACGAAGGCCGGGCCGGATGAGCGGCTCAGCTACGAGCAGGCCCGCGGCGAACTCGCCTCGGTGGTGGAGCGGCTGGAGGCCGGCGGCACATCCCTGGAGGAGTCGCTGGCGCTCTGGGAGCGCGGCGAGGCACTGGCGGTGATCTGCCAGCGCTGGTTGGACGGCGCTCGGGCGCGGATCGACGCTGCCCGGCAGGACCCCGCGTCCTGACCGCGGACGGGGTGGCCGGAACCGCCGGTGGGGCGGCCGGAGCCACCCCACCGGCGTACGACGGTCAGTTGAACAGGCTGTAGAGCTCGGCCGGCGCCTCGACGACCTGGTCCGCCGGCGGCTTCTGCGCGGCGGTGGCGGAACCGTAGTCGGAGTACGTCATCTTGATCTCCTGGGCGGCGGTCTGCCCAGCGGCCGGGAGCTGCAGCACCAGCTCGCTGAGCCGGCCCTGCGGGTCGACCTTCGCGGTGAACGGGACCGTCTTCGCCTGGGTGCCCAGCGCGGCGATCGTGGCGGCGTTCAGCGAGCCCGCCTCGGCGGCCTTGGTGACGTCGATGGTGCCGGCGTACGTGCCGGTGCCGGTGCTGCGGACCTCGGTGATGCCCTGGGTCAGCACCGCGCTGCCGGCCGGGTCGACCTTCTCGAAGTCGAAGCCGAGGTTCTTGTTGCCCTTGATGCGGGCCTGGTCGAGGTGCTGGTACTTACCGAGGTTGAGCTGCTTGATGGCGGGCAGGCTGTCGGCGGTGGGGCCGGTCAGCTCCAGCTTCACCCAGCTGTCCGGCTTGGCGTGGATCACGTCGAGCTTCATCGCCAGGTCGGAGGAGGGGCCGCCGATGGAGAACTTCATCGCGGCACTCTGACTCGGCTGGTGCACCTGCCCCTCGGCGGTCGAGCCGGCGCCGGAGAGGGTGAACCGGAAGTTGCCGTTGCTGATCTCCTTGGTGGAGTCCAGCAGCGCCTGCTTGGCGTCGCCCGGCACGGGCGTACCGGCGGACGCGCTGGGTACGCCGGACGCGCTCACCGTGGGGGACGCGGTCGATCCAGCGGTGCCGGTCGTACCGCCGGCGCAGGCGGCCAGGGCGGGCGTGAACAGGGCGGCGGCTACCAGGCCGGCACCGAGTCGTCGAACAGTCATACGTGTCTCCCAAGGGGGTCACCCGACGGCCTGGTCGGCGCCGGAAACCGGGCGACGCGGCAGCCCTTCGGCCACGCCGCGCGATCCGGGCCGAGCAGCTCGCCCGGATCACTCCCTCTTTGTTCCCTGTCGACGCGTCCGACAATCGCCCTTGACGTCCGGTTGTTCGCGGTGACCGGTGCGGAAAAGCCGGATCGGGGCGGCCCCTGGGCCGCCCCGATCCGTCGTGCCGACCTACTTGAACAGCTCGTACGTCTCGGCCGAGGCCTCGATGACCTGGTCCGCCGGCGGCTTCTTCGCGCCGGTGCCGGTGCCGTAGCCCGCGTACCCGATCTTGATGTCGTGCGCGGCGGTCTCGCCAGCGGCCGGCACCGAGATGACCAGCTCGGTGAGGCGGCCCTGCGGGTCCAGCTTGGCCGTGAAGGGCAGCGCCTTGGCCTGCGCGCCCAGCGCCTTGACCACGTCCTCGTCGAGGGCGACCGACTCGGTGGAGGCGCTGATGTCGATCTTGCCGGCGTAGGTGCCCTCGCCGGTCTTCTGCACGTCAGTCACGCCCTTGACCAGCGTCTCGCTGTCGACCGGGTCGAGCGTCTCCGGGTCGAGCTGGAGGTCCTTGATGCCCTTGACCTTGGTCTTGTCGAGGTGCTGGTACTTGCCCTTGTTCTTCGCCATCTCGGGCACCATGGCGGCCATGGCACCGCCGATGTCCATCTTCACCCAGCTCTCCGAGTCGATGTAGATGAGGTCCATCTCCATCGACACGTCCTGGGAGGCGTCACCCAGCTTCATGGTCAGCTGCGCGCTGTTGCTGGGCTTGTGCACCAGGCCGCCGCCGGTCAGGTCGGCGCCGGTCAGGGTGAAGGTGAAGTCGCCCTTGGCCGCCTCCTTCGTGGAGGCGAGCAGCGCCTCCTTCGGGTCGGCCGGTACGGCCGGGGCGGACGGGCTGGGCGCAGCTGCCGGCTCGGCAGCGTCGGACTTGCACGCGGCCAGGCCGGGGACGAGCAGGGTTGCGGCGAGGAAGCCGAAGCTCCACCGTCGAATGTTCACTGAGGTCTCACTTCACAGAGATGGACATGGCCCGGCCGCAGCGTGCGGACCGGACCGAGCCGAGGGAGCCTAACGGATACGCCCACCAGCGATGCGGGGGGCGTATCGATGTCGGACTGTCAGCGCAACGCGCCGGCGAGGTCGCGCAGCTCGTTGTCCCGGGCGTCACCGACGACGAGCACCGTGCGGGTCGGTTCCAGCAGCACCAGCGCCTGCTGGTTCCCCCGGGCCGTGTAGCGCTGCCAGGTGCGCCCGGCCAGCTCCGTCGGGCCCTGTGGCTGGCTCTGGTCGGTCAGCTCGGCGGGGAGCAGCTGCTCCGCGGGCACGTTGCTCTGTAGCAGCTGGACACCCCGCCCCTCCGGCGTGAGGTAGCCGATCCGCAGGTTCGCGCCGCCCTCGACGGTCTGGTAGCGGGCGCTGACCGTACGCCAGCCGGAGCCGAGCCCCTGCGGCTCGCTCACCGGGAAAATGTTCGCCGACCGTGCCTGCTCGATCGCCGGGGCCGGATCGACAGTGGTGGCCTGATCGCCGCCGAGGAAACCCCGGTAGAACGCCAGCAGCAGCGCGATCGGGATCAGCAGCACCAACAGCGAGATCGCCATGTCCTTGGGCGACCGCTCGGCCTTGGTCGCCGCCGCTGCCACCCGTGGCGGCGGCGCGGACCGCTCACCGGTCCCGGTGGCGTCGTCGGGCCCACCGGCGGCGTCACCCGGCACCGGCCGGGCCACCGAAGGCTGCACGGACGGGTCCGGCGCCGGCTCACCGCCAGCCTGGGCCGGCTCACCGGCGACGAGGGCCGGCTCATCGGCAGCCGGGGCAGGCTCACCGGCGACAAGGGCCGGCTCGCCGGTGGCCAGCGCCGTCGGGCCGGTCGCGGCGGGCTCGGCGCCGGCGGGTTGGTCGACCGGCGGCTGGCCACCGGGCGGCGTGCGGTCGGCGGGTACGCGGTCGGCAGGCTGTGCGGGTTCCACCCTGCCATCTTCGCAGCCGCCCGACCGGCGGTATCCGGCCCATCACCGCCCCGCGCCGACGCCCGGTCGGCCATCGTGTGAGGATCAGCGACAAAGCCGGCAGCGGGACCGCTCCGCCGCCGGCCGTCCCCGCACCGTCGCGAGGAGGAGCAGCCGTCATGACGAACACCAGGACGCGGATCCCACAGGATCTCGACCGTAACCTGGCCCTCGACCTGGTCCGGGTCACCGAGGCCGCGGCGATGGCAGCCGGCCGCTGGGTCGGCCGGGGCGACAAGGAGGGCGGCGACGGAGCCGCCGTCGACGCCATGCGCAAGCTGATCAACTCCATTCAGATGCGTGGCGTCGTGGTGATCGGCGAGGGCGAGAAGGACAACGCCCCGATGCTCTTCAACGGCGAACACGTCGGCGACGGCACCGGCCCCGAGGTGGACGTCGCGGTCGACCCGGTCGACGGCACCACCCTGATGAGCAAGGGCATGCCGAACGCCCTCGCGGTGCTCGCCGTCTCCGAGCGGGGTGCCATGTTCGACCCGAGCGCGGTCTTCTACATGGAGAAGCTCGCCGTCGGTCCCGCGTACGCCGACGTGATCGACATCAACGCCGGGGTGGCCGAGAACGTGCGCCGGATCGCCAAGGTCAAGGGCACCGACGTGTCCGAGGTGACGGTCTGCGTGCTGGACCGCAGCCGCCACGACGACCTGGTCACCCAGATCCGCCGGACCGGGGCGGGCATCCGGTTCATCTCCGACGGCGACATCGCCGGCTCCATCGCGGCGGCCCGGGGCGAGTCGGACGTCGACGTGCTGATGGGCATCGGCGGCACGCCGGAGGGCATCATCTCGGCCTGCGCGTTGAAGTGCATGGGCGGGGCGATGCAGGCCAAGCTCTGGCCGCGCGACGACGAGGAGCGGGAGAAGGCGCTCGCCGCCGGGCACGACCTGGACCGGGTGCTCAGCACCGACGATCTGGTCACCGGGGACAACTGCTTCTTCGTGGCGACCGGGGTCACGTCCGGGGACCTGCTGCGCGGGGTGCGGTACCGGGCCGGCGGCGCGTACACCCAGTCGATCGTGATGCGCTCGAAGAGCGGCACCATCCGGGTGATCGACTCGTACCACCGGCTGGAGAAGCTGGCGCTCTACTCCGCCATCGACTTCGACGGTCGACCGCTGGCCGAGCAGGAGTGACCACCACCGGCACCGCGACACCGCAGACCCTCTCCGCGACCCGTCGGACCGCCGGTGTCGCGCTGGCGTCGGTCTCCGGGGTCGCGGTGGCGGTGCAGTCCCGCATCAACGGCGAGTTGGGCGTACGCCTGGCCGACGGCTTCGCCGCCGCGGTGGTCTCGTTCGGGTTGGGCCTGCTGGTGCTGCTCGTGCTGGTGCCCGCCACCCCCGGCGGGCGACGGGGGCTGGTCACGCTGCGGCGTGCCCTCGCGGCCGGCGCGCTGCGGCCGTGGCAGTGCCTGGGCGGCATGTGCGGCGCTTTCCTGGTGGCCTCGCAGGGGCTCACCATCGGCACGTTGGGCGTGGCGGTCTTCACCGTGGCCGTGGTCGCCGGCCAGTCCGGCAGCAGCCTCGCCGTGGACCGGGCCGGCATCGGCCCGACCGGCCGGCAGCCGATCACCCGGCAACGGCTGGCCGGCGCGGTCCTCACCGTCCTGGCGGTCGGCCTGGCGGTCGGTGACCGGCTGAGCGCGCCGGGCGCGCTGGCGCTGGCCCTGCTGCCGCTGCTGGCGGGGGTGGGCACCGCCTGGCAGCAGGCCGTCAACGGCCGGGTCCGGGCGGCGGCCGACCACACGCTGACCGCCACGCTCGTCAACTTCGCCGTGGGTGCGGCCACCCTGCTCGTCGCGTTCGCCATCGACCTCGCCGTACGAGGCTGGCCGACCGGACACCTGCCGAGCGAGCCGTGGCTCTATCTGGGCGGCCCGATCGGCATCGTGTTCATCGCGATCGCCGCGGCGATCGTGCGGTTCACGGGTGTGCTGCTGCTCGGCCTGGCCACCATCGCCGGTCAGATCGTGGGGGCGGTCCTGCTGGACCTGGTGCTGCCCACCGCGGCCTCGCACCCCGGCGTGAACACCCTGCTCGGGGCCGCGCTGACCATGGTGGCCGTGCTGATCGCCGCGCTGGCACCACCCGCCCGCCGCTGACCGGTTGTCACTCCACGAGGTCTGGCCGGTTGGCGGCGATCCACTTCTCTACGTCACGCCGACGCCACACCTTCCCCATGACCAACTGCGCAACGGGATCAGGGAAGCCCTTCTTGTTAGCGATGATGTTCGCTCGCTGACGGGAGATACCACCGAGCATCGCCCGTATCTCCGCAAGCCCAACGAGGTCCATACCTTGACGGTAGGCAACTGCCTGTGTTATCGCTCGACCAACGTTTCGAGTAGTCGGCTCGGGTCGTTGACTCGCGACAACTGCCGCGAGACTATGGTGAGCATGTCGTCGCGCACCGCAACGCCTGCTCATCGCCTTCCGATCGCCGCTGGGCACGCGCCCGTCCGCCCGATCTGGGTCTGTCGGCGCGGCTGCGGAACCTGGCCGTGCCCGGCCGCCCGGCTGACCCTGCGAGCGGTGTACGACGACGACCCGGTCGGGCTGGCCGTCGAGATGGCGGGTTACCTGTTCGACGCGACCGGGGACCTGGTGCGGCTCAACCCCGACGAGATGCCCGGACCAGAGGCGTTGTTCACTCGGTTCGTCGGGTGGACCAGGCGCACACCGTTCACATAAGTGATCGATTCCAAGGGCCTGACCGTCGAACGCCCGTTGATCGGGGACCTGTTCGCGGCGAGTTGACCTCCGCTGACCACAGGGACCGGATGCTCCCGGGCGGCACCGACCTCGGGCCGCTTCACCCGCCATCGCTGGCGATCTTGGACACTTTCCGTTAGCTGCTAACGGAAAGTGTCCAAGATCTACCCGGTCAACTGCCTCCCGCCCTGACACAACCCGCCCGCCGATACGTCCAGGGCCGCATCAGGCGTCAGCGGAGCGGAACCCGCGGCGGCAGGGGTTGATGGGGCGGATAGGCCGGCGTGCCACGCCGGTTCTTTTCACGAGCCGGGTCGGCCAGCTTGGCGAGCCGGACGGCCAGCACGAGTCCCGGCACGGTGGCCAGCAGGGCCAGCGCGACCGCCACCCGGATCTGTGCCGGGTTGCCGTTCAGCCAGCCGGCCAACGGCAGTCCGGCCAGGATCGCGGTGAGCAGGAGGTCGCCCGCGGTCCACCCGACCCAACGGCCCGGCGCGCTGCCGAGCCACGGGACGAGGAGCAGCACCGCCACCGCCAGCGCGGCCAACGGCACGACGCCGACCAGCACCGCCAACACGGTGCTCATGTCGTCGTGGCGGGACCAGGTGGCCTCCAGCACCATCCCCGCCAGCAGTATCGTCAGCGCACCGGCGATCCCCCACCAGCGACGACCGCCGCCACGGCGGATCGCCAGGTGACCGGCGACCACGGCGACCACGCAGCCGAGCAGCAGCGCGAGCACGATGGCGAGCAGCAGATCCGTCTCGCGTTGCACCGGTCCGCCGTCGTCCAGCGGAGGCAGTTCGTCCGCGCCGATCAGTCCGCTGTGCTCGCCGAGGAAGCCGTCCCGCCGCCACCCGCCGTCCGCCAGACGGCGCAGGAATCCGTCCCGACCGTTGGCGACCAGCACCTCGTGGCCGCCGCCGGCATGCGGATAGACGGTCAACTCCCGTGAGGAGAAGTGCTGGCGGACGTCGCCGGGGCTCGGGTACCGGCGGGCCAGCTCCTCGCGCTGCCCGTCCGACACCTCCCAGGCCACCTGCCAGGTCACGCCGGCGTCGTCGCTCTGCTCCACCCGTAGATGCCCGCTGGCCACCCGGTAGCAGCGCCGGGGCTCGTCCGGTGCGCACGCCTGCCGGCGCGATGGGTCCTGGGCGTCCAGTCGTTCCGTCTCGCCGTCGGTGGCGAGCCGCCAGGTGGTCGCCCCATCGTCGCTGACCGACCACTGGCCGTCGGCCGGTTCGTCCGGCCAGCTCGTGCCGGAGCCGTCGCCGACCGAGATCGCCGGGTGGCCGTCGAGCGTCGTCGTACCGAGCGCGTAGGGGTAGCGGACCGCGCTGGTGGCGGCCACCGCCAGCACCGCCGGTGGCAGGACCACCAGCAGCCGGACCAGCCGAGCCGTCCGGCGCCGCACCGGTCGCCGCCGGGCCCGCGTCCACGCCCACCACGACACGCCGAGCGCCGGTAGGGTGAGCAGATCGGTCCCATCGGCCCGGACCAGGGACGGCCCCGCCAGCGCGGTCCACGCCGAGGAGGCCAGCTCAGCGGCGTACCCACTGGATTTCACCATCGCGAACCCGGCACCCACCGCGACCAGGCCGACCCACGCGGCCGCCCGGGCCGGCAGCCGCGGCATCAGCAGCGTCAACAGCACCGCCACCAGCGGCGGGGCGAGCACCAGGCCCGCGACGTCGCTCAGCTTGCCGGTGAGCAGGCCGGGAAACGCCGCCTTCAACACGTGGTCGTTGACCAGCAGCACGACCAGGGCCAGGAGAGTGGCCGGGTGGCAGAGCCACGCCAGCGTCGTGGGTGCGCCGTCACGCGATGTCTCGGGCCCCGTCATAACCTCAGGATCGACCCGGCGCGTCTCGGTCCGGACACGCGCCGGTGTGTGTCCGATACCGACGGTCAGCCCGCGTCGGAGGAGTGCCCGGGGAACAGGTGCGCGTCCGGGTCGATGGCCACCGCCGCGTTGTTGACCGCCGTCGCGGCCTCCCCGAAGCCGGTGGCGATCAGGCGCACCTTGCCCGGGTACTCGGTGATGTCGCCGGCCGCGAAGACCCTCGGCAGGTTCGTCGCCATGGCGCTGTCCACCAGGATGTGCCGGCGGTCCAGCTGAAGGCCCCACTCGGCGAGCGGGCCCAGGTCGGCGGTGAAGCCGAGGGCGGCGACCACCGTGTCCACCGGAAGGGTCTCGGTCGCGCCACCGCGTACGGTCACCTCGGCTCCGGTCACCGTGGCGTCCCCGATCAGGCGGGTGACCTCGGCGTTGACCACCACCCGCACCGGCAGCGACAGCACCCGGGCGACAGTCGAGGCGTGTGCCCGGAACTTCTCCCGCCGGTGCACCAGGGTCACCGAGCGGGCCAGCGGTTGCAGGGCCAGCGCCCAGTCGAAGGCGGAGTCGCCGCCGCCGACGATGAGCACGTCCCGGTCGGTCAGCTCGGCCGGGTCGGTGACGAAGTAGACGATGCCGGCGCCGGGAGCGCCGTCGGCGCAGGGCAGTGGCCGTGGGCTGAAGCTGCCGAGCCCGCCGGTGACCACGACCGCGCCGCAGCCGAGCTGCTCGCCGCCGGCCAGGCCGAGCACCGGCCGGTCATCGGCGTACGACAGCTTCTCGGCCCTCGTGCCGAGCAGGTACTGCGGGCCGAAGGGCGCCGCCTGGGCGACCAGGTTGGCGACCAGGTCGCGGCCCTTCACGGCGGGGAAGCCGGCCACGTCGAGGATCAGCTTCTCCGGGTACATGGCGGTGACCTGGCCGCCCGGCTCCGGAAGCGCGTCGATCACCGCCACGGACAACCCTCGGAACCCGGCGTAGTACGCGGCGAAGAGGCCGGCTGGACCGGCCCCGATCACGGCGACATCGACCTCGCGCATGGCGTACCGTCGCTTTCCGCTCACGGATCAACGCTTGCTGATCTCGACGGTAGGCGGGGCGCAGCGGTCCGGCAAGCATGTCCCAGGGGCGCGCCGAGGAGCAGGTCAGGGCAGGCTGAGGGTGGACCCCGAGTAGTCCGGGCCGTCCACGGCCGGCCGACGACGGCGGAACAGGATCGCCGCCACCACGCCACCGAGCAGCCCGAACAGGTGGCCCTGCCAGGAGATCCGCTCGTCGGTGGGGAGGATGCCGACCAGTTGCCAGCCGTAGAGCAGACCGACGAGCAGGAAGACGGCGAAATTCCACCAACTGCGCTCGACGATGCCGCGGGTGAGCAGGATGCCCAGGTAACCGAAGATCACCCCGCTGGCGCCGACCACCACCGAGTTGGGCGAGCCGGTGAACCAGACCCCGAGCCCGCTGACCAGGATGATGATCAGGGTCGACCAGAGGAACCGGCGGGCACCGGCGGCCAGCACGAAGGTGCCCAGCAGGATCAGCGGGATGCTGTTGCTGTAGAGGTGGTCGAAGCCGTGGTGCAGGAACGGGGAGAAGAAGACCCCGTCCAGGCCGTCGATACGGTGCGGGATGATGCCGGCGGTCGCGTCCAGGCCGAACGCGAGCCCCTGGTCGACGGCTTCGATGAGGAAGAGGAACGGGACCACCGCGCACATGGCGACGAAGGCCCGGCCGAGCGCGGCGTAGAACGCCTCGGTGCCGAACCGGTAGGGGTCGCCGTTGGGCGGGTGCAGGGTCACCCCCCAACTGCTATCAGCAAAAGGGGCCGACCGCCACTCGCGTCCCGCCCACGCACCGGGCGTACGCACGACGGCGGGGCGGGTGGTCGCCCACCCGCCCCGCCGTTCGGCGACGTCAGTAGTTGCCGTTGTTCTGGAAGTTGCTCCAGGCGCCACAGGGCGTCTTGTACTTGCCCTTGATGTAGCCCAGCCCCCACTTGATCTGGGTCGCCGGGTTCGTCCGCCAGTCGTCCGCGATCGCGCCCATCTTGCTGCCCGGCAACGACTGCGGGATGCCGTACGCGCCGGAGGAGGAGTTGCTGGCCTTGTGGTTCCAGCCGCTCTCCTTGGTCCAGAGCTTCTCCAGGCAGGGGAACTCGGCGATGCCGAAGCCCGCCTCGATCATCAGCGCACAGCCGATCTTGCGGTTGCCGCTGTACTCCTCGCAGGACGCCGGGATCCGCCCCTCGTACGGCTTGGCGACCTCGTTGGCGGCGGCCTCGCGCTCGCGCTTGCGCGACGCCGCGGCGGCCTCGGCGCGGCGGGCCCGCTCGGCGGCCTCCTTGGCGGCCTGAGCCGCCCGCAGCTTGGCCTGGTACTCGGCGGCCCGCTGCCGGGCGAACGCGATCTGGTGGCTGGCCTGGCGCTCGCGCTGGTAGGCGAAGTCGATCCGGTCGACCTCGACGCTCTCCTGCGCGGCCAGTCCCTGTTGCTGGGTTTCCCGGTCTTGGCCCAGATAGAAGCCACCGGCTACGCCCACGGAGAGCAGCGCGACAGCGGCCGTACGGGCGCCCAACCGGCTCCACAGCCGACTCACGAAGTGGTCCCTTCGTTGGGGGCAAGGACACGACGCGGCGCCAGGCCAGGTGGCCCTCAGCCGTGCCGTGAGCGCCCCGACCGGTGAGCCGGTCGCGCCGACGCACCGACCGTCACCGATGCCGCCCAGAGCCTGGACGAACGATCACCAACGATGCCTGTGGTGCGTGGGCGCTCGTGGGACACCATCGCGCACAGTGAGACTGATGGGAAACCAACCGGCACGTTTGTGATCTGCGCCACACTCAGAATCTGGACGAAAGCCTACAAAGCTCTCATCACAACGGGATGTCCTCCAGAAGGTCAGTCACCATCGCGGCGATCGGCGAGCGCTCCGACCGGCTGAGCGTGACGTGGGCGAAGAGGGGATGCCCCTTCAACGCCTCGATCACCGCCGTCACGCCGTCATGTCGGCCGACCCGCAGATTGTCCCGCTGGGCGACGTCGTGGGTGAGCACCACCCGGGAGCCCTGCCCGATCCGGGACAGCACGGTCAGCAGCACGCCGCGCTCCAACGACTGGGCCTCGTCCACGATCACGAAGGCGTCGTGCAGGCTGCGCCCCCGGATGTGGGTAAGCGGCAGCACCTCGAGGATGCCCCGCGAAGTGACCTCCTCCAGCACGTTCTCGTGCACCACCGCGCCGAGCGTGTCGAAGACCGCCTGCGCCCACGGCGACATCTTCTCCGACTCCGACCCGGGCAGATAGCCCAGCTCCTGGCCGCCGACGGCGTACAGCGGGCGGAAGACGATCACCTTCTTGTGCCGGCGACGCTCCATCACCGCCTCCAGCCCGGCGCAGAGCGCCAACGCCGACTTGCCGGTGCCGGCCCGCCCACCCAGCGAGACGATCCCGATCGTCTCGTCGAGCAGCAGGTCGAGGGCGACGCGCTGCTCGGCCGAGCGGCCGTGCAGGCCGAACGCCTCCCGGTCGCCCCGAACCAACCGGACGGACTTGTCCGGCAGGACCCGGCCCAGCGCGGAGCCGCGCGACGAGTGCAGCACCAGACCGGTGTGGCAGGGCAGACCCGCCGCCTCGTCGACGTCGAGCGTGTCGCCGGCGTACAGCGCGGAGATCTGCTCCTCGCCCAACTCCAGCTCGGACATGCCGGTCCAGGTCGGGTCGCTGGCCTGGCCGTGGCGGTACTCGTCGGCGCGCAGACCCACCGAGGCGGCCTTGACCCGCAGCGGCATGTCCTTGCTGACCAGCGTGACGTGCCGGCCCTCGGCGGCGAGGTTGAGCGCCACGGAGAGGATCCGGGCGTCGTTGCTCTCGGTGCGGAACCCGGGAGGCAGCACGCCGTCGTCGGTGTGGTTCAGCTCCACCCGCAGCGTGCCGCCGGCGTCGTTGGCGGGTACCGGCGTGTCCAGCCGGCCGTGCCGGATCCGCAGCTCGTCCAGCATGCGCAGCGACTGCCGGGCGAACCAGCCCAGCTCCGGGTGGTGCCGCTTGCCCTCCAGCTCGGTGATGACCACCAGCGGCAGCACCACCTCGTGCTCGGCGAAGCGGTGGAACGCCGCCGGATCGGACAACAGCACGGACGTGTCCAGAACGAACGCCTGGCCCGCTGGTCGCGGCTCCTTGGGGTCGGCCGGCGCGGTTGCCGCGCTGCGGCGGCTCCGGGGGGCACGGCGGGTCGTGGCAGTCGCGGCCGGGGTCTGGTCGGCACCGGCGGTGGTACGGCGAGTCGTCACAGGCCTGCTCCGACGGATGGGCACCCGGCCACCCGTGTTCCGCCTCGTCCGGTGCCCGGGGACACGGGGTCGGATGCGGAACCCCGTGCGCGAGGTCGCAGATCCGGGCGGACCGGCTGGCTCGGGAGAACCCCGTGCCATGCCTAGACGCTAGCGGCGGCGGACCGTCCCGGCTAGGGGCGATCGTGGATCTCCGGCAACGGCGACCCGCGGAGCCGGCGGCGCGGCGCGGCGAGCCGGCCGGGATGCATGCCCCCTGCGCGCATCCCGGCCGGCGGGGCCACCGTCACCGGTCTGACGTGGCCCCGACGGTGCGTGTCCGCCGCGGACGACGCACCGCGTTCCTCGGCGCCGGTCGGCGGGACCGCTCGCGGCGGCCCGCCGGCCGGCTCAGCCGGTCCGTCGGACGAGCGTGCCGGTCGGGTGCCGCCCGGTGATGGGGGCGGCCGGCGCGGTGAACGACGAGCCGGTGTACGTGGTGCCGGGGCGGGCCACCGTGCCGGCGGAGCGGACGGCCCCCGCCGAGGAGACCGACAGGGCCGAGGCGATCGCCGCCTGGGCGTCGCGTCGACGCCGGTTCCAGGCGCCCCGGTCACCGTCGAAGTAGCCCTGCCGGTAGCCGAAGCGGTAGCCGATGCGGTAGCTGAGCTGCCCGTGCAGCCGGCCGGCCGCGTAGCTGGTGGCACCGAGCACCAGGACGAGGAAGACCACGAGGAACGGGCTCATCGGGCGGCCCCGACCCGGCCCGGACGCCGCATCATCGTTCCTCCGGCTCGACCGCGGTGGGGTCGATGGTGGGATCCGCGACCAGCAGCCGGTCCAGGTCGTCCGTACTGACCTCCTCGACCAGTTCGACGCTGATCCGGCAGCCGTCCACCACGACCTCCGCGACGGAGGAGCGGCGAATCTCCCCGCCGGCGTCGTAGACCCGGACGCTCAACTCGGGGCAGCCGAGGTGGGTACGCCAGGCGTTCCACTCGGTGCGGTCGCCCACGCTCAGCGACAGGTATCGGCAGCCTCGGGCGAGATAGAGGCGCCACGGGGCACTCAGCCCCGCGGCCACTCCCTCGGCGATCAGCCCGAAGGCCTGGGCTCGGGTGGCGAGCTCGGTCACCACACCCCCTTGGCGCTGGGGGCGTGACGCATGCGAGCACCAGTCGTCTCATGCACGTGACACACCGTAGATTGTCCCATGAGCGTGACAGTATCAGCTTTTCGTCCGCTTACATTCGCCACTACGGGCATCTATTCTGCCCGGGTGACACCCCTCCAGAGCGACGCTGGATCGTTTACCGCGAATCCGAGAGAACCGTCACGTCTGCGTGACAGCAGCGTGCCTGGGCGTACGCCCGAGCCAGGCTGGCCGTACCGTCACGGGGTGACCGAGACGGCCAATGCGCGAAAGATCGCCTTCGCCACCTTCGTCCGGCGCGCCCTCGACGAGGCGCGGGCGACGCGGGCCTGGAGCGGCACCGAGGTGTCCCGACGTACCGGCGTCTCCCGGCAGACCATCAACCGGTGGGTCCGTGGGGACTGGGCCAGCGACCCCGAGGCCGAACGCGTCGTCGCCTTCTGCGAGGGCCTGGGCCTGAACCCGGCCGCCGCCTTCGCCGCGCTCGGCTGGGACCGCACCGCGACCGGCCCCCGCGCCGGTCAGCCGGCCCCACCGATGGACCCGGACGTGGAGGCCCTGCTGCGCCGCCTCGTCGACCCGAACGTGTCGGACGCGGAGAAGTTCCACATCCGCGAAACCATTAGATACCTCGCATACCGCCCAACGTTGCCGGTCGATGTCCGAAATAGGGGCAATCAGGCAGGCTAGTTCCTCAGATGGCGAAAGAACGCCTGGTCAGGTTCATTCGTTTCGCTCCGGGGTCGGAACGGGCACGCTAGCGTCCGTACTCGTACTGCTTGGGCTCGTCATCGGCGGGGGGACGGGACAAGGCCGAACCCAGCCCTGCGGGACATAAGGAGGGGTCTGTCCATGACCCTGAAGTGGTGGGCAGTCGTGGTCGCCACGGTGTCGATGACACTGTGGGCGACCGGCAACGTGGTGACCCTCGCGGTCAACGGTGGGCAGCTGCCGCTGCTCGTCAACCTTCTCGCGCTCATCAGCGCCGGCACGGCGGTCATCCTGGCCGTCGTCGCGGAGCTGCACGAACGGCTCAACGACCGGATCAGCGCACTCACCGAGTTCCTGGTGGCACGGCTCACCGAGATCGAGACCCGCACCGGGGACCGCAACACCGGCTTCGTGGAGGGCTACCTGCTCAGCCACGGGCAGGATGCGGCGGTGGTGCCGTTCGGACGCCGCGGACGAGGAGCCGCCGAACGCTGATCGCGCGCCGCCGAGCGGTGGTGCTCGGCCAGGAATGAGCCCTCAACGCCGGGGTACGCTGACGCGCGTGCCGCCGTTGAATCTGGGCAACCACCAGCCGAGGACCCCGTTGAACGCCGATCAGGCATGGCAGGTCACTGCCGGCCGGGCGGCGGGGACCGTGCTCTTCTTCGACTTCGACGGCACACTCGCGCCCGTCGACGACGACCCGACGGCGGTCCGCCCCGCGCCCAACGCCCTCGCCGCGATCGAGGCGCTGGCCCCGGTGGTGCAGCGGATCGCGATCGTCTCCGCGCGGCCCGTGGAGTTCCTTCGGGACCGCCTCGGCGAGCTGAGCGGCGTCGACCTCTACGGTCTCTACGGGCTGGAGCACAGCCACTCCGGTGGCGAGACCGTCACCGAGCCCACCGCCCTGCCGTGGGTGCCGACCATGGCCGAGCTGGCCGACCTCGCCCGGGCGGAGCTGCCACCCGGCACGCTCGTCGAGTTCAAGCGGCTCTCGGTCGCGCTGCACTGGCGTACCGCGCCGCAGCTCGGCCCGACCGTGCAGCAGTGGGGGCAGGCGCAGGCCGACCGGCTGGGGCTGCGGGTGCAGGCCGGGCGGATGGTGCTGGAGCTCAAGCCACCCGTCGACCGGGACAAGGGCATGGTGATCGGCGAGGTGGTCCAGGGTGCCACCGGCGCCTGGTACTTCGGCGACGACGTCTCGGACATCAAGGCGTTCGCGGCGCTACGCGCCCGCGCCGAGGCGGACCCGGACTTCTTCGGCGTCTGCGTGGCCGTCGCCAACCCGGAGACGGGTCAGGAGGTGGCCAACGCCGCCGACCTGACCATCGAGTCCCCGGCCGCACTGGGCGACTTCCTCACCCGGGCCCTGACCCGGCTGCCCTGACCGGGCTCTCCTGCGCCCGCAGCAGGGTCAGGCGCCGTACCGGCGCTGGCGGGTGGCGTACGAGCGCAGCGCGCGCAGGAAGTCGATGTGCCGGAAATCCGGCCAGTTGAGCTCGCAGAAGTAGAACTCCGAGTGCGCGGACTGCCAGAGCATGAAACCGGACAGCCGCTGCTCCCCGCTGGTGCGAATGACCAGGTCGGGGTCGGGCTGGCCGCGGGTGTAGAGGTGCTCGGCGATGTGCTCGACGTCCAGCACCTCGGCCAGTTCCTCGATCGTGCCGCCCGAGGCGGCGTGCTCCAGCAGCAGCGAACGGACCGCGTCGGTGATCTCCCGCCGGCCGCCGTAGCCGACGGCGATGTTGACCTCCGCGCCGCCGCTGCGGTCCCGGGTGCGCTCCTCGGCGCCCTTGAGCGCCGCCGCCGTCTGGGCGGGCAGCAGGTCCAGCGCGCCGACGATGCGCAGCCGCCAGGGGTTGCCCTCCTCGGCCAGCTCCACCACCAGGTCCTCGATGATCTGCAGCAGCGGGTCCAGCTCGCTGGCCGGGCGGCGCAGATTGTCGGTGGCCAGCAGGTAGAGGGTCACGTGCCCGATGCCGGCCTGGTCACACCAGCCCAGGACATGCTTGATCTTCGCCGCGCCGACCCGGTGCCCGTCGTTGGGGTCGACGAAGCCCATCTCCCTCGCCCACCGGCGGTTGCCATCGCACATCACCCCGACGTGTCGGGGCACCGGCTTGCCCGCGAGCTTCGCCGTGAGCCGGCGCTCGTACACGGAGTAGATAAGGTTCCGCAGCGTCATCACCTAGCAGCGTAGCGACCCGCCAGCGGGATCACCCCTTCGGAGGCCGATCCCCGCCGGACAGTTCGATGCCGATCATGCCCAGCGTACGGGCGGTGAGCCGCCCGTCGCCGAGTCCCAGCTCGACCACATCGTCGAACACGCGGTCGTCCCGGCGGGCCGCCCGGACCGCCGCGTCGACCACCCGCCGCCGTCGTGCCAGCCATGCGGCGACCGAGCTGTGCCGCAGGTGGGTGCCGAGGCGACGACGCAGGCCCACGGCGTAGCGACGCGCCGCCGCCTCGGGCGCCCGGGCCGCCGCGGCACCGGCCAGCGCACCGGAGAGCAGCGCGTAGAAGATGCCCTCCCCGGTGAACGGGTTGATCAGCGATAGGGCGTCGCCGGCCAGCAGGGTGCGGTCGCGGCCCGGTGCCGGCCGGTGCGTGGACAGCGGCAGGTGATGGGCGCGCAGCGCGGTCACCGTCGACAGGTCGGTGCCGGGCAGCAGCGCGGCCAGCCGGTCCAGCAGGTACGCCCGGCTCAGAGGCTCGCCGCGCAGCACCTCCCCGTACCCGACGTTCGCCCGCCCGTCGCCGATCGGGAACGACCAGGCGTACGCCGGCCAGCGTGCCTTCGAGGTGACGATGAGCTGCTCGGGTGGGCCGGGCAACGCCGGGGCGTAACCCCGGATGGCCAGTGCCAGGTGCCGGTCGGGGTTCACCGGGTGGCCGAGGGCCCGGCGCACCACCGACCCGGCGCCGTCCGCTCCCACCACCACCCGGCCGGACAGCTCCCCGTCGAGCACCACCCGGTCGGAGCGTGGCTGGACCCGGCGGACGCTGTGCCGGCGCAGTTGCGCGCCGGCAGCCACCGCAGCCGCCACCAGCCGCGCGTCGAAGACCTCCCGAGGCACGGTGTACGCCGGCCGGGGCAGCGCCCGAGCGACCGCCTGGCCGCCCGGGGAGACCATCCGCAGCGCGGGCAGCGCGGCGTAGCCGGCCACCGCCTCGGTCACGCCCAGCTCGGCGAGCACGTCCACCGAGTGCGCGGCGATCCCGTCGCCACAGGCCTTGTCCCGGGGAAAGTCGGCCCGGTCCAGCAGCAAGACACTGGCGCCCGCCCGGCGCGCCGTCAGCGCCGCGGCCGCCCCGGCCGGCCCCGCCCCCACCACCACCACGTCGAACTCGTCGCTCACCGCGCGCCTCCCTCCGACCGGGGCGGCGCGGCTCGTACCCGTCCCGCCCGGCGATCACCTGGGCCGTCGACACCGGCCACGGTGACCGACATCACCCGCCATCCTGCCCCCTGCCCGGCCGCCCGCACCGCTGCCGCACGGCCGGGCCGCACCGAAGCCGAACGATCTCGCCGAGCCGAACACCCCAAGCCCCGAAGGCAGCCACGAACCGGCGGTCGCGGTCGCGCGGCCACGACCCGGCGGCCCCAGACCGGCGGCCCCAGACCGGTGGCGACGAAGCGGACGCCTGGAGCGGCGAGTCCGGAGTGCCACCCCTCGCCGCCTGCTGCGTTGCCTGTCGAGCTGCCCCGTTGGTGGGGCAGAGTGGCTCCGATGGCTGCCGTCAGCATTGATCGACTCGGGATCGCCGATATCGGGGGTCCACGTCGCCCGATCACCCCGACTTCGGCGATCCCGAGTCGATCACGGCCGGAGCCACGCCCGCCGCCCACCCAGGCGCCAGATCCCCGCCACTGCCGGATCGGCATGCACGGGGTACGGATATAGCCGGCCCATATCCGGGGCAGCTCGACAGTGCCTGCCAACCCCCTCTCAGGTCGCGCACCGCTCGAACCCGGGGCTTAGTCTGCCGGGCTCTCAGACCGGGGCGGCGGCGTCTGGGGCGCGGGCCGCCCGGCGCAGGCCGTACAGGGCCAGCGCGGCGGCGGCGAGCAGCGGGGCGCCGTCGCGGATCAGGCCGTCCACGCCCAGCAGCCACCAGCACAGTGGCAGGTCCACGGCCAGGACGGCCAGCGTGACGACGACGAGCAGGCCGCGTGCCCAGTCCTTGCCGCGCATCAGGAACGCGGTGCAGAACAGCACCGCGTAGCTGGCCGCGATGCCGGCGCCGAACCAGAACAGCACGGCCGGTACGGCGGACAGACGGTCGTCCAGGATCGCGCCTCCGGCCACCAGCGCCGGCACCAGCATCAGCGGGCTGTAGGTGAACGCCGCGACTCGGCTGGTCAGCAGCCAACCGCTGGCCTGCGGCCGACGCGGCGGGGTCTCCCGCCAGGAGATGCCGGCCTTGTCGATGACGAGCCGCGGCCGGTGCCGGACGAGATGCCCAGCGAGCGCCGACGAGCGGTAGAGCATCCACACCACCGCCACACAGAGCGCGGTGAGCACGCCGAAGCCGAGCAGCCCGGGCAGCGGCGGCACCCCCTGCCGGGGCACGATCAGCCGGCCGACGGCGAAGATCGTAGTGACCCCGAGGATCAGCCCGAAGGGACGGGCCACCGTGCGGCCCCGGCGGACGTGCCCGATCAGCAGCAGGAAACCGAACGAGCGCAGCATCGCCCAACCGGTGCGCACGGCCAGGCCGAAGCCCTGCTCCGGGGCGTACCACCAGTTGAGCAGCTCGACCACGACGGTGGCCGCCGCCGTCGTCGCGAGCAGGAAGGTGAGCACCCGGACGGCGGACGGCCGCCGGACCTCGGTCTCGGCGGCCGTCCTCATGGGATTCCTTGTTGCCCGCGGCGGGCGATGTTCACACCTAGCGCTGCGGCTGTACGGCATCCAGGCGGGCGCGCAGCGCGTCCAACTCGGCCCAGAGCACACCGGGCAGCTTGTCACCGAACTTCTCGAACCACTCGGTGATCAGGGGCAGCTCGTTGCGCCACTCCTCCGGGTCGACCTTCAGCGCGATCCGGACGTCCTCCGGGGTCATGTCCAGGCCCTCGACGTCGAGCGCGTCGGCGGTCGGCACCATGCCCACCGGGGTCTCCACCGCGTCGGCCGTGCCCTCGATCCGCTCGACGACCCACTTGAGCACCCGGGAGTTCTCCCCGAAGCCCGGCCAGAGGAACGAGCCGTCCGGGTCCTTGCGGAACCAGTTGACGTAGTAGATCTTCGGCAGCTTCGCCTCGTCCCCGTCGGCGCCCTTGCCCATCTCGATCCAGTGCCGGAAGTAGTCACCGGCGTGGTAGCCGATGAACGGCAGCATCGCCATCGGATCCCGCCGAACCACGCCGACGGCGCCGGACGCGGCGGCGGTCGTCTCCGAGGAGAGCGTGGCGCCCATGTAGACGCCGTGCACCCAGTCGCGGGCCTCGGTCACCAGCGGGACGGTGTCCTTGCGGCGTCCGCCGAAGAGGATCGCGTCGATCGGCACGCCGTTCGGGTCGAAGTACTCGTCGGCGAGGATCGGGCACTGGGTGATCGGGGTGCAGAACCGGCTGTTCGCGTGCGAGGACAGGCCGTCGCTCTCCGGCGTCCAGTCGTTGCCCTTCCAGTCGATCAGGTGCGCGGGCGGCTCACCCATGCCCTCCCACCAGACGTCACCGTCGTCGGTGAGGCCGACGTTCGTGAAGACGGAGTTGCCCCGGTCCAGGGTGCGCATGGCGTTGGCGTTGGTCTTCCAGTCGGTGCCGGGCGCGACGCCGAAGAGGCCGTACTCCGGGTTGACCGCGTAGAGCCGGCCATCCGGGCCGAACCGCATCCAGGCGATGTCGTCGCCGATCGTCTCGACCTTCCAACCCGGGATGGTCGGCTCCACCATGGCCAGGTTGGTCTTGCCGCACGCGGACGGGAAGGCGCCGGCGATGTGGTGGACCCTGCCCTCGGGGGAGGTGATCTTGAGGATGAGCATGTGCTCGGCGAGCCAGCCCTCGTCCCGGCCCATCACGCTGGCGATCCGCAGCGAGTAGCACTTCTTGCCGAGCAGCGAGTTGCCGCCGTAGCCGGAGCCGAAGGACCAGATCTCCCGGGTCTCCGGGAAGTGCGAGATGTACTTGGTCTCGTTGCACGGCCACGCCACGTCCTGCTGACCGGGGGCGAGCGGCGCGCCGATCGAGTGCAACGCGTGCACGAAGTCCGCGTCGTCCCCCATCGCGTCGAGGACCTTCGCGCCCATCCGGGTCATGATGCGCATGGACGCGACCACGTACGGGCTGTCGGTGATCTCGACGCCGAACATCGGGCTCTCGGCCTCGACCGGGCCCATCACGAAGGGGATGACGTACATGGTGCGCCCGCGCATCGAGCCGCGGTACAACTCGTTCATCGTCCGCTTCATCTCGGCCGGCGCCATCCAGTTGTTGGTGGGGCCGGCGTCCGCCTCGTCGACAGAGCAGATGTAGGTGCGCTCCTCGACCCGGGCGACGTCCGTCGGGTCGGTGCGCGCGTAGAACGAGTTCGGCTTCTTCTCCGGGTTCAGCCGGATGAGGGTGCCGGCCTCGACCAGCTCATCGGTGAGGCGACGCCACTCCTCGTCCGACCCGTCCACCCACACGACCCGGTCGGGGGTGGTCAGTTCCGCGACCTCACGGACCCAGGCAAGCAGTTTCGGATGGGACGTCGGGGCCTGATCGATACCCCGCACTACAGCCGGAGCAACCATGACACATCTCCTTGTGGTCGACGCTGACCGATCTATGGGATGCACGAGTGTCAGCGACGCCATGCGCCGCCTTCGTGGAAACCTGGGATTGGCCTCAGCGTAAACCGGGCAGCCTTCCGAGTCAGTGGGACTGGTTGTGAAGAACTGCACAAGGTACGGCCACGCTGCGGCATCACGATCTGATACCCGCTTTCCTGCGCAGTTTCACGCAAATCTTGTCGTGCACCCCGGTCGACGCGCTTGGCGGTCGGGCCGCCAACCCGCCCGGCCGACCGGTGCGGGGATTCCCGTTCCGGGGCGCGTCAGTCCTCCCCTCTGGTCACGCTGCGTTCAACTGCGGCGTACTGGGCGAAAGGGCCGGCACGAGCGACGATGTCCGGTCGCCGTTGCTACCCCGCCGACTGGCCGACAGCCGGTAGGCTCGCCCCGTGGCCGCCACGATGACCGGGGAGCAACCGGGTCCCCGGCAGACCCGACCGGGTCTGGTCCGCGGGCTGCTCGACCGTTTCGGTCACCTCGTGCGCGAGCTGAGCAAGTTCGCCACCGTGGGCGGGATCGCCTTCCTCATCGACTTCGCGCTCTTCAACTACCTGACCACCGCGCGCGGCATGGAGCAGCTGACGGCGAAGACGATCTCGACCGTGCTCGCGGCGACCTTCGCCTTCCTCGGCAACCGGTTCTGGACCTGGCGGCACCGCCAGCGCAGCAACCCTGCGCGGGAGTACGCGCTGTTCTTCTTCTTCAACGCCGTCGGCCTCGGCATCGCGGTGGCCTGCCTCGCGATCAGCCGGTACGGGCTCGGCAGCATCTGGCCGGGCGTGTTCCAGACGCAACTGGCCGACAACATCGCCAGCTTCGTCGTCGGCACGGGCCTCGGGACACTGTTCCGATTCTGGTCCTACCGGCGGTTCGTCTTCGTCGAAGCGGGAACTCCGACCGTTCCGCAGGCGGAGCACGACCGAGACCACGGTGCGTGACCTGCCGCCCACCTCGTCCGGCCGGTGATCGCCGGCTTCACCGACTGCCCTAAGGTGTTTCGCATGCGTCTTGTCCGTCTGCTGCCTGAGCGTTGGCAGAAGTTCATCCACGAGGCGCTCAAATTCGGCATCGTCGGCGGCATCAACACCGTCATCAATTACGCGGTGTTCAATGTCCTTGCACTTACCGTTTTCGTCAACGGTCAGTTGAAGGCGACCGTGATCGCGACCGTCGTCGCAACGATCACGTCGTATCTGATGAATCGCCACTGGACGTACCGGGATCGCCCGAAATCGGCGCTTCGTCGGGAGTACGTCCTGTTTTTCCTGTTCAACGGGGCCGGCCTGCTCATCGAACTGGGTGCCGTGGCCGCGGCCAAGTACGGGCTCGGCGTGCACGGTCTGCTGGGGCTGAACGTGGCGAAGACCGCCGGCGTTCTGCTGGCCACGCTGTTCCGGTTCTGGTCGTACCGGTCCTTCGTCTTCCAGCCCGTCTCGCCGGCCGAGGACGAGACAAAGGCCGACCCCACCTGGCATGACATCCCGCGCGACGAGTGGGACACCATGGCCGAGATGGACCCGGTCGCCGAGCTGGCCGAATCCGTCTCCGAGCTGGAAGAGGCGGAGTCCAGCGATCGCCCCGACGCGACGCCCGGCCCGACCGGCGCGGCTCCCGCCCAGCAACGGCCCACACCGATGACCGCCGGCCTCCCCGCTGACCTGGACGCGGAACTCGCCGCGGAGCTGCACGCCGGCACCCGTCGCGCGCCCCGCCGGTGACGCCTCCCGCCATCCGCTCCGGCACCGGGGCGCCCGCCGAGTTGTTCTTCGAGGATCTCGTCCCGGGGCTCACCGTCGATCTCGGGACGGTCACCGTGGACGGCGACGAGATGCTGGCCTTCGCTCGTCGCTTCGACCCGCAGTGGTACCACGTCGACCCACAGCTGGCCGAGGCCAGTCGGCACGGCGGTGTGATCGCCAGCGGCTTCTACACGGTCAGCCTGTTCATGCGGGCGTACGTCGATCACCTGCTGTCCCGCGCGGCGGCGGACGCCTCCCCCGGTCTGGAGGAGTTGCGGTGGCTCGCCCCGGTACGCGCCGGGGACCGTCTCGCCGTCCGGGTCGACGTGATGGGCGCCCGCCCGTCGGACGCCCGCCCCGGGCTCGGCACCGTCATCCTCACCGGCACCATGCTCCGCCTCGGCCCGGACAACCGGCCCGATCAGGAGGTGCTGCGGACCCGCTTCCGTGGCTGGTTCGCGCTACGCCCGGTCGAGACGAACCCCGAGGCCACACCAGGCGAGACCGGCCCGCCGGAAAGCGGACCAGCCGAGGCCGGAGCGGCGGAGGCCGGACCGTCGGAGAGCGGGCCAGCCGAGGCCGCGTCGTCGAAGGGCGGGCCGTCCGAGGCCGGACGGCCGTCGGCGGCCGCAGGGCCCGTGGTCGAACAACGCGCCTGACCGCCCCGGCGCTCGGGCCGGGACGGTCAGCGCGGATCGCGATCAGGTCGTGGTGTCGCGCAGCGGCTTGCCCTCACGCATGTCGGCGAGGATGTCGCGCATCTCCCCGTCGCCCAGCGAGTGCTTGTCGTGCTGCGCCTCGACCAGCTCGTAGAGGGTGGTCTGCACCCGGCTGACACCCGGCACGTCGGCGAGCACCGACTGGCCGCGTTCACCAGCCGACTCGATCGTGAGGGTGCCGCAGCCGAGCAGCCGCTCGAAGAAGTGCTGGTTCATCGAGTGGTCGTTGATCCGGGTGAGCGGAAGGTCGCGCCGGTCCCGGGAGAAGACACCCTGCTGCAACAGCACACGCTCGTTGGTGAACAGGTAGTGGGTGGTACGCCAGACCAGGAACGGCCACAGACCGAGCCAGAGGACCGCGACCAGGGCGATCACCCCGATCACGGCCAGCGCGATCGAACCACCGCTGCTCTCGGGCAGCAGGAGCACGCCGACCACCACCGCGGCGATGGCCAGCACCAGCACCGCGATCGGCCGGATCAGCGCCTTCCAGTGCGGGTGCAGGTGCAGCACGACGTGCTCGTCCTTCGTGAGCACGTCTTCGGGAAACGCCACGACAACCTCCAACGCCTTTTACTCGACGCGCCGACCGTAAACCCCCCAAGCCCCGCCACAACATCCGCCACGCGGCCCCACTCCGCCTTCCGCGATCTTGCACTTTCGGTCGCCGTCACGCGGCCTGAGACCGTCACGCCACGACAGAGACCGCACGATCGCGGGGGTGGAGGGCGCGGGGCGGGTTAGCGCAGGTGGAGCACGTCTCCTGCGGCGACGACGCGGGTTCCGGTGGGGGTGGTGAGCTGGAGCTGGCCGTCGTTGTCCACACCGGTGGCGGTGCCGGTCAGGTCGTCGCCGCCGGGAAGCAGGACGCGTACCTCGCGGCCGATCGTCGCGCAGGCCGCCAGGTAGGCGTCGCGCAGGCCGCTGGCCACGGCGTCCCCACCGGCGGCACGCCAGCGGTCGTACCAGTCGGCCAGTGCCCGCAGCAGAGCCCGCAGCAGCGGATCCCGGTCGGTGGCCGCCGCACCGGCCAGTTGCAGCGAGGTGGCCGGCAGCCCGGTCGGGTTCACCGGCAACTCGTCGGCGCGCAGGGTCACGTTGAGGCCGATGCCGAGGACGATGGCCGGCGGTTGGGCCGAGGAGCGCCCCGGCACCGCCTCGGCCAGCACGCCGGCGCACTTGGCGTCGCCGATGAGCAGGTCGTTGGGCCACTTGAGGGCGGCCTCCAACTCGGCCAACCGGGCCACCGCCTCGACCAGCGCGACGCCGGCGAGCAGCGGCAGCCACCCGTACCCGGTGGACGGCACCGCGGCCCAGCCGCGGTCCGGCACGGCCTCGCCGGGCCGCAGCAGCACGCTGGTGGCGATTCCGGCGCGCGGCGGTGACTGCCAGACCCGGCCGCGCCGGCCGCGCCCGGCGGTCTGCCGCTCCGCGACCACCACCAGGCCCTCCGGCTCGCCCGCCGCGGCGGCCTCGGCCACGTCCGCGTTGGTGGAGCCGGTCTCGGCGTACAGCTCCAGGCGGGCCCACGGCCCGTTCGGCGCGACCAGCGCGCGCCGCAGCCGGGCCGCCGACAGCGGCGGTCGGTCCAGATCGGTGTACGGGGAGCCCGGCATCCCGTCAGCCTACGGCGGTGGCCACGGGAGGTATTGAGGCGTACTGCACAGCAGCACCGACCTGAACCATCGTTATATTCCCTGGGTGACTACCGAGACCGGGACCAACATCCACAGCACCGCGGGCAAGCTGGCGGACCTGGAGCGCCGGGTCGACGAGGCGGTGCACGCCGGGTCGGCGCGTGCGGTCGAGAAGCAGCACGCCCGGGGCAAGAAGACCGCCCGCGAGCGGATCGAGATGCTGCTCGACGAGGGCTCCTTCGTCGAGCTGGACGAACTGGCCCGGCACCGGTCCACGGCCTTCGGGCTGGAGCGCAACCGCCCGTACGGCGATGGCGTGGTGACCGGCTACGGCACGGTGGACGGCCGGCAGGTGTGCGTCTTCGCCCAGGACTTCACGGTCTTCGGCGGCTCCCTCGGCGAGGTCTTCGGCGAGAAGATCGTCAAGGTGATGGACCTCGCCATGAAGATCGGCTGCCCGGTCGTCGGCATCAACGACTCCGGCGGCGCCCGCATCCAGGAGGGCGTGGTGTCGCTCGGCCTGTACGGGGAGATCTTCTTCCGCAACGTCCGCGCGTCCGGGGTCATCCCGCAGATCTCGCTGGTGATGGGGCCCTGCGCCGGCGGTGCGGTCTACTCCCCGGCCGTCACCGACTTCACCGTGATGGTCGACCAGACCTCGCACATGTTCATCACCGGCCCCGACGTGATCAAGACGGTGACCGGCGAGGACGTCGGCATGGAGGAGCTGGGCGGAGCCCGCACGCACAACACCCGCAGCGGCAACGCGCACTACCTCGCCACCGACGAGGACGACGCGGTCGACTACGTCAAGGCCCTGCTGTCGTACCTGCCGTCGAACAACCTCGACGAGCCGGTCGTCTTCGAGGCCCCCGCCGACCTGACGATCACCGACGAGGACCGCGAGCTGGACACGCTCGTCCCGGACTCGGCGAACCAGCCGTACGACATCCACACCGTCATCGAGCACGTCCTGGACGACGGGGAGTTCCTGGAGGTCCAGCCGCTCTACGCGCAGAACATCGTGGTCGGCTACGGGCGGGTGGAGGGACGCCCGGTCGGGGTGGTGGCCAACCAGCCCATGCACTTCGCCGGCACCCTGGACATCGCCGCCAGCGAGAAGGCCGCCCGGTTCGTGCGCACCTGCGACGCGTTCAACATCCCGGTGCTGACCTTCGTGGACGTTCCCGGCTTCCTGCCCGGCACCGGCCAGGAGTGGGACGGCATCATCCGCCGGGGCGCCAAGCTCATCTACGCGTACGCCGAGGCGACCGTCCCGAAGGTCACCGTGATCACCCGCAAGGCGTACGGCGGGGCGTACGACGTAATGGGTTCCAAGCACCTCGGCGCGGACCTGAACTTCGCCTGGCCGACCGCGCAGATCGCCGTGATGGGCGCGCAGGGCGCGGTCAACATCCTCTACCGCTCGGAGCTGGCCGGCGCCGAGGACCCGGCGGCGGTCCGGGCCGAGAAGATCGCCGAGTACGAGGACACCCTGGCCAACCCGTACGTGGCCGCCGAGCGCGGGTACGTCGACTCGGTGATCCCGCCGCACGAGACGCGCACCCAGATCGTCCGGGCGCTACGGGTCCTGCGCACGAAGCGCGAGACCCTGCCGCCGAAGAAGCACGGCAACATCCCGCTCTGAGGCGCTTCTGCTCTGCTCGGCTTGATCCGCGCAACTTCGGGGAAAGTGCCTCCCGGCCCCGGGAGGCAGCGACATCCCTGATGTTGTGCGGGTCAAGAAGGGTCAGCAGGCCGGGTTCGCGGCGGCACACATTCGGGCCGCCGCCGCCTCCGCGAGCTGGACGAGATCCGATTCGGTGCCGTCGTACCCGGGGCGAAGCACCGAGACGGTGTCGCCGACCCGGACGACGGCCAGGAGGAGGGGCGTCGGCTCGCCGCTCAGCGCTTGCCCGGTCTGCACGTCCCGGGCGGCGGTGAGCGAATCCCGCAGGATCGCGGCGTCATCCCCGGCGAAACCCCGCCGGGCCACCGACCACCGGTGGATCACCTCTGTCGTTTGGGTGGTCCCGTTCACCTCCGCCTGCCCGACGGTCCGCCACCGGGCGCACGGGGCGACCACGTCGTCCAGGCCGGCGACGAGTTGTCTGGCCGTCTCGGGTGCCAGCCGGAAGAGATCCTGCGTGAGCAGGACGTCGCCCTCCACCAGGTTGTCCGGGGAGTGCTTACGCATGAGGGTCTGCGATCGGGACAGGTTCGACGTCTGCCATCCGTCGGACAGTCCCTGGCTCGTCCGGCAGTCGCCGAGCGTCTCCTCCAGCCGGACCGGCTCACCCAGCCCTGACTGGCTGAGCTGCGTATAGACCTGCTGCCGGAGATCTGCCGGCTGCAGGAGTGCGTCGAGGGGAATCTCGTGCCGGGTCGGCGCGGCCGCCGGTAGACCCGGTGCGGGGGACTTTCCCGGGGCGGCGACCGCCGCGGCGGAGGCACCGGTGAGAGCCAGCACGACGGTGGCCACCACGATCCGGCGTTGGCTGCGACGACGGGCCCGGGCGCGGATCTCCTCCGAGGATGCCCAGCGCACGCCCTGCAACTCCCGGTGGATCTGTTCGACGAATGCCAGGTCGTCGTCACGCATCGGTTGCCTCCTCCAGATCAGAGACGGCGAGCAGACCGGCGAGCGCGGTACGCCCCCGGGAGAGTCGGGCTTTGACCGTGCCCACCGGGGCGGCGGTCTCCCGCGCCACCTCGGCGACCGGCATGCCCATCAGGTAGTACAGGGCGATGGCGGTGCGCTGCTCCTCAGGCAGTCGACGCAGCGCGGCGACCACCTCCACCGTGTCGGTGCCCGGCCCGGGCACGGTCTCGGTCGCCCCGTGGCGCAGGTACGCGCGGGCGCGACTGCGCAGGCTGCGCCAGCGGCTGACCGCGATACGGCTGGCCACCACCCGCACCCACGCCTCCGGGTCGTCGTACCCGCTGATCGTCGACCAGCGCTGCCACGCCCGGATGTACGCCTCCTGCACCGCGTCCTGGGCCTCGACCCGGTCGCCGGTGAGGGCGTAGACGAAACCGAGCAGCCGTTGTCGACTCCCCCGGTAGAACTCGTCGAACCCGTCGACGTCCGGCACCCGCTACCTCCCCGTGTCGGTCGCAGGGAACACGCGCCGGGCACGGCCGCCGGTTGCCCCGGTCAGGCGATCATCTTCTCCAGCTCGGCGAGCGGGAACGCGCCGGCCGCGATCCGCTCCCGGGTGGCCCGCCGTACCGCCCGCTGCACGGCCACGTTGGCCGGCGTCGGTACGCCGTGCAGCCGGCCGAGCAGCGCGATCTCTCCGTTGAGGTGGTCGACCTCGGTCGAGCCGGCGCCCCGGGCGAGGCTCTGCCAGGTGGATCCACCGGAGCGGGCCGCGCCGTCGACCGGGCGCTGCTGGACCAGGTCGCCGCGTTCGGCCTTCTCCTCGTCCGGGGAGGTGTGCGGGATGCGCGCGGCGGCGAGCGCGGCGACGCCCTCGGCGCGTACCCGCTCGGCCAACGCGTCCGGGATGTCCTGCCCGAGCAACGCCTGGAGGCCGTTGCCGAGGTTGCTGAGCAGCTTGCCGTACTTCCAGCGCAGCACGTCCTCCCGCACCGGCGCGACGAAGCCGGCGGCGGTCAGGTCGGCGGCGATCGCCCGGTCGGCGTCGTCGGCGCCGCCCGGGTACCGGCCGATGTGGAGCATCCCGGGGTGCGGGTGCCCGTTGGCCACCACCACGCCCGGGTCGAGGTGGGTGGCCGGCAGCCAGACGCAGATCGGGTGCACGTCGGCGAAGAGCCGCAGGGCGGCCCGCTCGTTCGCCACCCCGTTCTGCGCGGTGACCAGTGGCAGCCGCTCGCCGGCCGTGCCGCCACCGGCGACCGGCGCGTCCACCCACGTCGCCAGCGCGGCCTCGGTGTCCTGCGACTTGACGGTGAGCACCAGCACCGTGTCGGCCGGCAACGGTCGGTCGCCCGGGCCGTCGACGGCAGCCAGCCGGGCGGTCACGTCGCCGTCGGGCTGCCGCAGCGTCAGACCGCGCTCCCGGATCGCGTCCAGGTGCGCGCCGCGCGCCACCACTGTCACGTCCCGGTCGGCCTGTGCCAGCCGTACGCCGATGGTCCCGCCGACCGCGCCCGCCCCGATGATCACGTATCGCATGGCCTCATTCTGCCCCGGCAGGGTCAGAGCGTCAGGCCGGCGTCGGTGAGGATGGAGCCGGTGAGCAGAAGCGCGCCGGCGACCAGGGCGGCCAGGTTGACCAGGGCGAAGAGGACCACCCAGAAGAACGCCGGGAACGGGGTCAGCCCGGCGAGCTGGTCGGCGTCGGAGGCGGGCATCCGGCCGCGGGAGCGCAGCCGTTGCAGCTCCACCACCGGCCGCACCCCGCCCAGCAGCAGGAACCACACCCCGGTGTACGCGAACGCGGCCTGCACCTGCGGCGTGGCGTACCACGAGACGGCGAGCACCAGAGCCCCGGTAACCAGCAGCGACACCACGCCGAAGGCGTTGCGGATCAGAACGAGCATGGCGAGCAGCAGCGCCACCGCCACCCAGAGCAGCAGCGTGATCCGGTTGCCGCCGAGCAGCCAGGCGCCGGCCAACCCGACCAGCGGCGGGGCGACATAGCCGGCGAGGAGCGTGAGGATCATGCCCGGCCCGGTGGGCCGACCGGCGGAGAGCGTCAGGCCGGAGGTGTCCGAGTGCAGCCGGATGCCGCGCAGCTTGCGGCCGGTGAGCAGGGCGACCAGCGCGTGCCCGCCCTCGTGCGCGATGGTGATGGCGTTGCGGGCGATCCGCCACGGCAGCCGGGTGGACACCACCACCAGCGCGACTGCGGCGGTTATCAGCACCAGCAGCGGGGGCGGGTCCGGCTGCGCGCCGAACAGCGTGTCCCACTTCTCGCCCAGCCCGTCGATCGACATCATGGGGCGCGAGCCTACCGGCGGCGTTCCGTGTCGTTCCCGAGGCACCGGCCCGTCACGCTCGAAACTGATCGGATGACAAGCGAAGCCGGAGGATTGGTGTCCTTGGAGCACCACCTCGGCCCCTGGACCGAGGACGATTATTTTGCCCTCGGTGAGACCCCGGACCGGATCGAACTGCTCGACGGGAGCCTGCTGGTGAGCCCGGTCCCGAGCAAGCGGCATCAGTTGGTCTCACGTCGACTGGCGAACCACGTCGAGCGTGCTGCCGCTGGCCTCGCGGTTTTCAGAGCGGTCAACGTCAGGCTCGGGGTGGACCGGATCGCCATCCCGGACCTGGTCGTCGCCGACACCGACGACGAGGGCACCGCGGTGGAGGCCGTTGAGGTGGTCCTCGTCGGCGAGGTCCTGCCGCCCGGCAATGCGGCTGCCGATCGCCTGCTCAAGATGCAGCTCTACGCCATCGCGGGAATCCCCTGGTACCTGCTGGTCGAGCAGGACGGCGACGGTCACTCGCTGCGGCTCTACCGGCTGGACGGCGAGCACTACGTCGAGGAGCAGGTGGCCAAGGCCGGCGAAACGTTGAGCATCGTTAAGCCGTTCCGTTGGCAGCTCGACCCGGCCGCCCTGCGCTGATCGTTTCCGCACCGCAATCCTCGGGAGCCACCGACAGTCGTCGATGAAAGTTTCCTCGTCAGCTCTTGCGATCAAGGGCACTTACCTCCAAAGATGGGCGTCAATAGACCGGCGTCCCTGGAGGCACTCATGGCCCGTACCCGATCATCGCTGCGCCGCGCGCTCGCGGCCGGCCTCACCGTCCTCGCCGCCGCGGCGGCGACCCTGGTCGCGACCTCCGGCCCGGCGGCGGCAGCCACCACCGCCGGCGTCGACGTGTCCAACTACCAGGGCAGCATCAACTGGACCAGCGTCCGCAACGCGGGCATCGAGTTCGCCTTCATCAAGGCAACCGAGGGCACCAGCTACAAGGACCCGAGCTTCAACGCGAACTACGTCAACGCGTACAACGCCGGGGTGATCCGCGGGGCGTACCACTTCGCCCGGCCCAACATCTCCGCCGGCTCGACCCAGGCCAACTACCTGGCGTCCAACGGGGGCGCCTGGTCGGCCGACAGCCGCACCCTCCCGGCCGCGCTCGACATCGAGGCCAACCCGTACAGCGGGGGCTACTGCTACGGGTTGAGCACCACCGGGATGCGCAACTGGGTGCAGGACTTCCTGAACACCTACCGGTCCCGCACCGGCCGGTACGCGGTCATCTACACCACCACCAGCTGGTGGAACCAGTGCACGGGCAGCTGGACCGGCCCGTGGGCCAACCACCCGCTCTGGCTGGCCCGCTGGTCGAGCACGCCGGGCGCCCTGCCGGCCGGCGCGCCGGTGTGGAGCTTCTGGCAGTACACCAGCAGCGGCGCCGTCTCCGGGATCAGCGGCAACGTGGACCGCAACTACTGGAACGGTGACCGGAGCCGACTGATCGCGCTGGCCAACAACACCTGATCGGGCGGTTGGCGGCAGCGGGATCGACGGTCACCTCACGGTCGACAATCGGTCCGGCTGCCGCCACGCCACCGCGTACGGGTCAGGCCCGCCGTCGGCTCATCGCCGGAACCATCACCGGAGCGTCCTCGCGGACGACCGCGTCCCGCCGGCTGAGCCGACGGACGCCCACCGCGCCAACGGTGATGGCGACGACGCCCAACAGCGCGACGAGTACCGGAAGCCCAACGCTGATCAGCAGCAGTGCCACATCGCCGAGTGCGACGAGCATCCACAGTGCCAGCCGGGGCCGGGCGTTCCTGTATCGGTAACCCATGTCGCACCTCCCTCCGTCGTTGGAGATCAGATACCCCGAACGACGCAAGAACATGCGAGAGAGGTTCGCGTAGGTGCGGAACGCGGGTCAGTTGACCCGGTCGGGCTTGAAGCCCTTGACGATCTGGTCGAAGTTGGCGAGGTTGGCCTGCCAGTCCTTCTCCGCGATCTCCCACCGGATGGCGTAGCCCCGGTTGCTGGCGGTTACGAAGCCCCGGTTGCGCACGTGGATGCGGGTGTTGTCCCGGCTCTCCAACCACTCCCAGTCGGCGCAGGTCCGATACCAGTCGCAGGCCTTGATGCTGCCCACCAACTGGTAGTTGCTGACCAGATTCCGGCGGTACGGTTCCTTTTCCTTCCAGTCGGCGACCGCGTCCTTCAGCGGGCTGGGGGTCCACTGGACCAGCATCTTGCCGGGCCCGCCGGACTGGTTGAAGACGGCCGTGTCCGAGCCGGAATGACGGCCGCTCCAGCCGGGTGGGAGCGGGATGGAGAAGGTCGGCCCCTCGTACAGCTTCCAGCCCGCCGGCAGCGCGTTCGGGTCGGCCGACGGCGTGGCCGAGGGCGTCGCACTCGGTGCGCCCGTGGTGGGTGGAGGCGCTGCCGGAGCGGAGGACTGCGCCGGGGCCGACGACGCGGCCGCCCCGGTCGTCGCGTTGGCCTGCGGGCTCTCGTTGTCGTCGCCCTTGGTCAGCATCGGCACGATCACCACGAGGCCGATCAGCAGCAGGGCCACCAGGGCCCCGATCAGCACGTTGCGACGGGTGTTGTTCGGCTTCGTACCGTCGAACACCGGCACCGCCGCGCGCCCGGCCGGACTCACCGGGGGCATGACGGACGTCGGGGCCGACGGTTTGCGCTGCTCCGGCGCCACCGGCGGACCGTCGACGGCCGTCGGCTCGTCGTCGGGCTCCGTCGTACCGTCGTCGGGGTTGTCGTCGGCGGCCGCCACCGTTGCGGTCGGGTCGGCGTCCGGCGTGGCCGGGCGGTCGATCGTCTTGGTCGGCTCGGCGGGCACCGCCGCCGTCGGGTCGGCGTCGGCCGGCACGACCTCCGTCGGCGAGGCGTCGACCGCTGCCGGCCCGGCCGCGGCCGCGGCGACCGGCGGCGGGGTACGCGGCGCAGGCGGCGACACCGGGCGGGCGGCGCTCTCCTCGGCGGGGCGCGGCGCCGGCACGAGCGGCGGGCGCGGTTCGCGTGGACCGTTCGGCCCCGGCCGGCGTACGCCATCGAGCAGTGAGATCCCCCGCGCCCGCTTGCCTCCGGCGCGGCGCAGCAGCCGCTCGGCCACCTCGGCGGTGATCCGCTCGTTCGGGTCCTTCTGGAGCAGCCCGTTGAGCACCGGCTTGAGCGGGCCGGCGTTCTTCGGCGGCGGCATCGGCTCGGTGGCCAGCGCGGCCAGCGTGGCGATCGCGGACGGCCGCGCGTACGGCGACTTGCCCTCGACCGCCGCGTAGAGCGTCGCCCCCAGCGACCACAGGTCGGCCTCCGGCCCGGCGGTGCCCTCGCGGGCCCGCTCCGGCGAGATGTACGCGGGCGAACCGAGCACCATGCCGGTGCGGGTGACGTTCGGGTCGCCGGGGATCGTGGCGAGACCGAAATCGGTCAACACGACCCGGCCGTCGTCGCCCAGCAGCACGTTGCCCGGCTTGACGTCGCGGTGCATGACGCCCGCCTTATGGGCCGCGTTGAGGGCACCCAGCACGCCGAGACCGATCTCGATGGTCCGGGCCACCGACACCGGCCCGTCCTCGGCGAGGGTGTCCTGCAGAGACCTCGACGCCACGTACTCCATGACGATCCACGGGTCGCCATCGGTGCGCAGAACGTCGAAGATGCGTACCACGTTGACGTTGTTGAGCCGGGCGATGGCCCGCGCCTCGCGCAGCGAACGCTCCCGCATCTCGCGGCGTTCTTCGTCGGTGAGGCCGGGGGGCGGCACCAACTCCTTGATGGCGACGTCGCGGTGCAACACCTCGTCGCGCGCCTTCCACACCCGACCCATGCCGCCCTGGCCGAGCGGCGACAGAAGCCGGTATCGGTCAGCGACGAGTTGGGGGAGCGCGTTCGACATCGCTGAGACGGTACCCGGAGCCGCCGACGCTCACACCGCCGGCACGCCACTGTTCGCTTCCCGTGACTTCGAGCCGCGTACCCTGGCGGCATGTCTGCCGAAGAGCCGCTGTTCCGGGTCGTTCGCGGCGTGCCCACCGCCGAGGAGTTGGCCGCTCTGGTTGGTGCGGTCATCGTGCGGTCCCGCCCGGCCGCCGCCCCCGCGCCACTGACCGCGTCCGCGTGGGCCCGCAGCGGCCGACCGGCCCGCCCCGACACCTGGCGCGCCTCCGGCCTTCCCCGCTGACCGACCCGCCACGCGGGGGCTGCCAGAGTGGGCGTCCAGCCGTTAACCTCACTCAGGGAAACGGTGCCGTGACGGATAGGGAGGATCGATGATCCCCGAAGAGGACCAGCCGGCGCCCTGGCTGCACAGCTACGGCGGCATCGAGGCCGACATCCGCCAGCTCCGCGAGTTCGCCGACCGGCTCGCCGCCGAGGTCGAACGCAACTACGCGCCCCACCTGTCGTACATCGCCGACGACATGTCCGCGAAGGTGCCCAACCCCTGCGACGCGTTCATCGAGCTGGTCACCTTCCTGCACGCCCACCACGAGACGCAGCAGGCCACCGCCGACATGGTGTACGCCGTCCGGGGCGCAACCGGCCACCTCGCCGCCGTCGCCGACCGGGTCGCCACCCAGTACGCCGACAGCGACGCCTTCTCCGCCGCCCGCGCCGTGGACGTTCAGCGGGCCCTCGCCGACCCCGGCACCGTTCTGCCCGGCGGCCGGACGCCGACGCTGACCGACCCCACCGGTCCCGAGAGCCAGAGGCCGGTGGTCCTGCCATGATCGAACGAGGTGGGGGCCGCACCTCCGGCCAGACCGACTGGCACCTGATGGACGTCAACAACATGTGGGCGTGCCTCCAGGACCACGACACCACCAACCACTGGAAACAGGTCGCTGGGTGGCGCAAGGTCTGCGACCTGGCCCAGATCCACCTCGGCCGGCTCCAGGAGTACCGGCGCGGGCTCGCCGAAGCGTGGCCCCCGGAAACCAGCGCCGCCTCCGGCACGTACCTCGCCCAACTCGACGACCTGATCGCCAAGGTGCGGCACACACACGACGCGGCCGCCGCGAACTACACCGCGCTGTCCGCCGCCACCCAGGCCATCGGCACCACCCGCGCCGAGCTTCGCAAAATCCACGAGGAGTACGCGACCAAGCTCCAGCAGAAGCAGGCGTACGACGCCACAGCCGCCGACCCCAAAGCGATCATGGGTAGTCGGGTTGTCGAGTCACCGGTGACGGACAGCGACTTGGAACGGCTGAACGTGCAGGCGCAGGCCATGATGTTCAACCTCAGCGGCGAACTCCAACAAGCCCAAGCCACCCTCCAAAAACCCCCGCCGCCGCCAAGAGCTAAGCCCGTCGCCGACCAGGCGAATTCAGATGTGTACGGCGGAGTTTCCGCCCCAGTTATTCCCCCCATCGTGGCAGTGCCTGCGCCAGCGCCTTCTGTGGCGGTGTCCCACACATCTCGAAATCCTGTCGTTACATCAACAACTCCCGTCGCTGGGCCAGTGCTGGGGGCGGCGAGCACTGCACTAACCAGCCTTCCGGGAATGACTAGTCCAGGTCCGATACCGACGGCTCATACGCAGCCAAGCCCGACACCTGGACTTGCTATCCCACCGCTACGGTCTGGCTCACTGCCAATCCCCGGCTTGCCCGTGCCTAACTCCGGCAATTATCCGCTGAATCGCCCGGGAAGCAATGCCACTCCGCCCCATACGCCTTCGACTGCGCAGCCACGTCCCATGCCACCCGGTGGTTTGATCGGAGGAGGCCCCACAGCCGGCATCGGACAGCCACCTGCCGGCAGTTCACCTCGTCGCGTTAACCCGATCGGCGGGGTGATAGGAGGCGGGGGCGCTGGCACCGGGCCGACAGGCGGAGCTGGTTCTCGGCCAAGTGCCGGAAGAACTCTTGGCCTTCCACACGGATTTCCCCCCTTAGGCGGCGCACCCAATTCCAATCCTGCACCTGGTGGCGCACCTCGTCAGTTTCCTCGGGAAGACCGCCGCGAAACGCGCCCTTGGGACCCCGATCATCCATGGGAGACAGACCAGGGTGTTGACCCGGTGGTCCGGCCGCCCGACACGGACAACCCGATCGATCCCGGACCGGCCATTGGCTTTGACAGGTAGGCCGCGTGCTGCTTGCCGAATTTTATTTGGCTTAAGCATCACGGTCAGCCTGCTGCAGCCCTCGCCGCCTGCTCAGGCCGCGCCCACACCTGACGGGCTTAATCTTATTCGCGATGATCAATGGCATCTGGCCTATCTCCGTGCCCTGGATGCCCAGAAAATCAGCCGCGGAAGCGGAGTTACGGTCGCCGTGCCAGATACGGGCGTAGATAAACACCCGGATCTGCAACGAAATTTGCTGAGTGGAAGCGACATCGCCTCGGGGGGCACCGGCGACGGACGAGTAGATACGAGCAGCCACGGCACCGGCATGGCTGGCCTCATCGCGGCACATGGGCGCGGCGGAGATTCGGGGGCACTCGGGATTGCCCCAGCATCCCACATCCTTCCTATCCGCATCCAAGTCTTGGACGAGCAAGGCGACAGCGACAATCTTGCCTCCGCTATAGAATATGCCTCTACAAGAGGGGCAGATATAATTAGCGTTGCTTCGGTTTCTGGACCAAGTCCGAATTTGCAGCGAGCCGTGGAGGCTGCAACAAGAGCGGATATTCTAATTGTTGCAGCGGCAGGCAATAGGCCACGCGATCACCATGTCAGCTTCCCAGCCTCGTACCCAGGGGTAATTGCCGTTGGCGGCATTGATCGAGGCGGGAATCATGCCGAAATCTCCGTAACCGGGCCCGAGATCGATGTGGTTGCGCCTGCGGTCGACATTTACAGCACGAGCATTAACGGCAAGTACCGCAAAGGCACAGGCACTTCCGACGCGACGGCGATTGTCGCTGGGGCGGCGGCGTTGATCAGGTCGAAGTATCCCTACCTGCCGGCCCAGGAGGTAGCCCATCGGCTTACGGCCACGGCCATCGACAAGGGTCCGCCAGGCCGGGACGACGAGTACGGGTATGGCGTGATCGATCTTGTGGCAGCGCTGACGGCAGACGTACCCCCGTTGGGGTTTGAGTCGGTGAGCGCTCCGGCCGCGACTGGCTCGACCGCGGCGGCGGGCGATCGGCCTGGTGAGGGCGGTGATGGCGCGACAGCTCGCGGCCTGGCCACTCTCGCCGTGATCGTGGCCGTCGGGGTCGGATGGGCGCTGGTGGCGCGGCGTCGGCGGCGCGGTGATGATCCGCCGCCCAGAATCAGTCGCTGATCGAGCCGGGGCGCGTTGATCGACTCGGGATCCTTGATATCGGGGTGTCCGGGCGAGCGGGATACCCCGATATCCATGAAGTCGAGTCGATCACGGTGGTGCCGACAGGCTGATCGACTTCATATCGGCGATGTGGGGCTTTTGTGGCTGATTGATCGGCCGATGTCGGTGATGTGGAGTGGATCAAGGGCGCGGGGCCAGGTGGGCCTGACGGGCACGGCGTCGAGAGCGGCGCGGCCGGGTGGACCGGTGTGGTGGGTGGTGAGCCGGTAACGTCGGGCTGGTGTCTGATTCTCTGCCGCTCCGCCTCGTGCTCGCCTCGGCCAGCCCTGCCCGTCGTAAGTCTCTCCAGGCCGCCGGCATTGAGCCGGACGTGCTGGTCAGCGGGGTGGACGAATCCCTGGTGGTGACCGATCGGGCCGAGGACCTGTGTCTGGAGTTGGCTCGGCTCAAGGCAGAGGCAGTGCTGAGCCGGCTGAGCCCGGCCGCCACGGCAACCGCGCCAGTCGGCACCAGCGCAGGCACGGGCACGGACGCAGGCACAGGCACCAGCGCAGGCACGAACGCCGGCACAGGCACGGACGAAGGCACCAGCACGGAAGCAGGCACCAGTCAGCGGACCCTGATCATCGGCTGTGACTCGGTGCTCGCGTTCGACGGGCAGATCCTCGGCAAGCCGGCGGATCCGGCGGACGCCACCGCGCGTTGGCTGCGGATGCGGGGGCGCAGCGGTGTCCTGCACAGCGGGCACTGTCTGATCGACGGTGTCAGCGGGCGGCGCGCCGAGGCGGTTGCCTCGACGACCGTCCATTTTGCGGACATCAGCGACGACGAGATCGCCGCCTACGTCGCCACCGGTGAGCCGCTGGCGGTGGCCGGCGCGTTCACGATCGACGGGTTGGGCGGGCCATTCGTGGAACGGATCGAGGGCGACCCGGGGACCGTGGTCGGATTGTCGATGCCGCTGCTGCGTCGGCTCCTCGCCGAACTGGGGCTGCAGATCACGGACCTGTGGACAAAGGTCGCGCCGGGCGGCCAATCGGTCGAGCCGCTGGGTAACGTCCGCTCATGACCACGAAGTCGATCCCGCTCACCGACGAGTTGCACGCCTACCTGGTCGCGCACGGCGCCCCACCGGACGAGATCATCCAGGATCTGGCCGAGGAGACCCGGTCGGTGCTGCCCGAGCACGCCTCCATGCAGGTGGCGCCGGAGCAGGCCGCGTTCCTGACGTTCCTGACCCGGCTGCTGGACGTACGGCAGGCCGTCGAGGTTGGCACGTTCACCGGCCTGTCGGCGCTGGCCATCGCCCGGGGGTTGCCCGAGGGCGGGAGGCTGACCTGCTTCGACATCTCCGAGGAGTTCACCGGCATCGCCCGGCGTTACTGGGCCCGCGCCGGCGTGCAGGACCGCATCGACCTGCGGATCGGCCCGGCCGGCGAGACGCTGCGGGAGTTGCCGCACGAGCGTCACCTGGACTTCGCGTTCATCGACGCGGACAAGACCGGGTACCCGGTCTACTGGGCCGAGCTGGTGCCCCGGATGCGGCCGGGCGGGGTGATCGCCGTCGACAACGTGCTGCGCGGCGGGCGGGTGATCGCCCCACGGGACGCCAACGACCGGGCGATCGCCGCCTTCAACGACGAGGTGCTCGCCGACGTACGGGTCGACCCGGTGATGCTGCCGATCGCGGATGGCCTCACCCTCGCCCGGGTGCGCTGACCGCCCCCACCGCTGACCGCCGCCACCGCTCAGCGCCGCCACCGCAGAACGCCCCCACCGCTCAGCGCCGCCACCGCAGAACGCCGCCACCGCTGAACGCCGCCACTGCTGAACGCCGACGAAACGCCGGCAGCCCACCGAACGCGCAGCGCCGACAGCACGAATTCGGGGTGCCCCCTCAGGAGGGGGCACCCCGAAGCCAGCGTCAGCGGACGCTGCGGGCGAACTGGCGGGCGGCCCAGAAGACCCCCAGCGCGGCGAGGACCGCCGTGATGGTGAGGCCCTGCCAGACCTTGTCGCTGGCCAGGTCGCCGGCGAACAGCGCGCGCGTGCCGTCGACCGCCCAGGAGAACGGGTTCCAGTCGGCGATGCCCTGCAACCAGCCCGGTGCGAAGGTCAGCGGCAGCAGGATGCCGGAGAGCAGCAGCACCGGCTGCGCCACGGTGTTCATCAGTGGGGCCAGCGCGTCCTCGCTCTTGACCTTGAGTGCGACGCCGTACGAGACGGCCGAGGTCATGAGCGCGATGAGGGCGAGCATGAGGTACGCCAGCAGCAGGTCACCGATGAACACCCGCAGGTCGAACAGGAGCGCCAGCAGGGTGATGATGACCGCCTGCACGATGAGCGAGACCACGTCGCGCAGCGAGCGGCCGAGCAGCAGGGCGAGCCGGCTGATCGGGGTGACCCGGGACCGTTCGATGACGCCGGCGCGCAGCTCGGCGATCAGGCCGAAGCCCTGGAACAGGCCGCCGAAGATGGCCAGCAGCACCAGCAGACCCGGCACGAAGATCTTGTAGGCGGCGGCCTGGGTGGGCGCGTTCAGGGCCGGCTTGAGCAGCGGGGCGAAGAGCAGCAGGTACATCACCGGCTGGAACACGCCGACGAAGACCCAGACCGGGTTGCGCAGCAGGAGCTGGATCTGCCGTTGGAAGATCAGCCACGTGTCGCGGGCGAATTTCATCGGTCGTCTCTCCGGTGGTCAGGACTCGCGCAGCGAGCGGCCGGTCTTGGTCAGGAAGACGTCGTCCAGGCTGGGCCGGTGCAGCTCGATCGAGCGCAGTTCCAGCCCGGCGTGGTCGAGTCGGCGCAGCACCTGGGGAATGGCGGTGGCGCCCTCGTCGACGTAGAGCCGCAGGCCGCCCTCGTCGGCGGTCTCCAGCTTGTTGACGTACGGCTCGCCGTCGAGCGCCTGGGCGGCCTGCGGGGTGGCGGCCAGGTCGAGACCGACGAGCACGACGTCGCCGGAGATCTCCCGCTTGAGTTCGGCCGGGGTGCCCTCGGCGACGACTTCGCCGTTGTCCATGATCGCGATGCGGTCGCAGAGCGCGTCGGCCTCGTCCAGGTAGTGCGTGGTGATGAAGACCGTCATTCCGTCGCTGCGCAGTCGCCGGATCTCGTCCCACATGTGGGCGCGGCTCTGCGGGTCGAGGCCGGTGGTCGGCTCGTCCAGGAAGACGATCTTCGGCTCGTGGATGATGCCGAGCGCGATCTCGACCCGCCGGCGCTGGCCGCCGGAGTAGGTCTTGCACTTGCGGTCGGCGTACTCGGTGAGCTGGAAGGCGTCCAGCGCGCGGGCGGCGCGCTGCTGCGCGTCGGCCTTGCCGATGCCGTACATCCGGGCGTGCAGGACCAGTTCCTCACGGGCGGTGGACTCGTCCCACGTGCTGCCGCCCTGCGGGACGTACCCGATCCGGCGGCGGACCTCGGCCGGATCCTTGCGCAGGTCGGCCCCGGCGATGGTGGCCTCGCCGCCGTCGGGCTCGATCAGCGTGGCGAGCATCCGCAGCGTGGTGGTCTTGCCGGCGCCGTTGGGGCCGAGGAAGCCGAAGATCTCGCCCTCGGCGACCTGGAGGTTGACGCCCCGCACGGCGTCCACCGTCTTCGTCTCTCGACCCGCGCGGGAGCGGAACGACTTCCGCAGCCCCCTGGTCTCGATCATTTCTGCTCCTGGTCGGTCGGGCCGGCCGTGCCGGCCGTCGAGTGGGACGACGCCGGACGGCGCACTCCCCCGCTGTGCCGCCAGCAGGCTAACGCGATATAACTCTTTTAGTCAACGTTGATTATTCCGCCTCGGTCGGCGGCCTCGACTCCTGGCGCTCTTTCCACCCCGACCAGCCCTCGACGTTCTCCAGCTCAGCAGGCAGGTACGACACTCCAGAGTCGATCCGCTCCGCGATCCGGTCGCACCACCCCATCTCCGCCTCCGCCCGCACCGCCCACAGCTCGAACATCCACCCCACGTGCACCGGCTTGCGGTTTCGCACCCAGTCCGACTCCAGGGAGGCACGCATCGACTCGACACCGGCGCGCAGCAGATTGGCCCGGTTGCGCAGGGCCGCGGCGGCCTCCGCGCGCGGCATGGCGGGCAGGAAGGAGAAGGCCACCGCGAAGGGGTCGGACGGCTCGCTGAGGTTCCACCAGAAGTTGCGCAGCAGCGTCTCGAACTCGTCCTCGCCCTTGGGGGTCACCTCGTAGGTGGTCCGGGCCGGACGGGCGCCGACCTGCTCGGTGGCGACGGCACGGAGCAGCCCTTCCTCGGTGAGCTTGCGCAGCGCGTGGTAGATCGAGCCGGGCTGCACGTTCGCCCACTTGTCGGCGCTCCAGCTCAGCAGCTCGCGGCGCACGTCGTAGCCGTGCACGGGCTGCATCCACCGCACCAGGCCGAGAATCATCATCCGAGTCGCAGACACCACACAAGCGTAATAGCCAAGTTTGACTAAGGTCAGTGCCACATCCCACACTGAGCGATCGTTAGGGCCATCACGGGTGGCCGATACACTCCCGGTCAGTAACTTCCCGGGAGGAGCCACGAGGTGCGCAAGGTACTCATCGCCAACCGCGGCGAGATCGCCGTCCGGGTCATCCGCGCCTGCCGCGACGCCGGCCTCGGCAGCGTCGCCGTGTACGCGGACTCCGACCGGGACGCCCTGCACGCCACGCTCGCGGACGAGGCGTACGCGCTCGGCGGGGACAGCGCGACCGACACGTACCTGCGCATCGACAAGCTGCTCGACGTCGCCGCCCGGGCCGGCGCCGACGCCGTACACCCGGGTTACGGCTTCCTCAGTGAGAACGCCGACTTCGCCCAGGCGGTCATCGACGCGGGGTTGACCTGGATCGGCCCCACCCCGCAGGCGATTCGCGACCTGGGCGACAAGGTGACCGCCCGGCACATCGCCCAGCGCGCCGGCGCTCCGCTGGTCCCCGGCACGCCGGACCCGGTGGGCAGCCCGGACGAGGTGATGGCGTTCGCCGTCGACCACGGGCTGCCGGTCGCCATCAAGGCCGCGTTCGGCGGTGGTGGACGCGGCCTCAAGGTCGCCCGGACCATGGAGGAGATCCCCCAGCTCTTCGAGTCGGCCACCCGCGAGGCGGTCGCGGCGTTCGGCCGGGGCGAGTGCTTCGTCGAGCGCTACCTGGACCAGCCCCGGCACGTCGAGGCGCAGGTCCTCGCCGACCAGCACGGCAACGTGATCGTGGTGGGCACCCGGGACTGCTCGTTGCAGCGGCGGCACCAGAAGCTCGTGGAGGAGGCCCCCGCGCCGTTCCTCACCGACGCCCAGCGTGCCCAGATCCACGACAGCGCCAAGGCGATCTGCCGGGAGGCCGGCTACCACGGCGCCGGCACTGTGGAGTACCTGGTCGGCAAGGACGGCACGATCTCCTTCCTGGAGGTCAACACCCGACTTCAGGTCGAGCACCCGGTCACCGAGGAGACCGCCGGCATCGACCTGGTCCGGGAGCAGTTCCGGATCGCCGACGGCGAGAAGCTGCGGATCACCGAGGACCCGACGCCGCGCGGGCACGCCATCGAGTTCCGGATCAACGGCGAGGACCCGGGCCGCAACTTCCTGCCCGCGCCGGGCACCGTCACCACGCTGCGCCTGCCCAGCGGCCCGGGCGTCCGGGTGGACGCCGGCATCTCAGCCGGCGACGTGATCGGCGGCAACTTCGACTCGCTGCTCGCCAAGGTCATCATCGTCGGTGAGACGCGGACCGAAGCGTTGGAACGCGCCCGCCGCGCGCTGGACGAGATGGTCCTCGACGGGATGGCCACCGCGCTGCCGTTCCACCGCCTGGTCGTGCGGGACGAGGCGTTCACCGCCGAACCGTTCACCGTGCACACCCGGTGGATCGAGACCGAGTTCCACAACACCGTGCCGCCGTTCGCCGCCGCCGCCAGCGCCGCCGAGGCGCCGGCCGAACGCGACACCGTCGTGGTCGAGGTCGGCGGCAAGCGCCTCGAGGTCAGCCTCCCCGCCGGCTTCGGCGGGAGTACGACCACCGCGGCACCCGCCTCCCGTAAGCCGACCCGGCGCGGAGGCGGGGCCAAGGCGGGCGCCCCGGTCGGTGGCGACGCGCTCACCTCTCCCATGCAGGGCACCATCGTCAAGATCGCGGTCGCCGAGGGCGACACGGTGGCCGAAGGCGACCTGGTGGTGGTGCTCGAGGCGATGAAGATGGAGCAGCCGTTGCACGCCCACAAGGCGGGTACGGTCAGCGGGCTCACCGCCGAGGTCGGTGCCGTGATCACCGCCGGCGCCGCCATCTGCACCATCGCCTGAGGGGCGAGCGCGAGACCCCTGTTGCTGGCGAGGCAGCCGCGGGGCTGGCTCGGCGCGGAGTCGGTTACGCGGTCTGCGGCAGCGGCGTGCGCACGTTCCGGACGGCGTATCGATGGAGAGTGACGCCCTCGTCGAAGCGCGCCTGCTCCAGCAGGTCCAGCTCCAGCGGCTCGTCGTGGCTGTCGAACAGTGGGCGGCCGGTACCGAGGATGACGGGGTGCGTGAAGAGCAGCAGCTCGTCGAGCAGCCCTGCCCGGAGCAGCGCCGTAGCCAGTGTGGCGCCACCGACGCCGATGTCACCGTCGGTGCGCCGCCGTAGCTCCGCGAGCTCGCCGACGGCATCGTCGCCGCCGATGATCTCGGTGTTGTGCTCGGCGCTGGTACGCGTGCGGGAGACCAGCACCTTGGGCTTCGAGGTCCAGATCTCGCCGTACTCGCGCAGGTAGCCGGGCGACGAGTCGTCGTCGCGCGCTGCCGGCCAGAATCCCTCCATCGTCTCGTAGATCGTGCGCCCCTGGACCATGAGCGACAGCGCCCGCGCCCGCGCGTTGAACTCGTGGTGCAGTGACTCCCCGATGCGCATCCAGGTGCCGCCGCCCTGCTCGCCATGAGCACGCTCGATCAACAGATCGGCGGACACGTTCATCCAGTACACGAATCGCCCCGACATGGACCCTCCCTCAGTGATAGCGATATGCAACTGCTTCGACCTACCCTAGGATGAGGTGATAGCAAGATGCAATCACTTGCGAGGAGGGCTTGATGGATTCGGCGCCACGCTCGGGTTGCCCGATCAATCAGGCGGTCGAGGTCCTGGGCGATCCGTGGGTGATGCTCGTTCTTCGGGACATCATGTTCGGCAATCGGCGGCACTTCCGCGAGCTGCTCGCTGGCAGTGAGGAGGGCATCGCGCCGAACATTCTCAGCAGCCGCCTGCGGCGCCTCACCGCCGCGGGCCTGCTCACCCGTGAGGACGCCCGACGGGGGCAGCGGGCCGCCTACTCACTCACCGAGGCGGGCATTCAGACAGTGCCGATCATGGCAGCGCTCGGCTCGTGGGGGCTGGCCCATCGCGGTGGCGACCGTCGCCTGCGGGTGCGCGCCGAACTGCTCCGCGACGGCGGCCCGGAACTGCTCACCCGCTTCATGGACGACCTACGCGAGGTGCACCTCGGCGTCCCCCGGCCCGACCCGCACGCCCGACGAGCGGTCGACGAGCTTCGCTCGGCCTACGAGGCAGCCACCCGCGACTGACCCGATCCGCCGGGACCGCCCGCTTCGCGACGGACCGGCCCACGACGGACCGGCCCACGACGGACCGGCCCACGACGGTGCCGGGCCCACGGCGGTGCCGGCGTAAGCGGCGGGCCGGGCCCACGACGGCGCCGGCGTACCCGACGGACCGCAGCCCACGGCGGCGCGGGCGCGCGCGACGGACCGCAGCCCACGGCGGTGCCGGCGCGCGCGACGGCCGACACCGTCGGCTGGTGACCCGCCGCACAGGACCGGGCGGTGGGGGTGGTTTGGGCCACCAGCGGCGGCGGGAGTGGGCGCGAGCAGGAATGATGTTCGGGTGCGCTTCCTTCACGGCGCGGTTCCCGCGCACGACCTGACCTATACCGACGTCTTCATGGCGCCGGCCCGCTCCGACCTCGGCTCCCGGCTGGACGTCGACCTGTCCACCGGTGACGGCACCGGCACCACCATCCCGCTGGTGGTGTCGAACATGACGGCGGTCGCCGGGCGGCGGATGGCCGAGACGGTGGCCCGGCGGGGCGCGATCGCCGTGATCCCGCAGGACATCCCGATCGAGGTCGTCGCGAACGTCGTCGCCTGGGTCAAGCAGCGGCACCTGGTCTACGACACACCCATCACCCTGGGCCCCACCGAGACCGTCGGGGACGCCATCCACCTCCTGCCGAAGCGGTCGCACGGCGCGGTGATCGTGGTCGACGAGGCCGGTCGGCCGATGGGCGTGGTCACCGAGGCGGACACCACGGGCGTGGACCGGTTCGCCCAGCTGCGGCACGTGATGTCCACCGAGCTGCACACCGTCCCGGCGGACGCGGACCCGCGTACCGGCTTCGATCTGCTCTCCGCCGGCCGGCGCCGGCTCGCCCCGGTGGTGGACGCCGACGGTCGGCTGGTCGGCGTGCTGACCCGGCAGGGCGCGCTGCGGGCCACCCTCTACACACCGGCGGTGGACGACCGGGGGCGACTGCGTATCGCCGCGGCGGTCGGGATCAACGGTGACGTGACCGGCAAGGCCGCCGCGCTGCTGGAGGCAGGTGTGGACACACTGGTCGTGGACACCGCGCACGGCCACCAGGAGCGGATGATCTCGGCGTTGCGGGCGGTGCGCAAGCTGGACCCGGGCGTTCCGGTGGCGGCCGGCAACGTGGTCACCGCCGAGGGGGTACGCGACCTGGTCGAGGCCGGCGCGGACATCATCAAGGTGGGTGTCGGGCCGGGCGCGATGTGCACCACCCGGATGATGACCGGCGTGGGCCGGCCGCAGTTCTCCGCCGTGCTGGACTGCTCGACGGCGGCCCGTCAGCTGGGCCGGCACGTCTGGGCCGACGGCGGGGTGCGACACCCTCGCGACGTGGCGCTCGCGCTCGCCGCCGGCGCGTCGAACGTGATGATCGGCTCCTGGTTCGCCGGCACCTACGAGTCCCCGGGTGACCTCTACACCGAACCGGACGGTCGGCGGTACAAGGAGAGCTTCGGGATGGCCTCGGCGCGGGCGGTAAGCGCCCGTACCGCCGACGACAGCCCGTACGACCGGGCCCGCAAGGCGGTGTTCGAGGAGGGCATCTCCTCGGCGCGGATGTATCTGGACCCGACCCGGCCCGGCGTCGAGGATCTGATCGACGAGATCATCGCCGGGGTACGCAGCGCCTTCACCTACGCCGGAGCGCGGGACCTGACGCAGTTCCACGAACGAGCGATCGTCGGCGTGCAGAGCGCCGCCGGCTTCACCGAAGGAATGCCCCTCCCCACAAGCTGGTAACCCCACACCCCACACCCCCACCCCACCCACGCCCCACCCCGTTGATCATGAAGTTATTGCCTCCCGCATCGGCGTGTCGGGGCAATAACTTCATGATCAACCGAGGGGGGCGGGGGCGGGGGCGGAGAGGCCGGCGGGGGCGGCGGCGGGGGCTGGGGTTAGGGGGTTAGGCGGCTCAGGACCTGGCGGGCCGCCTCGCTCGGGTTGTCGCCTACCCGGTCGGGGAGGGCGTTGGCCAGCCAGAGGGTTGCGAAGCCGTGGGCGATCGACCAGGCGGCGAGGGCGTCCCGGTCGGCGTCGCCTCCGGTTGGCAGTGCGGCGACTCCGGAACGCAGGGCGGCGCCGGCGCGCTCCCGGGCGGCGATCAGCTCCGCGTCGTCGGCCCGGTACAGCTCGGGCCGGAACATCACCTCGAAGTGCGCGCGGTGCCCGACGGCGAAGTCGACGTACGCGACTCCGGCGGCCAACAGGTCGTCTCCCGCCACGCTCAACGTCTGGGCCAGCAGGTCGAAGCCCTGAGCGGCGAGGGCGGTGAGCAGGCCGGCCTTGTCGCCGAAGTGGTGGGCGGGCGCGGCGTGCGAGACACCGGCCCGACGCGCGAGGTCGCGCAGGCTCAACGCGGCTGGCCCGACCTCCTCGATCGCGTCGAGCGCCGCCGCGAGCAGGGTGCGACGGAGGTCGCCGTGGTGGTAGCCGCGCGTCTCGGTCATGCCCGGATCCTATCTTGCCATTGACAAGATGCCACTCCGTCGCGCAATCTTGTCATCGACAAGATTGCGCCGAGGAGGATTCGATGGCACCCCTGATCGCGCTCGTGGTCGGCACCGCCCTGGCCCGACTGGCCGGCCTGGCCGGCGTCGCCGTACTCGACGGCTGGCATCCCGCGCTACGGGTCGGGCTGGCACTGCTGTTCCTGGTGACCGGCCTCGCGCACTTCGTCGGCCAGCGCCGGGCCGGCCTGATCGCGATGGTCCCGCCCGGCCTTCCCCGGCCGGATCTGCTGGTCACCGTCACCGGCGCACTGGAGCTGGTCGGCGCCGTCGGGCTGCTGATCCCGGCGACCGCCCGGCTGGCCGCGGCCGGGCTCGGCCTGCTCATGCTCGCGATGTTCCCGGCCAACGTCTCGGCCGCGCGCAGGAGGCTGACCCTCGCCGGACGCCCGGTCACCCCGCTCGGGCAGCGGACCGTCCTGCAACTCGTGTTCGTCGCCACGGCTGCGGCTATTTCGTTTGGCCCCTGACTATCAGGTGGCTAATCTACTCCCGTGGAACTCGTCACCCTTCAAGATGTGCCGCTCGGTCGGCTGCTGGTGGTGGCCGGGCACCTCGTCGGGCAACGGTGGAACCGCTACCTCGCCGAGGAGCACGGCCTCACCCAGGCCGGCATGATCACCCTGATGACGCTCGCCCGCCACGGCGAGCTGCCCCACCGCCAGGTGGCCGAGAAGGGATTCGTCCGCCCGGCCACCCTGACCGGCATCGTCGACACCCTCGAACGCGACGGCCTGGTCGAGCGGCAGCGCGACGACAGCGACCGGCGCAGCATCCGACTCGCCCTCACCCCCGCCGGCCGGGAGCGGGTCGCGGCCCTCGGCGCTCTCATGCACTCCGGACGCCCGCTCACCTCGGTCGACGCCGATCCGGCGAAGGCCCAGGTGATCCGGGAGTTCCTACTCGAAGTCATCGGCGGCGGCCACGACCCGCGGACCGGACGACCCACCGACGTGGAGGAACCGTCATGCTGATCCGACTGCTGCGCGGTCAACTGCGCCCGTACCAGCGACCGCTGCTGGCGGTGGTGCTGCTCCAGTTCGTGGGCACCATGGCCTCGCTCTACCTGCCCAGCCTCAACGCCGACATCATCGACAAGGGCGTGGCCCGGGGCGACACCGACTACATCGTGCACACCGGCGGCTGGATGCTGCTGGTCAGCCTGGTCCAGATCGTCTGCTCGATCGCCGCCGTCTACCTCGGCGCCCGGACCGCGATGGGCTTCGGCCGGGACGTCCGCGCCCGGCTGTTCGCGCACGTCAACCTCTTCTCCGCCCGTGAGGTGGCCCGGTTCGGCGCACCGTCGCTGATCACCCGCAACACCAACGACGTGCAACAGGTGCAGATGCTCGTGCTGATGAGCTGCACCATGCTGGTCGCCGCGCCGATCATGAGCGTCGGCGGCGTCTTCATGGCGCTGCGTGAGGACATCGGGCTCTCCTGGCTGATGCTGGTCAGCGTGCCGGTGCTGGCCGTCGCGCTGAGCGCGATCATCCGGCGGATGGTGCCGGGCTTCCGGCTGATGCAGACCCGGATCGACACGGTCAACCGGGTGCTACGTGAGCAGATCACCGGTATCCGAGTGGTCCGCGCCTTCGTCCGCGAGCCGTACGAGACGGACCGCTTCGGTGTCGCCAATGCCGACCTGACCGCCACCGCCCTGCGTACCGGACGGCTGATGGCGTTGATCTTCCCGGTGGTCATGCTGGTGCTGAACGTGTCCAGCGTGGCGGTGCTCTGGTTCGGCGCGCAGCGGGTCGACTCGGGCGCGATCGAGATCGGCGCGCTCACCGCGTTCCTGCAGTACCTGATGCAGATCCTGATGGCCGTGATGATGGCCACGTTCATGCTGATGATGGTGCCCCGGGCCGCGGTCTGTGCCGAGCGGATCGTGGAGGTGCTGGACACCGACTCCTCGGTGGTCCCCGCCGCCGCGCCGGTCACCGAACTGCCCACCCGGGCCGAGCTGGAGCTGCGCGGGGTGCGCTTCCAGTACCCGGGCGCGGTCGAGCCGGTGCTGCGCGACATCTCCTTCACGGCCACCGCGGGCACCACCACCGCGATCATCGGCAGCACCGGCGCGGGCAAGACGACACTGCTGTCGCTCGTACCCCGCCTGGTCGACGTCACCGGCGGCGCGGTGCTGGTCGACGGGGTGGACGTCCGCGAATTGGAACCGGACGAGCTGTGGCGACGCATCGGCCTGGTGCCGCAGCGGCCGTACCTGTTCACCGGCACGGTCGCCAGCAACCTGCGCTACGGCAACCCGGACGCCACCGACGAGGAACTGTGGGCGGCGCTGGAGATCGCGCAGGCCCGCGACTTCGTGGCCCAGATGCCCGGCGGCCTGGACGCGCCGATCGCCCAGGGCGGCAGCACCGTCTCCGGTGGGCAGCGGCAACGCCTGGCCATCGCCCGGGCCCTGGTCCGGCAGCCGGAGATCTACCTCTTCGACGACTCGTTCTCGGCGCTCGACCTCGGCACCGACGCGCGGCTGCGGGCGGCACTGCGCCCGGTCACCGCGCAGTCGGCAGTGGTGATCGTGGCCCAGCGGGTGTCCACGATCGTCGACGCCGACCAGATCATCGTGCTCGAGAACGGAGGGGTCGTCGGAGTGGGACGACATGCGGAGTTGGTGCAGACCTGCCCGACGTACGCCGAGATCGTGGCTTCCCAGCAGACGGCGGAGGTGGCGGCATGAGCGAGCCCGACGAGTCGCGGACCGCGACCGTACCCAGTCAGAAGCCGGGCGGTGACACGCAGCAACCCGGCGGCGGCGCGGCGACGCCGAAGCGGCTGCCGGCCGGCCGGCCGGCTGGCGGCCCGCCCTGGATGAGCGCGGGGATGCCCGCCGAGAAGTCGATGAACTTCGGGCCGTCGGCCCGACGGCTGCTCGGCCGGCTGCGCCCGCACCGGCTGCACCTGACCGCGATCATCACCCTCGCCGTGGTGAGCGTCGGGTTCAGCGTGGCCGGCCCGAAGATCCTCGGCCACGCCACCGACCTGATCTTCAGTGGGGTGATCGGTCGGCGACTGGCCCCGGGCACGACCACCGAACAGGCCGTCGCGGCGGCGCGGGCCAGCGGCAACGAGAGCTTCGCCGACATGCTGGCCCGGATGGACGTGGTGCCCGGAGTGGGCATCGACTTCGGCGCCCTGGGCCGGGTGCTGCTGTTGGCGCTCGGGCTCTACCTGGCGGCGAGCGTGCTGTCGTGGTGGCAGGGCTGGCTGCTCAACGGGGTGGTGCAGCGCACCGTGCTGCGGCTGCGCGCCGAGGTGGAGGAGAAGCTCAACCGGCTGCCGCTGCCCTACTTCGACCGGCAGCCCCGCGGTGAGCTGCTCAGCCGGGTCACCAACGACATCGACAACATCTCGACGAGCCTCCAGCAGACCTTGAGCCAGCTGCTCACCTCGCTGCTGACCGTCATCGGCGTGCTGGCCGTGATGTTCTGGATCTCCCCGCTGCTGGCCCTGGTGGCTCTGGTCGCCGTCCCGCTGTCGGTGCTGGTCACCCAGCGCATCGCCAAGCGCTCGCAGAAGCAGTTCATCGCACAGTGGAAGCACACCGGCGAGCTGAACGGCCAGATCGAGGAGGCGTACACCGGTCACGAGCTGGTGAAGGTCTTCGGCCGGCAGCGCGAGGTGGAGGCCGCGTTCCACGCGAAGAACGAGGAGCTGTTCCGAGCCAGCTTCGGCGCCCAGTTCATCTCCGGGATCATCATGCCGTCGATGATGTTCATCGGGAACCTGAGCTACGTGGCCATCGCCGTGGTCGGCGGACTGCGGGTGGCCTCCGGGACGATGAGCCTGGGCGACGTGCAGGCGTTCATCCAGTACTCCCGCCAGTTCACCCAACCGCTGACCCAGCTCGCCTCGATGGCGAACCTGCTCCAGTCCGGGGTGGCGTCGGCCGAGCGGGTCTTCGCGGTGCTCGACGCCGACGAGCAGAGCCCCGACCCGGCCCAGCCGACCCGGGTCGTCGACCCGCACGGCCGGGTCGAGTTCGAGCACGTCTCCTTCCGGTACACGCCGGACAAGCCGCTGATCGACGACCTGTCGCTGGTCGCCGAGCCCGGGCACACGGTGGCCATCGTCGGCCCGACCGGCGCCGGCAAGACCACCCTGGTCAACCTGATCATGCGGTTCTACGAGCTGGACGCCGGCCGGATCACCCTCGACGGGGTGGACATCACCACGATGCGCCGCGACGACCTGCGCGGACGGATCGGCATGGTGCTGCAGGACACCTGGCTCTTCGGCGGCACCATCCGCGACAACATCGCGTACGGCCGGCCGGACGCGACCGAGGAGGAGATCATCGCCGCGGCCCGGGCCACCTTCGTGGACCGGTTCGTGCGCAGCCTTCCGGACGGCTACGACACGGTCATCGACGAGGAGGGCAGCAATGTCAGCGCCGGCGAGAAGCAGCTCATCACCATCGCCCGGGCGTTCCTCGCCGAGCCGTCCCTGCTGATCCTGGACGAGGCGACCAGCTCGGTGGACACCCGCACCGAGGTGCTGCTCCAGCGGGCGATGGCGGCGCTGCGCTCGGACCGGACCAGCTTCGTCATCGCGCACCGGCTCTCCACCATCCGCGACGCCGACCTGATCCTGATGATGGAGAACGGCCGCATCGTCGAGCAGGGCACCCACGAGCAGTTGCTCGCCGCCCACGGCGCGTACCACCGGCTCTACCGCTCGCAGTTCACCGGCGCCGCGGTCGACGAGGAACCAGCCGCGCCCGCCGGGGCCCAGCCGGCGTCGGTCTGAGGGCGGACCGCCGTGCGCGCCACACGATCGACGGTCCACCTCAGCCCGGTGGGCGGATCAGTCCGCCGGGAGCAGGTCGGCGGCGCGGCCGGCGACCTGCCGGCCGATCAGGGCGAGCACGGCGGCGGCGGGCATCGGGGCCAGGGAGCGGCCGTCGCGCAGGCGCAGCGCGAGTGCGCCGTCGGCCGCCTCCCGGGCACCCAGCACCCCGAGGTACGGGACGCGGCGGCGGGTCGCGTCCCGTACCCGGGCGCCCAGCGAGCCGGCGGTGTCGACCTCGACCCGCAGGCCGGCCTCGACGGCCCGCCGGGCCAGTTCCGCCGCCGCGTCGGCCTGCCCGTCGTCCACCGGCAGCAACACCAACTGGACGGGCGCGTACCAGGCCGGGAACGCGCCCTCGTGCACCTCGATGAGGTACGCGAACAGCCGCTCCATGCTGCCGACCAGGCTGCGGTGCAGCAGGACCGGCCGACGCCTGCTGCCGTCGGAATCGGTGTACGACAGGTCGAACTTCTCCGGTTTGTCGAAGTCCACCTGGATGGTGGAGATGGTCGACTCGCGGCCGGCCGCGTCGACGATCTGAATGTCGATCTTCGGGCCGTAGAAGGCGGCCTCCCCGGGGGCCTCGACGTACTCCACCCCGGCCAGCGCGCCGCGGAGCAGGTCCTGGGCGCGGGCCCACTGGGCGTCGTCGCCGACGTACTTCCCGCCCGGCCCGCGCAGCGACAGCCGGAACCCCGCCGGGCGGACGCCGAGCGCGGCGTGCGCCGCGCGCATCAGCCGGAGGATCTCGACGACCTCCGCGCCGACCTGGTCCGGGGCGCAGAAGGTGTGCGCGTCGTTGAGCGAGATGGCACGTACCCGGGACAGCCCGCCGAGCACGCCGGAGCGCTCCGAGCGGTACATCCCGCCCAGCTCCGCGATCCGCAGCGGCAACTCCCGGTAGGAGCGGCCTCGGGCGCGGAACACCAGCGCGTGGTGCGGGCAGAGCGCCGGGCGGAGCACGAACTCGTCGTCGGCGCTGAGCCGCATCGGCGGGAACATGTCGTCGGCGAAGTAGCCCAGGTGGCCGGAGAGTTCGAAGAGTTCGCGCTTGCCCAGCGGCGGCGAGTAGACGTGCTGATGGCCGGAGCGACGCTCCAGGTCCCGGACGTACTCCTCGACGGCGTGCCGGGCGGCGGCGCCGGCCGGCAGCCAGATGGGCAGGCCGGCGCCGGCCAGCGGATCGGAGACGAACAGCTCCAGCTCACGGCCGAGCTTGCGGTGGTCGATCATGTCGGGCTCCTGGATCGGGGACGACCCGGAGGCGACCTGGACACCGAACGCCGCGCGGCCCTCGGGGCGGATCGCCCCGGGGCCTGGTCGACGGTGGTTACGTCAGAGCGGCACGCCGGGGACACCCGGCGTCGTCGTCATCACTACCGCGCTGCGCATACGGCGACGTTATTCCTCGGGCGGTCGAGGACGCACCCGGATTTGCGGCGGTGGGAGAGGGGACGGGCCGCCGGCGCGGGACCCGCCGGCGGCCCTGGGCGACCCGAATCGTCAGGAACGGGGGACCCGACGTGCTGGGCCGCGCCGCCCACGGTACGCCGAGGGACGCCGATCCGCCGACCGCCTCGGGCCGCCGTGGGACAGCCGCCGAGCCGTCACCCGAGGGCGGTTCGCCTCGTTGGAACGGGGTGGCCCCGTGGTGTCGACGGTCACGACGGGACGGGGCTGTCCACGGTGACGCCGGACACGCCGTCAGGCTCGAGACACCCAATCGGCCGCATCCGGCGAGGTGGCAGGCGTGCCCGAACTACTGACTGACGTCGCGTCGCCGACGTGGGCGTACCTGGTGCTGCTCGGCCTGCTGATCGCGGACGCCTTCGTGCCGGTGATCCCCACCCAGATCGTCATGATCACCAGCGGCGCGCTGACCGTGTATGGCGGCCTCAGCCTGCCGGTCACCATCGCCGTCGGCGCGCTCGGCGTGTTCGCCGGAGACCTCGCCTGCTACCTGCTCGGGCGTGGCGCACCGGACCGGCGGGCGCCCCGGCACGCCGAACCCAGCCGGGCCCGCCGGATGGCGAGCCGGGTCACGCAGGGATTACGCCAACCCGGCCCGCTGGTCATTCTGCTCTGCCGGTTCGTGCCCGGCGGGCGCATGGCGGCCTGCTTCTCGGCCGGCCGCAGCCGGTATCCGTACCGGCTGTTCGCGCTCTACGAGACGATCGCAGCGCTGGGCTGGGCCACCTACGGGGCGCTGGTCGGGCACCTGGGCGGCACCGCGCTGACCGAGTCGGCCTGGCGGCTGGCCATCATCGCCACCGCCGCGGCGGCCGGCTTCGCCGCAGCCGGATGGGCGATGACCCTGGTCAGCGCCCGCCACGCCCGCACCGCCGCCGAAGTCCCGCTCGACTGAGTGTCGCGAGACTGGTCGAGTATAAGCTGGACTTATATTGACGCCATGTGGGAGGTCAAACTTCATCCCGAGGTCGAGAAGTGGTTTCTCCACCTCTGCGAGACGGAACCTGCCAGCGCCGACCTCGTCAGCGAGGCCATCGACCTCCTCGACGAACACGGCCCCGCTCTTGGACGCCCCCTGGTCGACCGCCTCAAAGGCAGCATCTTCCACCACATGAAGGAGTTGAGACCAGGCTCGGCCGGTTCCACCGAGATCCGCATGATCTTCGCTTTTGATCCGATTCGGGAAGCAGTCTTCCTGGTCGCTGGCGACAAGTCAGGCCAGTGGCAGAGTTGGTACAAGGCGGCGGTCCCGTTGGCGGATGACCGATTCCAGGAGCACCTCTCGAGGCTGAAGGACACACAGAGATGACCGACGGAGTGGACTGGCGGGACGTCCGGGCCAGGGCTCGAGAACTTGATCCGTCCTGGGAACATCCGGACCGGGTCGCCCGCCGGGCTCAGCACCGTGAACATATGTTGGCACTGGTCAGCGGCGCGCAACTGGCGGAGATCCGCAAGCACCTGGGGATGACCCAGGCTCAACTGGCCGAGGCCGCAGGGTTGACCCAGGCCAGGATCAGCCAGATCGAGAACGGCGAGCACACCAGCCTGGACACCCTTCGTGCATACGTCACTGGCCTGGGCGGCCACCTCGACGTCGTCGCCCGGATCGGGAATATCCAACTGAACGTCGCCTAGGTCCGATCCACCGAGGCCGGCCCGCAGTGGTAGCGCGAGACGCTCGGCGGGTAGATCTTGGACAGGCCGCGGGGGCCTCTAGGGGTGGGGTTTGGGGGCCAAGTCAGTGACGGTCCCGGATCTGGCTGGGGTGTTCGCGGCGACAGGCTGAGGCATGCCTGGAACCCGGAACACCGGTGTGGTGGCCCTCAGCGGGATCGCCGTGGCGGCGCTGCTCACCGTCATCGGTCACCTCGAAGTCAACGACGACCTCAACCCGTGGGCGTTGACCATCAGCGACTTCGCGGTCTCCGACCGGGGCGGCGTCATCGACGTCGCCATGGTCGTGCTGGCGCTCGCCACCGTGGCAGTGATGTACGGGCTGCGCCGCACCGGCCCGCCGCCCGGGCGGGCGGTGGATCTGCTGCTCGGGGCATGGGTGGCCGGGCTGCTGCTGGCCGCCGTGGTGCCGACGAACGAGCCGGGCACCGCCATGACCACCGCCGCCTACCTCCACCGGTACGCGTCGGTGGTCGCCTTCCTGGCGCTGCCGGCCGGCGGCTGGCTGCTGGCCCGCCGGGACCAGCTGACACCGGCCGCCCGGTGGCTGCGCGGGTTGGCAGTGGCCAGTCTCGTCCTGGCCGCAGCCATGATGTGGTCGGCCTACCCCGGGGAGCGCGTGTTGATCGGACTGGCCGAGCGGCTGCTCATTCTCACCGAGGTCGGTGTGCTCACCGCAGTGGCACTCGTCCTCGCGCGCTCCGGATCATCGACCCGGGTCGTCGCCGTCTAAGCTCCCACGCCGAGACGACGAAGGGTGGGCGTGGTGGGCGTCAGGGACCGGCCAATCGGCCTTGCGATCGGTCTACTACTCCTGCTAGTTGGGCAGCTGGAGTGCTTCTGGGACTGAGCGCCCGCCGCCGTCACTCCAGCTCGTGGAGCATGAGCTGGCGGGCTGCCTCGGTGATCGAGCCGGACAGGCTCGGGTAGATGGTGATCGTCTGCGCCAACTCGTTGACCGTCAGGTTGTTCTCCACGGCCATGGTGATCGGCAGGATCAGCTCGCTGGCCTTCGGGGCGACCACCACGCCGCCCACCACCTGGCCGCTCGCCGGCCGGCAGAACAGCTTCACGAAGCCGTCGGAGAGGTCGTCCATCTTGGCCCGCGCGTTGCCGGACAGCGGCAGCATCACCTGCCGGGCCGGCACCTTGCCCGCGTCCACCTCGTCCTGCGAGACGCCCACGGTGGCCAGCTCCGGGTCGGTGAAGACGTTCGCCGCGACGGTCCGCAACCGCAGCGGACGGACGGCCTCGCCGAGGGCGTGCCACATCGCGATCCGGCCCTGCATGGCGGCCACGCTCGCCAGCAGCAGCACGCCGGTGCAGTCACCCGCCGCGTAGATGCCGGGCACGTTCGTCCGGGAGACCCGGTCGACCGTGACGTAGCCGCCCCGGCCCAGCTCCACGCCGTACTCGGCCAGGCCCAGGTTCGCGGTGTTGGGGATCGAGCCGACCGCGATCAGCGCGTGCGAGCCGGTGACCTTGCGACCGTCGGACAGCTCCACCTCCACCCCGTCGGCGGTACGCCGGACCGCGTCGGCGCGGGAGTTGTTGAGGATGTTCATGCCCCGGTTGCGGAACACCCGCTCGATGGCCGACGCCGCGTCGGCGTCCTCGTGCGGCATCACCCGGTCCCGGCTGGAGACCAGGGTGACCTCGACCCCCATCGCCAAATACGCGCTGGCGAACTCGGCGCCGGTCACGCCGGAGCCGACCACGATCAGGTGCTCGGGCAGCTCCGGCAGGTCGTACACCTGACGCCAGGTCAGGATGCGCTCGCCGTCGGGCACGGCGGTGGGCAACTGGCGGGGTGTCGAGCCGGTGGCCACCAGCACGGTGGACGCGGCGATCGAGTACTCCTCGCCCCCGTCGGCGGGGGTGACGACGACCCGGTGGGTGTGCCCGAGGGCATCCTCGCCCAGTCGGGCGGTGCCGGCCACGAAGGTGACCCCGGCCTTGAGCAGCTTGGCGTGGATGTCGGCGGACTGCGCCAGCGCCAGACGCTTGACCCGGTCGTGCACGGCCTGCGCGTCGACGGTGACCGCCTCCAGGCCGTCCGAGTGCACCCCGAACTCCTCGGTGTCCCGGTAACCGGTGACCACCTGAGAGCTGGCGATGAACGTCTTCGACGGTACGCAGTCGGAGAGCACGCAGGCCCCGCCCGCGCCGTCGGCCTCGACCACGGTGACATCGGCGTCCAGTTGGGCGGCGACCAACGCCGCCTCGTACCCGGCCGGCCCACCGCCGATGATCACGATCCGGCTCACAGCGTTCGCCCTTCGTTGATGCTCACAGTGACTTTCTTTTCCCGAACGCGTCCGACACGCACGGTCGTATTCTCCCCCACCGGCCCGCCGGGCTATCGTCATCGCCGTGCGTCATCACGCCGCCTACGGCTCAAACCTCGACCCGGCCCGGATGCGGGCCTACTGCCCGCACTCGCCCATGGTGGGCACCGGCTGGCTGGAGGGGTGGCGGCTGACCTTCGCCGGAGCGGACGTGATCGGCTGGGAGGGCGCGGTGAGCACGGTCGTCGAGTCCCCCGGCGACCGGGTGTTCGTGGCGATCTACGACATCCACCCGTACGACGCCGCCCAGCTCGACGAGATCGAGGGGGTGACCGCCGGCACGTACCGCAAGCTGCACGTGCGGATCTCGACCCTCGACGGCGACGTGACCGCGTGGGTCTACGTGTTCGACGGGTACGAGGGCGGATTGCCGACCTCCTGGTACCTGTCCGAGATCGCGAACGCCGCCGAGAAGGCGGGTGCGCCGGACGACTACGTCACCGAGCTGCGGTCCCGTCCCACCGCCACCGCGTCCCCGTAGCGCGTATCCCACGCCCCCAGTCTGCAACCGTCGCCGACCCGAGTGCCCGTCGGGCCCGGCCGGCGTCGTCAATCACACACCGGCGGCGGGACGACCCGTTCGTACATGTCGGTCCACAGGGTTTCCCGCAGGCCCACCGACTCGTACAGCGACAGCGGGGTGGTCGGGTTGGTGAGGTCCACCCCTAGACCGGCCGACTCCCGCCCCTTCTGGGCGTAGCGGGCGAACGCGCGGCGCAACAGCGCCGCACCCACACCCCGCCGACGGTACGCGGGCAGCACCGACAAACTCTTCACCCAGCCCTGCTGCTGGTCGAGCGCCTGGTCGGAGGACTGCAACGCGCCGGCGAGCGCCCCGTCGACCTCGGCGACGAACCACTCGTCCCAGGCGGTCACGTCACCGATCCGGGCCCGCCACCGCTCGTACGACAGCGGCTCGTGATCCGGGGTGTCGCCGAACGCGACGTCGTGGATCCGGTGGAACTCCCGCAGCTCGGCCTCGTCGTCCGGGCGGACCGGCCGCACCGTGACCCCGGGCGGCGGCGACGGCTCGGTCGGCAGGTCGGCCAGCGGGCGGCGCATCCGGACGTACCGCTTGGCCACGGTGAACCCGGCGGCGCGCAGGTCCCGGGCCCAGTCGCGTTCCGGGGCGAACACCGCGCACCGGACGGTGAGCGCCGGCAGTCGCCGCTCGGCGGCGCGCTCGGCGACCCGGTCGAGCTGACGGGCCAGCAGTGGCGCGCGGAGGGTGGCGGCCCGCTCCGGGTCGACGTAGACCTCCACGAACTCCCGGCCGACCCCGGTCGGGTTGTCCACCGTCGCCCAGGCGACCACGGTGCCGTCCGGGTCGAGCGCCAGCCAGGAGTCCCGGGTCGGGTCGAAGCTGGGGGCCGTCAGCGACTGCTCGACGTCCTCGGCGTCGAAGTCGGGGTGGCCGATGGCGAAGGTGTCGGCCGCGTGCACCACCGCGAGGATCGCCGGCACGTCGTCGAGGGTGGGGCGGCGTGTGGTCCAGCCAGCGGGAAGAGTCACGGCAGAACATCCTGGCAGCTGCCGGCCGACGACGCCGCCCATTTTCGCTCCGGGATGCTCAGCCGGCGAGGCCGGCGCGGGTGCGGTGCAGCAGCTCCACCAGCTCGGCGCCGTCGGCGGGGCCGAGCGCCGCGAACGCCGGTGCGGCCAGCCGGTTGGTCACCGCCTCCGCCCAGAGCCGCCGACGCACCAACGGCCCGACCGGCGGGTACGGCGGCGGCCAACCGCACGCCACCGCGCCGGCCTCCCCCTCCGGCCCGGCCAGCACCGCCTCCAGCGGGGTCATGCCGGCGGCGCGCACCGCCAGCAGGTAGGCGCCGGTGAAGTGTTCCCGCAGCAGTCGCAGCCCGGCGGCGCTGCGGGCGCCCGGGGAGAGATCTGGCAGCGGCATGGCTCGCCACGCGGCGAAGAGCGGCATGCCGCTGGCGTCCGCGGCGGCCACCGCCCGCTCGACGAGGCCGGCCAGGCGCTCGGCCTCCGGCAGCACCGCCAGCTGCTGCGTCCCCCACCGGCAGCACTCGACGAGACTCGCGGCGGCCACCTCGGCCGGCCTCAGGACCCGCGCGGCGGCGTCCCAGCCGTCGGCGACGGCGTCCGGTGCGACGAAGCCGATGGCCGCGGCGGCCGTCTCCGCCCGTACGTCACCGAGTGCGCCGGCCCGACCGGTGATGTAGAAGGCCCAGCCGGAGATGCCGAGCTGCCGGGCCCGGCGCAGCGTGCTCGGGCACCTGCTGAATCCGTCGCCGAGATCGAGGATGACGGGTTTGCTGGCGGCGGCGATCTGCTCCGGCGTCATCGAGGCGCCGCCTGCGGGGGTCGCGGCACGGCGGCGGCGCCTCGGTCGGGGACGGCCGGCCCCGGACGGCCCGCCCGCTCGTCGTCGTCCATCGATGGTCAGTCTGCCGCGCCACCGCCCGCGTCCGCATCCCCCTCTTCGGCCGCCAGTGCCTCAACGGCGGCCTCGACCTCGCCCGAGCGCCGCCGGGCCACCGTCACCGCCCGCTCGGCCGCCCGCCGGGCCAGCTTGGCCCGGCTGAGGTCCTGCTCGGCGACCGCCCGCCGTCGCTCCAGCTCGGCCAGCTCGGTCTCGATCCCGTCGAGTACGGCGGCGCCGTCGCGCTCCTGCCCGGTCGCCTCGGTCAACTCGTCATCGGCCCGCTGCTGGTCGGCCCGAGCGCGGTCCAACTCGCGGTCCAGTGCCCGGCGGCGTCGGGCTCGCTCGGCCCGAGCCGCCCGCTGCGCCGCACGCTCGGCCTGCGCGGCCCGCTCCCCGGCCCGGTCGGGGGCCGGCTCGCGACCCTCGCGCTGGGCGCCCGGCCGGCGGGCAGGGCGCTGGGCCTCCGGCTCCTCCTCGTCGCCGGTGACCAGCCGCAGCTGCGGTCGGGGCACCTCACCGAAGCCGGCGTAGCTGGCCGAGCGGAGCAGGCGCCCGGTCCGGACCTGCTCGGCGACCTCGGCGTCGGAGAGCGCCGCGTTCAGGGTCGCCTCCACCTCGGCCAGTGGCAGTCGGCCGGTGGGCGGCGCCTCCGGCTCCGCCGCGGCGAGCTTGCGGACCTCGGCGACCAGGGCCCCGACCACCGCCCGGCGTTGGGCGGACAGCTCCCGCAGTCGGGGCCCGCGCAGCTCCCGCTGGGCGGCTCGCAGGGCGTCGGCGAGGTGGACCAGGTCGGCGACCAGCTCGGGGCGTCGGATGGCGAGCAGGTTCACCAGCCAGGCGGCGACCGTGGGGCGACGCAGCCGGGCCAGCTCCCGGGCGGTGGTCGGGTCGCCGGCCCGGCGAGCCTCGGCCACCGCGGCGTCCCGGGCGGCCACGAACCGGTCCGGTGGAGTGCGGTAGAGCTGCTGCACCAGCTCCGCGGAGGGGCCCGGCATCGGTCAGACGTCCACCCGGCTACCGGGCTCCAGGCGCTGGTAGTCGGTGCCGGACAGCGCGGCGTACTGCCGGTCGAGCACGGCCAGCCCGTTGTCGTTGAGCAACGCGTCGTGCAGCGCGTACGCGCGCCGCGGCGCGACCGCGCGGATGAAGTCGACCACCTCGGAGAACTTCGACCAGGGGGCGTGGATCGGCGCGAACAGCGTGTCGACGGGCGTCTCGTCGGGCACCACCAGGGAATCTCCGGGGTGGTAGACCACGTCATTGATCAGGTAGCCGAGGTTGTCCACCACCGGGATGTCGGGGTGGATCACGGCGTGCCGCCCGCCGTACGCGCGGATGGCGACCCCGGCGGCGGTGAACGACTCACCGGCGCTGACCGGGCGCAACGCCTCGGCCGCGTCGCCCAGGGCCTCGGCGAGCGAGGCGGGGCCGTGGATCGCGAACGGCTGCCGGTCCAGTTGCAGGCGCAGCGCGGCGAGGTCGAGGTGGTCGGGGTGTTGGTGGGTGATCAGCACCGCGTCCACACCGTCCAACGCCGTCGCGGGGTCGCTGAACACCCCGGGGTCGACGACGAGCACTCCCCCGTCGTGTTCCACCCGGAGGCAGGAGTGGGCGTACTTGGTGAGCCGCATCGTGACTCCTCGGCTGTCGAATCGTGATGTCCTCAGCGCAGTCTGCCGGAACCAGCCGGCGGGCGCGTCGCGTCCGAGCTATCGCCACTGAAGCTGACGACGATGGGAGCGGGGATGGACCGACGAGAAGGACGACGCCGCGGCGCACTACTGGCGGCGGTCACACTTGCGGCGGCGCTGGCCCTGGCGGGATGCGGTGCCGGCGACAGCGGCTCGGCGGACTCGGCGGCTTCGGCGGCCGAGGCGCCCGCCGCGGCGGGCGGGGCGGCCGACAAGGACAGCGGCGCGGACGCGGCGGGGGCGGCCGGCGCCGGCGCCGGTGCTCCGGACCTGCGGGTCGACCAGCGGGCGATCATCTACACCGGATCGATGCGGGTGCAGGTCGCCAATGTGGACGACGCCGCCCGTGAGGTCAGCGCCGTGGTCACCCGGGCCGGTGGTTTCATCGGCGGCGACCAGCGGCGCAGCGCCGAGGCCGACGCCGTGGCGGAGTTGCAGCTGCGAGTCCCGGCGGCGAAGTTCGCCGGGGTCGTGGAGGAGGTCGCGAAGCTCGGCCGGCAGCAGAACCGGGAGATCAACACCCAGGACGTCACCGAGGAGACCGTCGACCTGGAGGCCCGGATCATCACTCAGCGGGCGCGCGTGGACAGCGCACGGCGGCTGCTCGCCCGCGCCAACTCGATCACCGACCTGGTGTCGTTGGAGAACGAGTTGGGTCGCCGGGAGGCGGACCTGGCCTCGCTGGAGGCCAAGAAGCGGCGGCTGGCCGACCTGACCGCGTTGTCCACGATCACGGTGTCACTGGCCGGGCCGGCGGCGAAGACCAGCGAGGAGAAGGCCGAGACCGGCTTCCTGGTCGGGCTCAAGGGGGGCTGGGAGGCGTTCGTCTCCTCGATGACGATCCTGCTCACCGTCCTGGGCGCGCTGCTGCCGTGGCTGGTGGCGTTCGGCGTACCGCTGGCGGTCCTGCTGCTGGTGCTGAGCCGGCGACGGAAGACGCCAGCTCTGGTCGCTGGAGTCAGCGCGCCGCCGCCAGTGCCCGCAGCGCGGTCTGCACCATGACGCGTACGCCGGCCGGGATGGCCCGCTCGTCCACGTCGAAGGACGCGCGGTGCAGGTCGACGTTGGGCCCGGTACGACCCACACCGAGGCGGGCGAGAGCGCCGGGGACGTACTCCAGATACCAGGAGAAGTCCTCGCCGCCCATGCTCTGGGGCGTCTCGGCGATCCCCTCCGGCCCGAGCGCGGCGCCGGTGGCGGCGGTCAGCACCTGGATCGCCCGGGAGTCGTTGCTCACCGGCGGCCGGCCGCGCAGGTACTCCAGGTCGACGGTGGCGCCGGTCGGGGCGATCACGTCCCGCACCACCTGAGCCACGATCTTGGGAGCCTGCTCCCAGGTGTCGCGGTCCATGACGCGCAGCGTGCCCGAGGCGGACGCCTCGGAGGGGATGACGTTGTAACGGGTGCCGGCCGAGGCGTGGCCGAACACCAGCAGCAGCCCGCTGTTGGCCGGCACCCGGCGGCTGACCAGGGCCGGCACCTCGGTGATCAGCCGGCCGAGGGCGTCGACCAGGTCGACGGTCAGGTGCGGGCGCGCGGTGTGCCCACCCGGCCCGGAGAGTCGGACGGTGACGTTGTCGGCGGCCGCCGTGATCGGGCCGACCCGCAGGCCGACCTGGCCCACCGGCAGGTTCGGGTCGCAGTGCAGCGCGAAGATCTGCACGACGTCGTCCAGGCCGCCGGCCTCGATGACCTCCAGCGAACCGCAGGGCAGGATCTCCTCGGCCGGCTGGAAGATGAGCCGGACCCGGCCGTCCAGCTCGCCGAGGTCGGCGAGCTGGGCCAGCAGCATGCCGACGCCGAGCAGGATCGAGGTGTGCACGTCGTGGCCGCAGGCGTGGCAGACGCCCTCGACGGTGGAGCGGTACGGCACGTCCTTGGGGTCGTCGAGCGGCAGGGCGTCGATGTCGGCGCGCAGCGCGATGATCGGGCCGTCGGGACGGCCGTTGACGTCGCAGATCACGCCGTTGCCCTTGGGCAGCAGCCGAGGGTGCAGGCCGGCCAGGGAGAGCTCCCGGGCGATGAGGGCCGCTGTCTCGAATTCCGTACCGGACAACTCGGGGTGCGAGTGGAGGTGACGGCGCGTGGCGATGAGCCCCGGTACCCGAAGGGCGAGGAGGTGGTCCAGGTCGCGGGGCAGGGGCTGGGACCCGGGCGGAGTCTCCGGCCAGGACGACGCCAGCTGGCCGCCCGTGGGCAGCGTCAACGCACTCGTCACGTCGAATTCTCGATCACTAGAGATGGATGGATCATCGGGGACAGCAGACAGCCTAGACCTCCGGCGGTGACGCTGCGCAACCTCGTTACGGTGATGATCGGACCGCGTAGCGTCACGTATGCCCTGCTGAGGGCGCACGTCAAGGTGCGGGACCGCAGGTAGATCGCGTTCGAACGCCGTCATCTGCCCCCTCACCTCCTACAACGCGTAACCAGACCGGGCGGCCACGAATCGCGCTACGGCCCCTGGACCCGCTCTGCGAATTGTCGCATTAGTCGGGGTGATGAACTGACACTCCGACAATAAGACGACCACGCTCCGCAACGGGCCGGACAAGGACGCTCACATACGTCCGCCCATCCCGACCGCACACCGTGTGCGTTGCGGCACGCATGCCGTCGGCGTACCCCCAAAGCCGGGCGGACACACCCGGGGGCGTTCCGGTCAGAACCGGTCGGTCAGAACCGGTCGGTGGGCCGGTACAGCCCCCACACCTCGCGCAGCGTCCCGCAGACCTCGCCCACCGTGGCCCGGGCCCGCAGCGCCTCCTTCATCGGGTACAGCACGTTGTCCGAGCCCTCGGCGGCGGCCCGCAGCTCGGCGAGGGCACGCGTCACCGCGTCGGCGTCCCGCTCGGCGCGCAGCCGGGCCAACTTCTCGGCCTGCGCGGCCTCGATCGTCGGGTCGACCCGCAGCGGCTCGTACGGCTCCTCCTCGTCGATCGTGAACCGGTTGAGCCCCACCACCACCCGCTCGCTGGAGTCGATCTCCTGGGCGATCCGGTACGCGGACTGCTCGATCTCCCGCTTCTGGAACCCGGCCTCGATCGCGTCGACGGCCGAGCCGTGGTCGGCCACCCGCTCCATCAGCTCCACGGCGGCGGCCTCGAGCTCGGCGGTCATCGCCTCCACCACGTACGAGCCGGCGAACGGGTCGACGGTGGCGGTCAGGTCCGTCTCGTACGCCAGCACCTGCTGGGTGCGCAGCGCGAGCCGGGCGGCCTTCTCGGTGGGCAGCGCGATCGCCTCGTCGAAGCTGTTGGTGTGCAGCGACTGGGTGCCGCCGAGCACCGCGGCCAGGCCCTGCACCGCGACGCGGACCAGGTTCACCTCCGGCTGCTGGGCGGTGAGCTGCACACCGGCGGTCTGGGTGTGGAAGCGCAGCATCATCGACTTCGGATCCTTGGCGCCGAAGTCCTCACGCATCAGCCGGGCCCAGATCCGCCGGGCGGCGCGGAACTTCGCCACCTCCTCCAGCAGCGTCGTACGGGCCACGAAGAAGAACGACAGCCGGGGCGCGAAGTCGTCCACCGCGAGCCCGGCGGCCAGCGCGGCCCGGACGTACTCCATGCCGTTGGCCAGCGTGAACGCGATCTCCTGCGCGGGCGTCGCGCCGGCCTCGGCCATGTGGTAGCCGGAGATGGAGATCGTGTTCCACTTCGGCACCTCCTTGCGGCAGTACGCGAAGGTGTCGGCCACCAGGCGCAGCGACGGCTTCGGCGGGAAGATGTACGTCCCGCGGGCGATGTACTCCTTGAGGATGTCGTTCTGGATGGTGCCGTTGAGCGCCGAGCCCGGCACCCCGTTCTCCTCGGCGACGATTTGGTAGAGCAGCAGCAGCACCGAGCCGGGAGCGTTGATCGTCATCGAGGTGGACACCTTGTCCAGTGGGATGTCGGCGAAGAGCAGCCGCATGTCCTCGATGGAGTCGATGGCCACCCCGACCTTGCCGACCTCGCCGTGCGCGATCGGGTCGTCGGAGTCGTACCCCATCTGGGTCGGCAGGTCGAAGGCGACCGAGAGACCCATGGTGCCGGCCCGCAACAACTGGTGGTAACGAGCGTTGGACTCGGTGGCGGTGCCGAAGCCGGCGTACTGGCGCATGGTCCACGGGCGGGAGGTGTACATCGTGGGGTAGACCCCTCGCGTGTACGGGAACTCGCCCGGGCCGCCCAGCCGGGAGTCCAGGTCCTCCGGAAGGTCGGCCGCCGTGTAGACGCCCTTGATCGGGAAACCGGACTCGCTTGACCGCCGTTCACTCATCCCCGGATGGTAGGACGCGCCGGCTCATGGTCGGGTGAGGGATACCGCACAGTGCGTCCCGACACCTCGACGGGAGGTGAACGGTTGGGCACGATCTGTGGACTTCGGTAAACGTCCGCCGCGTCGGCTTTCGCATCGGGCGTCGGAACCAGCAAGATAGGGGGGTTGTGTCCCAGCCCCCCTCGATTTCCCCCGGTGGCTTTTCTGTGACTCAGATCCCGACGTGGAGCGGCGGACAGGTAAGTCCCGCCAGCGGACGAGCAGCGCCCGGCACCACCATCGGTGGCCGGTACTCGCTGCGGTCCGCGGTGGGCAACGGCGGCATGGGCACGGTGTGGCGTGCCACAGACACCCTGCTGCGCCGCGACGTGGCGGTGAAGGAGGTCGTCCTTCCCCCGGGCCTGGCGCCCAGCGACCGCGACGCCATGTACGAGCGGACGCTGCGCGAGGCCCGCGCCGCCGCCGCCATCCAGCACCCCGCCGTGGTGCAGGTGTACGACGTGGTCACCGAGGCCGGTCGGCCGTGGATCGTCATGGAGCTGCTGGACGCCCGCAGCCTCGCCGACATGGTCATCGAGGACGGTCCGGTCGCGCCCCGCGCGGTCGCCAAGATCGGCATCGCGCTGCTCGGCGCGCTGGAGGTCGCGCACGCCATCGGCGTGCTGCACCGCGACGTCAAGCCGGCCAACGTGCTGATCTGCTCCGACGGGCGCTGCGTGCTGACCGACTTCGGTGTCGCCCGGATGCCCACCGACGTGCAGCTCACCACCCCCGGCATGGTGCTCGGCTCACCGCACTTCATCTCGCCCGAGCGGGCCATGGGCCAGGAGTTCGGCCCGCCGAGCGACCTCTTCTCGCTGGGTGTGACGCTCTACACGGCCGTCGAGGGGCGTCCGCCGTTCGACAAGGGCGACCCGATCGAGACCATGCACGCCGTCGTCGAGGACCCGCCGGCCCCGCCGCAGCGCAGCGGCGCCCTGACCCGGGTGCTGATGGGTCTGCTGGAGAAGGACCCGGCCCGCCGGCTGGACGTGCACACCTCCCGGGCCATGCTGCGTGAGCTGCTCGCCGGCCCGCTGGGCAGCACCGCCACCGCCGTGCACTCGGTCACCGACCCGTACGCCGTGGTGCCCGTGCAGCAGCGCCCGGCCCCCGTCCACCAGCCGGCCCAGCCGGAGCCGAAGCCGGAGGACCAGATCGGCGGCCGGGCCATGCTGGCCCCGGGCGAGTCGCTGACCAACCGACTGGCCGCGCTGCGCCGGGGCGAACGTCCGCAGCCGGCCAGCGCAGCCGCCACCGCTGCCGCCGCGCTGGACGAGACCAGCGCCGACGCGCTCGCCGGTCCGCTGCACACGCCCACCGGTGCGATGCCCACCCCGGGCCGTCCCGCCGCCGGGCGCACCTACGGCGGCAGCGCGGACGCCACCCAGCGGGTGGACGCCGGCGCGCACCCCGACGCCACCCAGCGGGTCACCTACGGCAGCCGGCCCGACGCCACGCAGCCGGTCGGCTACGGCACGCCCGACGCCACCCAGCGGATCGGCGGCAGCACCTACGGCGGCGGCAACCAGTGGTCGGTGCCGGGCACCGGCCAGCCCTGGACGACGCCGTCCACCGCTTCCGGCGGCGGCGCCCTGGACAAGGTCCGCGCCACCGGGGGCCAGCTCGTCACCACAGTGAAGGGCTGGCCGCGCAAGGTGCAGCTCGCCGCGGCCGGCGGCCTGGCCGTGGTGCTGCTGATCAGCATCGTGGCGCTCTCCAGCGGCGACGACCCCGCCCCGAGCGCCCCGCAGGCGCAGCCCACCCCGTCCGCGCCCGCAGCCTCGAGCGTCGAGATGCAGGAGCACACGGCCCGCGGCATCCAGGTCATGGTGCCCAAGGGCTGGAAGAAGGCCACCGGCGGCTCGTACACCGACTACATCGACCCGGAGGACAGCGGCCGCAAGGTGCGCATCATCACCGAGAAGTGGTCCAGCAGCTCCACCCGGTGGGCCGAGACGGCCGAGAACGGCCTGAAGACCCGGAGCACCTCCTGCGTGAAGCCGTACGCGCAGGTCGCGTCGACGGAGACCAAGCTGGCCGACAAGCCGGCCGCCGAATTCGAGTACACCTGCGGCACGGGCGACGCCATGCGGCACGGCATCTGGCGCGGCGTGGCGCAGGACGGCAAGGCGTACTCGTTCTACCTCACCGCGAACGACGCCAAGTTCGCCGAGAGCAAGCCGATCTTCGACGAGATGGTGCGCACGTTCCAGCTCACCGGCGACGGCTGAGCCGAGGGAACCGACAGCGGTGATCCGCCGCCGTGCTATCAAGGGGCATGGCGGCGGACACCACTGACATCGACGACATTCGCGAGCAAGCACGGCGCTGGTTGGCCGATGACCCCGACCCGGCGAGCCGGGACGAGCTGACGGCGGTGCTCGACGGGCTGCCGTCGAGCGCCCCGGAGCTGGCCGACCGGTTCGCCGGTCCCCTGACCTTCGGCACCGCCGGCCTGCGCGGCCCGCTGCGCGCCGGCCCGAACGGCATGAACCTCGCCGTGGTCACCCAGGCCGCCGCCGGGCTGGTCGGCTGGCTCGCCGCCCAGGGCGGCACCGGCCCCCTGGTGATCGGGTACGACGCCCGGCACGGCTCCCGCCAGTTCGCCGAGCGCACCGCCCAGGTGGCCACCGGCGCCGGCCGACCGGCGCTGCTGCTGCCCCGCCCGCTGCCCACCCCGGTGCTGGCGTACGCGGTGCGCCAGCTCGGCGCGGTCGCCGGTGTCATGGTCACGGCCAGCCACAACCCGCCACAGGACAACGGCTACAAGGTCTACCTCGGTGCGGAGCTGGGCGGTGAGCTGGGTGCCGGGGCGCAGATCGTGCCGCCGGCCGACGCCGGCATCGAGGCCGCGATCCGGGCGGTCGGTCCGCTGACCCAGGTGCCGCTGGGCCGGCCCGGCGAGGTGCTCGGGGACGACCTCGTCGCCGCGTACGTCGAGCGGGCCACCGCCGTGATCGACCCGGACGGGCCGCGGGACCTGTCGGTGGCGTACACCCCGCTGCACGGGGTGGGTGCGGCGGTGCTCACGGCGGCGTTCGTCCGGGCCGGTTTCCCGATCCCCGGCGTGGTGCCCGACCAGGCCGAGCCGGACCCGGAGTTCCCCACCGTGTCGTTCCCCAACCCGGAGGAGCCGGGGGCGGTGGACCGGCTGATCGCGCTGGCCGACGCCACCGGCGCGGACCTCGCCATCGCCAACGACCCGGACGCGGACCGCTGCGCGGTGGTCGTCCGGGAAGGCGAAGACGGGCAGGGCTGGCGGATGCTGCGCGGCGACGAGGTGGGCGTGCTGCTCGCCGACCACCTGATGCGACGCGGAGTGACCGGGCTCTACGCCACCACCATCGTCTCGTCGTCCCTGCTGCGGGCAATGTGCGCGGCCCGGGGCCTGCCCTACGACGAGACGCTCACCGGGTTCAAGTGGATCGTCCGGGCCGGCGGCGGGAGCGCGCCGCTGGTCTTCGGCTACGAGGAGGCCCTCGGCTACTGCGTCGCCCCGGAGCACGTCCGGGACAAGGACGGCATCACCGCCGCGCTGACCGTGGCCGAGTTGGCCGCCGGCCTCAAGGCGCAGGGTCGTACGCTGACCGACCGGCTGGACGAGCTGGCCGCCGAGTTCGGCGTGCACCACACCGACCAGCTCTCCGCACGGGTGGACGACCTGCGGGAGATCGCCGACGCGATGGCCCGGATCCGGGCGGCCACCCCGACCACGCTGCTGGGACAGCCGGTCGACAGCGTCCGGGACCTGCTGCCCGAGGCGGACGTGGTGATCCTTCGCACCGCACGGGCCCGGGTGGTGATCCGGCCCTCCGGCACCGAGCCGAAGCTCAAGGCGTACCTCGAGGTGGTGGAGCCGGTCGTGGACGGTGACGTCCCCACCGCCCGCCGCCGGGCGGCGCAGGCGGTGGCCGCCGTGCGCGGCGAGATCGCCACAGCTCTGGGGCTCTGACCGACGGGCCACGCCGGGGCCGACCACCCGGCCGCCGGCCCCCTGCCTGTTTCCTTTGCTCTGCTTCAACCCACGCTACGAAAACCGGCCCGGACTGTTGCCTCCGGTGAAGCAGAGCAAAGGACACGCAGCAGGAGGGCCAGGCCGACGCCCGGTCGCACCTCGGGGAACCTCCGCTCGCGGGTCAGCGGCGCGGGCCGAGGGCCTGGTCGACGGCGATGCCCAACGCGGCGACGACCAGGCCCACCGACGGGCGGACCACCGAGTCGTCGATGCTGACGTCACCGGAGAAGCCGGCGCCGGTGGCGATCTCCTGAAGCCGGCGGCGGGCATCGGCGACGTCCTCGCCGCTCATGCCCAGCGCGGACTCCATCCGCAGCACCACGACCAGGGTGGCCAACGCGGCGGTCCGCTCGTCCGGGGCTGCCGCGCCGGTCAGCGCCTCGGTCAGCCGCTGGCGGGTGTCCGCCTCGACGGAGGCGTCCACCACCGGATACCGGTGTACGTGGATGAAGCCCAACTCGGTCTCGTCGACGTCCTGCACGACGCCCTGGGCGCACAGGTCACCGAGGATGCGGTCGCGCAGGCCGTGCCGCAGGCGCTGCACCCACGAGGCCGGGGTGTGCGGGGTGTCGGCGGCGATCCGGCCGAGCACCTCGTCGGTGACCGGCTCGCCGGTGGGCGTCGGGTCGACGACGGTCAGGTTCCCGTCGGCGTACGCGATCCGGCCGGCCAGTGCCAGCTCGACCAGCACCGCGGCCGCCATGCCCAGGTCCAGGCTGATCCGCGGCATGGTCGCCTTGCCGGTCGAGTCGTCGTAGGCGAGGAGCAGCAGCTCCTCGGCGAGCGCAACACCAGTCATGGCCCGAGACGGTAGCGGGTCCGCGCACCACCGCGCGCGGACCCGCCGTTACCCGGCACGGACCGGGTGGAAGATCAGAACCGGGGCATGCCGCCGAACTGGCGGTCACCGGCGTCACCGAGCCCGGGAACGATGAACATGCGGTCGTTGAGGCCCTCGTCGATCGCGGCGGTGACCAGGCGCAACGGCAGGCCGGAGCGCTCCAGCCGCTCGATGCCGACCGGCGCGGCGAGCACGCAGAGCACGGTGATGTCGGTGCAGCCCCGATCGGCCAGCAGCCGGCAGCAGTGCTCCAGCGAGCCGCCGGTGGCCAGCATCGGGTCGAGCACCAGCACCGGCAGGCCGGTCAGGTCGCGCGGCAGCGACTCCATGTAGGCGCGCGGCTCGTAGGTCTCCTCGTCGCGGGCCAGGCCGACGAAGCCCATCGAGGACTCGGGCAGCAGGCCGAGCGCGGCGTCCGCCATGCCCAGGCCGGCCCGCAGCACCGGCACCAGCAGCGGCGGGTTCGCCAGCCGGGTGCCCTCGGTGGCGGTGACCGGCGTCTGCACCGGGTACCGCTCGACGGGGAAGGTGCGCGCCGCCTCGTACACCAGCATGGTGGTCAGTTCGTGCAGCGCCGCCCGGAACGTCGAGGAATCGGTGCGCGCGTCCCGCATGGCGGTCAACCTGGACTGGGCCAGCGGGTGGTCAATGACGTGTACGTCCACGATCGCTCAACCTACCGGGCCGTTCGGCGTGCTGGTGCGGGTGCGGTCGTACCGGCGACGCCGCTCACGTCGGGCCCACCGTGACCAAGATCACTCAGCGGTTCCGTGCGTAGACTTCTCGGCATGACGGCGACAACGACGTCGGCCCGGTCGGACCTCTCCGAGCTGGGACGATCCGAGACCGCTCTGCGGACCTTCCTGCACGGCCTGCCCGGCGTGGACCAGGTCGGCGCGGAGCAGCGGGCGGCACAGCTCGGCACCCGATCCATCAAGACCACCGCCAAGGCCCAGGCGATCGACCTGGCGATCCGGATGGTCGACCTGACCACCCTGGAGGGGGCGGACACCCCCGGCAAGGTGCGCGCGCTGGCCGCGAAGGCGCTGCGCCCGGACCCGGCCGACCCGTCCTGCCCGCACGTCGGCGCGGTCTGCGTCTACCCGGCGATGGTCCCCCACGTGGCCGAGGTGCTGCGCGGGTCGAACGTGCACCTGGCCAGCGTGGCGACCGCGTTCCCGTCGGGTCAGGCGCCGCTGGAGATCAAGCTGGCCGACACCCGGGCCGCCGTCGCGGCCAGCGCCGACGAGATCGACATGGTGATCAACCGGGGCGCGTTCCTGGCCGGGCGCTACAAGGAGGTCTACGACGAGATCGTGGCCACCAAGGAGGCTTCCGGGGACGCCCACCTCAAGGTGATCCTGGAGACCGGCGAGCTGGCCACCTACGACAACGTGCGGCGGGCCTCCTGGCTGGCCATGCTGGCCGGCGGCGACTTCATCAAGACCTCCACCGGCAAGGTCCCGGTCGCGGCGACGCTGCCGGTGACCCTGGTGATGCTGGAGGCGGTCCGCGACTTCCGCGAGGCCACCGGGCGGCAGGTCGGCGTGAAGCCGGCCGGCGGCATCAAGAACACCAAGGACGCCATCAAGTACCTGGTGATGGTCAACGAGACCGTCGGCCCGGACTGGCTCGACCCGGACTGGTTCCGCTTCGGCGCGTCCAGCCTGCTCAACGACCTGCTCATGCAGCGCACCAAGCTGACGACCGGCACCTACTCCGGTCCCGACTACTTCACCCTGGACTGATAGCCGATGTTCGAATACGCCCCCGCCCCCGAGTCCCGCTCGGTGGTGGACCTCAAGCCCTCGTACGGGCTGTTCATCGACGGTAAGTTCGTCGACCCGACCGACGGCGGCAGCTTCAAGTCGATCAACCCCGCCTCCGAGGAGGTGCTGGCCGAGATCGCCGAGGCCGGCGCCCAGGACGTGGAGCGCGCGGTCCGCGCCGCCCGTCAGGCGTACGACAAGGTCTGGGGTCCGATGCCGGGCCGCGACCGGGCGAAGTACCTGTACCGGATCGCGCGGCTCATCCAGGAACGCTCCCGCGAGCTGGCCGTCCTGGAGTCGCTGGACAACGGCAAGCCGATCCGCGAATCCCGCGATGTCGACCTGCCGCTGGTCGCCGCGCACTTCTTCTACTACGCCGGCTGGGCCGACAAGCTGGGCCATGCCGGCTTCGGGCCCGACCCGCAGCCGATCGGCGTGGCCGCGCAGGTCATCCCGTGGAACTTCCCGCTGCTCATGCTCGCGTGGAAGATCGCCCCGGCGCTCGCCGCGGGCAACACGGTGGTGCTGAAGCCCGCCGAGACCACCCCGCTGACCGCGCTGCTGTTCGCCGAGATCTGCCAGCAGGCCGACCTGCCGGCCGGTGTCGTCAACATCATCACCGGCGCCGGCGACACCGGCCGGACGCTGGTCGAGCACCCCGGCGTGGACAAGGTCGCCTTCACCGGCTCCACCGACGTCGGCCGGGCCATCGCCCGATCCGTCGCCGGCACCCGCAAGAAGCTCACCCTGGAGCTGGGCGGCAAGGCCGCCAACATCGTCTTCGACGACGCACCCATCGACCAGGCCGTCGAGGGCATCGTCAACGGCATCTTCTTCAACCAGGGGCACGTCTGCTGCGCCGGCTCCCGACTGCTGGTCCAGGAGAATGTCGCCGACCGGGTCCTGGAGTCGCTGAAACGGCGGATGGCCCAACTCCGGGTCGGCGACCCACTGGACAAGAACACCGACGTCGGCGCGATCAACTCCGCCGCCCAGTTGGAGCGGATCCGCGAGCTGTCCGACGCCGGCTCCGCCGAGGGCGCCGAGCGCTGGTCACCGCCGTGTGAGCTGCCCGACCGGGGCTTCTGGTTCGCGCCCACCATCTTCACCGGCGTCACCCAGGCGCACCGCATCGCCCGCGAGGAGATCTTCGGCCCGGTGCTGTCGGTGCTCACCTTCCGCACGCCGGCCGAGGCCGTCGAGAAGGCCAACAACACGCCGTACGGGCTGTCGGCGGGCATCTGGACCGACAAGGGCTCGCGCATCCTGTGGATGGCCGACCGGCTGCGCGCCGGCGTCGTCTGGGCCAACACGTTCAACAAGTTCGACCCCACCTCGCCGTTCGGCGGTTACAAGGAGTCGGGCTACGGTCGCGAGGGCGGCCGGCACGGGCTGGAGGGGTACCTCAATGTCTGAGCGGGTCGCGGTACGCAAGACGTACAAGCTCTTCATCGGCGGGAAGTTCCCGCGCAGCGAGTCGGGACGGTCGTATCTCGTGCAGTCCTCGAATGTGTCACTGGCCTCCCGCAAGGACGCCCGGGACGCGGTGGTCGCCGCCCGCGCCGCCGTCAAGGGCTGGGCCGGCGCGACCGCGTACAACCGGGGTCAGATCCTCTACCGGGCCGCCGAGATGCTGGAGGGCCGCCGCGAGCAGTTCGTCGCCCTGGGCATCCCCGGCGACGAGGTGGACGCCGCGGTGGACCGCTGGGTCTGGTACGCCGGCTGGGCCGACAAGCTCGCCCAGGTGTACGGCGGCGCCAACCCGGTCGCCGGCCCGTACTTCAACATCTCCGCGCCGGAGCCGACCGGCGTGGTCGCCGTGGTCGCCCCGGAACGCCCGGCGCTGCTCGGCCTGGTCAGCGTGATCGCCCCGGCGATCGTCACCGGCAACACCGTGGTGGTGGCGGCCTCGCCGTCGGAGCCGCTGGCGGCGGTGACGCTGGCCGAGGTGCTGGCGACCTCCGACCTGCCCGGCGGGGTGGTCAACATCCTCACCGGCGCGATCACCGAGACCGCGCCGGCGCTGGCGGCGCACATGGACGTCAACGCGATCGACCTGACCGGGGTGACCGACGCGTCGCTCGCCACCGAGCTGGAGGTCAAGGCCGCGGAGAACCTCAAGCGGGTGCTCCGACCGGCCGAGGCGGACTGGTCCGCCGATCCGGGCGTGACCCGGATGACCGCGCTGCTGGAGACCAAGACGGTGTGGCACCCCAAGGGGGTGTGATCGTCTGTCCTCGGCCTTTGGGTTTTCCGGGAGAGCCCGCGCGCTCGGGGTGGGTTTTCCGGGGGAGCCCGCCCACTCCGGGCGGTCAGGCTTGATCCCTGCGTGGGCGGGCTCCCCCGGAAAACCTGACTCGGGCCGGGTTCGTCGGGTGGGTCAGCTTGCGGGTTCTGCCCGACGTTGAGTCGCCGGTCAGCGGGGCGATCGGCGCGGCCAGCGGGGCCGGCGGCGCGATCGGCGGGGCAGGCGTCGCGACCGGCGCGATCGGGCACGGCCGGCGGCGCCGATCGGGCGCGGCCGGCGGGGCGGTCGGCGCGATCGGGCGGGGCCGGCGGGGCGGCCGGGATCTGCGCAACTTCCGGGATGTTGCTGCCTCCGGGGCGATGGAGGCAGCAACATCCCTGTTCTTGTGCGGATATTGCGCCAGCCTGCCCGGTCCCGGGGCCGTCTTGATCATGGGTTCGCGAGGGATCGGTCTTCCGGGCCGGGTGACCTCGTGATCGGGCTGGTCGGGTGGGTGGGGGGTCTACTACCGGGGGTAGGATTGGGGGGTGACTCGGTTGGGCGATCTTGAGCGTGCGGTGATGGACGTGCTGTGGGACGTGGTCCCGGGCACGTCGGACGGTGTGACCGTGCGCGAGGTGGCCGACGCGCTCGACGGCCGCGAACTGGCGTACACGACGGTGATGACCGTTCTCGACCGGCTCGCCGGCAAGGGCATGGTGCAGCGGGAACGGGAGGGCCGCGCCTGGCGGTACCGGCCGGCGGCCAGTCGTGAGGCGCACATCGCCCAGCTCATGCTCGACGCCCTCGACCTGGGCGGCAGCCGCGACGCCGCGCTGGTGCGCTTCGCCCGCTCGGTGACCGGCACCGAGGCCGAGGTGCTGCGGGCCGCCCTGGGCAGCGAGGCCGGGCTGGCCGGGCCGAGTTCCGCCGACGGCGCCACGGGCGGGGCCGACGCCCTGACCGACCGGGTTAATCCGCCGGCGGGCCGGCGGCCGGCCGGCGAGGCAGCGGAGCGGTAGGGCGCGCGCCATGGCCTACGCCGTGCACTTCGCCGCCACCATGCTCGCCTGCTATCTGACCGCGCAGGTGCTGGCCCGCTCCACCTGGACCTGGCGCAGCCCGCGGGTGGCGATCGTCTGCTGGCAGGCCGTCGGGCTGGCGTTGGGCCTCTCCGCGATGGGCCTGCCGATGGCCCTCGGGCTGACCGCATACGACCTGCCGACCGGCAGCGCACTGCTCGCCCTGACCACCGACCTCGCCCACGGCAGCCTGCCGATCGGCGTGACCGCGTTCCACCTCGCCGGCGTCGGGGTGGGCTTCGGCATCGGAGCGGTGCTCGTCACCACGACCGTCCGCAGCATCCACGGGACCATCCGCGCCCAGCGCCGACACCGGGACCTGCTCACCCTGGTGGCCCGGGACGACCCGGCCGCGCCCGGGGCGCTCGTCCTGGACCATCCGAGCGCCGCCGCGTACTGCCTGCCCGGGGTGAAGCCGCAGGTGGTGGTCAGCGCGGGCACGCTGAGCCTGCTGGACCGCGCCGAGCTGGCCGCCGTGCTCTCCCACGAGCGCGCGCACGCCCATGAGCGACACGATCTGGTGCTGCTGCCATTCACCGCGCTCTGCCGGGCGCTGCCGTGGTTCGGCTGGGTCCGCGACGCGCACGAGCGGGTCGCCCTGCTGGTCGAGATGCGCGCCGACGACAAGGCACGCGAACTGCACGCCGAGGCGCCGCTGGCGGGCGCGCTTCGTCGTTTCGCCGCCGCCGGGCACCGGGTCACCCCGGCCGGCGCCCTGGGCCTGGGCGACCGCGACCTGGACGTACGCGTACAGCGCCTACTGGTTGCCGACCGGCCGCCTCTGGCCCTCGGTGCCACGGCCCTCGCGGTGGCCACCACCCTGGTCGCCCTCCCGATCACGCTCTTCCTGAGCTGACGCGCCAACCCGCCCCACTCGGCTGACGGCGTGGTGTCGCCGGCGGGGTGGGCAGCTGGTCGAGTCTCCCTTTGCTCTGCTTCAACCCACGCACCGCTTTTGCGGCAGAACTGTTGCGTGGGTTGAAGCAGAGCAAAGGCGCCGCAACGAGGGTGGGCGGGCGAGTGGCCCCCGTCTGGCGATGCGTCGCCGCACCCCTCCCGACAACCACACCTACTACGCCTCGTCGTAGCATTGTCTACGACGAAGCGTAGTAGTTTTATGTAGCCAGGCTACGTGTAGGGTTGCTACGACAAGGGAGCCAACAGCTAGGGAGAGCCGGCCATGGACACGCTGCTCCTCGCCCGCCTGCAGTTCGCCACCACCACGTCGATCCACTTCCTGTTCGTGGTCGTCACGCTCGGGCTGGTCACGCTGCTGGTCGGGATGCAGACCGCCTGGGTGCTCACCGGCAACCCGAAGTGGGAGCGACTGACCCGGTTCTGGGGTCAGCTCTACGTGATCAACTACGTGCTCGGCATCGCCACGGGCATCGTGATGGAGTTCCAGTTCGGGCTGAACTGGAGCGGCCTGTCGCGCTACGTCGGCAACGTCTTCGGCGCGCCGCTGGCGATCGAGACGCTGGTGGCGTTCTTCCTGGAGTCCACGTTCCTCGGGATGTGGATCTTCGGTTGGCACCGGCTCGGCAAGGGCGTCCACCTCGCGCTGCTGTGGGGCGTGGCGCTCACCGCGTACGCCTCGGCGTTCTGGATCATGGTGGCCAACTCCTGGCTGCAACACCCGGTCGGGTACGAGGTCCGCGACGGGATCGCCCACCTCACCGACTTCGGCGCGCTGCTCACCAGCCCCACCCTCGGCATGGCGTTCGGGCACGTGGTCTCCGCGGCGCTCCTGGTCGGCGGGATGCTGATGGCGGCCGTCAGCGCCTGGCACCTGATCCGGCGTACGCCCGACTTCGCGCTCTTCCGCACCTCGCTGCGGATCGGCCTGGTCACGGCGGCACTGGCGATCACGATGGTGCAGGGCTTCGGCTTCGCCCAGTTCGGCCCGGTCGGCGCGGTGCAGCCGAGCAAGTTCGGCGCGGACAGCCCCGAGGCGCAGGCCCTGATCGGCGAGTGGACCACGCGGTTCGGGCCCGGCGACTACACCCCGCCGGTCCTGGCCAGCGTCGGGCTGGGCTTCATGATCCTGGTCGGCTTCACCCTCGGCTGCGTGTGGTTCCTGCTGCCCCTGCTCTACCGGGACTGGATCGTCCGGCTGCGTTTCCCGCTCTGGCTCATCCTGCTCGCCGTGCCGTTGCCGTTCGTCGCGGTGATCCTCGGCTGGATCGCCCGCGAGGTCGGCCGCCAGCCCTGGGTGGCGTACGGCCTGCTCCCCACCGAGCAGGCGGTCTCCCCCGTCGGCACGCCGGTGATGCTCGCCTCGCTGATCGGCTTCAGCCTGCTGCTGGGCACCCTCGCCGTCACCAACTGGGTGCTGCTCGCCCGGCACGCGGGACGCGGCGCGACCGATCCGGCTCTCGGCCGCCCACCGGCAGTGCCCGGCGAGCCGGCCCACCCCGAACCCGCCCTCGCCTGAGCGACTGAGGAGACTCACCCGTGGATCTCGCCTGGTACGTCCTTCTCGGCCTCTTCTTCGCCTGCTACCTCGTGCTCGCCGGTTACGACTACGGCGTCGGGTTGCTGCTCGCCCGGGGCGGCGCCCCGGCCGGGCGGCGGGCCGCGCTCACCGCCCTCGGCCCGTTCTTCCTCGGCAACGAGGTCTGGCTGGTGGCCGCCGTGGGCATCCTGTTCGGCGCCTTCCCGGTGCTGGAGGGTGAACTGCTCGCCGGCTGCTACTCGGCGGTCGCCGGCGCGCTGGTCGGCGTCGTCCTGGTCACCGCCGGGGTGCAACTGCGCAGCCGGCCGAGCGACGAGCGGGTCCGTGCCCGCTGGGACCGGGTCATCGTGGTCGGCAGCGCGCTGGCGGCGCTGGGTTGGGGCGTGGTGCTGGCCGCGCTGTTGCAGGGCGTGCCCCGCCAGGCTGACGGGCACGTCGCCGGGGTGTCGCACCTGGCCACCCCGTTCGCGGCGACCGCCGGGCTGACCATGGTCGCCCTGGTCGCGGTGCACGGTGCGACCTTCCTCACGCTGCGACTGCCGGCCGACGCCGCCGCCGTGGCCGGCCGCACGGCCCGCCGGCTGGTGCCGGTGGCGCTCTGCGCGGTCGCCGTGGCCACCGTCGTGGGCCTGCTCTCCTGGCGGGTACGCGACGCCGTCGGGCGACCGGCGGTGGCCGTACTCCTGCCGGTGTTGCTGGTGGCGGCGCTGCTGGCGGCCCGCGCGGCGCTGGCGCGGCGGCGGCCCGGGTGGGCCCTGATCGCCACCGGCGCGGCAATGGCGCTGCCGGTGGCGCTGGTCGGCGCGGCTCTCTGGCCCTACGTGCTGGTGTCCACGACCGACCCGGGCGCCTCGCTGACGGTGGCCGACGCGGCCGCCAGCGCGCCGACGCTGCGGCTGCTTGGCTGGGTGGCGCTGCCGCTGCTGCCGGCCCTACTAGGCTTCCAGGCGATGTGCTGGTGGGTTTTCCGGGGACGGACCGACGGCAGGGCACCGGTGTACTGGTGAACCGCCGTCCCTTCGACCCGCGTCTGCTGCGTCGGGTCCCCGCGGCCCGGCGCGATCTTGCCGTGCTCGCGCTCCTCGGCGTGCTCGCCGCCGCGTTGATCGTCGCGCAGGCCACCGCGCTGGCGGCGGTGCTGGCCACCGCCTTTGACGGGCGGCTCAACCGGCCGGCGCTGGCGGGTCTCGTGGTCGCGGTCGCCGCCCGGTCGGCGCTGGTCTGGGCACAGGGCACGGTCTCCGCGCGGGTCGCCGCCACGGTCAAGGCCACGCTGCGGGCCGACCTGCTCGGCGCGGTGGGGCGGCACGGGCCGGGCTGGGTGGCGGGGCAGCGGGCCGGCGAGCTGGCCACCCTGGCCGGGCGTGGGCTGGACGCGCTGGACGCCTACTTCACCGGGTATCTGCCGCAGTTGGTGCTCAGCGTGACGGTGCCCGTGGCCGTGCTGGCCCGGATCGTCGTCGCCGACTGGAGCTCGGCGCTGATCATCGCGTTGACGCTGCCGCTGATCCCGGTCTTCGGCGCGCTCCTCGGCTGGCAGGCGCAGGCCGCCACCGAGCGGCAGTGGCGTCGGCTGGCCCTGCTGGGCGGACACTTCCTGGACATGGTGGCCGGGCTGCCCACCCTGCGCGCGTTCGGCCGGGCCCGGGCGCAGACCGAGGTGGTCCGCCGGATGGCCGACGGGCACCGGGTCGCCACCATGAAGACGCTGCGGATCGCGTTCCTCTCGGCGCTGGCGCTGGAGCTGGTCGCCACTCTCTCGGTGGCCCTGGTCGCGGTGCCGGTCGGCATCCGGCTGCTCGGCGGCGGGCTGGCCCTGCACACCGCGCTGCTGGTGCTGCTGCTCACCCCCGAGGCGTACCTGCCGCTGCGGGCCGCCGGCAGCCGCTTCCACGCCAGCATGGAGGGGCTCACCGCGCTGGACGAGGCGCTCACCGTCTCGGCCGCGCCCGCCACCCCCCGCGCCGCCGAGGGCGCGACCATCCCGGACGGTCGCGGTGAGATCCGGTTCGAGGCCGTGACCGTGGCGTACGAGCGGACCACCGCGCTGCGCGACGTGACCCTGACCGTCCGACCCGGCGAACGGATCGCCATCATCGGGCCCAGCGGCGCCGGCAAGAGCACCCTGCTCGGTCTGCTGCTCGGCTTCGTGACCCCGACCAGCGGCCGGATCACCGTCGACGGCGTCGACCTCGCCACCGCCGACCCGGACGCCTGGCGTCGGCAGCTCGCCTGGGTGCCGCAGCGCGCCCACCTCTTCGCCACCTCGCTGGCCGACAACATCCGGCTCGGCGCACCGGACACCCCGCCCGAGGCGCTCGCCGCCGCGGTGCGCGCCGCGGCCCTCGACGACGTGGTGGCCGGCCTGCCCGAGGGGCTGGACACGCTGCTCGGCGAGCGCGGGCACGGCCTGTCCAGCGGCCAGCGGCAGCGGGTCGCACTGGCCCGGGCGTTCCTGCGCGACGCCCCGGTGGTGCTGCTCGACGAGCCCACGGCGCGGCTGGACACGGCCGCCGAGGCGGTGGTGCTGGACGCCACCCGCCGGCTGGTCGCCGGACGGACGGCGCTGCTGGTGGCGCACCGGCCGGCGCTGCTGACCGACGCCGACCGGGTCCTGCGCATCGAGGACGGCCGGGTCACCGAGCTGACGCCCGAACCGATCGGAAAGGCGGCCCGATGAGCACGGAACACGGGCCGGAGGTCGCGGCTGGGGTGACATCGGCCGGGCGGGCCGGCGCCGAGCGCGCGGTGCTGCGGCTGGCCCGCCCGTACCTGGGTCGACTGGCCGGCGCCGGGCTGCTCGCCGCCGCCACCGAGTTCGCCGGGATCGCCCTGATGGCCACCGCGACGTGGCTGCTGATGAGCGCCGCCGGGCGGCCTCCGCTGGACCGGCTCACCGTGGCGATCGTCGCGGTCCGGGCGCTGGCGATCAGCCGGGGCGTGTTCCGCTACACCGAACGGCTCGCCGGGCACGACGCGGTCCTCCGCATGATCACCGACGTACGGGCCCGGGTCTTCGCCACCCTCACGGCCCGCCGCGACACTCGACACCGCTCGGGGGACGTCCTGAGCCGGCTGGTGTCCGACGTCGAGGCGGTCCAGGATCTGCTGCTGCGGGTGCTGGTGCCCGGCTCGGCGGCGGCCCTGGTCGGGGTGCTGGCGGTGGCCGGGGCGGCGCTGATCTCGCCGCCGGCCGCCGGTGTGCTCGCGCTCGGGCTGGTGGTCGCCGGTGTGGCGCTACCGGCGCTGGCCACCGCGGTCACCCGGCGCAGCGCGGCCGAGGTGGCACCGCTGCGCGGCGCGCTGGCCACCGACGCCGTCGACCTCACCCACGGCGCCGCCGACCTGGCCGCGTTCGGGGCGACCGACGCCGCGCTGCGCGCCGCCGAGCAGCGGGCCGGCCGGCTCGCCCGCCTGGAACGCCGGCTGGCCGCCACCGGCTTCGCGGTGGACGCCGCAGGGGTGTTGACCGCCGGACTGACCGCCGCCGCGGTGGTGCTGGTCGCGCTGGCCTCCGACGTGCCGGGCGTCCTGGTCGGGGTGCTGGCCGTCGGCACCCTGGCCGCCGTGGAGGTGGCGCTGGCCCTGGTCTCGGCCGCCCGGCAGTGGACCCAGCTGCGGCCCGGCCTGGCCCGGGTGGCCGCCCTCCTCGACGTCGACACGCCCAGTGCCCCGCCCGCTCCCCGAGTGACCGACCTGGCCGAGCCGCACGACCTGCGCTTCGACGAGGTGAGCGTGCGGTACCGCACCGGTGCCGCACCCGCGTTGGACCGGGTGAGCCTGGACCTGCCCGCCGGCCGGCGCATCGCCGTCGTCGGCCCGAGCGGCGCCGGCAAGAGCACCCTGGCCGCCGTGCTGACCGGGGCGGTCCGGCCCACCTCCGGCCAGGTCACCCTGGCCGGCCGCGACCTGGGGACGTACGCCGAGGAGGAGCTGCCCCGCAGCGTCGGCGGGCTGCTCGCCGAGGCGTACGTCTTCCATGCCACGGTCCGGGAGAACCTGCTGCTCGGGCGGGCCGGCGCCGACGAGGACGAGTTGACCGCCGCGATGGCGGCCGCCGGCCTGCTGGACTGGGTACGCGCCCAGCCGGCCGGCTGGGACACCCTGGTCGGCGAGGAGGGCGGCCAGCTCTCCGGCGGCCAGCGGCAACGGCTCGCGCTCGCTCGGGCCCTGCTCGCCGCGCCACCGGTGCTGGTGCTCGACGAGCCCACCGAGGGGCTGGACCCGGCCGCCGCCGACGCGGTGCTCGCCTCCGCCCTCGCGGGAACCCCCGCCGGGCACTCGGTCCTGCTGATCAGCCACCGGCTCAGCGGGCTGGCCGACCTCGACGAGATCGTCGTCCTCGACGGCGGCCGGGTGATCCAGCGCGGCCGGCACGCCGAGTTGGTCGCGACCCCCGGCTGGTACCGGGACCAGTGGCTGCTCCAGGCAGCCGCCGAGCGCGGGTACCTGGCCCTGGCTCCCTGACCCGCTTCGGGGACGGACCAGGGTTCTCCCCGACGTGAGGGCGCTCGCGTCCGTGGCAGGGTGGTGCCATGCGGCATGCTGAGGACTTCCTGGTCGAGGAGCACCTGCGGGCGCTGGAGTCCCGGCTTCAGGGGCCGGCGCGGCTGAAGTCCGACCTGCTCACCGAGGCGCGGCACGACCTGCTGGACGCCGTCGACGCGTACCGCGAGAGTGGTGTGCCGCCCACGGAGGCGCAGCTGCGGGCGGTGGCCGAGTTCGGCTCACCGGCGCAGTTGCTGCCCTCCTGGCAGGCGGAGCTGGCGGTGGCCGCCCTGCGCGGCCTGTCCCTGCGGATGCTGGCCGTGGCCGGGGTTCTGGTGGCCGCCGGCGACCTGACGTGGCGCGGGTCGAGCTGGAGTGCGGGTCCGCAGCCGCCGGCGCTCTACCGGCTGCTGTCCGCCTCGGTCGACTGGATCTGGCTCGGCGCGCTGCTGCTGGCCGTGACCGGCCTGCTGGTGGTCTGGGCGAGCGCCCGGTCGTCGCGACCGGGCCTGGCGGCGGCGCAGCGCGCGGTGGGCGCCGCCCTGACCGGCACGCTGGTCCTCGGCATCGTGGCCGGCGGGGCTCTCTTCGCCTGGTCGATCGATCTGTGGGACGCGGCGCTGACGTGGCCGCCGATGATCGTCGGCATGGTGGTGGTGGGTGCGGCGCACTTCTCCCTGACCCGGGCCGCGCGCGGCTGGCTGCGGGCCGCCGCTTCCCGCTGAGCGGGCGTCCAGCGCTCAGGCGGGGGTGCCGGGCGGGCTGCCGGGGTCGAGGAACCGGCCGACCGTCGCGCGGAACTCCTGCCAGCCGGCGCGCTCGCCCGCCAACGCGCGGCGGCCGGAGTCGGTGAGCTGGTAGGTCCGCCGCTCCCGACCGTTCACCGTGCTCCAGGTGCTCGCCACGTGACCGGCGCGCTCCAGCCGGCGCAGCGCCGGATAGATCGTGCCGGTGGGCAGGTCGAGATTGCCGTCACTGCGCGCCCGCAGGGACTCGATGATGGCGTACCCGTGCAGCGCGCCCTGTTCGAGAACGGCGAGCAGAAGGGCGTCGAGATGGCCGTGCAGCGCCTGGGCCTTCATGTGTAGTTACGCTACTTGTCGAACGCCCCGATCGCCACCGTCGCGCCCGCGCAGGCCCGAGACGTTTCTCGGCCGGCCACCGGGGTGCGGGCTCCGGGCTTCCCGAGCCGCCGACTAGGGTATGTGCCCAGAGTCACTCGCCGGCCGGAGACGCCGGCGGGTGGGCAACCCGAAGCACACGGAGGTCAGCGTGGCCCGCCAGTCGCCCCAACGGCCCGACGCCGACGAGCCCGAGCTCGACGACACCACCGGCCCGGCCGAGCCAGACGAGGCCGACGAGGCCGACGACACCACCCGCGCGTCGGCCGACCGGTCGCTCTGGGACGAGCTGCGGATCGACCCGGTGGAGATCGCCCTGCCCGCCGGCACCGGCTTCACGCTGCGGGCGTACCGGCCGGCCGGGTCACTGACCCCGACCGACGTGACCGAGCGCGACCAGGACGACCCGTTCCTCGCCCGCCGGCAGGTGATCGAGGAGGAGGACGACGAGAGCGTCGTCATCCTCGACGAGGAGCTGGCCGAGGAGTTCGCCGACAGCGACGAGGACGAGCCGTCCCGCCGTCGCCGCGACAGCGCCACGGACGCCGACGCGACCGCGGACGACGACGAGGCCGAAGCCGAGGACGTCGCCGACGAGGCGGACGACGAGGAGGTGCCGGTCTTCCTCAGCCACCGGGGCAAGCTGCTGCTGTTCAAGACCCCCGAATCGCTTGTCAGTTTCATCCGCTCCGGCGCACCCAACGATCTGTCCCAACTGGACAGCTGGAATGAATTGGCCGAACGGGTGGAGCCGGCCGACATCGCGCCGCTCGACGAGGACACCTACGAACTCGACCTCGTCGTGGAGAACCTGCGCGGCGGTCACGACAGCTGGGATTCGACCCTGCTGATCGAGGCCGGCGAGGTCGCCCGCGACCTGTCGTACGCGTTGCGCCTGCCTGCGGTTCTGGACATGCTCTCCGCCGGCTCCAGCCTCGACGACCTGGACGAGGCGCTGCGGGCCACGGCCAACGGCGGGATCGGCGCCTTCATGGGCCGGCGACGGTTGAAGAAGATCGGGGCACAGACCGCGAGTTTGGGTTGGCGCACCATTGTCGGCAAGATCTCTGCGGTGGTGGACTGGCGCGACTGACCCGTACCGGGGAGCATCAGTTGCTGGCAGTAGGAAGACCTGTCCCGGGAGGAGGACGACGCCGTGGCGCTCGTGCGCGTGTACTGCGGTCTGGCCTCGGCGGATCCGGCTGACCGACCGGCCTCGGCCGGTTCGACGCTGACGTCCGCTGTGGTCGACGACGCAGGCCGTCTGCTGCATGTCAGCGAGATCGGCGACGACGCGGCTGGCTACGCCCAGCTCGTCGCCCTGCTCGTGGAGCGGTCGGGCGGACCGAGCGGTGCGGCCATCGCAGCCGACAGCGACGACCACACGGTCACCTCGCTGTTGAGCGCGGCGGGTCGTCCCCTGGCGATCGCCGACGACGACTCGGTGGACGACTTCGCCGAGCGGTTCGCCGACGACGACTCGCTTGAGGAGATGCAGTCGCCGCCGGCCGAGCGCCGGGCCGTCGGTCTGGCCCGCGCGTTGCAGGCCGGTGCGCTCTCCGCCGTCACACTGCCGGCTCCCCGGGACCTCGCCGGCTACAAGCAGGTGCTCGCCGCGCACGCCGCCCTGGCCAGCGGCCGGCACTCCGCCGCCGTGGCGCTGCGCGAGGTGCTGCGGGAGCTCTACCCGGCGGCGCTGCGCGCCTATCCGGACCCGGCCGAGCCGGTGTCGCTGGCCGTGCTGGACGCGCTCCCCGAGCCGGGCATGCTCGGCGGCACCATCGCCCGTGGCCGCGAGGTGTCCGTCGCCGCGGACGCCATCGCCGCGCATCTCGCGGCGGACGGGGTCGCCGACGCCGAAGAGATCAACGAGGCGGTCACCGCGCTGCGGGTCGCCATCTCGGAGACGCCGCGCCGCGCCGCCGTCAACCGGGCGCTCACCTCTGCCGTGGCCGAGACCGTCCGGCAGGCCGTCGCCTCCGTACGGGCCTGCGACGCCGGCTGCGAGGCCCTCGTCAGCGCGCTCAGCGCCCGGGTCAGCACGCCCGCCCCGGCCCCCGGCCGACGGGCCGCCGCCCGTCGTGGCGAGTCGGTCGGCGAGCTGACCGGCCTCGCCGGCACCGGCGCCGGCCTGCGCTCCGTCCGACCGAACCCGATCGCCGCCGAGCCCACACCCGTCACCGGCCGACGCAGCCGACCCGAGCCGGCACCGGGCAGCGCCCCGCTGGCGTCGCCGCGCCCGCTCGGGCCGCCGCCGGTCGCCCCCGCTCCGGTCACCCCTCCGCCGATCGCACCCGCGCCGATCGCCCCGGCCGCGGTCGCCGGCCCGCCGGTGTCCGCGCCTCCCGGGCGTGCCGAGCCCATCCCGAGCCGAATCGACGGCCCGACCAACCGGCCGGTCTCGTCGCCGCCGCCCCCGCCGCCGGGGATCACTCCCATCGCGCCGGCTCAGCGGGGCACCGTGCCGCCGGCCGAGGCGGGCGAGCCGTTCCGGCCGACCCTCACCACCGCCGCGATCAACCACGCGCGGGCCGAGCGGCAGCGCACGGTCATTCCGCCCCGCCCGAAGACCAACGGCGAGCGGCAGAGTCACGTGCAGCGGCCGGTCGAGGAGCCGCCCACCGGCGGGTTCAGCGCCACCGACCTCAGCATCCCGGTGCCCGCTCCCCGGCCGGGTCAGGAGTCGGCACCCCCGGGTTCCCGGGCGAACTGGCCCCTGGTCAACAACCCGGAGGACCCGGCCGACAGCTCGCCGAACAACCCCGTCGCCTACTCGTACGGCGGCAACCGCGTCGACGCCCCGACCGATCCGGGCCGGGCCGACGGTCGGGTCACGCCGCCCTGGCTGGCCGACGACCTGCCCCAGGAGCCACCCATGCTGCGGCTGGTCGAGCCGCCGCCGCTGGCGGACCGGGCACTGCGGGAAGGGCTCAACCCTCCCCCCGGTGATCCCCGCCTGGAGACGCCGCCGCTGCGGCTGGTCGACCGGGAGCAGGCCGCCCGCAACAACCGTCAGGCGCCCCGCGTCGAGCGGGCCGCCGAGCACCGGCCGCCTCCCCCGGTCGAGCACCGACCCCCGCCGGTCGAGCACCGACCGCCGCCGGTGGCCGACGAGGGCGACGGTGATCTGCTGATCTTCGCGCAGGCCAAGTCGGCGTGGTTCGTCGGGCACACCGAGGAGGAGTCCGACCTGGACTGGTCGACCACGGCCGACACCGGGTGGCAGGCCGCCGAGCAGGCAGCCCGCCCCGCGGTGGGCGCCGAGACCAACGCCGGGCTGCCGAAGCGCGTCCCGCAGGCCAATCTGGTCCCGGGTTCCCCGCTGCGCGAGGAGCGCCCACTGCGGATAGTGCGCGATGCGGCGAGCCTCGCGGAGAACACCACCGGCTACTTCCGCGGTTGGCGTCGCGGGCAGGAGATCGGCGGGTTCGCGGTGGGCGGCCGACCGGGCCGGGAGGCCGCCGGCGGCTGGGACTTCAGCCGCGACCACGGGGACCGCGACGACGACCGGGAGTACGAGTACCGCTCCGCCGGCTACCAGTCCTGAGCGACTCTCTCCCGTACGCGTTCCTTCCGCCCTCAGCCGTAACACCGGCTGGGGGCGGAAGTGCGTTCAGGGGCCAACCAGACCGGCCCGCGCACACGCGGGTAGGGCGGCCCGAACGACCGCGCGCCAACGCAAGAGATCCTGGAAGGAACCCGCCCCGAAGGGCCGGACACCTTCCAAGATCTCTTGGGCGGAGCCGTACCCGCCCCGGGCAGCATTCAGCGCCCGGTGGCGGCCAGGGCCACCACCGGGCGCGAGAGCGTCCCGATCAGGCCGGGGCGACGGCGCGCGTACGGCGCATGGTGAGCACGTACTCGACCAGCGAGATCAGCACGTGCTTCGTCGACTCCCGGTTACGGGCGTCGCAGGCCACGACCGGCACGTCGCTCGAGATCGCCAAGGCGTCCCGGACGTCCTGCGGGTCGTGGTACTGCATCCCGTCGAAGCAGTTGATGGCCACCAGGTACGGCAGCCGCCGGTGCTCGAAGAAGTCGATCGCCGCGAAGCAGTCGGCCAGCCGGCGGGTGTCCACCAGCACGACCGCGCCGATCGCGCCCCGCACCAGTTCGTCCCACATGAACCAGAATCGGGTCTGACCCGGCGTACCGAACAGGTACAGGATCAGGTCACGGTCGATCGAGATCCGGCCGAAGTCCATGGCCACCGTGGTCGTCGTCTTGCCCGGCACCTGCCGGGTGTCGTCGACGCCCACGCCAGCGGAGGTCATGATGGCCTCGGTGGTCAGCGGCGTGATCTCCGAGACCGAGCCGACCAGCGTCGTCTTACCGACGCCGAATCCACCGGCGATAACGATCTTCGCCGACGTCACGCGCCCACTCGGGTTCGGTGGGCGGTGCGACATGTCAGAGCCTGCGAAGTCCACTCAGCACCCTCTCCAGCAGTTCAGTGCCCACCGCGTCGTCGGAGTCGTCCAGGATGGTCGGCTCGTGGACCGCGACCAGGCCGTCCGTCGCCATGTCGGCGATGAGCACCCGGGCCACACCGAGCGGGAGCTGCATCCGCGCCGCGATCTCGGCGAGCGATTGCACGCGTCCGTCACACAGCGCGGCGATGTACTGGTGTTCGCGGCCCTGGCCGCCGTTGCCATTGGCAGCGGCCCGACCGCGCACCGTCGTCTCGACGAGCGCCTCCAGCGCGATGTCGAGCCGGGGACGGGTTCGACCACGGGTCACGGCGTATGGACGGACCAACGCTCCGGTCGGTTCGTCACGATCGGCCATGTCGCCGCTCACCTCCTTCGCACCCCGTACCGGCTCCCACCGGTGGAACTCGTCGTTCTTGTCGTTTCAGTTGCGCCGACCACACGATCGGCGAGGCGTCAGCCCAGCATGCCCGCGGCCGCACGCGGCTGCGGGGTCAGGGCGTCGCCCACCCGGTCGACCAGTAGTGCCATCTCGTAGCCGACCTGCCCGACGTCGGAGCTGCGGGCCGCCAGCACGGCGAAGGACGAACCATCCGAGATGGACATCAGGAACAGGAAGCCATTGTCCATCTCCACGACGGTCTGGAGCACCGCGCCTCCCTCGAAGCAGCGGGCTGCCCCCTGGGTGAGGCTGACCAGACCGGACGCGATCGCGGCGAGCTGGTCTGCCCGGTCCCGCGGCAGGTCCCGTGACGACGCGAGGAGCAGGCCGTCCGCCGAGACGGCGACCGCATGTGCGACACCGGGCACCCGGTCGGCGAAGTTGGCCAGCAGCCAACCAAGATCCTGCGTAGTTGTCATCCTTCTTGCTCCTTCTGCCCGCTCCCGGCCGCTGGGCCTGAGCCAGACTGCGAGGATTGCTGCCCTCCCGGAGTCGCCTCCGGGCTGGTCGGGTTGTCCGAGGTGCTACGCCCTCGCTGCACGCCCCGGTGGTAGGCGGAGAGCAGGCCACGGACCGCCTCCGGGGAACGTCGCTGGACCGAGGTGGTGGGCTTCTCCACCGCGCCCGGCACCAGCTGCGCCATCGGCTTGCGCTTCGGCAGACCGGTCGTGGTGGTCTCGTTGACCGGCGCCGCCGTGGCCGCTGCCGAGGCGGCACGCCAGCCGTCGTCGGCGGCGGTCTGCCAGCCGTTGGTCTGCGATTGGGGCCGGCGGTTCGGCAGGCTCTCGGCGAGGCCGGGGCGTGCGCCCCCGTTCGCTGTTGACCCGTTGTCCTGCGGCGCTCCTCCGGCCGTCGGAGTGTCTGCCATCGGCGTGTTACCTGTCGTCCCGGGTGATGTCTTGTGGACTGCCCGACCGGTGGCCTCGACCGCCGCGAACTGCTGGGTCGCGTCACCGCCACCGCCGTTCGCCGCCGGCTTGTCGCCGGCCGCGGCCTCCTCCGGACCCGGACGGCGGGTACGGAACCAGGCGGACTCGAGCTCCCGGAAGATCGGCAGCTCCATGGTCTCGTCCGCGTACCGCTGGCGGTTCTGGGCCTGCGGCTGCTGCGGTGCCGGGCGGGTCTGCGCCGGCGGACGCGACGCCTGGGCCTGCTGAGCCTGGGCCTGCGGGGCCGGAGCCTGCTGAGCCGGAGCCTGCGGGGCGCGGACCTGCTGAGCCTGGGGCGCCGGAGCCGGCGGCTGGGCCGCGGTGCTCGGCTGGTCGCCGGGGCGCGGCACCCGGGGCAGCTCCGTCGTCATGTCCAGGGCGGCGGCGAGCCGCTCGGGCACCGGCGGGGTCTGCGTGTCCCGCTCGCCGCCGGGCACCGGCGGCCAGGCCGGCGGCGCCGGGGCGCTGGGCGCCGGAGCGGGCGGGGCGGACCGGGGCGTGAAGCCGCTGAACGACTGGCCGGAGGCCGGGGGCGCCGAGTACGGCTGACCGGACGCCGGGGAGGCCGAGACCGGCGACGCGGACACCGGCGGACCGGCGTACGGCTGGCCGGAGGCCGGAGCGGCGGACACCGGCGGGCTGCCGTACGGCGCACCCGAGTAGGGCTGACCGGAGTACGGCTGACCGGAGTACGGCTGACCGGACGCCGGCGAGGCGGAGACCGGCGCACCGGAGTAGGGCTGCGCGGAGACCGGCGGCGCGGAGTACGGGTGCACCTCCGGGCTGCTGGGCAACTGCCGGGGAATGGCCGGCTGCTGGCCGGTGGTCGTCGGCTCGTCGCCGGCCCGCCGCTGCGGCAGCGGGTCGATGGGCTGGCCGTTGGCCGTCCGGGGCGCGAACCCGTCGCCGCCGTTGACCCCGTTGCTCGCGCTCGCGCCGGTCAGGTCCGACCAGGCGGGCATCGAACGGTACGCACCGGTGTTGGCGGGCGTGCCGGCGCCGTTGCGCGAGGCCGGGTCGAACGGCCGGCCGCCCAGCGTGACCTGGTTGCCGGACTCGCCGGGGCGGGGTCCGTTGCCCAGCGCGGGCAGCGCGCCGAGGACCGGCGCGGGCCCACCGTGCTGCGGGCCGGCCGCGGGCAGGGCCGGCGGCTGCTGCACCCGGCCGGCGAGCGCGCGGGGCACCAGCACCGAGGTGGGCAGGGTCACGTCGGCGACCGTGCCGCGGTCGGCGCCGGGGCGCAGCTCGACGCGGACGCCGTGCCGCGACGCCAGGCGGGCGACCACGACCAGGCCCATCATCCGGGAGACAGCCACGTCCACCTGCGGCGGCGTCGCGAGCTTGTCGTTGAGCTCGTGCAGCTGCTCGCGGCTGATGCCGATGCCGCGGTCCTCCACGTACAGCGAGGCGCGGTCACCGACCCGGCGGGCCTCGACCATGACCTGCGAGTCCGGAGGGGAGAACGCGGTGGCGTTGTCGAACAGCTCGGCGATAAGGTGCACCAGATCATTGACCGCGTGCGCGGCGACCTCGATGTCGCGGTCGATGACCCCGAACTCGATCCGGGTGTAGTGCTCGACCTCGGACTGCGCCGCGCGCAGCACGTCGATGAGCGCGGCCGGCTCACGCTGCACGCGGGTGGAGTCGGCGCCCGCGAGGACGAGCAGGTTCTCGTCGTTGCGGCGCATCCGGGTGGCCAGGTGGTCGAGCTGGAACAGCTCGGCCAGCCGGTCCGGGTCCTCCTCGCCGCGCTCCAGTCGGTCGAGGTGCCCGATGAGGCGGTCGACCAGGATCTGCGAACGACGGGCCAGGTTGACGAACATGGTCGCGACGGAGGCGCGCAGGGCCGCCTGCTCGGCGGCCGTCCGGACGGCTTCCAGGTGAACGGCGTTGAACGCCTCGGTCACCTGGCCGAACTCGTCCTTGCTGCGGACCGGCAGCGGCTCGGCGATCTGGTTGGCCAGCTGCACCGGGGAGAGCTGCCCGACGACCTGCGGGTCACGGAGTCGGGCCACCGCCTGCGGCAGCCCGTACTGGGCGACGGAGAGGGCGCCCTGACGCAGCTCACGCAGCGAACGGGCCATCGAGCGGGCGACCAGGTACGCGAAGAGGATGGCCAGCAGCAGCATGCTGAGCAGCAGGCCGGTCTCCAGGAACACCTGGCGCTGGACGTCCGAGCGCAGGTTGTCGGCCTCGGCGACCACGTCCCCGTCGAGCTTCGTCTCGACGGCGCGGATCAGCTTGGCGTTGGCCGTCATGGCCGAGTCCCACTGGTCGGGGCCGAACGGGGCGCCACGCATGTCGCCGGTGGTGTTGCCGTCGATCCAGCCGGTGTAGTTCTGCGCCTCGCGGCGGTCACCGCCGGCGACCGTCTGGTCGTGGAACTTCGCCTCGTCGGGGCTCGCGACCGCCTTGAAGCTCTGCAGAGCCTGCTGCTGGCCGGTGCCGCTGGCGATGTAGTCGGTGCGCAGCGCCGGGGTCAGCCGCTGGCCGCCCTGCACGCCGAGCGCGCGGTGGACGACGACCCGGCGGACGGCGAGGAACTCCTTCTCCCGGGCGACCGCCGCGGCGGCGCGCATCCGGTCGCTCAGGTCGTTGTTGCCGGCGAGCTGGGTGGCCGAGTCACGGATGGCGAGCAGGTCGTTGATCAGACCCTCGTACGCCTGGATGGCCTCGGCGAGCTTCAGCTTGCCGTTGAACACCTGACTGCGGACGCCCGGCAGCTCCTGCAGGTTCTGGTCGATGCCGTCGAGCAGACCTTCGAGGCTGCCCGGCAGGTCCTCGACGTCGCTCCGCTGCTGCCGGTACGGGCCCGTCGCCTGGTCGACCCGGGAGTTGACCCGGTTGTAGGCCTCCTGGTACTGCGCCTTCGGCTGCGTCCCCGTGGCCTGCAGCAGCAGCACGGCGGTGGTCCGCTCGTCCTGCAGCGTGTCGACCAGGTCACCCGAATAGCTCGACAGGTTGGCCAGGTCGCCGGCTCGGTTGGCATTGTTGAGCGTGTCCAGGTGGTCGACGAGACCACTGGTGCCCACGACGACCGTGGCGATGGTCGGCACGATCATGATGAGACCGAGCTTGGACCAGATCGGCATGTCCCGGAGCCGACTGGCCGGCCGGCGCAGCCGCGACAGGAAGGAGCCCGCCGTCTTTGGCCGTTTGCTCACGTCACCGCCCTCGCGATTACAGCTTGAACGCGTTGCCCCGGGCAACGCCCAGCGACCGACCCGGCGGGTCGGACCCCCGAGATTCCATCACGCCGGTCGGCAAGAAGAAAGCCCAGGTTGGCACCGGCCGAAGGTGTGATGAGATGTTGATGCGATTTGATAGCAGTCCGTCTGGCCGGAGTAACTGAAGGTAATGGAACATCCCCACCGCGTTGTCCTGCTCGCCGGCCCCTCAGGCTCCGGAAAGTCGTACATAGCGCAGCAAACCGGGTTGCCGGTGCTGTGTTTGGACGACTTCTACAAGGACGGCGATGACCCTACGTTGCCGCGCCGAAACGGCCAGGTCGATTGGGAATCACCGCAGTCCTGGGACGCCCTGACCGCCGTCGAAACGATTGCTCGACTCGCCCGCGAGGGCCGTGCCGATGTGCCGGTTTATGCGATCGGCGCGGATCGACGGGTGGCCACCCGGCCATTTGATGTCGACGGATCGCCACTTTTCGTGGCCGAAGGGATTTTCGCCGCCGAGATCGTCGAGGAGTGCCGCCGCCGCGGGCTGCTCGCCGGGGCGTACGCGCTGCGCCGTCCGCGCGGGGCGACCTTCCTGCGCCGGCTGGCCCGCGACCTGTCCGAGCAGCGCAAGGCGCCCCGGGTGCTCCTCCGGCGCGGGGTGGCCCTGCTGGGGGCGGAGCCCGCGGTGCTGCGCCGGCAGATGGGGCTGGGCGCCGAGGCGGCCCGAGCCCGGGAGGTGCTGCGCCGGGTGGCCGGCCTGCTCGCCGGCCACCACCCGCACGGCCGCGAAGGCCACCCGCGGGGCTGAGGGCGCCCGCAGAGCCGAGGAGGCCACCCGCAGGGCCGAGGCCCCCTCAGGGCAGCAGCTTGGCGTACGCCGGCTTGATCACCTCGTCGATGATCCGCAGTCGCTCGTCGAACGGGATGAAGGCGCTCTTCATCGCGTTGATGGTGAACCACTGCAGCTCGCGCCAGCCGTAGCCGAAGGTCTCCACCAGCAGCGACATCTCCCGCGACATGGAGGTGCCGCTCATCAGCCGGTTGTCGGTGTTGACGGTGGCCCGGAACCGCAGGTCGCGCAGGAGCCCGATCGGATGGTCGGCGATCGAGGCCACCGCGCCGGTCTGTACGTTCGACGAGGGGCAGAGCTCCAACGGGATCCGCTTGTCCCGCACGTACGCGGCCAGCCGGCCCAGCGCGCCGTCGGGGGCGATGTCGTCCACGATCCGTACGCCGTGACCGAGCCGGTCCGCGCCGCACCACTGGATCGCCTGCCAGATCGACGGAAGCCCGAACGCCTCACCGGCGTGGATCGTGAAGTGGAAGTTCTCGCGCTGCAGGTATTCGAAGGCGTCCAGGTGCCGGGTGGGCGGGAAGCCCGCCTCGGCGCCGGCGATGTCGAAGCCGACCACCCCCGCGTCGCGGTGCCGCACGGCCAACTCGGCGATCTCCTGTGAGCGCGCCGCGTGCCGCATGGCGGTGAGCAGGGTGCCCACCCGGATGGTCAGGCCGGCCTCGACGGCCTGGGCGGCGCCCTCGGCGAACCCGGCCAGCACGGCCTCGACCACCTCGTCCAGGCTCAGGTCCCGTTCCAGGTGCTGCTCGGGGGCGAACCGCACCTCGGCGTAGACGACCCCGTCGGCGGCCAGGTCCAGCGCGCACTCCCGCGCCACCCGGCGCAGCGCCGGCCCGGTCTGCATGACCGCCACGGTGTGCGCGAACGTCTCCAGGTAACGCTCCAGCGACCCGGAGTCGGCGGCTTCGACGAACCAGCGTCCGAGCGCCTCCGGGTCGGTGGTGGGCAGCTCGTGCCCCACCTCCGCGGCCAGCTCGACGATCGTCGCCGGCCGCAGCCCTCCGTCGAGGTGGTCGTGCAGCAGCGCCTTCGGGACCTTGACGATGTCCTCGTACCGGATTGCCATGCTCCGACCCTAGTCATGCCTGAGCCGGATACGGGCGGTGGTGCCGCTGCCGCCGCCCGCGCCAGCGGTGCGGGCTCCCGGGCAGCCGGGCTCCCGCACCGCCGCGCTATGCGAGAGCGGTAAAGCCGAATCCGGCGTCGGCCAGCACGAGCAGGCTGAGCGCCGCCAGCACGGCGGAGCTCACGCCGAGGCTCCACCGCAACGCCCTCGGTGCCTGCCGACGAGCGGCCAGCACGAACAGGACCAGGGACACGACCGCACCGCCGGGTGCGCTGGCGACCAACGTGGCGAGCACGACGCAGCAGACGGCCACCACGGTGAACCGACGCTGCCGATCCAATCGGGGCGGCACCTCGACGCGTTCCGCGGTCATCGTCACCCTCCTCTTCCCGGTCTTTCCGAGTCTACGACGGTCCGGCGTCAGGCATCCCGGAGCGCGCTCACACCCCGCCCTTTTCGGCCCGCACCGAGCCGTCGCGGTAGCTGTAGAGCCGGATCCACGGGTCACTCTCGGCGACGCACGCCAGACGCACGGTGCAGAGCTCGAACTGCGCCTGCACGTAACTGGTGTAGTAGGAAACCCCGTAGAGATCGGTGTGCTTGACGTTGTTGGGGCCGCTCCTGACGCCACGGTACTTCCAGCCCTGCACCTGACCCGGGCCGTAGATGTAACCGGCGGTGTCCGGCGTAGAGATGCGCGTGATGGTGCGCCTGCCGTAGTTGTAGCAGTAATAGACGGACTCGGTGAACCTCCACAGCTTCGCCTTGGTGACCCCACCCTTGAAATAGAGGGTGGCGCCGTTGGTCTTGCAGCTATCGCCGCCGGACGCGGAGCCCGCGCCGTCCGGAGTCGGCCAGTCGGCCGGCGGCTGACCGAGCGCGCCGGACTCGACCGGGTCGGGATCCTGCAACTCGATGCCGTCCGGATCCGTCGGGACGGATTCCGGGATCGCAAGCAGTTCCTCGGTGGACAGCGTCGCTAGGATTGCCCAGTCCACGGTCAGCCCCGTGCTCGACGCGGACGTCTGCAGAGCCGCGGTGGCAGCCGCCAGGGCGGTCGCGTGGGCGTCGTCCTCGGCGTATGCCGGGGTGGAGAGGCCGACCACGGCGACACCAGCCACAAATGCGGCGAGCAGCGTTCGGCTTAAGGAGCGGTCATTGCGCATGTACATCCCCCATGTCTCAAGTAATGACGAGCGGAGGCTAGCAAGCTAATTGGATCTCGTTCGACCACGACGACTCATCGGTAATTTCGCTATTCATCAAGTTGAAATAGTATTTAATAGACAGATTGGTTATGTCGGGCATCGTGTCCGGCGCTGACCGCGCAGCTCACCGACCTCCGTTGGCCGGCCGACACTCAACGCAGCACGCGTCGACTCTCGGCCCGACATAGGATCTGGCGGTGGCAGACCCCGCACCCACCCCGCTGGCACCAGTGGCGGCCCGGCTGCGCTGCCCGGTCTGCGGCGAACCGCTGGCCGAGACGACCGCCGGCACCGCCTGGGCGCTGCGGTGTCCGCGCGGGCACAGCTTCGACGTGGCCCGGCAGGGGTACGTCAACCTGCTCGCCGGCCGCGCACCGCACTCCGGGGACAGCGCCGAGATGGTGGCCGCCCGCGCCGACTTCCTCACCGCCGGGCACTACGACCCGGTCTCGGACGCCCTGGCCGCCGCCGCGACGCAGGCCGTGCAGCACCTGCGCGAGGTGTCGTCGCTCGACGCGTACCCCCTGGTGGTGGATGCCGGCGCGGGCACCGGCCGATACCTCGGCGCGGTGCTGGCGGCGCTGCCGGACGCCGTGGGTCTAGCCCTGGACGTCTCCAAGCCGGCGCTGCGTCGCGCGGCCCGGGTGCATCCCCGGGCGGCCGCGGCGCTCGCCGACACCTGGCAGCGGCTGCCCCTCGCGGACGGCTCGACGGCCGTGCTGCTGAACGTGTTCGCCCCGCGCAACGGCGCGGAGTTCCACCGGGTGCTCGACCCGGCCGGCACGCTGCTCGTGGTGACGCCCGCCGCCGACCACCTCACCGAACTGGTGGAGGCCCTCGACCTGCTGCGGGTGGACCCGGACAAGGCCGACCGGGTGGCCGCCAGCCTGGGCGGGCACTTCACGCGGGTCAGCTCGACGGTGCACCGCGCGGAGCTGGCCCTGACCCGGCCGGAGGTCGCCACGCTGGTCGGGATGGGTCCGAGCGCCTGGCACACCAACCCGACCGCCCTCGCCGAACGGCTGGCCGCGCTGCCCGAGCCGGTCCGGGTGCGCGTGGCGGTCCGGCTGGACGCCTACCGACGCCGCTGAGGCTCAGGTGGAGAGGTCGACCTCTTCCCAGCCCGGCGGCTCGTCATGGTACGGCCCGCGCAGGATCACCGCCCACTCCAGCGCCCAGCGTCGCTGCCCGATCGCGTTGGCGTCGACCAGCCCCGGCGCCCGCCGGCCGCTCCGCTCGGTCTCCAGGTAAGCCCAGTCCAGGCAGTAGTGCAGATCGAGCAGGGCCGCCGCGTCGGCCGGGTGCTGCGGCGCGGCGAGGATCCGGGACTGCCAGCGGCCGAAGGTCTCCCCCTCGGCGATGTGCGGCAGCCGCTCGACCAACCGTTCGTCCACCGCCAGGGTGGGATCGAGCTGTTTGCTCAGCCCCAGCACCCAGGCCAGCGCGAAGAGCGCGTCGTGGTGCAGCACGAACGACCGGTGGTCGCCCTTGCCGCCCATCACGAACTGCCACTCCGGCGGGGTGACCATCTCGACCAGGTGCGAGCCGAGCAGCCAGCTCATCGCCGCCTGCGGGGGCATCCCGAAGCAGCGCGCCAGGATGAGGTGCAGCACGGCGATGCGCGCCTCGATCTCCGCCCTGGGTCGCAGCTCGATCGCATCACCCGGCTCCCACACGAGCGGGAACTGGGCCGGCGGCAGCGGCAGGCCGAGCCGGGACAGCTCGTCCAGGCTCGCCTCGCGCACCTCGCGCGGGTCGGGGGCAGGTACGGTCACGGGAGAACTTCCTGTCTGCACGCCACGCCTTTGGCCTGCGAGAATAGCGCTCCCAGGTGACGGGCACCACGCCGCCCCGACCTCCGCCCCGGTCAGCCGATCCGCTCGATGACCAGGGGCGTCGCGGTTGGCGCGGTCGGTGCAATGTGCACCGCGCGACTTGCCTCCGCCAGGGCCGCCGGAATCCGCGACGGGTCCTCGGCACGCAGTTCGTAGAGGGCGTCCCCGACCCGCACCGGATCGCCCGGCCGCTTGTGCAACACCACCCCGGCCGGCACGCTGACCGGGTCCTCCTTGCGGGCCCGGCCCGCGCCGAGCCGCCAGGCCGCAACCCCCATGGCGTACGCGTCGACGGCCGCGACGTACCCGTCCTGCTCGGCGCGGACCACCTCGACCTCCGGCGCGGTCGGCATCGGCGCGTCCGGGTCGCCGCCCTGCGCGCGGATCATCGCCCGCCAGGAGTCCATCGCCCGCCCGTCGCGCAGCGCCGCCTCGGGGTCGGCGTCCGGCAGGCCGGCGGCGTCGAGCATCTCCCGGGCCAAGGCGAGCGTCAGCTCCACCACGTCGGCCGGCCCACCCCCGGCCAGCACCTCGACCGACTCGGTCACCTCGACCGCGTTGCCGATGGCCAGGCCGAGCGGGGTGGACATGTCGGTGAGCAGGGCGACCGTCCGCACGCCGTGCGCACCGCCCAGCTCGACCATCGTGCGGGCCAGCTCGCGGGCCTGGTCGACGGACTTCATGAACGCGCCCGAGCCGACCTTCACGTCGAGGACCAACGCCCCGGTGCCCTCGGCGATCTTCTTGCTCATGATCGAACTGGCGATCAGGGGGATCGCCTCCACGGTGCCGGTCACGTCGCGCAGCGCGTACAGCTTGCGGTCGGCCGGAGCGAGCCCGGCGCCGGCCGCGCAGATCACCGCGCCGACATCACCGAGCTGGGCGATGAACTCGTCGTTGCTCAGCGAGGCCCGCCAGCCCGGGATGGACTCCAGCTTGTCCAGCGTGCCGCCGGTGTGCCCGAGGCCGCGCCCGCTGAGCTGCGGAACGGCGGCACCGCACGCGGCCACCAGCGGGGTGAGCGGCAGGGTGATCTTGTCACCGACACCGCCCGTGGAGTGCTTGTCGACGGTCGGACGACGGACCGCCGAGAGGTCGAGGCGCTCACCGCTGGCGATCATCGCGGCGGTCCACCGGGCGATCTCCGGCCCGGTCATGCCGTTGAGCAGGATCGCCATGGCCAGCGCCGACATCTGCTCGTCGGCGACAACCCCCCGGGTGTACGCGTCCAGCACCCAGTCGATCTGCGCGTCCGACAGCACACCCCCGTCCCGCTTCACCCGAATAACGTCAACAGCAGCAAACCCACTACTCATCAGAATGATCTTTCCTCGTCTGTTGCAGATCCCGACCCACGGACAGCCCGCACCGAGGGATTGGGCCGACCGTGCCCGGCGGAGGGATCAAGCCTGACCGCCCGGAGCCGGGCACGGTCGGCCCAATCCCCACCCTCAAGAAGCAGACCACCGCACCGGGATCTCCAACGGCGGCTCCCCCTCGCCGGCCCAGAAGATCGTCCCGGTCTCGTCGACCACGACAACGCGGGGCGTGCGGGCCATTCCCCAGGTGATCGCCTCGGCCGGATCGTCCCAGCTCGGGGCTTCCTCCAGCACGCCGGTCTCGGCGCTCGCGTCGTCTCCCGCCGAGCGCTCCCAGTACGCCGTCCAGACCTGCTGCCCGTCCGAGAGGTCCGGATGCACGAAGACGGTGCCGCGTCCACGCCAGGCGGCCAGCCGCTCCGGGACCACCGGCACCGGGGTCTCCCCGGTCACCGCCTCCAGGTCCTCCACGCCGAAGGCGTGCGGCAGCAGTTCCGCCATCCGCAGCGGGCGGGTCTTCGTCTCGATCAGGCACTCCGGCCCGCCGTGCTCCCAGAGCAGCTGCCGGCACCGGCCGCACGGCATCAGCGGCTCACCGGTCGCGTCGACGCAGGAGAGCGCGACGAGGCGCCCGCCACCGGTGGCGTGCAGGCTGGACACCACTCCGCACTCGGCGCAGAGCGTCACCCCGTACGCGGCGTTCTCCACGTTGCAGCCGACCACGACGCGGCCGTCGTCGACAAGCGCGGCCGCGCCGACGGGGAACGTCGAGTACGGCGCGTACGCGTGCCGCATCGCCTCGGTGGCGGCGGCCCGCAACCGCGCCCAGTCAATGTCGGTCATCCCATCATTCTGCCGAAGCAGCCCAGGTCAAAAGCAGGCAGGGCGGCAACCCCGCCCACCCCGCCGCCCTGGCGCGGTGATCAAGAGGTTTGCGTCAAGAAAGTCGTCGATCCTGACGCAAACCTCTTGATCACCAGAGGGTGGGTGGGGGTCAGCCCTTGATGTACGGCTTGCCGTCGGCGGCGGGTGCCCGGACCCGGCCGACCAGGCCGGCGACCGCCAGGATCGTCGCCAGGTAGGGCAGCATGGCCAGGAACTGGCTCGGGATCACACTGTTGATGGCACCGAGGTAGGTGGCGAGCTGGTCGGCGAAGCCGAAGAAGAGCGCGGCGAGCAGCGCCCCGGTCGGGTTCCACCGACCGAAGATCAGCGCGGCCAGCGCGATGAAGCCCTTGCCGCCGATCATGTTCTTGGTGAACGAGTAGAGCGCCAGCGTGTACGACGCGCCACCGATACCGGCGACCACGCCGGCCAGCAGCACGTTGCGGTAGCGCACCCGCAGCACCTTGACCCCGAGCGTGTCGGCGGCGATCGGGTGTTCGCCGACCGACCGGGTCCGCAGCCCCCAGCGGGTGCGGAAGAGCCCGATGTGGATCACCAGCACCAGCAGCAGGCCGACGTAGAGGAAGATGTTGCCGCGGAACAGCGCCGGCCCGAGCACCGGGATGTCCTTGAGCAGGGGGATCTCCCAGTTGCTGAAGCGCGGCGCGCTGTTGTACTTCTCCGCGTCGGTCTGCATCAGCCGCTCGTAGAGGAAGCCGGTGACGCCGACCGCGAGCAGGTTCAGCACGATACCCATGACGACCTGGTCCACCAGGTAGCGGATGGCGAAGACGGCCAGCAGCAGCGAGATGAACGCGCCACCGATGGCGGCGGCGACCAGACCCACCCAGACGCTGCCGGAGATGCTGCCGAACAGCGCGCCGCTGAACGCGCCCATCAGCAACTGCCCCTCGATGGCCACGTTGACCACGCCGGACCGTTCGCAGAGCACGCCGGCGAGCGCACCGAAGATCAGCGGCAGGGCCAGGATGAACGTGCCCCGGATGATGTTGACCAGCGGCATGAAGTTCTGCCCGGCGGGCGCGGCGGAGACCTGCCAGCAGAGGAAGGAGAGCACGAAGGCGACCAGCCCGACGCCGAGCACCGGCAGGAACCAGCGCTTCGGCACGCCGGCGAGCAGGGCCGCGCCGGCGGCGATCGCGATGATCCCGAACAGGATCGCGCCGATCGTGCCGTTGATCTCCAGCGCGGCACCGGCCGCGTCGTCGCTCAACGTGAACCGGGCCTCCTGGTCGGTGGCGAGCGCCCCGAACAGCACCGCCGCCAGCAGACCGAGCGCCGTCAGCGTGAGGCCGACCTTGCGGGTACGGGTCCAGAAACCCTCGTCGACGCCGACCGCGACGTCGGGGACAGCCATGGTGGACATGCGTTACCAGCCCTTCGCCAGGCTCGTCTGCAACCGGGCGGCCCGTGCGGCCCGGAGCTGGAAGATCGCCTTTACCAGGGCGGGTGCGGCGATGAAGATGACGATCAGTGCCTGGAGCACGGTCACCAGCTCCAGCGAGATGCCGGAGTACGACTGCATCCGGTTGCCGCCGGCCTGGAGCGCACCGAACAGCAGCGCGGCGAGCAACACCCCCCACGGCTTCACCCGGCCGAGCAGCGCCACCAGGATGCCGTCGAAGCCGATCTGCGCCACCACCAGCGGCGTCAGCGCGCTGGCGGTCGAACCGAGCACCATGTTCGAGCCGCCGAGACCGGCCAGGACCCCGGAGAAGACCATGATCAGGATGTACGTCCGGGTGACGCTGATGCCGGCCGTCCGCGCGGCGTCCGGGTTGGCGCCGACCGCGCGCAGCTCGAAGCCGAGCGTCGACCGGTTGAGCAACCAGGCGACCGCCCAGGTGGCCAGCACGGCGAGCAGGATGCCGGCGTGCACCCGCAGGTTGTCGCCGAGCAGGCGCGGCAGCTGGGCGGAGGTGTCCACCGCCTTGCTGATCGCGTCGGTCCGGGTCGGGTCCTGCACGCCGTTCTGCACGATGAGCCAGGTCAGGAAGTACGTGGCGACGTAGTTGAGCATGATCGTGTTGATCACCTCGTGCGCCCCGGCGCGGGCCTTGAGGATGCCCGGGATGAAGCCCCAGATCGCCCCGCCCAGCGCGCCGGCCAGCACCGCCACCAGCAGGTGCAGGCCGGGCGGCAGCGGCAGCAGGAAGCCGGCCAGCGCGGCCAGGATCACGCCGATGGTGGCCTGACCCTGCGCGCCGATGTTGAACAGGCCGCCACGGAAGGCCAGCGCCACCGCCAGGCCGGTGAAGACCAGCGGCGCGGCGTACGTCAGCGTCTCGGAGATCGGCGCGAGCACGGCCTGCCAGCCGTTGCTGCCGTTCACCCAGCCGGAGAACGCCTCGGGGTCGAAGATCGAGCCCTTGAACAGGTTCGCGTACGCCTCGCTCACCAGCGTCCAACTCGAGTTGAGCGCGTCGGCCGGCCGGGCGGTGATGTAGGTGTAGGTGTGCAGCACGTCCGGGTCAGAGACGATCATCAACACCGCGCCGACGACGATCGCCAGCACCAGCGACAGCAGGGTCACCGTGAAGGTGTTGGCCGCCCAGAGGTTGTCCAGGAAGAGCCGGCCCAGGGACGGCTTCGGCTGCGGCTCGGGGGCCTTCGGCGTGGTGGTCGTGCCGGCCCGCTCGGTGTTGCCGAGCGCGTTCTGCGCCGCCTGCGACTCGCTCGCCGGCTCCTTGTCCGGAGAGCCCGACTGCGGATTGGGGTTGGTGGTCATGCCTCGTCCTCGCTCGCGGGGCCGTCGGCGCGCGCCGGACCCCCGTCGGCCGTGCCGGCCGCGTCCGGGTGGATGCCGGCCATCAACAGACCGATCTCCTCACGCGGGGTGTCCGGGCCGACGATGCCGATGATCCGTCCGCGGTACATCACCGCGATCCGGTCGGCCAGCCCGACCACCTCGTCAAGCTCGCTGGACACCACCATGACGGCGGTGCCGATGTCCCGCTCGTGGATGATCTGGCTGTGGATGAACTCGATCGACCCGACGTCCACGCCACGGGTGGGTTGGGCGGCGATGAAGAGCTTCAGCGGCCGGGACAGCTCCCGCGCCACGATCACCTTCTGCTGGTTGCCGCCGGACAGGGTGCCCACCGCCGCGTCCGCCGATGAGGTACGGACGTCGAACTGCTCGATCCGCTCCCGCGCCGACGACGCGATGGCGTCCGGCTTGAGGGCGAGCCCGGCACCGAACGGCGGCCGGTCGTAGATGTCCAGCACCAGGTTCTCGGCGACGCTGAACTCCTTGACCAGGCCGTCCACGCTGCGGTCCTCGGGCACGTAGCCGACGCCGGCGCGGAGCACCTTCTTGGTCGTCCAGCCGTCGATCCGGTCGCCGCCCAGGCTGACCGTGCCGGCGAGCACCGGGCGCAGGCCCATGATCGCCTCGATCAGCTCCGTCTGGCCGTTGCCCTGCACGCCCGCCACACCGAGCACCTCGCCCGCGCGGACGGTCAGGTCCACGCCGTCGACCGCCCGGACCTGCCGGTCGTCGTCGACGACCAGCCCGGCCACCTCCAGCACCGGCTCGCCCGGTGCGGCCGGCGACTTGTCGACGGTCAGCCGCACGCTGCGGCCGACCATCAGTGCGGCCAGCTCGTCCCGGCTCGTCTCCGGCGAGGCCGTGCCGACGGTCTTTCCGCGCCGGATCACCGTGATCCGGTCGGCGATGGCCTTGACCTCGCCCAGCTTGTGGGTGATGAAGACGATCGACTTGCCGGCCGCCTTCAGCGACCGCATGACCGTCAGCAGGTCCTCGGTCTCCTGCGGGGTGAGCACCGCGGTCGGCTCGTCCAGGATGAGCAGGTCGACGTCGCGGGTGAGCGCCTTGACGATCTCCACACGCTGCTGGATGCCGACCGGCAGATCCTCGATCACCGCATTCGGGTCGACCCGCAGGTTGTAGCGCTCGGACACCTCGGTGACCTCGCGCCGGGCCCGCCGCCGGTCCAGGAAACCGGCGATGCCGCCCCGGACCTGCTCGGCGCCGAGCATGATGTTCTCGGCCACGGTGAAGACCGGCACCAGCATGAAGTGCTGGTGCACCATGCCGATCCCGGCCGCGATGGCATCGGACGGGCCCTTCAGCTTCAGCGGCGTGCCGTCGACCAGGATCTCGCCCTCGTCGGGCTGGTAGAGCCCGTAGAGCACGTTCATCAGGGTCGACTTGCCCGCGCCGTTCTCGCCGAGCAGGGCGTGAATCTCTCCAGGCTCCACCGTCAGGTCGATGTGATCGTTGGCGACCAGATCACCGAACCGCTTGGTGATGCCGCGCAGTTCGAGTCTCAGCGCAACCTCCTGGAGTGCGAGCGATGGTGCAGCGTAGCTGCCGGTCGACCGGGCCGGACCAGGCCGGTCACCGTGGCGCGCGATCCGGCCGCTCCGGCCCCACGGGTGGTCACCCGCGGGCCGGAGCGGCCGGATCGGTCGTACCTGTACCCCGCCGCTCCTGCGATGATCTCACCGGAGGGGCCGGGCGGTTGTCACTTGGTCGGCTGGGCCTTCGAGGTGACGGTGATGGTGCCGGCGGCGATGTCCGCCTTGATCTTGTCAACCTCGGTCTTCAGCTCGGCCGGAACCTTGCCGTCGAAGTCGTGGTACGGGGCGATCGAGACACCGGTGTTGGCCAGGGTGCCGACGAAGCCCGGGTTGGCCTGCAGCTTCTCGCCACCGGCGGCCTTCACCACCGCCTCCTTGACGGCCTCCGGGATGTTCTTGACCACGGTGGTGATGATCGCGGCGCAGTCCGGGGTGCTCTCGCAGCCGTCGACGTCCACCCAGATGGTGCTGTACTTGCCGCCCGAGGCCTTGGCCGCGGCGGTGGTGCCGAGGCCGGAGCCGCCGGCGACCGGCATGATGATGTCCGCGCCCTGGGCGACCAGCGCGTCGGAGACCTTCTTGCCCTCGTCCTGCTTGGCGAAGTCGTTGGTGAAGGAGCCCTTCTGGGTCTCCTTGTTCCAGCCCAGCGCCTGGACGTTCTTGCCCTTGGCGGTGTTGTAGTACTTCACACCGTCGACGAAGCCGTCCATGAAGATCGTCACCGGCGGGATCGGCAGACCACCGTAGGTGCCCACCTTGCCGGTCTTGCTCATCCCGGCGGCGAGGTAGCCGGCCTGGAACGCGGCCTGGGCGGTGTCGAACTGCATCGGGTAGACGTTGGCGTCACCCGGGTTGGCATCGACGATGCCGAACTGCTGGTTCGGGTTCGCCTTGGCGATCTTCGAGGTGGCGTTGGCCATCAGGCCGCCGACCGCCAGGATGAAGTCGCACTTCTGGTTGACGAACTGCGTCAGGTTCGGCTCGTAGTCGGGCTCGGACTTCGACGCGACGTACTTGATGTCGATGTTGTCGTTGGCGGCCTTGGCCTCCTGCAGACCCTTCCAGGCCGAGGTGTTGAACGACTTGTCGTCGATGCCGCCGACGTCGGTCACCATGCAGGCGCTGTACTTCTTGGCGCCACTGCCGGCGTTCTTGTCACTATCGGGGGCCTCGCCACACGCGGCGGCGCTGAGCACGAGCCCACCTACCGCGAAGATCGAGGCGATCCGCATCCCACGCACCGAGCGCAAGACGTCTCCTTCCCATTGCACACCGCGCCTAGTGCGGTGGCAGCCCATCAGCCGACCTGCGGGTGTGCCGCCGGCTGTCCCACGTTACGGACGGGAGCGTACGCCCGCGCCCACCCACCGGCCGACAATCGTGCACGACTGTTGAGCGCCTGTTACCCGGGTGTAACCCTTGCGTGGGGCACATCACTCTTCGTGCTGGTAACCGAGCATCGAGGCGTCCCGAACGTCCGGTTCGCGGAGGTCATCCCCTCCGCCGGACGTTACCGCCAAAAGACCGCGACCGCCGCGTTGACCAGGGTCAGGCCGACGATCGCGAGGAAGTGGCCGCGGTTGACCACGTCCCGCTTCCGGGAGAAGAAGACCATGACGAAGATCAGCAGCGCGATCACCAACTTCGTCACAAGTTTCGCCGGGTCCGGCTCGTCGTCACCACCGCCGCGCAGCGGCGCGGAGAGACCGAGCCCGGTCAGCAGCTGGATCCCGGCGCCCCAGAGCATGGCGGAGTTGATTCGCAGCTTCCCGCTGACGTACTGGGCGATCGAGCCGCCGAGCAGCAGGGCGAAGCCGATCAGATGGACATAGAGGAGAATGAGTCGCAGTGCTTCCACGCCGCCCATCCTCCCCCATCAACGACAGTTCGTAGTAGGGGGTCGGTCGGTCGGCGGGTCGAGCCCGGTCACCACAGCCGCCACACCTGGAAGGTGGGGCCGTCGCCGGACAGGGTCGACACCCCGTCCGGCCCGGGCCGGAGCGCGGACGCCCCGCCGTACACGTTGCCGGCGGCCGGCAGCCCGGTCAGCCGCACCGGCGTGCCGGGCGCCCGGCGGGCCAGCACCAGCACCGAGCCGGCCGGCGCCTCCCGCAGGAAGACCAGCGTGTCCGGGTCGTGGTGCAGCCACCGCAGACCGCCGTGGCGCAGCGCCGGCTCCGCGCGACGCAACGCGATCAGCGACCGGTACGTGGCGAACGTGGCGGCGTCCCAACTGCCCGGCCGGCGCCACGGCATCGGGGTACGCGAGGACTCGCCGTTCGTGCCGGTCAGCCCCAGCTCGTCCCCCGCGAAGATCATCGGAGTGCCGGGCATCGTGGCGAGCAGACCGGCGGCCACCTCCTGCCGGGCGGCGTCGCCGACCACCGTCCGGATCCGCGCCGAGTCGTGCGAGCCGAGCAGCTGCCAGGAGTGCACGTACGAGCGCCACGAGACCAGCGACCGGTACGCGCCCATGGTGGCCAGCACCGCTTCCGCGTCCCGCCGGGGCACCCCGCCCGGGGTACCGAGGAAGTTCGGCACCGGCTGGTCGCCGTGGCGCAGCCAGGACCAGATCGGGTCGGTGAAGCCGACGTAGTTCATGGTGCCGTGCCAGCCATCGCGGTCCAGGTCACCGGTGTGGTCGTGGCCGTGCTCGGCCATCAGCAGGGCGTCCGGACGCTCCCCGACGACCACCGAGCGCAGCAGCGCCGCCACCTCGTGGGTGTACGCGTCGACGCCCCGCCGGCCGGTCATGTTCGCCACGTCGACCCGCCACCCGGAAAGGCCGTACGGCGGGCGCAGCCAGCGGCGCAGCGCGGCGTCCTCGGCGGTGGCGAAGCGACGGCGCAGGTCGGCGCTGCTCCAGTTCAGCTTCGGCAGCGACTTGACGCCGTTCCAGGACTCGTACGAGCCGGAGCTCTCGTCGAAGTAGTACAGCCCCCGCTCGGGCGCGCGCACGTCCGAGGAGGCCGACGCGAACCAGTCGTGGCCGTCGCCGGTGTGGTTGCTGGTGATGTCGCCGAGCAGCCGCCAGCCCCGGGCGCGTACCGCCTCGGCGAGGCGGGCCAGCGCGGCGTCCCCGCCGAGCAGCGGATCGACCCGGTCGAAGCTGGCCGCGTCGTAGCGGTGGTTGGAACGGGCCGGGAAGATCGGGGTGAGGTAGACGGTGTTCACCCCGAGCCGGTCCAGATGGTCCAGCCGCTCGGTGATCCCGTCCAGGTCGCCGCCGTAGAACTGGTACGGCGTCTCGGGGCCCCGCCCGATCACCGGGGTGTCCCAGTCGCACGGGATCGCCCAGTCCGGCAGCGGCCGATCATCCGCCGCCGCCGAACGGGCGAACCGGTCCGGGAAGATCTGGTAGATCACCGCGTCCCGTGCCCAGGCCGGCGGCGCGGCGTGGGTGACCAGCTTGAAGTCGCCGTGGTCGGGCACGTCGTGGTCGGCCACACCGGCGGCGGTCAGCCACCGGGGACCGTGCCGCCCGGAGAGCAGGAAGCGGTAGTTGCTCACCGGGTTGCGCGCCTCGACCTCGGCACGCCACCAGAGGACGTCGCCCTCGGCACGGTCCACGGTGGCCGCACGGAAGTGTGGCTCACCGTCGCCGGTGGTCCGCACGTGCACCTGCCGGACGTCGGCACCGGCCGGAACCCGGACGAAGACGTCGACGGTCTCGCCGAGCGTCGGCTCCTGCTGCGGGACGTAGCCGACGGATCCGTCGTGGTGCGGCTGCGGCGTGGTCATCCCTTGACCGCTCCGGCGGTCAGGCCGGAGACGATGTAGCGCTGCAGGAGCTGGAAGACCAGCACCGTCGGGATCGCGGTGAGCAGGGTGCCGGCCGCGAAGATCCCGAAGTTGTTGTTGCGCTCGTTGCCCTGCAACAGGCCGTACATGCCGACCGCGAGGGTCTTCGAGTCGCTGCTGGTGAGGAACACGTTGGCCATCAGGAACTCGTTGATGGTGCCGATGAACGCCAGCAGCCCGGCCACCGCCAGGATCGGCGCCACCAGCGGCAGCATGATCCGGAAGAAGACCTGGGCGTGCGACGCGCCGTCCATCGTCGCCGACTCGTCCAGTTCCCGGGGCAGGGTGTCGAAGAAGCCCTTCATCAGCCAGGTGTTCACGCCGAGCGCCCCACCCAGGTAGAGCAGCAGCAACCCCCACGGGGTGTTGAAGCCGATCGACGGCCACAGGTCGGTGATCGTGCCGAAGATCAGGTAGATCGCCACGATCGCCAGGAACTGCGGGAACATCTGGATCAGCAGCAGCGACAACAGCCCCACCCGCCGTCCCCGGAAGCGCATCCGGGAGAAGGCGTACGCGGCCAGCGCCGACAGGAACACCGACGCGAACGAGGCCACCCCGGCGATCAGCAGGGAGTTGAGGAACCACCGTTCGAAGGCGGTCCGCTCGAACAGCCCGCTGAAGTTGCCGAGCGACACCCCGTCGGTGGGCACCAGCTCGCTGGTGGAGAGCGTGCCGAGCGGATTGAGCGCGGCGGAGAGCACGAACACGATCGGGAAGAGGCTGAACAGCACGGCGAGCATGGCGACCAGGTGCCGCCAGCCGACCTGGGCGAACCAGCGGTTACGCCGCCTACCACTGATGTTCCGGTTCGCGGCCGGGCGGCCGGCCGTGTCGCCGGTACGCGCGGTGAGGGTGCTCACGAGTACACCTCCTCCTGCTTGCGGGTCCGCCGGAAACTGACCGCCGAGACGACGGCGACGATGGCGAAGATGAACAGCGAGATCGCGGCGGCGAAGCCGAACTGCGCGCCCTGCCCGCCGAAGGCCAGCCGATAGGTGTACGTGATGAGCAGGTCGGTGGCGCCGTTGGTCGGGTTGTCGGCCGGGAAGGGCGCGCCCTCGGTGGTCAGGTAGATCGCGTTGAAGTTGTTGAAGTTGTACGCGAACGACGAGATCAGCAGCGGAGACAGCGCGACCAGCAGCAGCGGCAGGGTGACCGCGCGGAAGGACTGCCAGGGCGACGCCCCGTCGACCGACGTGGCCTCGGTCAGCTCCCTCGGGATGGCCTGCAACGCGCCGGTGGCCACCAGGAACATGTACGGGTAGCCGAGCCACAGCTGCACGAGGATGACCGCGAAGCGGGCCGTCCACGGTTGGCCGAACCAGTCCACGTCCAGCCCGAACAGGTTATTGATCAGGCCGAAGTCGGCGTTGAACATGTCCCGCCAGGCCAGCAGCATCGCGAACGACGGCATGGCGTACGGCAGGACCAGCAGCACCCGGTAGAGGTTGGTGCCCCGCATCCGGGGCGAGTGCAGCACGAGCGCGATCAGCATGCCGAGCAGGAACGTGCCTGCGGTGGAGGCGATGGCGAACGCGAAATTCCAGATCAGGGTGCCCAGGAACGGGCCGGAGATGTTCTCGTCGGTGAGCACGCGGGTGAAGTTGCGCAGCCCGACGTTGATTTTCCAGCCCTGGGCCAGCCGCTCGCCGTCGGCGGCGACGAAGGCGCCCACCTCCTCGTCGGCGGTCCAGGTCTGCCCGGTTCCGGTGTCCCGGACGCAGTCGCAGCCGGCGTCGTACGCCCGCACCGCCTTGCCCTCGTACGCCCGGGACAGGCCGCTGGACCGCAGCGCGCCACCGGCGGTCGGGACGACCAGGTCGGTGATCTCCTTGCTGCGGGCGCTGGCCTGGCCGAAGTTCAGCACGGTGTAGCCGTCGGCGGCGGTGACCTTTCCGCCCGTGCCGACGGTGACGTCGGCGGCGTCGAGTCGGCGCAGCCCGCCCGCGTCGCCGGCGGAGACCGCCCCGGTGGTGGGGTCGGTGACCAGGAAGACCAGTGGCGCGGTGGCCGGGTCGCCCTTGGTGGCGACCGACAGGGCGTACTCGGCGGAGCCGGGCACCTGGGTGACCGACGAGGTCTGGATCGCGACGATCGCCTCGTCCTTGCTGCCCCGGTGCCCGTCACCGAAGTTGGTGAAGGCGGTGCTCGCCGTGTAGAGCACGGGGAACACCTGGAAGGCGATGAGGAACAGGGTGCCTGGCACCAGGTACTTGGCCGGGATGTGCCGCCGGGTGAGGTAGAGGTAGAACAGCCCGGCGGTGGTCGCCGCCAGCAGGGCCAGGCCGGCCCACTTCTCCCCGTCGATGAGCGGGAATGCCGCCCAGAGGGCGATGCCGGCGGTGAGGCCGAGCAGGAGCACCTTGCCGGCGAGGCCGGTCAGGGTGATCGGCGCGTGGTCACGCGAGCGCGGGGGTCGGGAGCCGACGGGCCCCCGGCCCGGGGTCTGCGTGGCAGACCCCGGGCCGGACAGCGGCGTACTCATTACTTGATCTGGCCGGAGATGGTCTTGCCGGCGGCGGTGATGGTGCTGGTCGGGTCGGCCCCGCCGATGACGGCGGCCTCGGCCTTGCCGAACGGGTCCCAGATGGCGGCCATCGCCGGGATCGCCGGGAGCACCTGGCCGTTCTTGCCGGCCTCCTGGAACTTCGCCAGATCCGGGTCACTGCCCTTGACCTGGTCGAGGGCGGCGGTCAGCGCCGGCGGCCGGGGCTCGGCGTTGTAGAGCGCGACGGCCAGCTCGGGAGTGGTGGTGTAGTTGGCGACGAACTCCTGGGCCAGTGCCTTGTTCTTGCCCTTGGCGGCGACGTAGAACGCCTGCACACCCACGAACGGCTGGGCTTCCTTACCGCCGGCGAAGCCGGGGATGGCGGAGATGTCGTACTTGACGTTGGCCTTCTTGACGTCGGCGATCGCCCACGGCCCGGAGACCAGGTACGCGCACTTCTTGCCGGTGAAGGTGGCGATCGAGTTGGTGTCCGCGATGGAGCGCTTGAGCACGCCCTCGCCCTTCTCGCCCAGCGCGCTGATCTTCTTGAACGCCTCGATCGACGCGGGCTTGCCCACGCCCAGGTCCTTCGGGTCGTAGTCCCCGTTGGCTCCGGTGCCGAAGAGGTAGCCGCCGGCCGAGCTGTAGAGCGGGTAGATGTGGTACGCGTCGCCGTTCTGGCCGACCTGGAGGCAGAGCGTCTCGGTGGCCTTCTTCGACGCCTTGAGCTGCTTGCCCGTGGCGACCAGGTCCTCGATGGTCTTCGGCGCCTCGGGGGCCAGCTCGGTGTTGCGGATCAGCGCCAGGTTCTCCTGCGCGTACGGCACACCGTAGAGCTGACCGTTGAAGGTGACCGCCTTGATGGCGGTCGCGTTGAACGCGCTCTTCTGCTCGGCGGCGAGCTGCACGGGGTCGATGGCGCCGTTCTGCACCAGGTTGCCGATCCAGTCGTGCGCGCCGACCACCACGTCGGGGCCGCTGCCCTGCTGCGAGGCGGTGACGAAGTTGGTCTGCAGGTCCTTGCTGACGGCCTGGACCTCGACGGTGACGCCGTTCTCCTGGCCGAACTTCTCGGCGAACGGCTTGAGGGCAGCGGTGCGCTTGTCGTCCGCCCAGATCACCAGTTTGCCGCCGGCCGCCTTGGGGGATTCCTTCGCGGCCGGCTTGTCGCTGTCGCCACCACAGCCGGAGGCGGCGAGCGCCAGGGCGAAGAGGGCGACCACACCCGCGGTACGGATGCGCATCGGTACTCCTGTCGTCATGGCGGATCCGCCGGGGGAAGGACGGCCCGCCAGTGGGAAAACTGAAAGTTTTTGCCAACCGGCGCAGTGATGCTGCGCCGCTGCTCGCGTATGTTGCGGGGACGTTAGCAAGAGGTTGCAGATAATGGAAGGGCTTGCAGAGAGCCCCGCAAGAACTTGCCGGTGGGCTAAAGTGCCGCCATGCGCGCTCGACTGTCCGACATCGCCCAGCAGGCCGAAGTCAGCGAGGCCACGGTGTCGCGGGTGCTCAACGACCGCCCCGGCGTGGCCCCGGAGACCCGACAGGCCGTCCTCACCGCCCTCGACGTCCTGGGCTACGAGCGACCGGCACGACTGCGCAAGCGCAGCGCCGGCCTGGTCGGCCTGGTGGTGCCCGAGTTGGACAACCCGATCTTCCCGGCGTTCGCGCAGGTCATCGAGTCGACGCTGGCGCAGAGCGGGTTCACCCCGGTGCTCTGCACCCAGACCGCCGGCGGCGTGACCGAGGACGAATACGTGGAGATGCTGCTGGACCGGCAGGTCTCCGGGATCGTCTTCGTCTCCGGCCTGCACGCCGACACCGCCGCCAACCACGACCGCTACCGGGCGCTGATCGCCCGGCCGCTGCCGGTCGTGATGATCAACGGGTACGTCCCCGGCATCGGCGCCCCCTTCGTCTCCTGTGACGACCGGGAGGCCGCCGACCTGGCCGTGGCCCACCTCGTCGCGCTCGGGCACCGGCGGATCGGCCTGATCACCGGCCCGGACCGGTTCGTGCCGGTGCAGCGCAAGGTGGCCGGCTGGCGGGCGGCGATGACCCGCCTGGCCGGCGTCGCCGAGGCCGACCTCGGCCCGCTGGCCGAGCTGACACTGTTCGGTGTGGAGGGTGGCGAGGCGGCGGCCGGCCGGCTGCTCGACCGGGGCGTCACCGGCCTGGTCTGCGGCTCCGACCTGATGGCGCTCGGTGCGGTGCGGGCGGCCCGGCAACGCGGTCTGACCGTTCCGGGCGACCTCTCCGTGGTCGGCTACGACGACTCACCGCTGATGGCTTTCACCGACCCGCCGCTGACCACGGTGCGGCAGCCCGTCATCGCCATGGCGGTGGCGGCGGTCCGGGCCCTGGTGGACGAGATCAACGGGCACGGCGCCCCGCACTCGGAGTACCTGTTCCGCCCCGAGTTGGTCGCGCGGGGCTCGACCGCGGTCGCCCCGGCCGCCGTGCGGTTTCCTTACGCAAGATCTGCTTGACTCTTGCAGAGGCGGGCGGCATATTGCTCAGACAGCCGCGCCCGAGCCTGAGACAGACGGGGAAACATCACCAATGACCGTCAGCACCATCACCCCGCCCCGCACCGACGACGACTGGTGGCGCTCGGCGGTCGTCTACCAGGTCTACGTGCGCAGCTTCGCCGACAGCAACGGTGACGGCGTCGGCGACCTCGCGGGCATCCGGGAGCGGCTGCCGTACCTGCGCGACCTCGGGGTGGACGCGCTCTGGCTGACCCCCTTCTACACCTCCCCGATGATCGACGGCGGATACGACGTCGCCGACTACCGCGACGTCGACCCCCTGTTCGGCACCCTCGCCGACTTCGACGCGATGATCAGCGACGCGCACGCCCTCGGCCTGCGGATCATCGTCGACCTGGTGCCCAACCACACCTCCAGCGCGCACCGCTGGTTCGTCGACGCCCTCGCCGCCGGCCCCGGCTCGCCCGAGCGGGCCCGCTACCTCTTCGCCGACGGCCGGGGCGAGCACGGTGACCTGCCCCCCAACGACTGGGAGAGCATCTTCGGCGGCCCGGCCTGGACCCGGATCGCCGACGGCCAGTGGTACCTGCACCTGTTCGACCCGGCCCAGCCGGACCTGAACTGGCGGCACCCCGAGGTCCGCGCCGAGTTCGAGGACGTCCTGCGGTTCTGGCTCGACCGGGGCGTGGACGGCTTCCGCGTCGACGTGGCCCACGGCATGATCAAGGCCGAGGGTCTGCCGGACGTCGGCTTCAGCACGGCGACGACCGGGCAGCGCCAGGTCGACCTGCTCGGCAAGGCCCGCCTGCCCTACTTCGACCAGGACGAGGTGCACGAGATCTACCGCGCGTGGCGACCCATCCTGGACAGCTACCCCGGCGGTCGGATGGCGGTCGCCGAGGCGTGGGCCGAGACGCCGCAGCGGCTGGCCCGCTACATCGGCCCGGACGAGCTGCACCAGGCGTTCAGCTTCGACTTCCTCGACGCCACCTGGTCGGCCGACTCGTTCCGCAAGGTGATCGACACCGCCCTCGCCGAGGCGACAGTGGTCGGCGCGCCCACCACCTGGGTGCTGTCCAACCACGACAAGCAGCGGCACGTCACCCGCTACGGCGACGGCGCCGAAGGGCTGCGCCGGGCGCGCGCCGCCAGCCTGCTGATGCTCGCCCTCCCCGGCAGCGCCTACCTCTACCAGGGCGAGGAGTTGGGCCTGCCCGAGGTTCTCGACCTTCCCGACGAGCTGCGCCAGGACCCGGCGTTCCTGCGGACCGGCGAGAGTCGCGACGGCTGCCGCGTGCCGATTCCGTGGAGCGGTCAGCTGGCGCCGTACGGCTTCGGGCCAGCCGGCAGCGAGCTGAGCTGGCTGCCCGCCCCGACGACCTGGGACGCCCTGTCGGTCGCCGCGCAGGCCGGTACGCCCGACTCGACGCTGGAGCTGTACCGGGCCGCCCTGCGTATTCGTCACGAACACCCGGCGCTGGCCGTCGACGCCGGCGAGGTCACCTGGTTGCAGGCCGAACCGGGCGTGCTGGCCTTCTCCCGCACCGCGGGCACCACCGCGCTGACCTGCGTCGTCAACCTCAGCGGAGCGCCCGTGGCCCTCGACGGGTACGGCGAGCTCATCGTCGCGAGCGCGCCGCTCACCGATCGCCTGCTGCCCGTCGACGCGGCCGCCTGGTTGGAACGGCGCTGAGCGGGTAAGCCCAACTCGACCTGGTCGTCCGTCGTGCCCCGCGCCAACGGGCGACTGGGCTACCGGCCCCTTGTGGTGGGGGGTGAGGTGCACCGGCGTCACGCGGAGTCCACTCCGCGCGGCGCCGGTGTCCGTGTGTGACAGGTGGTGTGCCCCGGTGCACGGCACGTCGACTCGGCCAGACCGAGAACGAACGGTTCACCGTGCTCGCCGACCCCGAGGGCAACGAGTTCTGCGTGCTGGACGGGCCGCCGACCCGCTGAGCGGTCGCGTCACTTCGCGGTGAGCAGCGCCGCGATCCGGGTGAAGCCGGCGCGCACCTCGGCCTCGTCCGGCGGCTCGGCGGGCTCACCGTGGCCCGCCTCGTCGGCCGCCGCGTCCAACTCCTCGTCGATCACGTCCTCGAAGTCCCCGTACAGGTCCGCCCCCTCGACCTGCCGGGCCTCGTCCTCCGCGGCCACCTGCGCGGCGGCGATCTCGCTGCGGATCTCGTCGGCCGACAGCGCCGGCAGCAGCGGCTCGACCACGGCCATCAACTGCTCATCGGCCACCACCGCCTCGGCCAACGCCAACGCGTGCGGCCGTTCGTACGGCCCGCAGACCACCGGCTCCCACTCGTCGAGGTCGCCCAGCGGCCCGAAGGTGATGATCCACGGCAGGCCGAGCATCGGCGAGTCGGCCGGCAGGTCCAGTGTCATGAGTGCGCCCACGGGCTCATCATGGTCCGCGAACGCGAGCATCGGTGCCGTTCTGTTCAGTTACCGCCCGTCCGGCGCCCGATCGGCCGTTCAGCGGCCCGGCGCTATACCGCCGCGAATCAACGCGCGTACAGGGTGAGCGCGAAGTTCTCGTCGGAATTGTGGTTGGCGTTCAGTTCGTACTCAGAGGTCCGCCGGAGCTGATAGGTCGGAGCGGAGAAGTCCACGCCGACCAGCCAGTTGAGCACCGCCTTGCGTTCCTCCGCCTTGAGCACCGGACCGATGCAGCCCTCGACCAGCGTCTGCAACAACGGCCGCTGCACGGCACCGTGCAATTTGACCATGCAGAGGACCTGGGCCACCTCGTTCGTGCGGTCCTTCGAGGGCTGACCGACCGCGGCCGACAACTGGCCCTGCTTACCGGGCAGGGTCACCCGGATGATGTGCAGCGCGCCGTCCGCCGTGACCGGGACGCGCCACCGCTCGGCCCAAGCGTCCGTGACCTTGCTCGGTGTCATGCCGGGGAACGCCGCCATCGGTCCGGAAGGAGTGACGGCGGGTGAGCTGTTCACATCCTCCCCCGGGTTGCCTCTGGTGCCCTGCGAGGCGGCGGGAAGCGCTCGGGTACGCACAGCCGCAACATCGGTCAATATTGCGCATTCATTGACATCTCTGGAGCCGGTAGCCCTCGGCAACACAAGCAATAACCACGGGGGAACGTTGATCGACCTGCAGGGGCTCAGTCGTGCCGGGTGGCGTCGACGGCGGCGCGGACGAGAGCGACAGCACGGTCCGGGGGTACGCCCAGCCGCCGGGCCTCGGCGGCGTACTCGACGGCGGCCCGGTGCAGCCGGTCGACGGCGTCGTCGCGGCCGGGTGCGACGAAGGTGCCGTTGCGCCCCCGGGTCTCCAACAGCCCCGCCACCTCCAGTTCCCGGTACGCCCGCGCCACCGTGTTCGCGGCCAGCCGCAGGTCGGCGGCGAGCTGCCGGACGGTGGGCAGTCGGCTGCCCACCGGCAACCGGCCGTCGCCGATCAGCTCGGCGAGCTGCACCCGCACCTGCTCGTACGGGGGCACCGGCGAGTCGGGATCGACCGTGATCAGCACGTCAGGCACCTCCGCCATCAGCCCGCACCGCCCGGCGCACCGGGATCGGTGTCCTCGTCGAGATCCACCGGCGGGGCTCCCTCCGCCAGATCCACCACCCGCCCGCTCGTACTGGTCGCGAGCAACGCCGCCCCGAACAGCACCAGTTGGTTGAGCAGGTAGAGGTAGAGCAGCAGACCGACCGCGCCGGCCACCACCGTGTACGCCGGATTGCGCTCGGTGCGCACCACGTAGTACCGCCCGACGGTGTTGAGCAGCGTGATGCCGATCGCCACCAGCAGCACCACCGGGCGCAGCCGGGACCGGCTCATCCGCAGCCGGGGCACCGCGAGCAGCAGCGCGGTGGCGAGCACCGCGTTGACCAGCACGCTGAGCACCGCGCTGACCGTGGTCAGCCCGACCGACCCGGTGCTGCGCAGCAGGAAGCGCAGCAGCGACTCCAACGCGTCCACCGCCGCCACCGAGAGGCCGAGCAGCACGAAGACGCCGATCATCACCCCCAGGTCGACCAGCCGCCGGACCACGAGGTTGCCGGGTTGCTGGTTGAGCGCGTACATGAGGCGCTGAGAGGAGCGGATCGCCTCCACCCAGCCGATGCCGGTGAAGACCAGGATGACCAGGCCGACCACGCCGACCGTGCCGCTGGAGTTGGCGATCTGCTGCGCGTCCAGGAACGGCAGGTTCTCCTTCAGGAACCTGGCCGCCGCCGTGGAGACCTCGTCGTTGTCCTCCAGGATCGCGCCGAAGATGGAGTACGCGACCAGAGCCAGCGCGAAGACAGCGAAGAAGCCGTAGTAGGCGATCGCCGCGGCGAGCCGCCCGGCCAACACCTCGGCGTAGAGCGCCCCGGCACGCCACACGTGGTCGAACAGGCTCGACCGGCTGCGCGCGGCACCCACCCAGCGGTCGATGCCCGCCTCGATACGGCCGATCACGTTCACGCGATCATCCTCGCCGATCTTTCACTGCCGCCGTCGCAACCGGCGCAAGAGTGCTCGCCGCCCGGCGGGTCGCCGACCGTCAGTCGCCGAGGCGGAAGTCCCGGCGGGGCTGCCACCGGGCCTGCCCGCTGTGCGAGAAGAGGGTGAACCCGTCGACCTCGAACATCGCGGAGAAGTCGGCCAGATCCTCGTACACCTTGTCCAACGCCTCGCCAGGGACGTCCTGCGCCACGGTGACGTGCGGATGGTACGGGAAGCGGGTCTGGCGGTGCAGGCCCGGCGCGGCCGCGATCGCGGCGGCCAGCAGTTCGCATTCGCTGATCCCGGCGGCCACCGCGACGAACACCACCTGCGTCACGGGCCGGAACGTGCCGGTGCCCCGCAGGTGCAGCGTGAACGGCAGATGCGCGGCGGCCACGGCGGCAAGGTGCCGCTCGACGCCCGGCAGGACGGCGGTCGGGATCTCGGTCGGACCGAGCAGCGTCACGTGTGCCGGCACCGCGAGGGGATCGCCCGCCTCGACCCGGCGCCGGGTGAGCTGGGCCCCCCACGGCTCCGGGATGTCCACCGCTATGCCGATCTGGACGGTGTCGCCGGACGGCGGCACCCCGCCACTGCGATCCACGCTCCGTGCCGCCACGTCGGCCACCGACCCGCCCACCCGTCCCGCAGCGCTATTCGCCGCGCACCGGCGGGAAGAAGCCGACCCGCTCGTACGCGGACCGCAGGGTCGCGCCGGCCACCGACCGGGCCTTCTCCGCACCGGCGGCGAGCAGCTTGTCCAGCTGCGCCGGGTCGTCGAGGTAGGTGCGCGTGCGCTCCTGGATGGGGCGGACGAACTCCGCCACGACCTCGGCCAGCTCCTTCTTGAGGTCTCCGTAGCCGCGGCCGGCGAACGCTGCCACCAGCTCGTCGATGCCACGCCCGCTGAGCGCCGAGTAGATGGTCAGCAGGTTGGACACGCCCGGCTTGGTCTCGGCGTCGAAGACGATCTCCCGACCGGTGTCGGTCACCGCGGAGCGGATCTTCTTGGCCGACCGGGCCGGGTCGTCCAGCAGGTCGATGATGCCGGCCGGCGAGGACGACGACTTGGACATCTTCGCCGTCGGGTCCTGCAGGTCGGTGATCTTCGCGGTGTCCTTGACGATGTGCGGCGCGGGCACCGTGAACGTCGCGCCGAACAGCGAGTTGAACCGCTGGGCCAGGTCGCGGGAGAGCTCCAGGTGCTGACGCTGGTCCTCGCCGACCGGCACCGCGTTGGCCTGGTAGAGCAGGATGTCGGCGGCCTGCAGGACCGGGTAGGTGAACAGCCCGACGCTGGCCCGCTCGTTGCCCTGCTTCTGCGACTTGTCTTTGAACTGGGTCATCCGGCTGGCCTCGCCGAAGCCGGTGATGCAGCCGAGCACCCAGGCCAGCTGCGGATGCTCAGGCACCTGCGACTGCACGAACAGGGTGCTGCGCTCCGGGTCGAGACCGACCGCGAAGAGCTGGGCGGCCGCCACCCTGGTCCGCTGGCGCAGCAGCGCCGGATCGTGACCCGCGGTGATGGCGTGCAGATCCACCACGCAGTAGAACGCGTCGTGGGTGTCCTGCAGGGCCACCCAGTGCCGCACGGCTCCCAGGTAGTTGCCGAGGTGGAACGAGTCGGCCGTCGGCTGGATGCCGGAGAAGACGCGGGGTCGCTCGGAAACGTCGGGCATGGCGATAATTCTGTCAGCAAGCAGGCGGGGCCGTCATGACGGGCCGGCGCGTCGGCCCCGGCCGGCCGGTGTCGGGGCGCTGACCTCGCGTGGCACGCCCACGCGCCGCTGCTCCGGCACGCGGAGCGCCGACACCGCGAGCCGGGCGACCCGACGTCCGTCCAGGGCCAGCACCCGCAGCAGCCAACCGTCCGCCGGGTCCACCGGATCGGGACCGCCGTCGTCGGGCGGCTCGGCGGGTACGGGCACCTCGTCCCCGGGCAGTGGCAGCCGGCCCAGCACGGCCATCACGTACCCGCCGACCGTCTCGTACGGCCCGGCGGGCAGCGCCACGCCGGTCCGCTCGGCGAAGTCGGCGAGGTTGAGCCGGCCGTCGACCACCGCCGGCAGGCCGGCGTGCGGCGGGTCGGGGGTCGTGTCGTACTCGTCGTGGATCTCCCCGACGAGCTCCTCGATCAGATCCTCCAGGGTGACGATCCCGGCGGTTCCGCCGTACTCGTCGATCACCACCGCCAGGTGGTGACCCTCCCGGCGCATCTCGGTCAGCGCGGCCAGGACCGGCTTGCTGCCGGGCACCTGCTTGACCTCACGGGTCAGCTCACCGACGGTGACGCACGGGTCGGCGTCCGGACGCAGCAGCACGTCCCGCAGGTGCACGAACCCGACCACGTCGTCCTGGGTGCCATCGGTCACCGGGTAACGGGTGTGCGTCTCGGCCCGCACCAGCCGGGCGGCCTCGGCGATGGTCAGCCGGGCCGGCAGGAAGACCACCTCGGTGCGGGGCATCATCACCTCGCGGACGAGACGCGCGCCGGCCACCAGCACCTCGTCGATGATCCGCCGCTCGTCCGGGTCGAGCACCGTGTTCACCGCGAGCAGGTCCCGTAGCTCGGCCTCGGAGATGCGTTCCCGCCCGGCCGCCGGGCCGGCCCCGAGCAGGTCGGTGACGAGACGGGTGGCGCCGTCGGCGGCACGGACCAGGATCCGGGCGACGGCTCGGGCGAGCGGGCCGGGGTCGCGGCGGGGCTTCCCCCGCACGCGTCGCCGGAGCCCGGAACGGGCCGCTTCCCGCATGACAGAGATGGTAGACACCGGGTGCCCGCCGTACCGGCGATCGCGCGGAGTCATCGGCGATGTGCGGCTCTGTTTAAACGTGAGAGATTATGATGGAATGGGTTGGCGGCGTGGTCGACTCCGGTCTCATCCGCCGCCGTAGGGTGATCACCAAAGGCCACGTCCCGGCGGGCCAGGCAGGAGGCAACGACGTGAAACTGCTCGTCACCGGGGGCGCCGGATTCATCGGCAGCGTGGTGACCCGGATGCTGCTCGACGCGGGCCACCAGGTCGTCGTCCTGGACGACCTGCGCACCGGTCACCGCGAGGCGCTCGCTCCGGACGCGACCCACGTCGAAGCGTCCATTCACGACGCCGCCCAGATCCTCACCCCCGACGCCGGCTTCGACGGGGTGGTGCACTTCGCCGCCCTCATCGCCGCCGGCGAGTCGATGGTGAAGCCGGAGCTGTACTGGCAGACCAACACCGTCGGCTCGCTCGCCCTGATCAACGCCGTCCGCGCCGCCGGGGTGCCCCGGATGGTCTTCTCCTCCACCGCCGCCGTCTACGGCAACCCCACCGAGCTGCCGATCACGGAGACCGCGGTCAAGGCGCCCACCAACACGTACGGCGCCACCAAGCTCGCCGTCGACATGGCGCTCACCTCCGAGGCCATCGCGCACGGGCTGGCCGCCGTCTCGCTGCGCTACTTCAACGTCGCCGGCGCGCACCTCACCGGCGACGTCGCGCTCGGCGAGCGGCACGACCCGGAGACGCACCTCATCCCGATCGCCCTGGAGGTCGCCGCCGGCCGGCGGGAGAAGCTCCAGCTCTTCGGCGACGACTACCCCACGGCGGACGGCACCTGCGTCCGCGACTACATCCACGTCGCCGACCTGGCCCGCGCCCACCTGTTGGCGCTGGACGCCGCCACCGGGGGCCAGCACCGCATCTACAACCTCGGCAACGGCAACGGCTTCACCAACCGGCAGGTGGCCGACGTGGTCCGCGAGGTCACCGGGCACCCGCTGCCGGTCGAGGTGGCGCCGCGCCGCGAGGGCGACCCCGCCGAACTGGTCGCCTCGTCCGCGCTGGCCCGTGACGAGCTGGGCTGGGTGCCGCAGAAGCCCACCCTGCACGACATGGTCGGCGACGCCTGGGCCTTCTACCGGACGCACGTCCTGGAGAAGTCATGACCAGCCCCACCGGTGACGTCGTCGAGCGGGCCGCCGCCGGCTTCACCGACCAGTACGGCGGCCAGGCCACCGGCCTCTGGGCCGCGCCCGGCCGGGTCAACCTGATCGGCGAGCACACCGACTACAACGACGGGTTCGTGCTGCCCTTCGCGCTGCCACTGCGTACCGTGGTCGCCGCCGACCGGCAGGATGACGAGCGCTGGACGGTCTGGTCCGAGCTCTCCGACGAGACGATCACCTTCGGCGCGGACGACGTGGCCGAGCCCGGCCGGGTGACCGGCTGGGGCGCGTACGTGGCCGGGGTGGTCTGGGCGCTGCGCGACGCCGGCCACGCGGTGCCCGGCGCCCGGCTGGCGATCGCCTCCGACGTGCCGCTGGGTTCCGGGCTCTCCTCGTCGGCCGCGCTGGAGTCGTCCGTGCTCGCCGCCCTGCTCGACCTCGGTGAGCTGGACCTGTCCCCCGAGCGGCGGCCGCGGCTGGCGCAGCGGGCGGAGAACGTCTACGTGGGCGCGCCGACCGGCATCATGGACCAGTCCGCGGTGATCCGCTGCCGCGCCGGGCACGCGCTCTTCCTCGACTGCCGCGACGAGTCCGTCGAGCACATCCCGTTCGACCTGGACGCCGCCGGGTTGGCCGTGCTGGTCATCGACAGCCGCGCACCGCACCGGCACGCCGACGGGGAGTACGCCGCCCGCCGCCGCTCCTGCGAGGCGGCCGCCAAGGCGCTCGGCGTCGCCGCGCTGCGCGACGTGGCCGTCGACCAGCTCGACAGCGCACTGGCCCGCCTCGACGACGAGGAGACCCGGCGGCGCGTCCGGCACGTGGTCACCGAGGACCAGCGTGTGCTGGACACGGTGGCGCTGCTGCGCGCCGGCCGGGTCCGGGACATCGGCCCGCTGCTCACCGCCTCGCATGTCTCCATGCGCGACGACTTCGAGATCACCGTGCCGGAGATCGACACGGCCGTCGAGGCGGCGCTGTCGGCCGGCGCGCTGGGTGCCCGGATGACCGGCGGCGGGTTCGGCGGCTGCGTCCTCGCCCTGGTGGAGACCGATCGCGCCGAGGCGGTGGCGGCAGCCGTCACGGCCGCGTACGCCGAACGCGGTTTCACCGCCCCCACCACGCTCCCGGTCCTCCCCGCCCCCGGCGCAACCCGCCTGCACTGACCCCACCCCGGCCCCCCACCCCCCGGCCCCCCACTCGCTGGTTGATCAAGAGGTTTGCGTCAGTCCGAGCCCGGATTTTGACGCAAATCTCTTGATCACGAGTCGCGGCGGCGGGCGCGGGGGCGGGGGCAGGGGCAGGGGCAGGGGCAGATCGTGCTCGTTCATGGAAGTAGTGGCCTCGCCCGGTGGGCGAGGCCACTACTTCATGGATCGAGTGCGATCATGCCGGCGCCGAGCCGGCGAGGGCCGGGGGCGCTGGGTTTAGCTGGCTTCGACGATCATGGCGGCGCCTACCGTGCGGTTGGTGGCCTCGTCGATGATGACGAAGCCGCCGGTGGTGCGGTTGCGGCGGTACTCGTCAGCGAGGAGCGGCACCGTCGTGCGCAGCCGCACCCGGCCGATCTCGTTGAGCCGCAGCTCGTCGGCCGACTCGTCGCGGTGCAGCGAGTTGATGTCCAACCGATAGTGCAGCCCCCGCACGATTGCCCGTGCCGACCGGGTGGTGTGCTTGATCGCGTACCGGCCGCCGACCCGCAGCGGGCTGGTCTCGTCCATCCAGCAGACCATCGCCTCGATGTCCTGGGCGACCGCCGGCGCGTTGTTCGGCCGGCAGATCATGTCGCCCCGGGAAATGTCGATCTCGTCGGCCAGCCGTACCGTCACCGACATCGGCGGGAACGCCTCCGCGACCGGCCCGTCGGCGGTCTCCACGGCGGCGATCCGGCTGGTGAAGCCGGACGGCAGCACCATCACCTCGTCGCCCGGCTTCAGCACACCGGAGGCGACCTGACCGGCGTAGCCCCGGTAGTCGGTGACCGTCGTGGACTGGGGGCGGATCACGTACTGCACGGGGAACCGGACGTCGACCAGGTTGCGGTCGCTCGCGATGTGCACCCGCTCCAGGTGGTGCAGCAGCGACGGACCCTCGTACCACGGCATGTTTTCCGACCGGGTGACGATGTTGTCGCCGCGCAGCGCCGAGATCGGCACCACGGTCAGATCCGGTACGTCGAGCTTCGCGGCGAACGCGGTGAACTCGTCGGCGATCCGCTCGTAGACCTCCTGCGACCAGTCGACCAGGTCCATCTTGTTGACGCACAGAACCAGGTGCGGCACCCGCAGCAGCGAGCAGAGGAACGCGTGCCGACGGGACTGCTCGACCAGGCCCTTGCGCGCGTCCACCAGGATCAGCGCCAGGTCGGCCGTCGAGGCGCCGGTGACCATGTTGCGGGTGTACTGGATGTGCCCGGGGGTGTCCGCGATGATGAACTTGCGTCGGGGCGTGGCGAAGTACCGGTACGCCACGTCGATGGTGATGCCCTGCTCCCGCTCGGCGCGCAGGCCGTCGGTGAGCAGCGCCAGGTTGGTGTACTCGTCGCCACGGGCCGCGCTGACCGCCTCCACCGCCTCCAGCTGGTCGGTGAAGAGCGACTTGGTGTCGTAGAGCAGCCGGCCGATCAGGGTCGACTTGCCGTCGTCCACGCTGCCGGCGGTGGCGAACCGCAGCAGGTCCATCGGCCGCGCCTCACCGGTGGCCTCGGTGCCGGCAACGGCCGGGGCCACGATCTCGGTGGTCATCAGAAGTACCCCTCCCGCTTGCGGTCCTCCATGGCGGCCTCGCTGACCCGGTCGTCACCACGGGTGGCGCCCCGCTCGGTGATCCGCGTGGCCGCCACCTCCTCGATGACCTTCTCCACGGTGTCCGCGTCCGAGCGGACCGCCGCGGTGCAGGAGGCGTCGCCGACGGTGCGGTAGCGCACCTGCGCCTTGAACCGTTCCTCACCCGCGCGGGGACGGAAGAACTCGTTGACCGCGTAGAACATTCCGTCCCGCTCGATCACCTCGCGCTCGTGCGCGTAGTAGATCGACGGTAGCGGGATGCGCTCCCGGGCGATGTAGTGCCACACGTCCAGCTCGGTCCAGTTGGACAGCGGGAAGACCCGGATCGACTCGCCCGGGTGGTGCCGGCCGTTGTAGAGCGACCACAGCTCCGGGCGCTGATTCTTCGGATCCCACTGGCCGAACTCGTCGCGGAAGCTGAACACCCGCTCCTTGGCCCGCGCCTTCTCCTCGTCGCGGCGGGCGCCACCGAACAGCGCGTCGAAGTGGTGCTTCTCGACCGCGTCCAGCAGCACCGGCGTCTGGATCCGGTTGCGCATCCCGTCACCGGACTCGCGGACCAACCCGCTGGCCAGGGCCTCCGGCACGCTCGCCACCACGAGGTGCAACCCCAACTCGGCGACCCGCTGGTCGCGGTATTCGAGCACCTCGGGGAAGTTGTGCCCGGTGTCGACGTGCATGACGGGAAAGGGAATGTTGGCCGGAGCGAACGCCTTCTGCGCCAACCGCAGCATGACGATCGAGTCCTTGCCGCCGGAGAAGAGCAGCACCGGGCGTTCCATCTCGGCGACAACCTCACGCATCACGAAGATGCTCTCCGCCTCAAGGGCGTCCAGGTGGGAGACCCGGTAGGCCGCGGGGGACGTCATGACACTCGCTCGCTCATCCGATTTCCAGACCTTTCCGGTCGGACATGTCAAGAAGTGCGCTCAGGCTACCCGGAATGCCTCTGCAGCGCTGCAAGCAACCGGTTGGCGAGATCCTTGCGACAGACCAGCAGGTCCGGCAGGCGCGGATCCGCCTCGTTGTATCGAAGCGCAGAACCGTCGATCCGGGAAGCGTGTAGTCCGGTGGCCGTCGCCACAGCCACCGGGGCCGCCGAATCCCACTCGTACTGCCCACCCGCATGGATGTACGCGTCCACCTCGCCGGTCACCACCGCGGCGATCTTCGCACCGGCCGAACCCATCGGCACCAGGTGCGCGCCGACGTCCTCGGCCAGGTCGGTGAGGAACACCGGCGGTCGGCTCCGGCTCGCCGCCAGGCGGATCTTGCGCTCACCGGCCGTCGCCGCCTCCACCGTCATCGGCGGGTACGCGGGCGGGTAGTCGGTGCCCAGCACCCGGTGCTGCGCCGGCAATCCCACCGCTCCGGCGACCAGCCCGTGCGGGCTCGGCGCGCTCCGCGCCCAGAGGGCGACGTGCACGGCCCAGTCCGAGCGGCCCTCCTCGGCGAACTCCCGGGTGCCGTCCAACGGATCGATGATCCACACGCGGTCCGCGGTCAGCCGGGACACCGCGCCGGTGTTCACCTCGGCCGCCCAGGCCAACCGCGAGCCCTCGTCCTCCTCGGAGAGCACCGCGTCGCCCGGCCGCCACCGCGCCAACTCCGTGCGGATCAGGTCGTGCGACACCTTGTCCCCGGCTGACTTCAGCGCGCCCGTGTCCGCGAAGCCCAACTCCGCACGCAGGTCGAGCAGCGCCTGACCGGCCCGGGAGGCCAACCACCGGGCGAACGCCCCGTCGATCATCGGAGGACTGCCCATCTGCCCGCTCCCGTCGCCTCGCCGCGGCCCGTGCCCGCACGCACCGATCGGCCGCGACCCGCGTCGCCGGTCACGGCACGCCGAAAGGCGCAGACTACCGGCCAACCGTTTCCGATCCGGTACGCCCCGCCCGGCTCAACCGCCGTGATACAGGTTCTGGGTCGGCTCCACGCCCTTGACGATCACCGACTCCACCACATCGGCGGCCCGGTCCACCAGGAAATCGAGTTCCTTACGCTCCGCCGCGCCGAAATCCGACAGCACGTAATCCGCCGGATCCTGCCGCCCCGGCGGCCGACCCACGCCGAACCGCACCCGGACGTAGTCCTTGGTGCCCAACGTCTTCGACATCGAACGCAGGCCGTTGTGCCCGCCCTCGCCGCCGCCACACTTAATCCGCACCTGGCCGAAGCCGATGTCCAGCTCGTCGTGCACCGCGATCACCCGCGCCGGGGGCACCTTGTAGAACTGCGACAGCGCCGCGACCGGCCCGCCGGACAGGTTCATGTACGTCAGTGGCTTCACCAGCACCAGCTTCGGACCGCCGAACCCCAGCCGCCCTTCCGCGACCTCGGCCACCGCCCGCTTGTGCCGGCCGAACCGCGCGCCCAACCGCCCCGCCAGCAGCTCCACCACCATGAACCCGACGTTGTGCCGGTTCCCGGCGTACTCCCGGCCCGGATTGCCCAGGCCGACCACCAGCCACGGCCCCGCCTCGTCCGTCACGACCCGCCCCTCCCGCCGTCTTCACCGACTCCCGATACGCCGGCAGGCGCCCCCGAAACTCGGGGACGCCTGCCGCACGATACGAACCGATCAGGCCTCGGTACGCGCCTCGGTGTTCTCCGCGCCCTCGGCGGCCGGGGCGGCGTCGGCACCCTCGGAGCCCTCGGTGACCTCGCCGGTCTCGGCCTCGGCCTCCTCGGTGGCCTCCTCGACCTCGGGCAGCGTCGCCTCGAGCTGCTCGGCGGTCGGCGCGGCGGTCACCGCGGCGATCGGCAGCGTCGGGTCGACGGCCAGCTCGACACCGCTGGGCAGCTCGACGTCGCCGGCGGTCACCGAGGAGCCCGCCTCCAGGCCCTCGATCGACGCCTCGAGGTGGTCCGGCACCTTGGTGGCGTCCGCAGTCACCGAGAGGGTGTCGTGGTCGTGCACGATCAGGGTGTCCCGCGCGGCCTCGCCGGTCAGCTGGACCGGAACGTCGACGGTGACCTGCTCGCCCCGGCGAACCAGGATGAGGTCGACGTGCTCGAAGGTGTCGCGGATCGGGTCCCGCTGGATCGCCTTCGGCAGCGCCAGCACCTGGGTGCCGTCGGTGATGTCGATCGCGAAGAGCTGGTTGGCACCGCCCTTGCGGATCGCGGCGGCGAACTCCCGCGACGGCAGCGCGATGTGCTTGGGCTTCTCGCCGTGGCCGTACAGCACGGCGGGCACCTTGCCGGCCCGGCGGGTACGACGGGCACCACCCTTGCCGAACTCGGTGCGGGGCTCGGCGCTGATCTTTACCTCGGACACGGGGAAACTCCTGATGCTTTTCGCTGCGGCGGCTTGTCGTCTTGCGGTGCTGGGGCGAGGGGCTCGCTGGGGCTCATGCGTCATGAACGACTGCCCGGAGCACCGCGTCGATGACGGTGCCTCCGTGCGGCGCTCTTCAGCGGCCCGCCGGGCACCCTCGCCGTGGCAACCGCACCAGTCTACCCGAGCTGTTTCCCGGGTTTCCGGCAGTCCCCGGTCACGGCTCCAGGCTGGCCCGCCGACGGTGTTCCCCGCCAGCGTGCCAGCCCGTTTCGACCAGTTTGTCAGCTCCGGCCGGCCGACTCGGCCATCTTCAGCTCAGGCCACCGAAGAGAGTGGTCACCGAGCCATCGTCGAAGACCTCCCGGATCGCCCGCGCCAGCAGCGGCGCGATCGACAGCACGGTCAGCTTGTCCAGCTGCTTCTCCGGCGGCAACGGCAGCGTGTTGGTCACCACGATCTCGCTGATCGAGCTGTTCTTCAGCCGCTCGGTCGCCGGGTCCGACAGGAGCGCGTGGGTGGAAGCGACCACGATCTCCGCCGCGCCCGACTCCTTGAGGATGTCCGCGGCCTTGGCGATGGTGCCACCGGTGTCGATCATGTCGTCGACGATCAGGCAGACCCGACCCTCGACCTCGCCGACCACCCGGTTCGCCACGACCTGATTCGGCTTCATCGGGTCACGGGTCTTGTGGATGAACGCCAGCGGGCAGCCACCCAACCGGTCGGTCCACCGCTCGGCCACCCGCACCCGGCCGGAGTCCGGTGCCACCACGGTCATCGGGCGGCCGGCGTACTTGTGCTCCACGTACTCGGCGAGGATGTCCATCGCGAAGAGGTGGTCCACCGGGCCGTCGAAGAAGCCCTGGATCTGCGCGGTGTGCAGGTCGACGGTGAGGATGCGGTTCGCGCCGGCGGTCTTCAGCAGGTCCGCCACCAGGCGGGCCGAGATCGGCTCCCGACCCCGGTGCTTCTTGTCCTGGCGCGCGTACGGGTAGAACGGCAGCACGACGGTGATCCGCTTCGCCGACCCCCGCTTCAACGCGTCCACCATGATCAGGGTCTCCATGACCCAGGTGTTCACCCCGTGCGTCACGGACTGCACCACGAAGGCGTCCGAACCACGCACCGAGTCCTTGAACCGTACGAAAATCTCGCCGTTGGCGAACTCGTACGCGTCGGCCGGCGTCGGTGCCACACCGAGCACCTCGCCGATCTCCTTGGCCAGTTCCGGGAAACCCCGTCCGGAGAAGAGCATCAGGCTCTTGCGGTTTTCGGCGACGATGCTGCCCATGGGCCCGTCTGCTCCCGTTTGTCGGCGGTACCCGGCCCGGTGGTGGTGGGTCGGGGACTATTCGGTTGCAGTATCTCCCGCGCCGGACGCGCCGCCCACCGTCTCGGCCCGCCCGTGCATTGCCTCACTGTCGCTTGCGGTGCCGGCCACCTCCGACGCACCCTCCGCGTCGCCGGCGCGCTGCGCGGCCTCGGCCGCCGCCGTACCGGCCCGCCGCTTCACCACCCAGCCCTCGATGTTGCGCTGGCGCGCGCGGGCGACACCCATCGCGCCCGGCGGCACGTCGTCCACGATCACCGAGCCGGCCGCCGTGTACGCGCCGTCCCCCACCTCGACCGGCGCGACGAACATGTTGTCCGCCCCGGTCCGGGCGTGGCTGCCGATCACCGTGCGGTGCTTGTTGACCCCGTCGTAGTTGACGAAGACCGACGCGGCGCCGATGTTGGTCTGCTCGCCGATCGTCGCGTCACCCACGTACGTCAGGTGCGGCACCTTCGAGCCGGGCCCGATCTCGGACTTCTTCACCTCGACGAACGTGCCGACCTTCGCCTTCTCGCCCAGCCGGGCCTCCGGCCGCAGGTACGCGTACGGCCCCACGCTGGCGCCCGCGCCCACCTCGGCGCCCACCGCGTGGCTGCGCACCACTGACGCCGCCGGGCCGACGATCGTGTCGATCAGCGTCACGTCCGGCCCGACCAGCGCGCCCGCGCCGACCACCGTGGCCCCGCGCAGCTGGGTGTTCTGGTCGATGACCGCGTCGCGGTCCAGCGCCACCGTCACGTCGATCCAGGTGGTCGCCGGGTCGAGCAGGCTCACCCCGGTGCGCATCCACGCCTCGTTGACCCGGTCGCGCAGCAGCCGCCGCAGCGACGCCAACTCCACCCGGTCGTTGCAGCCCAGCGTCTCGACGTGGTCGACGGCCACGTGCACCGCGACCGGCTCGCCGACGGACCGGAGCAGGCCGAACACGTCGGTCAGATACTCCTCGCCCTGGTCATTGTCGGTGGAGAGCTTGCCCAGCGCGTCGCGCAGCCGCACCGCGTCGAACGCGTAGATGCCGGCGTTGATCTCCCGGATCGCGCGCTGGGTCGCGTCGGCGTCGCGCTCCTCGACGATCTGCTCCAGCCGGCCGTCGGCGTCCCGGACGATCCGCCCGAGCCCGGTCGGATCGGGCACCTCGGCGGCCAGCACGGTGGCCGCGGCGGCGGCCTCCTCGTGCGCGGTCACCAACGCGCCCACCGTCTCCGGGCGCAGCAGCGGCACGTCGCCGTTGATCACCACGACCGTGCCGGCGCCCTCCGGTACGGCGTCCAACGCGATCCGCACGGCATGTCCGGTGCCGAGCTGCTCGGCCTGGAGCACGGGCGTGGCGTCGGGGGCGATCTCGGTCAGGTGGGCCTGGACCTGGTCGGCGCCGTGGCCCACCACGACGACGGTGCGGTCGGCGGCCAGCGGCCCGGCCGCGCTCAGCACGTGGCCGAGCAGCGTACGGCCGAGCAGGGGGTGCAACACCTTGGGCAGTGTCGACTTCATCCGCTTGCCCTCACCGGCGGCGAGCACGACGACGGTACGAAGGTGGGGCTGGGGCACGACGTGGCTCCCGTCGGGACGGCGGACACTCTCGCGGCCATGCTAACCACGCGGCCCGGCAGCGCGTCCTCTTACCCCCAGCAGAACCCAAAACGGACTTGTCGGGACAGCTCGGCCGCCAGGGTTCGAACCTGAAATACGGGTACCAAAGACCCGGGTGTTGCCAATTACACCACGGCCGATTGCAACGTCAAGAACACCGTCGCCTCAGAACGAGCATCCTGCCGGTACACCTTAACGCCCGACGGCCGCGACGCCAGCACTCCTGCCCTTCATGATCCCCTCGGCCTTGCCGACCATCGCACATGGCTCGTGACCGAGGCGGCGGTGACACCCCGCGCGGGAAACCGCTCGGGCGGCACCCACAGCGAATGGAGGGTGGGCCCTGAGCAGGGCTTTAGGACCTACGTACGACAGCTTTTTCAAACTTCCCCGTGCGATCTACCGAGCCGTAAGTTACGGTGACGTAGGCGTAGGTTCGTGATCGTTTCCGTCCCCTCTGCGAGGTGCCATGTCCACTACCATGCTCGAACCCAACACCGCCGGCCCCGGCCCGAAACCGCTCACCGACGGCAGCCAGTCCAACGGGATCCTGGCCGCCCTGTGGGCCTTCGTCGTGATCCCCTTCGTGGCCCTGCTGGTCGCCGTGCCGATCGCCTGGGGCGGCTGGCTGGGCTGGAGCGACGTGATCATCGGCCTGGTCTGGTACGTGGTTTCCGGGCTCGGCATCACGGTGGGCTTCCACCGCTATTTCACGCACGGCTCGTTCAAGGCCAAGCGTTGGCTGCGGGTGACCCTGGCGGTCGCGGGTTCGCTGGCGGTACAGGGCGAGATCATCCAGTGGGTGGCCGACCACCGGCGGCACCACGCCTTCTCCGACCTGGAGGGTGACCCGCACTCGCCGTGGCGTTTCGGCACCAGTTTCTGGGCGCTGACGCGGGGTCTGTTCCACGCACACGTGGGCTGGCTGTTCCGCCGCGAGCTGTCCAACCGGGAGCGGTTCGCACCGGATCTGATCGCCGACCGCGACATCAGCCGGGTGGACCGACTGTTCCCCGCGCTGGTGGCCGTCTCACTGCTCGGCCCGGCGCTGATCGGGGGCCTGGTGACCTGGTCGTGGCAGGGCGCGCTCACCGCGTTCTTCTGGGCCGGGCTGGTCCGGATCGGCCTCCTGCACCACGTCACCTGGGCGATCAACTCGGTCTGCCACGTGTACGGCGAGCGCCCGTTCGCGATGCGCCAGGGCGACCGCGCGTCGAACTTCTGGCCGCTGGCGATCCTGTCGTTCGGTGAGAGCTGGCACAACCTGCACCACGCGGACCCGACCAGCGCGCGGCACGGTGTGCTGCGTGGTCAGGTGGACATCTCGGCCCGGGTGATCTGGCTGTTCGAGAAGGTCGGCGCGGCGTCGCAGGTGCGCTGGCCAAAGCCCGAACGTCTCGCGGCCAAGCTCGTGAAACCGGTCGCACCCCGGTAAACCGGGCGGTGCCGCGGTGTGCCACCTGGCAGGATGGCCGGGTGGCCGAGCGGAGCGGGGGGCCGGACGGCTCGGCGGACGGGGGGCCGAGCCCGATCCGGGTACGGTCGGACGGCACGGCAGGCCGGACGGGCCGCCCGCCAGTGAGGCGACGACGTGAGCGGGCACAGCGGAGGCACCATTCCACGGCAGGGCGTCACCGAGCGCCAGCGAGGCGGCGACATGCCCGAGGTCAGTGACGAAGCCGGCGGCCGGCGTGCGGTGCCGGCCGCGGCGGCGAAACCCAAGCCCCCCTCACGCGTACGCATGTCGGCCGCGCAGCGGCGGGAGCAGTTGATCGCGATCGGCCGGCAGCTGTTTGCCGAGCGAGGTTTCGACGCCACCTCCATCGAGGAGGTGGCGGCCCGCGCCAAGGTCTCCAAGCCCGTGGTGTACGAGCACTTCGGTGGCAAGGAGGGGCTGTACGCGGTCGTGGTCGACCGGGAGGTCCGGGCCCTGCTGGACCGGATCACCACGGCGCTGACGGCGGGGCATCCGCGTGAGTTGCTGGAGCAGGCGGCGATGGCCCTGCTGGGCTACATCGAGGAGGAGACCAGCGGGTTCCGGGTGCTGGTCCGCGAGTCGCCGCTGTTGTCCGGCACGGCCACCTTCAGCAGCGTGATGAACGACGTGGCCCACCAGGTCGAGCACATCCTGGGCGCCGAGTTCAAGAGCCGCGGGTACGACCCGAAGCTGGCCGAGCTCTACTCGCAGGCCCTGGTGGGCATGGTCGCGTTGACCGGCCGCTGGTGGCTGGAGGTGCGCAAGCCGCGCAAGGAGACGGTGGCGGCGCACCTGGTCAACATGGCCTGGAACGGGTTGTCGCACCTGGAGGCGAAGCCCACGTTGATCACCGCCCGCCGCCGCTGACCGTTCAGCGGCGGTGCACGTCGGCCACCGGATGTTTGCGGCGTTCCAGCTCCGCCTCGGCGTGCTCCGACGGGCCGGTTTTGTCGTACAGGCCGGTGCCCAGCAGGATCAGGCCGAACAACATCGACACGATCACGGTCGACATCGAGAAGTTGAGGAAGTTCGCGTCGGTCTGCAGCACGGACATCATGAGGATGCTGGTCACCAGGAACACCGCCCCGGCGGTGAGGTTCATGTAGTGGCCGAGGTTGCTGCGCCGGGACGCCCCGATGATCAGGACGACTCCGAAGACCACCGAGGCGAGCGAGAAGGCCAGGTTGGTGCGGAGCCCGAGGGCCCAGTGGTTGCCCCGGTCAAAGAGCGGGTCGCCGATCGTCTCGGCGACACCCCAGACGCCGAAGACCAGGATGTAGACGCCGATCAGGCCGGAGAGCACCCGGTAGAGCGGCCGTGCCGGATGGTTCACCGGAAAGTGCGGCATACCCAGACCCCCCTGAATCGACCGTTTCAGGAGGATTGTCACCCAGGGCAGAGCCGACCGTCCGGAGAACCACAAAGCCCGAAACGGTCCGCCGCAGGCCGGACCAGGTCAGGTTTTCGCCGGAGCCCGAGCTGCGCAGGGATCAAGCCTGACCGCCCGGAGCAGCTCGGGCTCCGGCGAAAACCCACGGCCGCAACCAGTCAAGCAAAGCTCAGAGAACGAGCCGAGCCTTCTGGAACGCCTCCGCCTCATCCTCCGTGCCGACCTTGCCGTACATGCCGGCCATGAGCAGCACCAGGGCGGCCGTCATCACGGCGATCACGGTGAAGATGCTGAAGTTGAAGAAGTTGGCGTCCGTCCGGATGAAGGCCAGACCGGCCAGGCTGATCACCATCAGGGCGTACGCCATCCACTGGTTGATCGCCACGTCGATGTTGCGGCCGAGCGCGGTGCCGACCAGCACGACGAGCCCGAGCAGCACGCACAGCAGCGAGAAGCCGAGGTTGGTGCCCTGGCCGAGGACGCGGGTGTCGTCCTGGGCGAGGATCTCATTGCCGGCGCTCGTGATGATGCCGAGCACGCCGAAGACCACCAGGTACAGACCGGTCAGCCCGCCGATCGCCCGGTAGATCGGCCGCGCGGGGTGGTTGATGGGGGTGTGGGCCATGTCTGGGTCTCCAAGGGTGAGGTGTCGCCGACGATTGTTCCGCATGTGTCGGTGTGACGCCGCACACGGCCCCCGCGCCGGCGTGCCCGGCCCGCTCAGCCCTCGGGCAGGTCCTCGGCGAGGGTCATCCAGGTCTCCTCGATCCGTTCCCGTTCGGCGCGCAGATCCTTGAGCTGGGTGTCCAGCTCGGCGACGCGGGCGTAGTCGGTGGCGTCGGCGGCGAGTTGATCGAGCAGGGTCACCTCGCGCTGGTCGAGCTTGCCGAGCTGCCGTTCCAGCCGGGTCAGCTCCTTGCGGGCCTGGCGCACCTCGGCGGCGGACATGCCACCCGCGGTGGGCCCGGCCGGCGCGACCGGGCCGGTGCCGCCCGCCCGGGTGGCGCCGGCTCGCTCGGCGGTCCGGGCGAGGTACTCGTCGACGCCACCGGGCAGGTGCACGAGCCGGCCGTCGCCGAACATCCCGTACGCCGTGTCGGTGACGCGTTCGATCAGGTAGCGGTCGTGGCTGGCCACGATGATCGTGCCGGGCCACGAGTCGAGCAGGTCCTCCAGCGCGGCCAGCGTGTCGGTGTCCAGGTCGTTGGTGGGCTCGTCGAAGAGCAGCACGTTGGGCTCGCCGGCGAGCAGCCGCAGCATCTGCAACCGGCGACGCTCACCGCCGGACAGGTCGCTGACGGGCGTCCAGAGCCGGCGGTCGTCGAACCCGAAGACCTCGGCGAGCTGGGCGGCGGAGACCTCCCGGTCGCCGAGCTGGACCCGGCGGGCGACCTCCTCGACGGCCTCCAGCACCCGCAGGTGCCCGGGCAGCTCGACGAGTTCCTGGGAGAGGAACGCCGGTCGCACCGTCGAGCCGGTGCCGAGGCGGCCGCCGTCGGGGCGGGTGATGCCGGCGAGCATCCGCAGCAGGGTGGTCTTGCCGGCGCCGTTGGCGCCGAGGATGGCGATCCGGTCACCGGGGCCGACAAGCCACGTGACGTCGCGCAGGATCTCCTTCGGCCCGGCGTGCAGCTCGACGTTCTCCAGCTCGTACACCTGCTTGCCGAGCCGGGAGACGGCCATGCGCTGCAACGACATGGTGTCGCGGGCGGGCGGCACGTCGGCGATCAGCGCGTTCGCGGCGTCGATGCGGAACTGCGGCTTGGAGGTGCGGGCCGGCGGCCCGCGCCGCAGCCAGGCGATCTCCTTGCGCAGCAGGTTCTGCCGGCGGGCCTCGGTGGCGGCGGCGACGCGTTCACGCTCGGCGCGGGCGAGGGTCCAGGCGGCGAAGCCACCCTCGTACGCCCGGACGGTCTGGTCGCCGACCTCCCAGGTGGTGGTGCAGACCGCGTCCAGGAACCACCGGTCGTGGGTGACCACGACGAGGGCGCCCTTGCGGCCGACCAGGTGCCGGGCCAGCCAGTCGACACCGCCGACGTCGAGGTGGTTGGTGGGCTCGTCGAGGATCAGCAGGTCCGAGTCGCGGACGAGCAGCGCGGCGAGCGCCACCCGCCGCCGTTCGCCACCGGACATCGGGCCGACCGGCTGGTCGAGGCCGAGGTGCGGCATGCCGAGGCCGTCGAGGATGTTGCGGACGCCGGCGTCGCCGGCCCACTCGTGCTCGGCGCCCATGCCCTCACCGAGCCAGGCGGTGCCGAGCACGACGTCCCGGACGGTGGCGTCCGGGGCGAGGGTGAGCTGCTGCGGTAGCCAGAGCACGCGCAGGTCACGGCGGTGGGTGACCCGGCCGTCGTCGGGCTCCTCCTGCTTGGTGAGCAGGCGCAGCAGGGTGGACTTGCCGGCGCCGTTGAGGCCGACCACACCGATCCGGTCGGCGTCGTCCAGGCCGAGCGAGACGTCCGTGAGCAGCCGCCCGGCGGCGCCGTACCCCTTGGACACCCGGTCCAGATTGACGATGTTGGCCACGTTCCACCCTTCAAGATCAAGGCGTCCGGGTGCCGGCGGGCACCTCGGGACGCCTGAACCCAAGGGTACGCGGACGTTCCGGCCACCCTCGCCGCGCGGGCCGTCCGGGACGCGACGTCAGCCGACGCGCGCGCCCACCACGGGCCCGTGCGCGACCCGTGCCTCCCGACACACCCCGGCGCTGGTCAGCTCGGCGGCGATCCGCTCGGCGTCGGCGGCGTCGGCGGCGAGGAAGACGCAGGTCGGGCCGGAGCCGGAGACGATGCCGGTGAGCGCGCCGGCCGCCTCGCCGGCCTTGAGGGTGTCGGCCAGCGCGGGCCGCATGGCCAGCGCGGCGTCCTGCAGGTCGTTGCCGAGCGTACGGGCGAGGACCCGGGGGTCGCGTTGACGCAGCGCACCCAGCAGAGCGTCGGTGCTGCCCAGCGGGGCGCCGGCGGCGCCGGAGTCGCGCAGCCGGTCCAGCTCGCGGTACGCGGCCGGGGTGGACAGGCCGCTGTCGGCGATCGCCACGACCCAGTGCCAGGAGGTGGCTCGGGCCAGCACCGGGCTGACCGCCTCACCCCGGCCGGTGCCCAGCGCGGTGCCGCCGTAGATCAGGAACGGCACGTCGGAGCCCAGGTCGGCGGCGATCCCGGCCAGTTCGTCGCGGGACAGCCCGGTGCCCCACAGCGCGTCACAGGCCACCAGCGCGGCGGCCGCGTCGGCGCTGCCGCCGGCCAGCCCGCCGGCGAGCGGGATCTGCTTGCGCAGGTGCAGGCGGGCGTGCGGCAGCACCCCCGCGTACCCGGCCAGCGCGTGCGCGGCGCGGATCACCAGGTTGGAGTCGTCCAGCGCCAGCTCGCCAGTGCCCTCGCCCTCCATGGTCAACGCCAGCGTGTCGCCCCGGCGGGCGGTCAGCTCGTCGTAGATGGAGATGGCGTGATAGACGGTGTTCAGCTCGTGGTAGCCGTCGCGGCGCAGCGGGCCCACCCCGAGGTGCAGGTTGACCTTGGCGGGCACCCGGACCCGCACCGGACCGATGGCCCCGCGTCGATCGTCCTCGTCGTCCGGTCGCCAGGCCTCGGTCACGGGGTGAGGTCCCGCGTGCGCAGGCGAATGTCGAACGGCTTGCTCAAAATCAGCTCCTCGGCGGAGTCGGCGGACACGGCGTCAGCCTACTTCGCGGCCACCGTACCGGCCGGGGCCGACGCGGCGATGGCGGCGAACTGCTCGACGGTCAGTGACTCCCCCCGGGCCCCGGGGTCGACGCCGGCGGCGGTCAGCGCGGCGGCGGCCCGGTCCGGGCCACCGGCCCAGCCGGCCAGCGCGGCGCGCAGGGTCTTTCGGCGCTGCGCGAACGCCGCGTCCACGACGGCGAAGACCCGCTCCCGCGGCACGTCGGCGCGGGGCGGTTCGTGGCAGGTGAAGGCGACCAGACCGGAGTCGACGTTGGGCACCGGCCAGAACACGTTCGGCGGCACCTTACCGGCGCTTCGGGCGTGGGCGTACCAGGCGAGCTTGACCGACGGGATGCCGTACACCTTCGAGCCGGGACCGGCGACGAGCCGGTCGGCGACCTCTTTCTGCACCATCACCAGGCCGTGCCGGAGGGTGGGCAGCTCGGCGAGGAGGTACAGCACCACCGGTACGGCGACGTTGTAGGGCAGGTTCGCGACCAGCGCGGTCGGCGGCGGGTCAGCCAGCTCGGCGGCGCTGACCCGGAGCGCGTCGGCGCGGTGCACGGTGAGCCGGGCGGCGTCCGCCCCGGCGTGCCTGGCGACGGTCTCCGGCAGCGCACCGGCGAGTGTCGGGTCGATCTCCACGGCGTGCAGGTGCCCGGCAACCGGCAGCAGCCCCAGGGTGAGTGAGCCGAGCCCCGGGCCCACCTCCAGGGCCACGTCGTCGGGGGTCAGGCCGGCGGCCGTGACGATCCGCCGCACCGTGTTCGGGTCGTGCACGAAGTTCTGGCCGAGTTTCTTGGTGGGCGCGACGCCCAGCCGGGCGGCCAGCTCCCGGATCTCCGCCGGGCCGAGGAGACCGGTCATGGCTGGCAGCGTAGCGGCGTCGTCGGGACCGGCCGCCGGGCCGGGCTCACCACGGGCCGAAGGCCCGGTCGCCGGTGGCGGAGATGGCCGCGCACAGCTCGTCCAGGTCGCTGCCGGTGGTCGCGGCGAGGGACCGGACGGTGAGCGGGATGAGGTACGAGGCGTTCGGCCGGCCACGGTGCGGGGTCGGGGTGAGGTAGGGGGCGTCGGTCTCCACCAGGATCTGGTCCAGCGGGGTGAGCGCGGCGGCCTCGCGCAGGGCGGTCGCGCTGCCGAAGGTGACGGTGCCGGCGAAGCTGAGCAGGTAGCCCCGGCGCACGCACTCGCGGGCGAACTCGGCGTCACCGGAGAAGCAGTGCAGCACCACCGTGTCCGGTGCGCCCTCGTCGTCGAGGATCCGCAGCACGTCGGCGTGGGCGTCCCGGTCGTGGATGACAAGCGTCCGGCCGTACCGCTTGGCGATGGCGATGTGCGCCCGGAAGCTCGTCTCCTGCGCGGCGCGCCCCTCGTCGCCGGTACGGAAGAAGTCCATGCCGGTCTCGCCGATCCCCCGGACCCGGTCGCGGGCGGCCAGCGACTCGATCTCCCGCAGCGCCTCGTCGAGGTCGGCCAGCCGGGGCGCCTCGTTGGGGTGCAGCGCCACGGTGGCCAGCACGGCGGGATACGCCTCGGCGGTGTCCGCGCCCCACCGCGAGGAGGCCACGTCCACGCCCACCTGGACCAGCCGGTCCACGCCGACCTTGGTGGCCACCGTGATCGCCGTGGCGACCGGGTCGTCGGACGGCCCGCCACCGGGCACGCCAGCCTCGCCGACGGTGATGTCCAGGTGGGTGTGGCTGTCCAGCACCGGCCGGGGCAGCGGCTCGGGGGCGGGCGGGAACTCTCCGGCCCGCCGGGCGGCACGCTCGCGGCGGGTTTCAGTCGGCTCGCTCATCAGCGACAGCATCACACACCGGGGCCGTCCATCCGCCCGCCACCCGGCGTTCACCTCGACTACGCCGCGCGACTCTACCGTCGCCGGGTGAGCGAGCGAACCATGAGGTACAGCAGCGTGGCGTCTCACGCCGCTGCCGAGCGGAGCGAGGCGGTGGTGTGAGCGAGCGCAGCGAGCGAACCATGAGGCACAGCAGCGTGGCGTCTCACGCCGCTGCCGAGCGGAGCGAGGCGGCGGGGTGAGCGTCACACCCCACGCGAGCGACGCCGCCGGCGAACGGACCGGCCTGCGCGTGGCCTTCGGCGGCGGCGTCTACCCGGCTGAGGAGATCGCCCGGGGCGCCGCGTACGAGCTGTTCAGCGCCGAGGAGGTGGCCGGCTTCGAGCGGGCGCCGCGTCCGGGCAGCGCCCTGCCGTGGCGTCGGTTCGTGCACGTCACGGAGGTGAGCGCGGTGCACGGTGCCGTCGTGCCGGCCGAGGAGCCGGAGACACCGCTGATGATGCCGGCGCACCGGGAACACGGCTGGTCGCACGTACACCAGCTCAGCCAGCAGCCGTCCGCGGCGGGTGACCCGGTGTTGGCCGCGATGCGTGCCTCGGCGATCATCCGGCGCGGCACCCGGATGGTGAAGGTGCTCTCCGGCCGGCAGCTCGCCGGGTACGTGCGGGGCTGGCTGCCGCACGGCTTCTGCTATCGCGAGCACGACGTGGCGCACCTGCGTACGCCGTCGACGACCACGGTGCTGCGCACCGACGGCGACGTCGGGCGGGACGGCTCGGACGTGGCGTACGCGCTGCGCTGGCGGGCCGCCGACCCGGGCGACTACGACGTGCCGGTGGGCGAGGCGCACCGGGGGCTGACGGCGCTGGCGTCCCGGGACCGGCTGGGCCCGCCGGTGCTGGGCACCGGTTTCGTGCCGAGCAACGGCCAGCTCATCCCCGAGTTCATCACCCGGGACTTCGCCGACCTGCCGATGCCGGCGAACGCGACGCTCGTCGCCTATCCCGCCGAGGGCGTCGAGGTGGTGCTCTACAGCTACCAGGCCGAGCAGCGCGCGTGGCTGCGGATGGTGGGCCCGCAGTGGCGGCACCTGCTGGCCGCGGTGCCGGGCCTCTCTCCCGACCAGGAGTACGTGCCGACCGGCGACGCCCCGCGCTCCACCCAGCTGGTCGGCCTCTACGGCGACACGGAGTACGAGGCGGTGGCCGACCTGCCCGGCGGGTTCCGGGTGCTGGCGATGACCCGGGCGGCCCGCTATCCGGTGGACGCGGTGGCCCGCCGGGTCCGGTTCGCGCAGTGGCGGGGCGTGTCGTGCCTGGTGCTGCGCGAGGAGGCCGGCTGGCTGCGGCTACGGCTGCGTTTCCCGGACCCGGACGCGGTGATCGCCACCGGCGCGCAGTGCCACGACCGGGGCGTCTACGAGACCTGGGCGCCGGGCGCCGAGGTGAGCGACGACCAGATCATGGACACCCGGTACGTGCTGTGACGGCGCGCGGCGGTCCGAGAGCCCACCGCCGCGCGCCGTTCGCTGATCAGCCGGCCAGTCGGGCCAGCTCCTCGTCGACGATCGACGGGTCGAGCTTGCGGAACACCGGCTTCGGCGCGGCCAGCGGCCGACCGGCCTCCAGTGGCACCGACTCCCAGCGCGCGCCCACCGTGTAGTCCCCGGTCAGCACCGGGTACGCCGGCCCGCCGTCCAGGTCGTCGACCTGCTCGATGACCGGCATCGGCGCGTGCACGCCGGTGCCGCCCAGCAGCTCGTGCACCTGCTGCGCGGAGTGCGGCAGGAACGGGGTGAGCAGCGTGTTGGCGTCGCTGACCACCTGGAGGGCGACGTGCAGGATGGTGCCCTGGCGGGGCTTGTCGGCCTCGGCCTTGAGCTTCCACGGCGCCTGCTCGGAGAGGTACTTGTTGGCCTCGGCGACGACCTTCATCGCCTCGCCGATGGCCTGCTTCTGCCGGTGCCGGCCGATCAGGTCGCCGACCGTGTCGAACCCGGCGCGGGCGACGGCGAGCAGCGCCTCGTCGGCCTCGGTGAGGCCGGCCGGGTCGATCGACGGGATCGCCCCGAAGTTCTTGGCGGCCATCGAGACGCACCGGTTGACCAGGTTGCCCCAGCCGGCGACCAGCTCGTCGTTGTTGCGGCGCAGGAACTCGGCCCAGGTGAAGTCGGTGTCGTTGCTCTCCGGGCCGGCGGCGGCGATGAAGTAGCGCAGCGCGTCGGCGTCGTAGCGCTCCAGGAAGTCGCGGACGTAGATGACCACCTTGCGCGACGAGGAGAACTTGCGCCCCTCCATGGTCAGGTATTCGCTGGAAACCACCTCGGTGGGCAGGTTGAGCTCGCCCAGCGCCCCCGGCTCGCCGTCGCGGGAGCCCTCGCCGGAATACCCGGAGAGCAGCGCCGGCCAGATCACCGAGTGGAAGACGATGTTGTCCTTGCCCATGAAGTAGTAGGACCGGGCGTCCTTGCCCTCCCCGTCGGCGGACCACCACCTGCGCCACGCCTCCGGGTCGCCGGAGCGGCGGGCCCACTCGATCGAGGCGGACAGGTAGCCGATCACCGCGTCGAACCAGACGTAGATCCGCTTGTCGGAGCGGTCCCGCCAACCGTCCAGCGGGATCGGCACGCCCCACTCCAGGTCCCGGGTGATCGCCCGCGGCTGGAGGTCGTCGAGCAGGTTGCGGGAGAACCGCAGCACGTTGGGCCGCCACCCCTCCCGGGTGTCCAGCCACTGGCGCAGCACGTCGGCCAGGGCGGGCAGGTCCAGGAAGAAGTGCTCGGTCTCGACGAACTTCGGGGTCTCCCCGTTGATCCGCGACTTCGGGTCGATCAGGTCGATCGGGTCGAGCTGGTTGCCGCAGTTGTCGCACTGGTCGCCGCGCGCGCTGTCGTACCCGCAGATCGGGCAGGTGCCCTCGATGTACCGGTCGGGCAGGGTGCGCCCGGTGGACGGCGAGATCGCGCCCATGGTGGTCTTCGGCACGATGTAGCCGTTGCGGTACATCCCCTCGAACAGCTCCTGCACCACCGCGTAGTGGTTGCGGGTGGTGGTGCGGGTGAACAGGTCGTAGGAGAGCCCGAGGCCGTGCAGGTCCTCGACGATCACCCTGTTGTACCGGTCGGCCAGCTCGCGCGGGGTCACCCCGTCGGCGTCGGCCTGCACCTGGATGGGGGTGCCGTGCTCGTCGGTGCCGGAGACCATGAGCACGTCGTGGCCGGCCATCCGCATGTACCGGGCGAAGACGTCGGAGGGAACGCCGAAACCGGAGACGTGGCCGATGTGGCGGGGGCCGTTGGCGTACGGCCAGGCCACTGCCGCGAGAACGTGACTCATGAGCAGCAAGCCTAGTGACCCGCCCGGGGCGTCCGCGAACCAATGGGGGGTGCCGGGCCGCCGGACCGGATCGACCACCCCGCCCATTGGTCCGATTTGTCGTCGACACGCGGTCCAGCTGCCCGATCTGCCTCCGCTGCCGGTGTGCAATGAACGTCGTGACTGGCAGAGGAGCGGCCCGGGACCACGACGAGCGTCCCACCGGGCCGACCGGCGGCAACGAGCCCGACTCACCCCGGGCCGCCGGGGTCGCGCCGCAGCCCCGGCTGGTCACCGCCCCCGAACCCGATCGGCCCGGCCACCAGCGGCCCACGCCGTCCGGGCGGGCGGCCGCGCCACGGCGGGACACCTCGACGGAGCTCGCCGCCACCCCGGCCCGGCCCACGCCGGCCGCGCCGGCCCCCACCCCGGCGCGGCCCAGCCCGACGGCGCCCGTGCCCAGCCCAGCCCGCCCGAAGCCGCCGAGCCCGCCGGGCGCGTCGGCCGACGTCGCGCCGGCGGCGCGCGAACCGGCCCGAACGGCGGTCGAGGCGCAGCCGGCAACCCGGGCCCCGGTCGAGGTGGAGCCGACCACCGGGGCGCCGGTGGACGCGGTTCCGCGTCGGGTGCCGGTACGCCAGCAGAGCCGTCGCCGAATTGCTCACCGGGTCGACGGGGACCGGCCACCGGACGACGAGGGCACGTTCTGGGCGCCGATCGAGCAGGTGCACTGGGACGGCACCCCCGTCCGCGAGGTCGCCGCCCCCCAGCGCCGGGCTCGCCGTCCCTCGTCGCGGACGACCGCGTTGCCGGACCCGCTGCCCGGACTGACCGCGCTGGTGCTGCTGAGCCTGGTCGCGGCCTTCTTCGCCTGGGTCAGCGCCGGCCCGTTCTGGCTCGCGGTCGGGCACGCGCGCGACGGCACGGTGGTGATCGACCACTGCACCGGAGGCGGTCTCACCCAGCGGTGCCGGGGCATCTTCACGGCCGACGACGGGCGGTTCCTGGCCCACGGGGTACGGGTCAGCGGCGTACCCGCCTCAGGTGGCGCGCCCGGGGCGGCGCTGCGGGCACGGATGACCGGCCCGGACGGCGACACCGCGTACGCCGACACCGGCGCGGGCCGACACCTGCGCTGGCTGCCCGGGCTGCTGGCGGTGCTCGGCTGCGCCGCCGGCATCGTCCGGTGGACGGGGTCGGCCCGGCTGCCCGGCCGGCGACACCGCCGCTGGGCGGTGGCCACGGCTCTCGCCGGCCCGGCGCTGATCACCCTCGGCTTCCTCGCCGCCGCGTGGTGAATACGCCGCTGGGTCAGCTGTGCACGATCGTGTAGACCTCACGGCGGCGCAGCGAGTATTCGGTGGCGACGTCGGTGATGGCGTCCCGGCGGGACCGGCCGGCGGCCTCCCGCTCGGCGACTGCCGCGCGCAGGGTGTCGTCGTCGGGGCGTTCCGGCGCGGTCACCGGCGAGCCGGCCACCACCAGGGTGATCTCCCCGCGCGGATCACCCTCGGCGGCCCACCGGGCCAACTCGCCGAGGGGGCGGCGGAGCACCTCCTCGTAGGTCTTGGTGAGTTCCCGGCAGAGCGCGGCCGGCCGGTCCGCGCCGAACGTCTCGGCCAGGTCGGCGAGCGCCGCGCCGATCCGGTGCGGCGCCTCGAAGAAGACGAGGGTGCGCTCCTCGGCGGCGAGCGCGCGCAGCCGGGACCGGCGGGCACCCCCACTGCGGGGCAGGAACCCCTCGAAGCAGAACCGGTCGCAGGGCAGCCCGGAAACGGCGAGGGCGGTGGTCACCGCGCTGGGCCCGGGTGCCACGGTGACCGGCGCCCCGACGTCCAACGCGGCCCGGACCAGCCGGTAACCCGGGTCGGAGACGCTCGGCATGCCGCCGTCGGTCACCAGCGCCACCACGTACCCGCCGAGGATGACCTCGACCAGTTCGGGCGTACGCCGTTCCTCGTTGCCCTCGAAATAGGAGACGATCCGGCCGCCGACGGTGATGTCGAGGTCGCGGGCCAGCCGGGTCAGGCGGCGGGTGTCCTCGGCGGCCACCACGTCGGCGCTGGCCAGGACTTCCCGAAACCGCACCGAGGCATCGGCGGGGTTGCCGAGCGGGGCACCGAGCAGGATCAGGCGCCCAGCTTCGGACATTTCACCCACGACATCGTCTCCTTCATCGACAGCGAATACCGGTATCAGGGACGACGGGCGCCACAGGACACCCTGGCAGCCTACGATCGCCGGGTGACGAGTGCGTCGACAGCGCAGAGCCCGAGCGCCGACCCGGCAGACACGGTCGAGGTGTCCGGCGAGCCCAGCCCCCACCAGGAACCGACGGCACCACGTGCCGACGGCGGGGGCATATCCGCCGTGGTCCGCCGCCGGTTCGCCACCGTCGACAGCCGGGTGGACCCGTATTCGTGGCTCGCCACCGCAGTGGTGGTGGTGATCGCGGGGATCCTGCGCTTCGTGGGCCTGTCCAGCCCCAAGGGCAAGATCTTCGACGAGACGTACTACGCCAAGGACGCGTACGGGCTGATCAGCCGGGGCGTCGAGTGGAACTACAAGGACAACGGCCCGTCGTACGTGGTGCACCCGCCGCTGGGCAAGTGGCTGATCGGCGTCGGCGAGTGGGCCTTCGGCTATCAGGACGCGGAGTCGAAGGTCTCCGTCGGTGGGCACCTGTTCACCACCGCGCCGGAGTTCGGCTGGCGGTTCTCGGCGGCCGTGATCGGCACGCTGTCGGTGCTGCTGCTGGTCCGCATCGGCCGGCGGCTGTTCCACTCGACGGTGCTCGGCTGCGCGGCCGGCCTGCTGCTCGCGCTGGACGGCTTCCACCTGGTGCTGTCGCGCGCGGCGCTGCTCGACATCTTCCTGCTGTTCTTCGTGCTGGCCGCCTTCGGCGCTCTGGTGCTCGACCGGGACGCCCGCCGCCGGCGCTGGGCGCGCGCCCTGGACGACGGGCTCGACCCGAGTCTGCCGGGGCGCGCGGGTCGGCCGCCGACCGGCTGGCGCACGTGGCCGTGGTGGCGGCTCGCCGCCGGGGTGCTGATCGGCTGCGCCTGCGCGGTCAAGTGGAGCGCGCTCTACTTCGTGCCGGTGTTCGCCCTGTTCGTGGTCCTCTGGGAGGTCGGGGTCCGCCGCTCGGCGGGCGTCCGCAGGCCCTGGCGGGACACCCTGCTCGACGAGGTGCCCTGGCTGGTGCTGGCCGGCGTGCTGATGGTCGGCACCTACCTCGCCACCTGGTCGGGGTGGCTGCTCAGCGACGACGGCTACTACCGGCTCGCGTCGGCCTACCCGAGCGCCCCGCTCAGCGACACCCCGGTGATCGGCCCGCTGGTCAACCTCTTCGAGTACCACCGCGCCGCGTACGGCTTCCACGCCCAGCTCGACGATCCGCACAAGTACCAGTCGTGGCCGTGGCAGTGGCTGCTGCTCGGGCGGCCGGTGGCGTTCCACTGGTCCGGCGACGGCGCCTGCGGGGCGCCGACCTGCGCCTCGGAGATCCTGCTGCTCGGCACCCCGCTGCTGTGGTGGTCGTTCCTGCCCGCCCTCGTGGCGCTGGTCTGGCTGGGCATCGCCCGACGGGACTGGCGGGCCGGCGCGATCCTGCTCACCGTGGCCGCCGGACTGCTGCCCTGGTTCTGGTTCGCCCTCGACGGCCGGACGATGTTCTCGTTCTACGTCGCGCCGGCGCTGCCGTTCCTGGTGCTGGCCGTGGTGTACGTGCTGGGCGCGCTGATCGCTCCGCCCGGCGGTGACGTGGGTGAGACGGCAGCCCTGGTGCCTGGCGACGCGGGCTACGAACGCCGGCTGGTGGGCAGCATCGCGGCCGGGGCGTACGTGCTGCTGGTGGCGTTGTGCTTCGCGTACTTCTATCCGATTTTCGTGGGACGGCTGATCCCGTACTCGGACTGGCTGTCCCGAATGTGGCTCGACGGCCGCTGGATATAAGCACCGGCGGGCGACGCGCCGCACAGCGCGACGGAAAATCGGGCCCGCACGCGTCACGCGTGCGGGCCCGACCTCTTACACGAAGACGCGCGCCCCGATCGCCTGCCACGGGGGAAGCGGGCGATTGGGGCGCGCATGAAGAGCTTAACCACCGCGCACCACCGGCACAACGGGTCAACTTGGGTCAGATTTCCGACGGATTCCACCCGGGCCGACGTCTCCCCTCCGACCGTTGACCGAGGGTGACCTGACGTGGACCCAGCGCCCCCGAACCGGCTGACTCGACGCCGACGGAGGCCGCTTCGAGGGCTGCCGGCGACCCGGCCCGACGCACTAGGCTCGCCGTGGTGGGCGTCGGGATCGTGACGGGAGGCGGGGTGCCGTGGAGCTGTTGGAACGGGTCCGGGCGATCTGCCTCGCGCTGCCCGAGGTGACCGAGCGGCCCAGCCACGGGTCACCGACCTGGTTCGTCCGGGACAAGAGCGTGTTCGTCACTCTGCACGCCGACGGGCACCACCAGAACGACTTTCCCCACCTCTGGTGCGCCGCGCCGACGGGCGCCCAGGCGGAGCTGACCGCCGCCGACCCGGCCCGCTTCTTCCGCCCGCCCTACGTCGGCGGTCGGGGTTGGGTCGGCGTACGGCTGGACGGCACGGTCGACTGGGCCGAGATCGACGAATTGTGTCGGGACGCGTACCGGGAGATCGCGCCGACGCGGCTGGTCGCACTGCTCGACCCGCCCGCCTGACCCGGCCGGGTCCACGCGTCCCCGGTCATCCGGGACGACCAACCACCCCAATGATCATCCAAAGTGGATTTTACTACACTGCCCGCCGTGATCAACTTCAGACGATCGGCGGCCGTCCTCCTCGGACTGCTGGCGACCACCGCGCTGACCGGGCCGGTCCCGGCGGCGGCCGACGAGGAGCAGGCGGCCGAGCCGCCCCGGGTCGAGCTGGTGCTCGACGTCAGCGGCTCGATGCGGGCCGCGGACATCGACGGGCGCAGCCGGATCTCGGTGGCCCAGCAGGCGTTCAACGACGTGGTGGACGCGCTGCCGGAGGAGACCCAGCTCGGCATCCGGGTGCTCGGCGCGACCTACAAGGGCAAGGACAAGAAGGTCGGCTGCCAGGACACCCAGCAGATCGTTCCGGTCGGGCCGGTCGACCGGACCCGGGCCAAGGCGGCGGTCGCGACGCTCCGACCGACCGGGTTCACCCCGGTCGGGCTCGCGCTGCGCTCCGCCGCGCAGGACCTGGGCACCGGCGCCACCACCCGGCGGATCGTGCTGATCACCGACGGGGAGGACACCTGCGCACCACCGGACCCGTGCCAGGTCGCCCGGGAACTGGCCGCGCAGGGCACCAGCCTGGTCGTCGACACGCTCGGTCTCGCGCCCGACGAAAAGGTACGCCGTCAGCTGCTCTGCATCGCCGGGGCGACCGGAGGCACCTACACCGCGGCGCAGAGCGCCGACGAGCTGACCGGCCGGATCAAACAGCTCGTCGAGCGGGCCGGTGACACCCACACCCGGGCCCCGACCGTGGTCGGCGGCGCGAGCGCCTGTGACTCCGCGCCGCTGCTCGCCCCAGGCGTGTACGCCGACCGGGAGTCGTTCTCCGAGCACCGCTACTACCGGGTGCCCGTACGCCCCGGGCAGGAGCTGCGCGCGTCGGTGAGCATGGCGCTGGACCGGCCGGTGAACCGGGACTACGGGGTGCTGCTGCGGGCCACCGCGGCGGATGGCCGGGAGCTGGTCCGTGGCGCGGACGCGGGCAGCGGCCGGGCCGACGTGCTCTCCGCCGGTCTGCGCTGGTCGGCCACCGCCGATGACGAGGACGCCGCCGACGACGAGAACGCGACCGCCGGGACCTCGACGCCTGTCGTCGAGCCCACCACCGTCTGCCTGGTGGTGAGCAACTCGTTCGCCGCACGCCCGGGCACCGCGGCGACGCCCGGCATGCCGGTGGAGCTGACCATCGACGTGGTCGCCGCCGCGGGGACCCCGGACGGGCCCGACCTCGGCCGGGGCTGGGTGCTGCTCGCCCTGCTCACCGTGGCCGGCCTGCTCACCGGCCTGATCGCCGGCCTGCTCACCCGCTGGTGGGTCGCCACCTGGAGGGAGAACTGATGCTTACCGCACTGTTCCGGTCGCTGGCGGCGCTGCTCGCCGCCGGTGGGGCCGCGCTGCTGCCCGGGGCGGCCCTGGCCGCCCCCACCCCGTCTCCGGGCGCCACGCCGGTGACCCGGGCCGGCACCTCGTTCCTCACCGCCACCCCGATCACGGCCGGCCAACCGGTGCGGGTGGACGCCTCGGTCGGCGACCACCTCTACTGGTCGTTCCCGGCGACCGCCGGGCAGGTGCACGAGATCAGCGCCACCGTCACCTTCCCGAAGGCACGCAGCGGCGCCTCCACCTGGACCGTCGACGTGTTCGACGGGCTGCGCCGACGGCAGGCGTGCACCGCCGGGGCGCAGACCCCGACGGTGGACGGCAAGGCGTCGAGCGTGGCGCTGGGCTGCACGCTGCGCGAGGTGCGGCCCTGGGCCGAGCCGTGGTCGGCCGACCCGCTGCCCGGCACGTACGTCGTCCGGCTCTCCGTCATCGACCTGCCCGAGCCCGACCTGGGCGCACCCGTCGACGTGGACCTGCTGGTCGGCGTCCTCGCGGACCGGGGCGCCTCGGCCGACGACGGTGAGCTGGCCGCGCCGCTGGTGGCGAACACCAGGGCGGGGACGGTGCTCAACGCCGTACCGACGCCCGACCCGGAGGCCGACGACGAGGGCGACTCGCCGGCGGACTGGCTGCCGGATCTCGGCTCGCGGTGGATCTGGACCGGCATCGGCGGCGTGCTCGCCGCGGTGGCCGGGGTGTTCGGCTTCGCGCTGACCCGCCGGCGTCGCCGGGCCTGAACCCGCCCGGCCAACCGGTGGCCCCGCCCACGCCGGGCGGGGCCACCGGCGGGCTCAGCGGCGTCGCGCGCCGCGGGGCAGCCAGCCGATGAACCGGTCCTGCAGCGACATCACCGGGGCCGCGCGCAGATCCTCGGCGGCGGCGGCGAGGCACGAGCCCAGGTAGACGCTGAGCATCGCCCGATCATCCCCGTACTCCGCGAGCAGCCGGCTGCGCTTCGTCGCGCACGGCCACTCGTCGCCGCAGGAGCCGCAGCTCCAGCCCGGGGTCGTCGGTGCGTGGTCGTCGGCCCGATCCCCCGGCGGTTCGGTGCCATCGCTCATCGCAGGTCCTCTCAAGATGTTCGCGGGACTGGCCAGGTGTTGATGGTGGTCCCCCCGGAGCCATCCTGGAGGGCGCGACGCGTCCCTCCGGTGTTACATCTTTGCGGTACCTTCTCCCGTCGTGGGAGTCGGAAATCTGACGGTCGAGCGGATGCCCCTTCGCTACCGGACGGTAGGTGGCGGCCGTGCGTGACCTCCTGCCGCCGACGGTCGCCGTGGCGGTCGCCGCACCCGACGACTGGACCGGGGAACTCCTCACCGCCGAACAGGCGTGCCTCGGCGAACGGGCGGTGCAGACCCGTCGACGGGACTTCACCGCCGGCCGGGTGTGCGCCCGCCGGGCGATGGCCGACCTCGGCCTGCCGGTGGCGGCCGTGCCGGCCGCCGCCGACCGCGCGCCGATCTGGCCCGCCGGGGTGGTCGGCACCATCACCCACACCACCGGCTACTGCGCCGCCGCCGCGGCGCGCGCGACCGACCTGCGATCGGTCGGCATGGACGCCGAACGGCACCGCGAGATCAATGCGGGGGTACGCCGACTCGTGCTGCTGCCCGAGGAGGAGGAGACCCTCGCGCGGCTACCCTCCGACATCTCCTGGCCCGTCGTGCTGTTCAGCGCCAAGGAGACCGTCTACAAGGTCTGGCACCCCGTCGTCGGAAGCTGGCTGGACTTCCACGACGCCCACCTCACGCTGGACCCGGACTCCGGTACGTTCACCGCCCGGATCGCACCGGCGCGGGTGGACGCGGCGCAGGTCGCCGATCCTCCGGGCACGATCACCGGCCGGTTCGTGGTCGCCGACGGCCTGGTCCGCACCGCCGCCGTCCTCACGCTGCGCTGACCCCTGCACCGTCCATTCTGGCCGGTGCGTCGACGACTCGCGGACGGTGGGACACGAGCCGGCGCGGCGACCGGCGGGTCGGCGACGCACGGTAGCGTCGGCGGGTTCCCGAACCGCACGTACGAGGCGTCAAGGAGTACGGTGACCCACCCCCAGCCCCCCGCCGGGCCGCAGGACCCTCAGCAGCCGAACCCGGAGCCGCCGACGCAACCGTTCGCGGCGACACCGCAGCCGCAGCAGTCCGCCGCCGACCCGACGGTCCCGCAGGCGCCGGTGCCGCCCAGCCCGTGGTCGGCAGCGGCGAACCCGCCGCAGCCGCCGTTCTCGGGCGGCGCGTACCCGCAGGCCGGCGGCGCTTACCCGCAGCCCGGCGCGGGCGCCTACCCGCAGCCCGGTGGGCCGGGCTACCCGCTCATGCCGCCGCCGCCCGTGCAGACGAAGAACTCCAAGAAGACAGTGGTGGCCATCGCGGTGACCGCGGCCGTGCTCACCCTGCTGTGCTGCGCGGGCGGCATCGTGGCGGTGGTCATCGGCGCGAACCGCGCCGCGAACGAGGTGACCGACGCGCTGCCCACCCCGGCAGTCACCCGTGGTGTCGGGCAGCCGCCGGCCAGCACCGCGCCGTCGCCCCGGGCGTCCGCCGACAGCGACACCCGGAACATGTCCGCCGGGGACACCCTGGTCATCGACGACAACGGCGGCACCGTCGAGATCACCGTGACGAAGTTCAGCACCGCCACCAAGCCCTGCACGTCGTACGGCCTCAAGCCCGACGAGGGCATGTACGTGATCGCCGACGTGACTGTGGCGGTCACCAAGGGCACCGGCTCGGCGAACCCGCTGTACTTCCAGTGGGTCGCCGCCGACGGGACGGAGACCAACGCGATCGCCGGCGCCTTCTCCGGCTGCGGCAAACCGATGCCGGCCGCCAACGACCTGACCGCGGGCACCAAGCGCACCGGCAGCGTGGTGTTCGACGTGCAGGACACCTCGGGAGTGCTGGAGTACCAGCACAAGTTCGCGACCGCCGGCTCCTGGAGGCCGTGACGTGCCGTGGGGCCGGCCCGGTGATCGGACCGGCCCCACGCCCCCGTTTGGTGCGCGGTCAGCAGCCCGTCCAGCGCACCGGCGTCACCCGGTCGGCGTTGCGGAAGCCGACGATGGTGCCGGTGTCGGAGATGGCCCGAGCGCCGATGTTGATCCGCTCGCCGCTGCCCGGCAGGACCCGCGAGGTGGACCCGCGCGCGACCCGGTCGCCACCCACCACGACGCCCTTGGCGTTGACGTCGTCCAGCCCCATCTCCTGGTCGAGGAACGTGTACGAGCCGTCGCGCACGTCCCACCGCACCTTGGCCGGGCTGGTGCCATCCAGCCAGGCCTGGCCGACGGCCCAGTGGCCCGCGGCGGCGTTGAGCGAGGTCGACCCACCACCCGTAACCGCGAGCGGCTTGATCTTGCCGTTCGGCCGGCGGACCCAGCTGGTCCAGTCACCGAACGGGCCCGCGTAACCGACGATCGTCCCGTTCGGCGAGATCCCCACCGGCTGGGCGTTGACCGGGGCGTCGAGCACCTCGACCGTGCCCGGGCGGGCTGCCGGCCAGCGCAGGGCGACGAACTCGCCGGGCACGATGTCCGAGCCGTAGCCGACGATGTCGCCGGCCTTGTTGATGGCCGAGACGAAGATGCCGGTGGACGGCAGCACCGGCAACTGCTCGAGCTTGCCGTCGCGGAACGTCCACGGTCGGCCGATGCCGTTCTCCGCCCAGCCGTTGCCGATCACGATGCCGCTCTCGTTGACGTCGACCGGGTCGATCCCGTTGCCCGGCGCCTCGGTCTCGGTGAGCTGCTGCCCGTCCCAGGTCAGCAGCAGGTACTGGTTGCCGTCCTCCCGGATCCGCAGGGCGGTGCCGGCGACGAAGCGGCCCGACGGGTCGATGACGCTCGCGTCGGCGCGGTAGGTGTCCGTCGGATAGGGCAAGGTGCTGATCGTGCAGGCGCTGGTGGCCCCGGTCCTGGGCGCGGCGGTCGCCGTCGAGGCCACGGCGACGCCGAGAGAGGCGGCCAGCAGGCCGGCGGCGGTGCCGGCGAGCATCCGGTGTCGAGCGGTGTGCGTCATTCTCTTCTCCCCGTGCGGGCGGCCCGGATACTCCCGGGCGTCAACTGATGCCAGAAGCACCCCTGAACATGCCTCTCGGTTGCGGCAGGTCGGATGGACGACATGATCGACGTCTGCGGGCTAACCGTCTGGTATGGACGGATCACTGTTGCCCGGTGTGCGGCGTGGCCGGAGGATGGGGCCGGTGAGCACCGATCGGCCGCACGCCGGGCCTTCGCTGGATTACCACCTGGTCCGGTCCGCGCAGGGCGATCATGAGGTGGAGGGCATCCTCGTCGAGGAGTTCACCCGGCACGACGACTTCACCACGACGGGTCTGCACAGCGCGGGCTGGACGCCGAGCGCCGGTTGGTGGAGTTCCGCCTCGCTGAGTCGCGGTCTGCGCACCGATCCGGCCGTGCTCGCCCGGTGCTCGTGACCACCGAGCGCTTCAGTTGACCGTGCACGTCCGCGCCGCCGCGCTTGCCTTCATGATCGAAAAAGGCCGTCTCCGACTCGCGGAAACGGCCTTTGACCTGGGGTGGAGCTGAGGGGATTTGAACCCCTGACCCCCTCGATGCGAACGAGGTGCGCTACCAGTCTGCGCCACAGCCCCCCACCGGCGAACCGGCTTCGGTCCCACCCGGCTTACACCGGGCGGGCCGGCAGCAAGGCTAACAGGTCGCCGACCTCCACCGCGAATCCGCCCCCGGTGCGGCGCTGTCACCAGCACGGAGATCGACTCGACTTCCAGGAAACCGGGGCATCCGGGACGCCTCGACACCCCGCCTTCCAGGAAGTCGAGTCGATCAAGCCCCCGCACACCCTTGATCGACTCGACGTCGCCGATGTGGCGGCATCATCTCGCGGCGATACCCCCACCTCGGCGAACCGGAGTCGATCAAGCGCCGCGACACCGGGCAGCGCGACGCCGGGCGTCGCGAGACCGGGCGCCGCGAGGCCAGGCGCCGCGAGGCCAGGCGCCGCGACACAGGGCAGCGCGACGCCGGGCACCGCGAGGTCGAGGCAGCGCGGGGTCAGGCGCCGCGGCCGGCCTCGTAGGGGCGGCCGCGCAGTCCTCCGGAGCGACGGTACGAGACCGAGCCGCCGTTGACGGCCGCCGGCAGGTCGCCGGGCCGGTCGAGGCCCATGGCTGCTCGGCGTACCCCCTCGCGCTGGGCCGCCAGGCGGCGTTGCGCCTCCCGGCGGGCCGCCGCGCGGCGGGCCTGTTCGCGGCGGACCTCGGCCTGGCGGGCGGCCAGCCACGCCGCCTCCCGGGCGTGGGCGCGGCGTCGACGCCGGCCGGCGAGGGCACGCCCGCGCAGGTGTACGACGTACAGGGCCAGCAGCAGGAAGGTGACCGAGAAGCCGATCCAGAAGCCGGGGCTGACGAACAGCACGCCGATCAACTCGACGACGTTGAGCAGCAGCAGCGCGGCGAGCACCCGGCGTCGGCGGTACACGGCGGGGGTGTGCTGCCGGCGCGGCGGACGACGGCGGGAGCGCTTCGGTGCCGGCGGTACGGCGCGCAGCCGGCCGGAGCGGCGTGCCGCCGGGGGCGCGGAGACAGGCGCTGCCAGCCTTCCTGTAGTCGCGTCTTCACTGAGGGTGACGACGAGGGAGCGGGGCGGGTGCACGGGCTGCCGTCCTGGCACAGTGCGGCGCCGTCGACGGCGTTGGAGCACCCGCGCCGTCGACTGCGCCCGCTCCGCCACCAGCCGCTCGGTGGCGTCGTACCGACGAACCAGCGCCGGGGCCAGGGCGAGCAGGCCGGCGGCGGCGAGGACGGCGAGGAGCACCGAGGTCGGCACCCTCACCCCTCCCGTCACCGAATTCGGAGCAAACGCTGCCCGACCGCAGGATCTTCCACCGATCGTGCCTGGGTGCGTAGATCGTCCGGGCGGTGAGCGCTTGCCGCAGCTTGCAGTTACTTGAGGTTACGGCGCACCGACCGTGATGCCGCCGCGCCGCGCCGATCCCGTGCGTGGGACGGCTCACCGCGCGGTGGCGCGTACCCGGTGCCAGCGGGCCAGCAGACCACCCTCGGCGGCGACCTCTTCGCTCGTCATCGCGTATCCGATGTGGTCCCGCCAGGCGCCGTCGATGTGCATGTAGCGCACGTGGTACGACTCCTCGCGGAAGCCCAGCTTCTCCACCACCCGCCGCGACGGTCGGTTCTCCGGCCGGATGTTGACCTCCACCCGGTGCAGCCCACCCGGGCCGAACGCGTGGTCCACGGCGAGCGCGAGCGCCGTCGGGATCACGCCCTGTCCGGCGACCCGGGCGTCGACCCAGTAGCCGACGTAGCCGGAACAGAAGGCGCGGCGCACGATGCTGCCGACGTTGAGGTGCCCGACCAACCGGTCCCGGTCGGCCTCCCGCAGGCAGACCGCGAACGGCATACCCTCGCCCTCGCGGGCGGAACGCCGCTGGTCACGGTGCACCCAGCGGAACGCGGCCGGCGAGTTCAGCTCGTCCCAGCTGCCCGGCAGCGACGACTCCCACGGTGCCAGCCAGGCCCGGTTGGCCCGGCGCACCTCCGACCACGCCGCCGCGTCGGAGCGCCGGTAGGGCCGTAGCAGCACCGGGCCGTCGACCAGCACCGCCGGCCAGCCGGGGGCTCGCGCGGGTCCGAAGAGGCTCACCCGCACAGTCTCCCGCGCGGGACCGGATCGTGCGCAAGTGGACCCACCACGCGCACCGTCGAAGAACAGCCGAGCGCACTCACCGGCGCCGGTCGAGCAGCAGGACGTCCACGGTGGAGCCGGCGGCGGCGGTGGTGACCCGCTCGCCGAGCACCAGCAGCCCGTTCGCCTCGGCCAGGCCGGAGAGGGTGAACGGGCCGCCGCGCAGCGGCTGCACGGTGTAACCGCCGCCGCGCCGCTCCGCGACGTGCGCGGGCCGGAACTCCCGCAGCCCGCCGGGGGACGACACGGTCTCCAGCAGGTGCGCCCGGACGCTGGGCCGGAACACCGGCTCGGCGCCGGCGAGCAGTTGGATGGCGGGGCGGGCCAGCACCTCGAAACCGATCAGCGCGGCCCCCGGGTCACCGGGCAGGCAGACCACCGGCACCTCCTCGGCGCCGACGGTGCCGAACCCGAGCGCGGTGCCGGGATAGAGCGCGACGTCGGTGAAGGTCACCGGCCCGGCGCGGCCACCCTCGCGGCGGGACAGGATCCGCCGCACCATGTCCCCGGGGCCGGTGCCGGTCCCCCCGGTGGTGATGATCAGGTCGGCGCGCAGGGTCTGGTCCTCCAGCAGCCCGCGCAGCCCTTCCGGGTCGTCGTCGCAGATACCGACCCGGTACGCCAGCGCGCCCACCTCGGCGGCGGCGGCGGTCAGCGCGTGCGAGTTCGCGTCCACCACCTGACCGGGCTGGCTGCCCCGGCCCACGTCGACCAACTCGTCGCCGGTGGCCACGATGACCACCCGAGGGCTGGGCCGGACCACCACGTGCCCGATGCCGGTGGCGGCGAAGACCGCGACGAGCGCCGGGGAGACGTACGTGCCGGCGCGGGCGAGCAGGGTGCCGGCCGGCAGTTCCTCACCGGCGCGGCGTACCCCGTACCCCCGTTTGGGGGTGCGGAAGATCTCCACGGCGGCCATGCCCTGGTCGGTCCACTCCACCGGGACCACGACGTCCGCGGCGACCGGCAGGGGCGCCCCGGCGGCCACCGAGAAGCACGAGCCCGGGGTGAGCCGCACCGGCCGCCAGCTCGCCGCGCCGAGGTCGCCGACCACGTTGAGCCGGATGGTCCGGCCGCCGGGCGTGCCGGAGGGGGCCGGGACGTAGCTCGGGCCCCGGCCCCCTCCGGAAATGTCCTCCCACCGGGCCGCGTACCCGTCCACGGCCGCCTGGTCGAAGGCCGGGAAGGCGTGCGGCGCGACGACATCCTCGGCGAGGACGTTGCCGTGCGCCTGGGTGAGGTCGAGGTCGAGTGGCGGCAGCGCTCGTAACCTGCGCAGCACGCTGCCCAGGTAGTCGGCGAGCGGCGTCAACTCGTTCGCGGCCGCCTCGGCGTCGGCCGTCGCGGTCATGTACCAGATCCGCCTGCCGCGTCGGCCTTGACGAACTCGGCCAGCCAGGAGCGGAACTCGCTGCCGAGGTCCTCGCGCTCGGCGGCGATCTGCACGACGGTCTGGAGGTACCCCAGCGGCATGCCGGTGTCGTAGCGGGTGCCCCGGTAGACGATCGCGTGCACCGGTGTGCCCTCGGTGCGCAGCAGTTCCATGGCGTCGGTCAGCTGGATCTCGCCGCCGCTGCCCGGCTTGGTCCGGCGGATCGCGTCGAAGATCTTGCCGGGCAGCACGTACCGACCCAGCACCGCGAGGTTGCTCGGCGCGTCCTCCGGCTGCGGCTTCTCCACCATGCCGGTGACCTTGACGACCTCACCGATGTCGGTCAGCTCCGCCTCGGCCGGCTCGACGGAGGCGATGCCGTAGCGCTTGGTGTCGGCCGGGTCGACCTCGAAGAAGGCCAGCACCACGCCGCCGGTGCGGGCCTGCAGCTCCAGCATCGCCGGCAGCAGCGGCTCGGACGGCTTGACGAACTCGTCGCCGAGCAGCACCGCGAAGGGCTGGTCGCCGACGTGGGACTCGGCGTACCCGACGGCGTGGCCCAGCCCGAGCTGCTCCGGCTGCCGGACGGTGTAGATCTCGGCCAGCTCACTGGGCCGGCGCACGGCGGCCAGCCGCTCGGCGTCGCCCTTCTCCTCCAGCCTGGTCTCCAGGTCGGGGCGTCGATCGAAGTGGTCCACCATCGACGTCTTACCCCGGCCGGTGATCAGCAACACGTCGCCGATGCCGGCCTGGGTGGCCTCCTCGACGATGTACTGCAGCACCGGCCGGTCCACCACCGGCAACAGTTCCTTCGGCACCGCCTTGGTGGCCGGCAGGAAGCGGGTGGCCAGTCCGGCGGCCGGGATAACGGCCTTGACCGCCACGGGACGGCCGGTTGCGGCGACCGTCGATGAGGGGTTCGCTGAGTGCTCCGACATGCCGCGAGACTATCGGCCACGGCTCTGCCGCGGCGGGTGTGGCCCAGAAGACGCGCCGCCGCCCGACCCCGGCCGGGTGACGTCGGGGCCGGCCCGCGCGGCGTCCGCGGCGGTGGCCGCCGGCTCGTCCGCCGGATCCGGGCCGGCGTGCGCGGGCCCCGACCGGTTCGATTCCGGTACGCCAGCAGTCGACTCCGACCGGGCGTGCCCGCCCGGCTCCCGGGGCGCCTGCACGGGCCGGCCGGCACGCGGCAGCCCGTCGGGTGGGCTGACGGCGCAAGCGGGCACCGGTATCTCCCGCGTCGGCACGTCGGGGCGGGCCTCGGCCACGCGATAGGTGTCCCGGCCGGCCGCCTTGGCCGCGTAGAGGGCGTCGTCGGCGGCTTCCAGCACCTCCCGTCCGGTGCTGCCGTGGTCCGGGTAGACGGCGATGCCCACCGACACGGTGACCACGATCGGCCCCGCGTACGCCTCGACCGCGATCGGTGTCTCGCGCACCGCCGCGCCCAGCCGCTCCGCGACGATCGCCGCACCCCGGGCGTCGGTCTCCGGCAGGAGCAGCACGAACTCCTCGCCGCCCTGCCGGAAGGCCAGGTCGACCTCGCGGATCTCACCGCGTACCCGCCGGGCGAACTCGGCCAGCACGGTGTCCCCCGCCGCGTGCCCGTACGTGTCGTTGACGTCCTTGAAGCGGTCCAGGTCGAGGGCGAGGACGCTGAGCATCCGGCCGAACCGGCTGGCCCGCTCCACCTCCCGCCGGATCGACTCGCGCAGGTAGCGGTAGTTCCACAGCCCGGTGAGCGGGTCGGTGAGCGAGAGCCGCTGCGCCTCCTCGTGCACCCGGACGTTCTCCACCGCCACGGCCGCGTGGCTGGCGAAGGTGCGCAGGTTGACCAGGTCGTCGTCGTCGAACTCGTCCGCGCCCACCCGGTCGTAGAGCGCCAGCACACCGAGCGCGGCCGCAGCGGCGCCGGCCTCGTCGGGACTCCTCTCGCCGCCCGGGGTGCTCGCGCCGCCCGGGGTGCTCGCGCCGCCCGGGGTGCTCGCGCCGCCCGGGGTGCTCGCGCCGCCCGCTGTGCTCGCGCCGCCCGGGGTGGCGAAGGGGACTGCGACGTAGGTGCGGCAGCGGGGCTCGCCGGTCGGGGCCTCGGTCGGTTCCACCCGGCCCCGCTGCGGCTCGCCGGTCGCGGCCACCGCGCCGACCACGCCCACTCCCACGGGCACCCGCAGTCCCTGCGACCCGTCCGGGTCCCCCGCCGGCCAGCGCCCGTCCAACCCCTCGCTGCACTGCGCGACGAGCACCCCGCCGGCCTCCACCAGCAGCACCGCGCCGGCCCGCGCCCCGGTGGCCGCGATGGCGCTGTGCAGGATCACCCGCAGGATGCGTTGCAGGTCGTGGGTGCTGGCCAGGGTGTCGCCGAGCACCGCGAGGTGCCCGCGTAGCTGGTCGCGGCTGCTGGTCAGCGCCGCGACGTACGACCCGGTCTCGCGGGTCATCCGGTTGAACGCGGCCGCCAGCCGTCCCAGCTCGTCGCGGCTGCGCACCGGCACCCGGGCGGTCAGGTCGCCGTGCGCCACCCGGTCGACCGCTCCGGCCAGCTCCACCAGTGGCCGGGTGGTCACCCGGGCCAGACGCCAGGCGGTGAACACGGCGAGCAGCCCGGCCAGCACGACCACGCCGGCAAGCGTGACGTGCAGCCCGGGCGGCCGCTCGCTCGGCACCGACAACACCAGCGGCAGCGGCTGGCCCGCGGACGGCCCGATCCGGCGCACGTACCGACCCTTGGTGCTCTCGGTGACCCGCTCACCGCTGGTGGCCCCGGCGGCGGCCAGCACCGCGTCGCGTACCTCCCGGGACTCGGTGGTGTGGGTGACGCGGGCGGCGCTCGCGCCGCTGTCGAGCAGGGTGACCGCGACCCCGGTCACCGCCGCCAGCCGGGCCACGAAGGCCGGGTCGACCAGGTGCGCGGCGGCCACCGTGCCCAGTAGCGCGCCGGCCGGGTCGCGGCGGTCCACCCGGGCGGCCAGCGCGCGGACCGGGCCGGACGACGCGGTGGCCGGCTCGGAGCAGTCCCGCCAGGGGGTCGACGGAGCGCCGGGCGAGGCGTACGTGACGCGTCCGTTCACGTCGGTGACCAGCACCGCTGCGGCCAGCCCACGGCCGACGAGCTGGCCGGCGGCGACGGCCGGGTCACCGGTGAGGGCGACCGCGTCGGCGGCGGCGCGCAGCTGCTGGCAGAGCGCGTCGACTGAGGTACGCACCGTGGAGGCCGCCACCGCGAGGCGCTCGGTGGACCGGCTGCGGTCGACGGCCGTGACGGTGGAGGCCACGAAGAACGCCCCGAGCAGGACCGGGCCGAGCACCACCACGAGGAAGGCTGCCGTCAACCGCCCGCGTAGCGTCACTCGGTCCCCCCGGAAGTTCCGCCTCCGTTGCTTGCGATGCTGACACAGAGCAACCGTGGGAGTGGCGTTGCGTCAGGAGTGTTGCGTGCCGGAATTTTCTGATGAAGCGGAAGTGACCCGAGTGGCGAAGCGGGACACCCGCGTCGACCTGCTCGCCCGCCGTCGGGCCCTGACCGCTCCGGCGCGGGCCGAGGCCGCCGGGCGCGTCCAGGCCGAGCTGGTCGCCCTGGTACGCCGGCTGCGCCCGCGCCGGATCACGGCGTACGTCCCGGTCGGCTCCGAGCCGGGCGGGGCCGACCTGCCGGAGGTGTTGCGGTCGGCGCTGCCGCCCGACGCCGAGTTGCTGCTGCCGGTGCTCCTCCCCGACCTGGACCTGGACTGGGCCGCGTACTCCGGACCCGATGCTCTAAGCGCGGCCGGTCGGGGTATGCGGGAGCCGACCGGCCCCCGCCTCGGCGTGGCCGCGGTCACCGGAGCGGAGCTGGTGGTCGTGCCGGCGCTCGCCGTCGACCGACGCGGCCGACGGCTGGGCCGGGGCGGCGGCTCGTACGACCGGGCGTTGGCACGGGTGCCCACGGCGACCCTGACCGTGGTCCCGCTGCACGACGGGGAGCTGGTCGAGGCGCTGCCGGCGGAGCCGCACGACCGTCCGGTCCGCGCGGTCGTCACCCCCACCGACGGGATGCGTACGCTTGACGACGGCCCGGGTGCGGCGCAGGGTGTCGCGCCCCACACGTCCGCTGGACGAACCCGGGGCGAATGACGCACCATTGGCACTCGAATACGTCGAGTGCCAACTGGCCGAGCTCAGATACCGGAGGAGAACGTGCCCACGTACCAGTACGCCTGCACCGCGTGCGGTCACCAGCTCGAGGCGGTGCAGTCCTTCTCGGACGAGCCGCTGACCGAGTGCCCGGCGTGTCAGGGGCGGCTGCGCAAGGTCTTCAACTCGGTCGGCATCGTCTTCAAGGGCTCGGGCTTCTACCGCACCGACTCCCGCGCGTCCGTCTCCGAGACCTCCGCTGGAGGCACGCCGAGCAAGCCGGCCAAGTCCGAGTCGTCCTCGTCGTCCTCGTCGTCCTCGTCCTCGGGTGGGGATTCCGGATCGTCGTCTTCGTCCTCGTCGTCCGGGTCGTCGTCTGGGTCTTCGTCCGGTGGGTCTTCGTCCGGTGGGTCGGGCGGCGGCAAGGCTCCGGCGGCCAGCTCCGCGTCCTGACCTCAGCCTTCCCCAAGCTCGCTGACAGCGCCGCCCGCGATTGCCCGGGCGGCGCTGTCCATCCTTGATCCACTCGGGTTCCCGAAAGTCGGCCGGGCCGGGTTGATCGCCCGGATTGCCTTTCCGTGCCATAGCGGGTCCCGCCGGGTGCGATAGCAGATCCAGCCGGTAAATGGGCGTTATCCACAGGCCGGTCGGTTGTCCACAGGCGGGGACGAGTGGTCCGCAGCGCCGGCCGTTGCCGGCCTAACGTGCCGCTCTACGGGTGTCACCACGACGGCACCCGGGACGGAGGCGGCAGATGATTACCCGCAAGTTGGACTCCGCGCGGGCGTTGCGCCCGCTGCGCCGGCCGGCCCTGCCCGGCGGTCGCACCCTGCTGCGGGCCGGGCTGGTCGCCGCGCTGCTCGGCCTCGCCGCCGCGATCCTGCACACCCCAACCGGGATGGACACCCCGACCGGCCAGCACACCGCGACCGGCTGCCCGGCGACCAACGGCGCGGCCGGGGCGCCGGTCCCGCCAGCCCAACCTGTCGCGCTGCCGGTGGCCCGCCCCGCAGGCGCGGCGTCGGGGTCAGTCCCAGTGTGGGGGGCGTTGGGCGAGGAGCCAGTCGTCGTTGCCGCTGCTCCGCTCGCCCCAGCCGTGGTCGGTGTCGTCCGTGGTCTGCTCGGGCAGCACCACGAAGTCGTCGCTCAGGTCGACGGTGCGGTCATCATCGCCGCGCGCGCCCTGCGTTCCGGGGTCCTCGGTGCTCACGAGCGGCAAGACTAGCGCAGGCGACAGCTCGCCGACGGTTGGCACATCGACCAGAAGCGACCGGGCCGCCGGCTCCGTTGGTAGCGTCGGACGCCGTGACGACCCCCAGCGGTGGCAGCATCCCGGACGACGACTACTGGCGCCGGCCCGGGACCGGCGACGGCGGGATGGCGGACCAACCCCCACCCGCCACCACACCCACGAGCGGGTACGCGGGGCCACCCCCGAGCGTGCCGCCCCCGGCCGGCTGGCGTCCCCCGGTGCACCTGGAACCGGCCCCGCCCCGACAGCTTCCGCCACAGGACATGGCCGTCCTGGATGCGGCCGAGCAGCGTTCCCAGCGGGTCACCTACGGCTTCGGCGCCGCAGCCGCCGTGGTGCTGGTGGCTCTTGTCTGCCTGCTCTGCTCGCGCCTCATCTTCTGAGCGGCGTCGGTGGCGCCCACCCCGACCGGCCGCTCAGAGGGTGGTGCCCCAGACGGCCTCGGCGCCGGAGTGACCGGTCAGGTAGACGTAGATCAGGGCGGCGATGGCCAGCGCGACGGTCGCCACCGCGAGCACCGGCGTCACCAGTGCCGGCAGCCGCGGCACCCGCGGGTGCCCACTGGTCGCCACGAGCAGCGCGATGGCCACGATCCCCAGGGGCACCACGATCCGGAACAGGATGTCGCCGTAGCGGGAGTGCTCGAAGATCTGGTCGAGGATCTGGCCCTGGTAGCCGCTGGCGACCAGGGCGTCGGTGAAGGCTTCACCGGATTCCACGGCCACGAACGCGGTCACCGGCGCGACCACGGCGAGGATGGCCAGCGCCCAGTCCAGTCGGTGCCGCCAGCGCGGCAGCCCCACGTATCCGATGGCCAGCACCGCCAGCAGTGGGACCATGACGACCACCGCGTGGACCACGAGGACGTGTACCGGTAGACCCAGGATCTCCTCGAACATCGACACCTCCAGGTGGATCACGGTGAGGGATCGCCAGCGTACGGGCCGCCGGTCGTCCCCGAGCTCTCGCCCGGAGACACGCGCGCGCCGGCGATCAGGTTCAGCACGGCGCGACCCCGCAGGTCGGTCCTGCGGGCTGTGTCCGTGGCCACCCCCAGCGGGCGACGGTTGTCGCTGCTGGTCGTACGTGCTGTCATTGGCGCATGTCCGGTGGCGAGGAGCTGTTGCGGTCGAGGGGCCTGCGCGTCACCCGACCGCGCCTCGCGGTGCTCGACGTTCTCGCCGACGGCGGTCACCTGGAGGTCGACGAGATCACCCGCCGGGTCCGCGAACGCCTCGACTCGGTCTCCACGCAGGCGATCTACGACGTGCTGGGGGCGTTGAGCCGGGCCGGCTTGTCCCGCCGGATCGAGCCGGCCGGCAGTCCCGCCCGGTACGAGGCGCGCGCCGGCGACAACCACCACCACGTGGTCTGCCGGGGCTGCGGCGAGATCGCCGACGTCGACTGCACCGTCGGCAGTGCCCCGTGCCTGGAACCGGGCACCGCGCACGGCTTCGAGGTGGACGAGGCAGAGGTGACCTTCTGGGGCCTCTGCCCGAGCTGCCAGTCGCGCCGCGCCGCCGACAGCTGACCCGGCCCGCACCACCGACACCGACCGGTGGGCCGTGGCACGCTTGGTCGGTGGACTCCGATGACCTCGGCCTCTTCGGTCCGGGTTCGGTCACGTGGAAGGTGCACGAGGAGCCGATCCTGATCGTCGCGGGCCTGCGCTCGCTCTACCTCCAGGCGTTGCACCCCCGGGCCATGGCCGGGGTCGCGCAAAACAGCAACTACCGCACCGACGCGTGGGGGCGACTGGTGCGTACCGCCACCTACGTGGCGACCACCGTCTACGGCACCACGGCTGAAGCCGAGCAGGCCGGGGCGCGACTGCGTCGCCTGCACGCCCGGCTGCGGGCCACCGACCCCGACACCGGCGAGGACTTCCGGATCGACGACCCGGACCTGCTGCGCTGGGTGCACGTCACCGAGGTCGAATCGTTCCTCAGCACGGCCCGGCGGGCGGGTCTGCCGCTCACCGACGACGAGGTGGACGGCTACTACACCGAGCAGCGTCGGTCGGCCGGCCTCGTCGGGCTGGACCCGGCAACGGTGCCGGGCACCGCCGCCGAGGTGGCGGCGTACTACCGCGCGGTGCGGCCGGAGCTGCGGATGACCCGGGAGGCCGCCGAGACGGCGATCTTCCTCACCGCCCCACCGCTGCCGTGGAAGCTCAGCCTGCCGGCTCGGCTGGGCCTCACCCTCGGCCCGCCGCGCTGGGCGTACCTGGGCATCGCCGGCACCGCGCTCGCGCTGCTGCCTCCGTGGGCCCGACGGATGTACGGCGGGTTGGGGCTGCCCACCACCGAGCTGTCGGCGGACCTCACCGTGCGCGCCCTGCGCCTGGCGCTCGCCGCGGTACCGCGCCGCTATCGGGAGGGGCCGTTGATGCAGGCCGCCAAGGAGCGGGCCGAACGTCACATGGCGACCCCGCTGGCCGGCTGACCAGCCGGACCCCCTCGGGGCGAGGTGCGGACACGCCGCACAGTGTCAGGTGCGGACACGCCGCACAGTGTCAGGTGCGGGCAGGCCGCACGGGGTCAGGCGTCGGCGGACCGGTCCACGGCCGCCCACGGCTCCTTGCCCGGCGTCTGTGCCCCGGTCGGGCAGTGCCGCCGGAAGTCGCACCAACCGCACCGCGGGCCGGGCGCCACCGGGAACGCCTCGTCGGCATCGCCGCCGTCGGCGACGGCCCGCTCGGCGGCCATGATGTCGCGGGCCGTGTCCTCGGCCCGGGTCAACTGGCGGTTCAGCGACTCGACGGTGTGGTCGTGGCCGGCGACCGTGCCCGTCGGCAGGTGGTGCAGCTCGACCCGGCGACACGGCCGGCGGAACACCCGCTCGGCCGCGTACGCGTAGAGCGCCAGCGCCTGCGAGCCCCGGGCGTCGTCGGTGTCCAGCCCGGTGCGGCCCGTCTTGTAGTCGACGATGACCAGCTCCGGGCCCTCCGGCCCGGGGCGCGAGTCGATGCGGTCGGCCCGGCCGTTGAAGGCCAGCACTGCGGTCTTGACCGCCACCACCCGCTCGACACCGAGCGGGTCGGACTCCGGATCCAGCGTCTCGACGTACGCCTCCAGCCAGCTCAACGCACGCCGGTAGGCGGCCCGCTCCTGCTCGTCGTCGCGGTAGCCCTCACGGACCCAGGTGCCCTTGAGCAGGGTGGCCAGCGCCTCGGGGCGGCGTCGGTCGGCGGGCAGCGCGTACCAGTTCTTGAGGGCGGTGTGCACGCTGGCGCCGAGCGAGTTGTGTGCCCACGGCGGGCCCTTCGGCGGTGCGGGCCGGTCGACGTAGGAGTAGCGGTAGCGGCGGGGGCAGTCCGCGTACGCGCCGAGCTTGCTCGGGGTGCAGACGAACAGCCGTTCCGGCATCCCCTCGAAGCCGAGCTGCTCGGCGCCACCGGGGCGCTGCTGAGGGGCCCGACCGCCTGCGGCGGGTCGTCCGGCTGAAGAGGCTCGTCGCACGCCTGCGATCCTGCCATCCACCGCCGACATTCCGGGTGTGCCGGTCAGGCCATGTTCACGTACTGGGTCACGAAGGCCGCCACCGCGTCGGCGATGAGCTGTACGGCGATCGCGGCCAGGAGCAGGCCGGCGATCCGGGTCAACACCTCGATGCCGCCGGGGCGCAGGATCTTCACGATGCCGCCGGAGAAGCGCAGCACGATCCAGACCGCGACCATGACGGCGAGGATGGCCGCGGCGATGGCGGTGAAGTCACCCAGCCCGTCGGCCTGCTGGACGAAGAGCATGGTCGCCACGATGGCGCCCGGACCGGCCAGCAACGGGGTGCCCAGCGGCACCAGCGCGATGTTCGAGGTGACCTGCTGGCTGGGATCGTCGGCCTTGCCGGTCAGCAGCTCCAGGGCGACGAGGACGAGCAGCAGGCCGCCGGCGGCCTGCAACGCGGGCAGGTCGACGTGCAGGTAGTCGAGCAGGGTCTGCCCGGCCACCGCGAAGATCACGATTACGCCGAGAGCCAGCGCGACGGCCTGCCAGGCCGCCCGGTTGCGGTCCCGTGCGGGCAACGGCCCGGTCAGCGCCAGGAAGATCGGCATCATGCCCGGCGGGTCGGTGATCACCAGCAGGGTCACGAAAACCTCGCCGAACAGCTTCAGATCCACGTGATCAAAATAGCCGCGCCCTGGTGGGCGAAATACCCGGATCAGCCCGAAGCGACCTCGGTCACCCCGGCGGCGACGATCCGCTCGTACGCCTCGACGCCGGTGGTGAACGCGCCGAGCTGGACGCTCTTGTGGGTGCCGTGAAAGTCGGAGGAGCCGGTGACCAGCAGGCCCAACTCGGCGGCGAGCGCGCGTACGTGCGCCTGCTCGGCCGGGCTGTGGTCCTCGTGGTCGGCCTCCAGGCCGGCCAGCCCGGCGGCGGCCAGCTCGGCGATCAGCTCGTCGGGCACCACCCGGCCGCGTCGGGTGGCGCGGGGATGGGCGAAGACCGGTACGCCCCCGGCGGCCCGGACCAGCCGGACCGCACGGAAGACGTCGATGTCGTCCTTCGGCAGCCGGTACCGCTCGCCCAGCCAGTCCGGGCCGAACGCCTCCCGGGTGCTGGCGACCAGACCGGCGCGGATCAGCGCCTGCGCGATGTGCGGGCGACCCACCGTGCCGCCGCCCGCCCCGGAGAGGATGTCCGGCCAGCTCACGTCGATGTCGTCGGCGCGCAGCAGCGCCACGATCCGTTCGCCGCGTGCCTCGCGGGCGGCCCGCACCCGGGTCAGCTCGGCGACCAGCTCCGGGTGGTCCGGGTCGAACAGGTACGCCAGCAGGTGCAGCGGCACCGGCGGCTGCGCGCCCGACCAGTGGCAGGACAGCTCGGCGCCTCGGATCAGGCGCAGACCGGGCGGCAGCGCCCGTACGGCCGGCGCCCAACCGGCGGTGGTGTCGTGGTCGGTGATGGCCAGCACGTCCAGACCCGCCTCGGCGCCGGCGCGGACCAGGTCGGCCGGGCTCAGCGTGCCGTCGCTGGCGGTCGAGTGGGCGTGCAGGTCGATCCGCGGCGCGGGGCCGGTACGCGAGGTCACCTCCCGACGCTACCCAGCAGACCCGAATCCGGCTCGCGTAGGTGCCGGCCAGCCGTAGAGCGCGGCCCTCAGCGCGCGCCGGCCCGTGCGCCAGGCCGTGGGCCCGCCCGTGCGCCAGGCCGTGGGCCCGCCCGTGGGCCAGGCCCCCGCGGCGCAGGGACGGGAACGCCGGCCAGCGAGCCGAGGCGATCGATCGCAGCGCGGGACGCCGCGACCACTCCGGGGAGCGACCCGGGTGCGGATCAGGAGCCGGTGACCAGGACCGGCCGGTCACCGGGCTGGAGGCCGGCCACGGGCACCGGCTCGGCCGGTTGCCCGGCACGCACCCGTTCGACGTCGACCTGAACCAGCTTGCCGGCGCTGTCGACGTAGGAGACGTCCGTCCGGGTCGTCCAGGCGACAGCGCCACTCAGCGCCGGGCCGGCCGGCATGGCGTTCAGCGTCGTCCCGAGCCGCTGCAGATCGACCAGGAGGGCCCGGTCGCTCGCGCCGACCTTCCCGTTCACCAGAAGCCACCGCCCGTCGTCGGACACACCGCCCGCGCCGTCCAGGCTCAACTGTGCGCCGCAGGCGGTGCGTACCGGTTTCAGAGCCCGCTTCGGGTCGAGCGCCGCCAGGCAGGTCCCACCCGGCCCGCTCGCGGACACCTGACCGATCAGCCGCCCGTCGGGCAGCGCACCGTAGACGTTCAGGGTGCCCCGCTCGGACACCGCGGTCAGCTCCCCCGCGCCGGGCCGCCACAGGGCGTGGGCCGGCCCGTCCCGGTCGAGCCGGACCAGCACGCTGTTTCCGACGAACCGGACGGGTTCCGCGCCGTCCGGGACCGGAATGCGTACCGTGCCGATGAGCTGGCTCCCGACCACCCCCGCCACGAGCAGGTCCTTGCCGTCGCGCCAGGCGACCTGGCTGGCGTCCGGCGCGAGAACGATCTGGCCCGCGCCGGCCAGCAGCACCTGCACCAGGCCGTCGTCCTGCGCGACCCAGAGGGAACGGCCGGCGGTGGTCGGGGCACCGACCACCAGCAGACCGGCGCCGCTGGGCCGGCTGTGGGCGCGCTCGGCGGGGCCGACGCTGGGCAGCGCCAGCCGCTTGCCGTCGGCGTTGATCAGGGTGCCGTCGAGGAGCAGACCGGCGGGCGTTCCGGGCGACGGCGCGGGTGGGGCGACGGCGGCCGAGGGGAGCGGCCGGACGGACAGATCCGGATCGCCGATCACGACGATGGGCGGGCCCTGCCGGCCGGTCTCGTCGGCGAGCTGCGTCATGCCGGCGCCGATCAGCACGGTGGTGACCATTCCGAGCGCGACACCGACACCGGCACGCCGCCGTCGGATCCGCTTGGCCCGGCGGATGGCCTGACCGGCCGGGTCGGCGGTCAGTGGACGGGCGACGGCGACCTGGTGCGAGAGAGTCTCCCGCACCGCACCTTCCAGCTGGTCACGTCGCACCTGGTTAGGACGCTGCGGACCGCCCGTCAGGTTGTCGGGCCGCCGGGGGAATGCGCTCACTGCTGGTCCCCGGCGCCGGTGCCGACGGGCACGACCGCCGGAGCGGTGGGCAGCTCGACCGCCGGTGCGATCGGGCGGGGCACGGACGGGCGGGGTGCGACCGCGCCCGGCCCGGCCCGGCCGGCCGCCGGACGCGGCGTCACCGCGGCACGGCCCCCCGCATCCCTCCCGTCCGGACCAGGTCGGGCAGCGTCGACACTTCGGCCAGCTCGCGCGGCGTCGCCCCGGCCGGAGAGGGCAGCGCCACGGTCCCGACCCGAGAGGGCAGCGCCACGGTCCCGACCCGAGAGGGCAGCGCCACGGTCCCGACCCGAGAGAGTGGCGTCGCGGCTCCCGGCGGAGAGGCCGGCGTCGCGGCCCCGGCCGGAGGAAGCGGTGTTGGCGCTCCGGTCCGTCCCGGGGGCGTCGGCCAGGTCCGGGGTGGCGGCGCCCATCCGTCGGCGCAGCGTGGCCAGTGCCCGGGAGGCCTGGCTCTTCACCGTGCCCGGCGAGATGTCCAGCAGCGCTGCCGTCTGTGCTTCCGACATGTCCTCGTAGTAGCGCAGGACGAGCACCGCCCGCTGCCGGTTGGGCAGCTCCCTGAGGTGCCGCCAGAGCAGGTCGCGGTCGAGCTGCTGCTCGATCTCGTCGACACCGGGCCGTTCGGGCAGCACCTCGGTGGGGCGCTCACCGTGCCAGCGTCGCCGCCACCAGCTCGTCGAGGTGTTGACCATGACACGACGGGCGTACGGCTCGACCGCCTCGATCCCGCCGAGCCGCTTCCAGGCGAGGTAGGTCTTGGTCAGCGCCGTCTGGAGCAGATCCTCGGCTGTCGCCCAGTCGCCGGCGAGCAGATAGGCGGTACGGAGCAGAGCGGCGGAGCGAGCCGCGACGAACTCGCGAAACTCCTCCTCCAACGGGTCCCTGCTCGCCACCGCACACCTCCGCACCCACACCGTCCTGGCAGAGTGCCACGTCAGAGGCGTGCCGGTCCATGACGAAAGGTGCGCACTTGCTCCGATGTTCGGACGAAAACTTTCACGCCCCGTCGTCGGCCTTGGCCTCGTCGGCCTCCTTGCCCAACCGCGCCTCGACCGCCTGCGGCTCGTACATCTCTTCCACGACTCGCAGGTACAGCTCGTTCGGGTTGGGCAGGTTCTTGATCTCGCGCAGCGCCTGCTCCTGGCCGGCGGACTCCAGCACGAAGGTGCCGTAGTTGAGTGCGCGGCCGGTCGGCGTCTGCTCGTACTTCATGTCGGTGACCCGGACCAGGGGCATCATGGCCACCTTGCGGGTGACGATGCCGTTGACCACCATGACCCGCTTGTTGGTCAGGATGAACCGGTCATACCACCAGTCGGCGACTCTCCAGGCCACCCAGCCCATGACGGCGAACCAGAGCAGCACCGCGATGGTCGTCAGCGCGCCCACGTTGTTGCCGGCGAGGAAACCGGACAGGTAGCCGAGCACGAACGTCGCCGCGATGCCGATCAGGATCGGGTTGGTGAGGTGGATCCAGTGCCGCTTCCACTCGCCCCGGTAGCGCTCGGTGGGGAAGAGGTAGCGGGCGACCAGCGAGCTGGGCTCGTCTTCCAACGGAAGCACCCGCCGGGGAGTCGCCCCCGTCGCGTCGGCACGCAGCCCCGCGAGCTCGTCCTCGGAGATCTGCGGTGGCTGGTAGGCGGCCTCGGGATCACGGATCCAGCCCCGGCCGGACCGCCCTTCGCCGGCGTAGCCGGGCCCTTCGCCGTAGCCGACGTCGTCCGAAAGGGACGGCCCGTCGGACAGGCCGGGACCGGCTCCGTAGCCCGGGCCGTCATCCGGCCCGATCCGCGGTATCGGCTCGGTGTCGCGCTCGCGACGTTCCCGGTCGGGGTCGTCCGGGTCGAAGGGTGGACCGGAGGGGCTGCCCATCGACGGTTAGGCGACGAGGCTGGTGAAGAAGTCGCCGAACCCCTGGGCGATGTCCATGATCCCGCCGCCCAGCGACTTGAAAACATCAGCCGCAGAGTTTGGCCGATAGGCGACGAAGAAGATCAAGAATGCGATTCCGGCCCAGGTGAGGACCTTCTTGACCATGGCGGGCCATCCTCTCGCGCGGCGCCGGGTCCCATTACCGCAGCGGCACCCAGAGTATCAGTGTGGTGTCGTACAGTGAAGATCTGCGTCCGTTCTCCGTCAAACCCGGAAGGTTGTCAAGCCCTCCCGGACAGGTACGGGGATGGTGCGCCGTACACGAGCTCGGGCGGAGTCCACTCGGTGAGGTCGTGCAACACGACGTCTTCCGCGAGGAGGTGACCCGCACTCGCCGGCCAGGCTATCGCATGCAGCCACATTCCCCGAGCCTCGCCGGCGTACGCGCTTCGATCCGTCGGAGAATTCACCAGCCACAGTGGAGTCGGGTGCCCGCCGACGCGGATCCTGGCCTGCCCCACGTGCTCGGGATGCCCCGGTCCGGGGTCGGTCAGCGCGTCGACGAGTTCCGGTCCGGGATCCGGGCCGGCCAGGCCGGCGAGCCGGGTGCCCAGGCCGACGCCCGGCTCCTCGGCCACGAAGACCAGATCCGCCGGACCGTCGTCGAGCGGCGCCGGCCCCGCGCAGGCCACCGCGGTCGCCCGTACCCCGGTGCGGTCGTCACCGGCGTACGCCACGCCGGTGAGGGTCCAACCTGGTGGCAGCGGCCACGGGCACCACAGCGGCGTCCCCGGTGGACCCGCGGTCGCGGCGATCCGCTCCACCACGCTCGCGACGATCTCCGCTCCGATGTGTTCGGGCACGTGCAGCGGCGGCACGGGACCGCAGCGCAGGCACCTCGACTCCGTGTGCATCAGATCCGGCGCCCGTACCGGGCCCCCGCATCTCGGACAACTCACCGCGACACTCACAACCCCACCGTCACCCGGCATCGCTGGCACGTCAAGCCGGAAACGCCCGATTGCGCCGACGGGGCGAGGGTCAGTCCGGTGGCGGGCCGGCGTGCGTGCGGATCCACGCGTGCATGGCGATGCCGCTGGCCACACCCGCGTTGATGGACCGGGTGGAGCCGTACTGGGCGATGGAGTAGAGCGCAGCGCAGGCGGCGCGCGCGGGCTCGGACAGGCCGGGCCCCTCCTGGCCGAAGAGCAGCACGCAGTCCCGCGGCAGGACGCCGGTCTCCAGCGGGCGGGAGCCGGGCAGGTTGTCGATGCCGAGCACGGGCAGCCGCCGCCCCGCCGCCCAGTCGACGAACTCCTCGATCGTCGCGTGGTGCCGGACGTGCTGGTAGCGGTCGGTGACCATCGCGCCGCGCCGGTTCCACCGTCGCCGTCCGACGATGTGCACCTCGGCGGCGTTGAAGGCGTTGGCGTTGCGCACCACCGTGCCGATGTTGAAATCGTGCTGCCAGTTCTCGATGGCGACGTGGAAGCCGTGCCGGCGTCGGTCCAGGTCGGCGACGATCGCGTCGTGTCGCCAGTAGCGGTAGCGGTCGACCACGTTGCGCCGGTCCCCCTCGGCCAGCAACTCCGGGTCGTAGCGCGGGTCCTCGGGCGGGTCCCCCGGCCAGGGGCCCACGCCCACCTCAAGCTGGTCGTCGGTCACGGTCATCAGAGGGTACGGGCCACCTCGGCGTCCGCCGCGACGGCCCGCCGACCTCAGCCGAGGCCGAGCGCGTCACCCAGCCGGTCCAGGAACCGTTGGTCGGCGGGGCTGGCCGGACGTCCGCCGGGGCCGGGCACCGCCCGGCAGACGCGGGCCGCGACCGACTGCACCCACTGGCGGTACGCGGCCGAGTCGGCGGGATCAGCGCGCCGGCGCAGGACCCGAACGGCCGCCCGGCACGCGACCAGCAGGTCCACCAGGTCGGTGAGTCGCTCGACGGGCGCCGGGGCGCCGTCGTGGCGGGCGTAGATCGCGGCGACCACGGCACGGACCAGATCACTGTCGAACCCGCGGCCGGCAGCCACCGCGTCCAGACCCGCGAGGCCCGCCATCACCCCCCGCTCCGGGCGGCCGGCGCCTGGCGCTGCGGCGGCCACGAGCACCCGAGCGGGCAGGCTGGTGAGCAGGTCCCACTCGGCGGCGGAGTAGACGGCGGTGGTCAAGGGTGCGGCGCGGCGGCCGGCAGAGGGCGGCTCTCCGGCGACGGAGTGGCTCATCGGAACCTCCGGCGCCAGCATAAGCCCCGAAACGGGCGACGGGCCCCCTCCCCGACAGAACCTGCTGTGCGGGATGGAGGCCCGTGCCTCGGCGGCGGCGACTCCTGCTCAGCGCCGCCGGGGGTTCAGCGCGGGTTCGGGAAGCTGGGCCGCTCCGGGTCCACTCCCTCGGCGACGGCGTCGGCCGCGTACTCCCGCTTGGGGACCATGACCTTGCGGCGGAACACGCAGACCATGGTGCCGTCCTGGTTGTAGCCCCGGGTCTCCACGGACACGACGCCACGGTCTGGCTTGGAGCCGGACTCGCGCTTGTCCAGCACCGTCGTCTCGCCGTAGATGGTGTCGCCGTGGAAGGTGGGCGCCACGTGCCGCAGCGACTCGACCTCCAGGTTGGCGATGGCCTTGCCGCTGACGTCCGGCACCGACATGCCGAGCAGCAGCGAGTAGATGTAGTTGCCGACCACCACGTTGCGCTTGAACTGGCTGGCCGTCGCGGCGTAGTGCGCGTCCATGTGCAGCGGGTGGTGGTTCATGGTGAGCAGGCAGAAGAGGTGGTCGTCGTACTCGGTGACGGTCTTACCCGGCCAGTGCCGGTAGACCGCGCCGACCTCGAACTCCTCGTAGTAGCGGCCGAACTGCATCCTGGTCCCCTTCGACGGGCGGCGATGGAGTTCGGCACAGCATGCCTTACCGATGGTTAAGGCGACGGTCGGGGCCGGACCCCGGCGGAAATGTCACACCGGTCACTCACCCGAGGGGAGACGCAATGAGCGGCGGGGCCCTCCCCGGCACCCGCCGCCCACGCTCTGATGTGAGGAATTCTGCCCTACGACGGCGTAGGTTCGACAGAGATCGAGGTCACATTTATCTTTTTGTAACACTACTCTGCGTGACGGAGAGCGGGGTGATCAGCGATCTCCGCAGGCCGGATACCTCCTCGTCAGGGCTCAAGTTACCGATTCGTAGCGCTCGATCGGGTGGATCTCCTTGGAACCGCTCCCATCACCGCAGGTCACGCAAGTGCGTCATGCACTTGCGTTCCGCAGGACGGGATGAACTGACGCAGTTCGATGGCCGCCGAGGGCCCCGGGCAGCCCTGCGCACGTTTCGTGCTGGACGGCCCGGGAATTCGATACGGTCAGCCCTGGTTCTACGGGACGCAGACAAACCGCGGTGATCGGAGAGTGCAATGGCAACCGTTGAGCTGACCTCGGCGAACTTCGACGAGGTGACCGGCAACGACGGCATCGTCCTGGTCGACTTCTGGGCCGACTGGTGTGGTCCGTGCAAGCGGTTCGCCCCGGTCTACGAGCGCTCCTCGGAGAAGCACCAGAACATCGTCTTCGGCAAGGTCGACACCGAGGCCCAGCAGGAGCTGGGTGCGAAGTTCGACATCCGGTCGATCCCGACGATCATGGCGATCCGCGACGGCGTCATCGTCTTCGCCCAGCCGGGCGCGCTTCCCGAGTCCGCGCTGGAGAACCTGATCGAGCAGGTCGAGGCGCTGGACATGGACGACGTCCGCAAGCAGCTGGCCGAGCACAACCACTGAGCCGTCCCCGTGACGGCGCGCGAGGGCCGGGCCCGGTCGGGTCCGGCCCTTCGTCGTACCCGGGCACCGGCGCGTGATCATCGACCTGGGCAGGCGGAACTGGCCATCGGTGGGACCCCGCACGGCCGGTACATCCCGTATCGTCACGACCCGATGGAGACCCTGACCACCCGCGGGCGCGCGACCCGGCTGGGCGCGACCGCCCTCGGTCTCGTCCTGCTGCTGCTCGGCACCTTCTGGGGCAGCGACGACGACTTTCCGTTCGGCCCGTTCCGGATGTACGCCACCTCCAACCCGCCGAACGCCCCCGCCCCGGACACCCGCGTGGAGGGGGTGAACAGCGCCGGCGCGGTGGTCGACCTCGACCAGGGCGCCACCGGCATCCGCCGCGCCGAGATCGAGGGCCAGCAGGACCGGTACGCAGCCGACCCGACGCTGCTCGCCGAGGTGGCCGACGCGTACGCCGAACGCCACCCGGACGCCCCGGCGCTGGTCGAGGTCCGCATCGTCATCCGCTGGCACGGCATCCGCGCCGGCCGACCCACCGGGCAGCACACCGACGAGACCGTGGTCCGCTGGCAGGTCTCCCGATGAGCGGCTGGCTGACCGAGGCGGTGCCGCGCGGCCGGATCGCCGCCTTCCGCACCCTGATCTACCTCTTCGTCGCCGCCGACCTGGTGGTCTTCACCCCATGGGTACGCACCAGGGCCAGCGTGCCCGGTGAGCTGTACCAGCCCCTGCTGATCGGCCGGCTGCTCCCGCTGCCGACGCCGACGCCGACGGTGGTGGCGGTGATCTTCTGGGTGCTGCTGCTGCTCACCCTGCTCGCCGCGACCGGCCGGGCGCCCCGGCTGCTCGGCTGGTCGGTCTGCGCGCTCTACCTCGAGTGGATGATCATCGCGATGAGCTACGGAAAGGTCGACCACGACCGGTTCGGGCTCCTCGTCGCACTGGCCGTGCTGCCCACCGCCGGCCGGGCCCGCCACGGCGACACCACCCGCACCGAGGCCGGCGGCTGGGCGCTGCGGGTCACCCAGATCGCGGTGATCTGCACGTACTTCCTGGCGGCCTGGGCCAAGCTGCGCTTCGGCGGCCTGGACTGGCTGACCGGCTCGGTGCTGGCGCGGGCCATCATCCGACGTGGCACCGACCTGGCGGACCTCATCGCCCAGGTGCCGTACCTGCTGATCGTCGCCCAGTTCGGCATCGTGGCCTTCGAACTGTTCAGCCCCGTGGTGTTCCTGCTGCCGGCCCGCTGGCGACTGGCCATGGTCGGCTTCTTCTACTCGTTCCACGTGGTGACCATCGCGACCATCACGATCTCGTTCGCACCCCACCTCGCCGCGATGACGAGCTTCCTGCCGCTGGAGCGGGTCCGCCCGCTGGTCTGGGCCCGCCGGTTGACCGGCCGCGAGACCCCCGGCGCACCGACGGACGCGCCGGAGCCGGCCCCACCGAACGCCGACCCCGAACCACGCGATCAGGCCCCGGCGGACGCCGGCACGGAGCCGGCGCGGCTCGGGGATCAGGCCCCGGCGCTCGGGCGGCCGGCCGGCCCGTAGAGCCGCTCCCGGGCCTCCTGCGGCAGCGAGCACGCCGCCGTGCCGCCCGGGAGCCGGTGCCGGTTGCGCGCCACCCAGCGGTACGCGGGCCAGGCCACGGCGCGCGCCGGCGGAAACCGCAGCCCCGCTCCGGCGACCCGCCAGAGCGGACCACTCGCGGCGAGCAACTTCGCGATGGCGTCCGGCCCGGCGGCGCGTGAGCCATCCGCGCCGACCCACTGCACGGCCTCCTCGCACTGGGCGGCCGTGAGGCCGAGCGCGTCCAGATCGGCGAACTGCCAGGGCACCACCCGGGCGGCGGTGGGGATGCGGCGTTCGATGAACTCCGCGCAACTCGTGCAGAACGCGCAGTCCCCGTCGTAGACGAAGGTCGACCTCTCCATGGCGTCCATCCTCCCCCGCGCGACCGCCCGGTGGGCTCCGGTGTCCGGCGAGTCACTTGCGCGTGCCTCGTACACGTGTTCGAATAGTGGCCATGCGCTGGGACAACCTCACCGCTCCCCCGGTTGAGGGAGACCCCGAGCGGGCAGCGCCAGCGACGCCACCCCTGCCGCTGGCGCTGCCCGGCGCCATCGTGCGCACCTTCGACACCCCTGAGTTCGCCGGGATGACCTTTCACGAGGTGCAGGCCAAGTCCATCCTCAACCGGGTGCCCGGCCAGTCCCGCGTGCCCTTCGAGTGGACGATCAACCCGTACCGAGGATGCAGTCATGCTTGTGTTTACTGCGTATCGGGCGACACCCCCATTCTGATGGCGGACGGACGCACGAAACCGATCAGCGAGCTGGAGTCGGGCGACCGCATCTACGGGACCGAGCGACGCGGCGCCTACCGCCGATACGTCGTCACCACCGTCCTCGACAAGTGGTCCACCGTGAAACCGGCTTATCGCGTCACCCTGGAGGACGGCACGACGCTCGTCGCCAGCGGGGACCACCGCTTCCTGACGGAGCGAGGCTGGAAACACATCACCGGCGGCATGTTCGGCGCCGATCAACGGCCCTACCTCACCACCAACAGTCGCCTGATCGGCACTGGGGCGTTCGAGACAACTCCGAAGGCCTCCCACGACTACCGTCGCGGCTATCTCTGCGGCATGGTGCGCGGCGACGGAACCATAGGCACCTACGCCACAGGCAGGAGCTGGAGTCACCAGTTCCGCTTGGCGCTCGCGGACAGCGAGGCCCTCGATCGTACCGAGCGGTATCTGAAGGAAGAGGGCGTCGACACAAGCCGCACCTCCTTTGGCCAGGCCAGGCCCGACCGGCGGCCGATGGAGGCGATCCGCGCCTCGGGAAAGCAGAAGGTCGATGCAATCAGGGAGATCGTCCAATGGCCGCAGCATTCGACTCCTGACTGGCAACGAGGGTTCCTTGCTGGCATCTTCGATGCCGAAGGCAGTTGCAGCCAGGGCATCCTGAGAATCGCCAACTGCGACGATCAGGTCCTCAGCCACACGACGGAAGCACTGCGCGCCTTTGGATTCGCCACCGTCCTCGAGGACCGGAGGCGGACGAACCGCCTGCGCTATGTACGGCTGACCGGCGGTCTCCCGGCGCGGTTGCGCTTCTTCCACCTGACCGACCCGGCCATCACTCGCAAGCGTTCGATCGCGGGTGCCGCTCTGAAATGCAAGGCCGCACTCAGGGTTGTCGACATTCAAGCGCTCGGGCTGGAGTTGCCGCTGTGGGACATCACCACCGGCACCGGCGACTTCATCGCCGACGGAGTCGTGAGCCACAACTGCTTCGCCAGAAACACCCACACCTATCTCGATCTTGATGCCGGTGCGGACTTCGACCGGCAGGTGATCGTGAAGGTCAACGCCGGTGAGCTGGTACGGCGGGAGCTGGCCGCGCCGAAGTGGCGGGGCGCGCACGTGGCCATGGGCACCAACGTGGACTGCTACCAGAGGGCCGAGGGGCGTTACCGGCTGATGCCGCAGATCATCGCGGCCCTGCGCGACTTCGCCAACCCGTTCTCGATCCTGACCAAGGGCACGCTGATCCTGCGAGACCTGCCGCTGCTGCGCCAGGCCGCCGAGGTGACCAGAGTCGGCATCTCCTACTCGGTGGGCTTCGTCGACGAGCAGCTCTGGCGTGGCGTCGAGCCGGGCACGCCGCACCCGAGCCGCCGGCTCGACGCGGTCCGCCGACTCACCGACGCCGGCTTCGAGGTCGGGGTGCTGATGGCGCCGATCCTGCCCGGGCTGAGCGACGGCGACGAGTCGATCGACGCCACCGTGTCGGCGATCGCGGCCGCCGGGGCGACCAGCGTGACGCCACTGGCGCTGCACCTGCGCCCAGGCGCCCGGGAGTGGTACGCGCAGTGGCTCGCTCGGGAGCACCCGCACCTCGCGCCCCGCTACCGCGAGCTCTACCGGGCCGGCGCGTACGCCCCGCAGCCGTACCAGCGGGAGCTGACCGCCCGGGTGCGGATCGCGGCCCGCCGCCACGGGCTGCACCGGGGCGAAGTGGGTGACAACCGTCGGCTGCCCGAGCCGCCCCCACCGCCGGCCGCCGAGCAGCTGACCCTGCTCTAGCCAGCAGGCGGCGCTACAGTCGGCGGGTGCGCACCGCTCAGCAGATCCTCGCCGACTCCGCCGTCATCGCCGTCGTCGGCGCGTCGCGCGACCCGCGCAAGGCCGCGCACGGCGTGCCGTTGCAGATGCAGCAGTACGGCTGGCGGATCATCCCGGTCAACCCGACAGTCGACGAACTCTTCGGCGAGCGGGCGTACCCGACGCTGGCCGACATCCCGCACCCGGTGGATCTGGTGGACGTGTTCCGGCCGGCGGCCGACGCCGTGCAGGTCGTGCGGGACGCGGCGGCGATCGGCGCTCCGGCCGTCTGGCTGCAACTGGGCATCGTCTCGGCCGAGGCGCGACGGATCGCCGAGGCGGCCGGGATGGACTACGTCGAGGACCGCTGCCTCATCGTCGAGCGCGCCGCCGCCGGCCTGACCCGGCTCGGCTGATCCCGCGTCGGTCCGACGGGCTGGCCGACGGCCGGACGGACCGGAAGCCGTCGACAGGCCGGTGGGCACGACGTGAGCGGCCGGCATTGGCACGAACATCTCGTCGTCGAGCGCGCCGCCGGCCTGACCCGCTTCACTGGGTTCCCGGTGGTCGTACGCTGCGGGCATGGTCATCCCGCGGCGCGGCCGCGTACCGGCGCTGGGCGACGGGCTCTGGCCGCGCCGGATCCTGGCTCTGACGGCCGGGTTGGTGGTGACGGCCGGGGTCGCCGGTGGGCTGCTTGCGCCCCCTCGGATCAACCCGTCCACCGCCAGCCTGGCGGTCTGGTCGGCCATCGGCATGCGGTGGCTGACCGGGCGGTGGTGGCCACGGCGGACCGGGCATCTGCGCTGGCGGGAGCGTGCCTCCGGCCTGGACGCCGTCGAACCGGGCCTGGTGGCACGCCGGTCGCTCGCCGGGTGGGTCGACCTGGCGGCCGGTGCGACCACGCTGCTCGCGATCGGAGGGTGGCTGATCGCCAGCCTGCCCCCGCACGGCCGGTGGGTCGAACTGACGCGGCCGGTGCTCGCCGTCGGGGTCGCGGCCTGGCTCGGTCGTGGGGTCTACGAGGAGACGCGCTTCACCGGAAGGCTGGCGCTGACCGCCAGCGAGATCCGGCACGGCCGCCAGATCGTGGACTGGACGAACATCGACCGGGTCAGCCCGCACCGGCGCGACGGCCGGCTGAACGGGGTGCGGCTGCGGCCGGCGGTCTGGCAGTCGCTGCGGCCGGCGCCGGTGGTCGGCGGCCGGGACACGGCGGTGCCGGAGGACCGGCTGATCGCCGCGCTCGAGGACTACCGGTTCCGATCGCGGGAGCTGGCCGTCGAGCCGGATCAGGGGCAGCTCAGAGCTTGTACTCCTTGAGCAGGCCGCGGGAGATGATGGTCTTCTGGATCTCCGAGGTGCCCTCGCCGATGAGCAGGAACGGGGCCTCGCGCATCAGCCGCTCGATCTCGTACTCCTTGGAGTAGCCGTAGCCGCCGTGGATGCGGAACGCCTCCTGCACGACCTCCGCGCAGTACTCCGAAGCGAGCAGCTTGGCCATCCCGGCCTCGACGTCGTTGCGCTGGCCGGCGTCCTTGAGGCGGGCGGCGTTGACCATGAGGGCGTGCGCGGCCTCGATCTTCGTGCCCATCTCGGCGAGCTTGAACGCGATCGCCTGGTGCCTGGCGAGCGGCTGGCCGAAGGTCTTGCGCTGCTGGGCGTACGCGACGGCCAACTCGAAGGCGCGGATGGAGATGCCGCAGGCGCGGGCGGCCACGTTGACGCGGCCCACCTCGATGCCGTCCATCATCTGGTAGAAACCGCGGCCCACCTTGTCGGCGCCGCCGAGGATGGCCGAGTCGGGCACGGTCACCCCGTCGAGCACCATCTCAGTGGTCTCGACGCCCTTGTAACCCATTTTCTCGATCTTGCCGGGGATGGTGAGGCCGGGGGCTGTCTCGCCGAAGCCCGGTTCCTTCTCCAGCAGGAAGGTGCTCATGTTGCCGTACACCGACTCGGCGCCGGTGTCGGTCTTGACCAGGGTGGCCACCACCGAGGAGTACGCCCCGTTGGTCAGCCACATCTTCTGCCCGTTGAGCACGTAGCTGTCGCCGTCGCGAACGGCCCGGGACTTGATCGCCGAGACGTCGGAGCCGGTCTCCGGCTCGGACATCGAGAAAGCGCCACGCACCTCGCCGGTGGCCATCTTCGGCAGGAGGCGGGCCTTCTGCTCGGCGGAGCCGTGCTGGGAGATCAGGTACGCCACGATGAAGTGGGTGTTGACGATGCCGGAGATCGACATCCAGCCCCGGGACAGCTGCTCCACCACGAGGGCGTACGTGAGCAGCGACTCGCCGAGCCCGCCGTACTCCTCGTCGATGGTGAGGCCGAACAGCCCCATCTCGCGCATCCCGTCGAGGATGTCGGTGGGGTACTCGTCGGCGTGCTCCAGCCGCTGGGCGTGCGGGATGATCTCCTTGTCGGCGAACTCCCGGACGGTCTCCAGGATCGATCGCTGCACATCGGTCAGGCCGGGCGTCTGGGCGAGTCGGGCCATCTCAGCCTCCGGGGATCAGCGCACTACTCATGGGTAACTGAACGCTCGGTCAGTATCGGCCTCCGGGTCGGCAAGGCCAAGGTGACCAGTCCACACAACCGCTGTGAAAAGGTTCACCGCTGCGGGTACCGTCCGGCAAGAAGGACTTTTCCGGCACCGGCAGGAGGAGGACAGCCGTGAGCTACCCGCCACCGTCGGGCCCCCCGGGGGACGAGCCGCCGCCGTCACCCTACGAGCCACCCCGGGACCAGTCGCCGTACGCGCCACCGCCGGCCGGCCAGTCGCCGTACCCGCCGCCGCCGGACCAGTCGTCGTTCGGGTCGCCGGAACGCTCGCCGTACGGGCCCCCCGCCGACGAGCCGTCGCCGTACGAGCAGCAGAAGCCGCACCAGCCGGCGCACTGGGGGCAGCAGCCGCCGTACCCGCCGCAGGGCCCCTACGGCCAGTACGGCCCGCCGCCGTCCGGACCCGGTCGGGGCACCAACGTGCTGGCGATCCTGTCGCTGGTGTTCGCCTTCGTGTTCCCCCCGGCGGGCGCCGTGCTCGGCCACGTGGCCAAGCGACAGATCCGCACCAGCGGTGAGGACGGCGACCAGCTCGCCACCTGGGGGCTGATCCTCGGCTACGCCTTCACCGCGCTGACCCTGCTGGCCTGCTGCGGCTGGCTGGCGCTGGTCATTTTCAGCAGCACCGGTGACAGCGGCGGCTACTGACCCGCCCGGCCGATCAGCGGAAGCGCGCCTCCCGGACGCTGTTGCCGCCGTCCACCACAAGCATCTGGCCGGTGATGTACGAGGCGGCCGGCGAGCAGAGGAAGCTGATGGCCGCGGCTACCTCGTCCGGGGTGCCCGGCCGACCGACCGGTGTGCCCAGGCCCTGCTTGATCTCGGCCATCGTGGACGCCGCCGTGTAGATGGTGCCGGGCGCCACCGCGTTCACGGTCACCCCGTCGGCGATCATCTCCATGGCCAGCGCACGGGTCAGCCCGACGACACCGGCCTTCGCGGCGGCGTACGCGGCCTCGGTGGGCAGAGCGTTGACCGGCCCGGCGGTGGCCGCCAGGTTGACGATCCGCCCCCAGCCCCGCTCGGCCATCCCGCCGATGAACGCGCGACTGCACAGGAACGCGGTGGACAGGTTGCGGTCGATCTCGCCGCGCCACTCGTCGTAGGTCAGCTGCGCGACGGGGCGCAGCACCCCCTGGCTGGCCCGGCTGGCCAGACCGGCGTTGTTGACCAGCACCTCGACGTCACCCAACTGCTCGGCGACCGCGTCCGCCAGCGCGCCGACCTCGGACTCGTCGGTCAGGTCCGCGACGAACCCGGTCGCCCCCAGCTCACCGGCCCGCTCGTGGATGCGCCGGGTGGTGCTGACGATGGCCACCCGCGCCCCCAGGTCGGCGAGCCGCCGGGCGGTGGCGTAGCCGATGCCGTCCGGGCTGCCGGCCCCGGTCACCAGGGCGACCCGACCGTCGAGCCGCATGGTCACCGGGTCCGCGAGTGCGACCGGTTCGTCGGGGCCGGGTGCGCCGGCCGGCGTGGCCGCCCGACCGCGGCGGCCCGCACCCGGACGGCTCACGTCCCGTCGCGGTCGGCTGCCGGAACGGTCCGCGGCGCGCGCGTCTATTGCCATGCCAGGGATCCTGCCCGTTACGACCGGCCCGAGCAACGCGGCACCCGGTAGCGGGGGCATCGGGTTTGGGCACCCCTGGCTACTCTGACGGCGCACCCGAGCCGACGGAGAGTTCGCATGACCAATCCCCCACCCCCCGGCGGTTGGACCGACCCCACCTGGTCGGCTCAACCGTCGAGCGCGCCGCCGGACCCGACCCTGGTGGCCGGCCAGCCGATACCGACCCAACCCAGCCCCGCAAACCCGTACGCGCCGGTCGACCCGTACGCGGGTGGGCAGCTGCCGCCGGGCGCGTACGCGCCGCCCGGCTACCCGCCGCACCCCGGTTACGGGTACCCGCCACCGCCGAAGACCAACGGGCTGGCCATCGCGGCGCTCGTGCTGGCCCTGGCCGGCCTGACCACCTGCGGCATCACCGCGCCGATCGGGGCGATCCTCGGCCATGTGGCGCAGAAGCAGATCCGGGTCAGCGGCGAGGGCGGCGAGGGAATGGCGAAGGCCGGCATCATCGTCGGCTGGATCGTCACCGCGCTGATGGTGCTGGCGATCGCGTTCTACGTCGTCGCGATCGTCTTCGCGGTCACGACGGGCGCCGGCAGCGACAGCAGCTACTGACTCGGTCGTCGGGTCCGCGTACCGCCGGCTGGTAGGCCGGGTCGGCAGCGGGCGGCTACCGACCCGGCCCGAGGCGTCACTGCGCCGGTGGGGTGAACGACGAGGTACGGCTCATCCCGGCGGCGCGGCCCTTGGCGGCGATGACCAGCGCCATCTTGCGGGACGCTTCGTCGATCATCTCGTCGCCGAGCATCACCGCGCCGAGCTTGCCGCCGGCCTCCGAGGTGTAGTGCTCGTACGCGTCGAGGATCAGCTCGGCGTGGTCGTAGTCGGCCTGGGCCGGCTGGTAGATCTCGTTGGCGGCGTCGATCTGGCCCGGGTGCAGCACCCACTTGCCGTCGAAGCCCAGCGCCGCCGACCGCTTGGCCACCTCGCGGAACGCGTCGACGTCGCGGATCTGCAGGAAGGGGCCGTCGATGGCCTGCTTGTCGTGCATCCGCGCGGCCATCAGGATCCGCATGAGGATGTAGTGGTACGGGTCGCCCGGGTAGTCCGGGATCAGGCCGCCGACCACCAGCGACCTCATGTTGATCGACGCCATGAAGTCGGCCGGGCCGAAGATGATGGTCTCCACGCGCGGCGAGGCGGCCGCGATGGCGTCCACGTTGACCAGACCCGCCGCGTTCTCGATCTGCGCCTCAATGCCGATCCGGCCTACCTCAAGGCCGATCGTCTTCTCGATCTGGGTGAGCGTCAGGTCCAGCCACTGCACCTGGGCGGCGTTCTGCACCTTCGGCAGCATGATGCAGTCCAGGTTCGCGCCGGCGCCCTCTACCACCTCGATGACGTCCCGGTAGGTCCACGGGGTCGTCAGGTCGTTGACCCGGACCACCCGGGTCTTGCCGGCCCAGTCACCGTCGTTGAGGGCGGCCACGATGTTCTTGCGCGCATCCGGCTTGGCCAGCGGCGCCACGGCGTCCTCCAGATCGAGGAAGACCTGGTCGGCGGGGAGACCCTGGGCCTTGCCGAGCATCTTGACGCTGGAACCCGGCACGGCGAGGCAGGACCGGCGGGGACGACCGACTGCGGCCATGAATGCGCTCCTCTTCCAGCGATCGGCGAGCACGCCGACGCCACCTGACTCCGAAGAAAACTTAACGATCCCAAAGGGCGTGGTGACGTCACGGTAACCTCGCGCCATGACCGGGGTGAATGGACCTGTGGAAGATCTCACTGGGCGTCGGCTGGTGGTGGTGACCGGGGCAAGCTCCGGCATCGGGTTGGCCGCCGCGGTGAGCTTCGCGTGCCGCGGAGACCAGGTGGTGCTGGTCGGACGGGATCCGGCCCGCCTGCAGGCCGCGGCGGAACGGGTACGGGAGACCTCGGGCGAGCGTCCCGAGCTGTTCCGGGCCGACTTCGCCGTGCTCGACGACGTACGCGGGCTCGCCGAGCGGCTGCGCGACGCGTACGACCGGATCGACGTGCTGGCCAACAACGCCGGGGCCATCGCGCTCCAACCGCTCACCACCGTCGACGGCTTCGAGCTGTCGATCCAGGCCAACCACCTGGCCCCCTTCCTGCTGACCAACCTGCTCGCCGACCGGGTGGGCCGGATAGTGGTGACCGCCTCGGGCGCGCACCGCTACGGCGGGCTCGACCCGGCCGACCTCAACAAGCCGCTGCGCCGTTACCGGTCGATGGCCGCGTACGGCACCAGCAAGCAGGCCAACATTCTGTTCGCCGCCGAGGCGGCCCGCCGCTGGCCGCACATCCCCACGCACAGCTTCCACCCCGGCGTGGTGCGTACGAGGTTCGCCAACGACAGCCGGATGGTCGCGTTCGGCATGCGGTTCCTGCCGTTCCGCAGCCCCGAGAAGGGCGCCGAAACGCTGGTCTGGCTGGCCAACCAGGATCCGGCCCGGCTCATCAACGGGGCGTACTACTACAACCGCCGGCCACGCCGGCCGTACCGCAAGGCAGCCGACCCGCGGCTCGCGGCCCTGCTCTGGGAAGCCAGCGCCACGGCCGTCGGCATCGACGGATAGCGTGGCGTCATGCTGACCCTTGTCGCAGTCGTCGAGTATCCGGCCGGGGCCGAGGCCGCTGGGCAGCGCTACGAGGACACCGTGCTGGCGCTGCTCGACCGGCACGGTGGCCGGCTGGAACGACGGCTGCGCGGCACGGACGGGCGGGCCGAGGTGCACGTGATCACCTTCGACGGGCGGGCCGGCTACGAGTCGTTCCTGGTCGACCCGGAGCGGGCGGCCCTGCGCACCGCCCTCGGCGAGGCCGCCCCGGCCACCCGCGTCATCGAGGTGCACGAGGGCTAGGCCGGCGACGGCGGCCGCGCCACCGCCGCAGCCACCCCAGCACGGGCAGCGCCACCAGGACCACCAGCACGAACCCCGCCGCGAGCGCCCAGAACGGCAGCGGCCCGTAGTCGGGGCGACCGGATTCGCGTACCGCCCCGTCGATCGCCAGGTCGGCGGCGACCGACAGCTCAGTGATGCCCTCCGGGGTGCGGAAGAGCACCTCCGGCGCGAGCGCGCCCCGGCGCAGCGCCACGAGTTCCACCGCCTCCGTTCCGGGCTCGTGATACGGCTCCCAGGCCACGTCGTGGTCGTCCGGGCGGTCCACCGCCGCCGGCCCCGGCACCCCGACCAACGCGACCGCCTCCTCGGCCGAGCGCCAGCCGAGCAGTTGCACGAACGTGCGGGAAGGCAGCGGGGGGAACGCGGCACCGGCCACGGGCGAACCGTCGACGGTGGATCGCAACGCCAGCGTCCAGGTGCGCCGGAAGGACGGCACCGGGCAGTCGTCGCAGGTGGACCGATCCAGGACCGCCACCGATCCGCCGTCCGGCGACCAGGACCCGGCCCCGGCGAGCCGGCCGCCGGCGAGCGGCAGCTTCCGGTACGGCTCGGCGACCCGATCGGCGCCCGCGTCGGCCACCCGAGTGAGCCAGACCTCGTCGCGGACCTGGAGGGCCAACTCCCCGCCGTCGGGCGAGAGCGCGGCCGTGCGTCCGGGCGGAATCCAGGCCGTCCCGACCCGCACCCGCAGCACATCCGCGCCGAGTTTGCGGTCGTAGACACCGACGTACGGGGTGCCGTAGCTGTTGGGCGGGGTGAACGTCGTGTCGTCCTCGGCGTAGACGAGACGCTCCCCGTTCGGCGCGAACGCGAGCGGGTAGCCGCCCGTGCGATCCGGGGTGAGCTTCCCGGTCCGCAGGTCGAGCAGTGTCGCACCGATCGAGGCGTACCGGCCGTCCGGGGACAGCATCGCCTCGAAGCCCGCGACGGCCGAACCGGCGTCCAGCACCCGATAGCGGTCGGCGTCCGCGGCGAGCACACCCATCCGGGTCTCGAACCAATCGGTGCGCACGGCGGGACCGCCGAAGAGCATCGCCGCCGTGCCAGGTGCCGAGGCCCGCACCGAGGCGGTTCGCAGCGGCGGGTCGACGAGTCTGGTGGGCAGGCCGGGGGCGTCGTGCCTCGGGCCGGCGGGGATCGGCAGGGCGACCGGGCGCAGCGCGTACCCGGTGCCCAGGAGCAGGACCAGGACGGCGAGCGCTCCCGCGACGGCGGCCCGGCGACGGCGGTGCCGGGTCCGCGCCGCGTCGAAGAACCCCGCCGGTTACGCGCGCGGGCGGCACGTCGTCGGCGAGGCGCCGCAGCGCTTCGGAGAGCCGGGCGGTCACCGTGCCACCTCCTGCGGGTCACGGCCGACAAGTTCGGCCAGTTCGGGGGCGAGTACGCGGAGTCGGCCGAGGGCGTGGCGGGTCTGGCTCTTCACGGTAGTCAAGAACCGTAAGAGGCCAGAGAAGATACGCGGCAGGGAGGGCGCTTCGCCTTCACTCGGACATCGTTCGATACGGGTCGGTTGGACTCCAACCCTTCAGCTGCCTTTGGTCCACCCATGTCGCACGTTCGGCATTAGCCCCACCTGCCGCAGGGTCGCCAAATCACGTATGGTGATCTGGCGGTATCCCGTCTCAAGAACTCCGGCCTGCCGAAGCTCGCGGAGCGCTTTCTCCACCGTCGGCTCCGCTGCGCCACTCAAGGTCGCCAACTCCGTTTGAGTCAGCATCACGCCAAGAGTTCTGCCGGCCGGCACCGACTCTCCGTGTGCGGCCGATAGTTCTGCCAAGACCCTAGCCAATCGGACCTTCGCCGGGTAAGAGGCGAAGTCGACCCTTCGCTGGTTCGCCCAGCGGAAACGTGCAGCCGTGGTGCCCGCTAGCGCAAGCGCCGCCTCGGGGTGACCCTGCAAAAATGGATGCCAATCCCGCCGATGCATAACGTTGACCACCCCGTCGCCGCAGCTGGTGACCGTGGCGGTGCGCGGTGCGCCGCCCAGCGCCGAGATCTCACCGACGACGTCACCCGAAACCCTGATTGCTAGAAGGGCTTGACGCCCATCTGACATATTGACAGTTACCTTCGCCAACGCATCGCGGAGCAGCACCATATGACTACCCTCGTCGCCTTCGCGAAGGATGCGGTCTCCCGGCTCCACCCTAACGGCTGTACCGATGGCAAGGAGCGCGGTGCGGACTGGCGGGGTCAGGTAGCTGAGTAGGGACCCCGGAGGCCACGGTGACAGGCCCTGTGGTCGGTCCTGGTGGTGTTGCATGTCAGCACCCCGTTCGCCGTCGGACGTCGCGATGCTCGGCCTGGTTGCGGTTGCATCGACACAGCAACCATTCTGGTCGATGCAGTCGGCCGGCAGAAGGTATCCGAGCAGCGGCATGCCAGTCACAGGAAGGAAGCAACGACCAGCGATGACGTTGCCGAGGCGACTGCAACGAAGGTCCACGGAAGCGCCGAACGCACCCGACAGTGCTTGCCGTACGCGATCTGCCCGAGCAGCATCACGAGCCGCCACGCCTCATTGCTCTCCTGACCAGCGACTAGGGCGATGGGTGGCGATTGAGGATCGGGAAAGCCGAAACGGTTCGGTCCCTCTGGTCCGGTCACCACTGGGCGGAAGCCGAGCGCCAGTTGCCGGGCACCGGCGACCAGCGAGCAGATGAACACGACGCAGGTGAGGCCAAGGGCTAGACCCAGCCCTGGCGTGCCTGCCAGTTCAGATCGCGTGGGCAGGCTACTGGCGATGAGGCCCGCCAGCGCTCCGTAGACACCAACGAGCCTCGCGATCTTGGTATCGGCGTGCTGGATCGAGTCTTGATGAATGCGAGCCGTGGCCAACGCTCGTTCCACGTCGGCGGTACCGGATGACACCGGGAACTGAGGGATGCTCATGGCATCAGTCAAGCCGTGGCGTCTCAGCCAGACCCCTTCGAAGTACGGCTTGACGCAAAGACGACAACAACCTCATTCCCGAAACCCGTACTTCGATGGCATTCCCACCGTCGCGCCTCGCTATAAGTGACATGGTCTCGCAAGCAAGGCGAGGCACGAGGGGGGCGAGATGACACCGGCAGCGCAGGCGGACCGGCGGCTGATCATGTTTGTGGACATGGAAAGCTACAGCAGGAACGACGACATGGGACAGTTCCATGCCCAGAGGAACTTCCAAAAGATCATGCGAGACGCTGCCAAGCTTTGCGGGCTGGACCGGAGTGGCTGGGTCACCCAGGCGAGCGGGGACGGGGAGTTCGCAATCTTTCCGCCTGGGACCTCGGAGCCGAGGATCGTTGCCGAACTCGTGCCGGCAATGGACCGGGTTCTGCGCGACCACAATCGGCAAGCCGCGGACCACGCTCGTATCCGGATGCGTGTCGCCTTACATCAGGGGCTGGTAGTACGGGGGGAAAACGGTTTCGCCGGCAAGGCAGTCGTCACAGCCGCTCGGCTGGTCAATGCCGATCCTGCGCGGGAGGCATTGGGCTTATTCCCCGACGCTGCAGTAGCGCTAATCGTATCAGGAACAATTCACCGCGACGTCGTTTGCCAGTCCTATAGCGGCATCCGGCCAGACCGCTTCCGTCGGGTAGATGTTGAGGTGAAGTCCTTCGTGGACGAGGCCTGGGTGTTTGTGCCAGACGAAAATATCAACTGCGGTCCCTTCGTGCCCGCCGCTGATGGTCCGGGCGACGCTCGCCGTAGTGGTGGAAAGACGAGGCCATCAGCAGCAAGTCCGTCCGGCGGTAGCAGGTTCGACTTTGGCACCGTCACGAATAACGGGCCTACCGTGTACGGCGACCACGGCCGCGCCTACGGCTCACACGCGGTGTGGCGCGACGACGAGGAGCGAGAACGGTGACTCCCCACCGTCCCCCCGCTGACGAGCCGTTACCAGTCGATGCAGGGCCTGGTGTGGAAACGCCCGGCTCCGGGCCGGAGGTGGACGATTCGAAGCAGCCGGCAACAGCAGGGAAACCCGAGCATGACCGGGACGAGGCGGGCGTCGATCTGCGCGACACCAAGGCCCGTGAGGAGGACAAAGAGGCAGAGGACCAGTCGGAGGATCCAGCGGAGATCGACGAGTCTGGCAACTCTGCCGACTTCATGCAGTCCAATCCGACGCTCAGAGCATGGATGCCACGGCAGGGCAATCGCTTCCGGTTCGACGACGTCCGAAACGAAGGACCGACGGTCTATGGCGACTATGCGCGGATCATCGGCAACATCATCAACATCGGCCAAGACGATCGCGCTCGACTAAGTGCCGATCCCGTTCGCAGGATTAAACTCAAGGTAGCCACGTTAGTCAAGCCTGCATGTTTCGGTGACCTAACACAACGCTTGGGTCGAAGCCCGGTAGTTGGCCTCGCAGGTCCGGTTGGCACGGGGCGCTCGACGACTGCCTGCGCTGCACTCGTCGCTCGCCACGGCCAAGAACGCGTTCGAGAGATCATGCTCCCCGAGTCCAGCGATCCTTTGCAGATCCGAGATCACGCGGATCTGCTGCAGAAGGGGCATGGCTACATCATTCGACTCGGCGCCAACGCCACTGCTGGGCTACTCCGAGCTTTGGAGCGAACCTTTGAGCAGCAAGAATCGAGTGCAGTTTTGGTTCGCGACCTAGACGTGCCAGACGGCGTGCTTCATCACGCGGAGGTGTTTCAGAAAAGCAGTTTCGATCCGACAGCCGTGTTCCGTCGGCACCTCGTCTATAACCTCCATGGCCGCTGTGTTGACGGCCATGAGCACTGCGACGGGCACTGCGGGATCCGCTACGCTCGGAGGCTCTTGAAAAACGATCTCCTCCGCCGCGGCGTGACGCTGTTGGCTCGGCCCCGAGAATGCGCACAGCAGGCGGAAGTTATCGCGACCAGACTTCCGCAAAGCAATGAAGAACTGGCCGCACTGCTTCCGTCCGGAGAAGTGCGGCGACGTGTTCGTGCACGCGCCATCTTGGAGATGCCTACCGCCGACAGCGACTACCAACACCGCCAAATGCAGCACCGCAGGGCGCTACGAGTCACCTATGCAGTCTTTTCTGGCCATCCGGTCGCCCACGTGACGGATGCGGCCGGGCTATTGCTAGAGAAGCTCGATGGGCTCTTCGCCCATCCCGCCATCGGCCGGCCCGCGCTGGTACACAGCCTTCCCACACTGCTCGGTGACGACCTTGCCGGCGACTGGGACGGCGAGGAGAAGCTAGCAGATCGGCTCCGGCCTGACGTGGCGACCCGGATGGCGCAGGTGGAGCCGGATATGGTTCGGGCACTTCTGGACGTTTCCTGGAACGAATTCGACAACAGTAGGTCGGCACTCATCGGGTGGTTGGACGCGCTGGCCACTCATCCCGCTGAGGATTTCAAGCACTGCGCAGCAGTCGCTGCTGCCGGGTTCGCCTGTCATGACTTCGATCAAGTTTATGGCAGCGTGATCAGCAACTGGGCGAAAGACCGGAAGCCCGCCCTTCGCCGAGCGGCTGCGGCGGCGCTGGTGGCTGCGGCCAACCTTGCCAACTCAGGGACCCCCGACAGATCACCGAGCCACCGGATCAGCAGCCGTGTGAGCGTGGAAATCTCCTCCCTCGCCCGGTCTCACGCCGCATTCGAACGCGACACAGCCGCCAAGGCATGGTCTATGGGCTTCCGCACCGCAAATCACAACCGATTATGGCACGACCTGACCCACGTTGCTCGAAACGCCCACGGCTATCTCGGCCACGAGGTCACGGAGTCGGTCGCTCGACTGGCCGGAGATCTCGGCCATGCCCCGATCTTGGTTCTACTCAAGAAATGGTCACAAAGTGAGGATTCCGTCCTTGAGGTCGCGGCCGGTCGCGCGTTCAGCCGGTTGACAACGTCGGAACTTCACTTTCCCGGCCAGTTTCCGTTGCTCTCGCTAGCAGGCGCATCGCCCCGAGCCTTAGAAGATGTGGCGGCGATCTGGCGCTTAATCCTCTTGGATCCCGATCTTGCAGAGAACGGTTGGCGCCAACTGGGTCACTGGCTGCGATCCTTCCGGGCATACCCACCGACCGCCGAGGCCTTTCGCGCCCTGCTCCGGAATCTCGTCCTCGACCCGAGCGTGCAGCCACGGTTCGCCTACTGGCTATCACGAGCCGGTGCCCTATCCCATTTTGCTTCGGCTGCTTGAGTTCAGGAGCTCCCATGACCTCCCCCAACGCTGTTGCTTCTACGAATGCCATCGTCCTTAGGTGGCGAGACCTGAAAGCATGGCTGAGGCGGCTGTGGCTCGCTGCGCGCCGCCTCCTCGCCGGTCCGCCACCGCCGATCCGGCAATCCGTCCCGGAGAGCGTCAGCCAACGCCGTCGGCTGTCCCAGCCCATTATCGTGCCGGCACGCGGGTTCGTCTTCACGTTTGAGATCCAGGTGCTGCTGACCTGGCACGCGGAAAAGCTGAGCGAAGAACTGCTAGGTGCCTGGTCGTTGCAGTTTGCCGACCTAGCACGGAGAGATGTTGAGAGACAGTGTGCTGAGCTGGCACGACATTTTCACCCGCAACAGGCCGGCGAACTCGAGTACCGCCTCAACCGGGAACTCTCGCGAAGCTACCGCACTTATGAACGACGGGGGATCGTTCTTTGCTGCCGGCCCGAGGTGAGGGTCCGTCTCGACCCGGAGGTACGTGAACAACTTCGAGCGATCCACCTCCAACGGATCCAGGAGGAAGGCGAGCACGAGTTACTCCTGCGACGAGCCCAGCGGACCGACCAACTGACCCAACGTTGGATCGCGGTGCTAGACCGGCTGCGCCACAGCCCTCGCGCGCATGCTGCAGCCCATCTGACCGACGAGCATCTGGCCAGCGTCATCGAACAGTTTGTGACCGCAGAAGAAAAGACGAACATAGACCTTCTTGCTGCTCGCCTAGACGAAATACTCCGACGTAGCGGACGCGTCGGGCAGCCCTTGGAGGCGCACGAGGCTGACGAGGTCATCAGGCTGCTTAACGACGTCCTAGCCGACGTTCCTGACCTCTTGTCGACTACCTACCGCCCAACCTCAAACGGCACCAAGGTGCAGTGACCCTCCTGTCTGGGAAGTCATGGGTGAAAGGAGGCGGCCAATTTTGAGATGCAATCACCGCTGGTACGTGACAACGCGGCCTACCGTCAACATGAGCGCCGATTACGCCGCACTGACCCTGCGTGCCGTCGCGGTGCTTGCGCTGGTCAGCTCCCGACCGGACCGGACGGTTTCGGGGCTGCGGACCGCCAGCGTGCCGATATCGTAAGACTGCTGTCCACACCGCCTCGGCAGGCCGGCGAAACCTATCGACGGCCTCCTGCACACCGCAGACCGGATCTTGGAGTGGGCGTGGTGGAAGGTTCAGATCGTCCGCGCACGCTCCGATCGTGACAGGGCTGAAGTACGGCCTGACCCGTGAGGCGTGCTGCAGCAAGACCGAGCGGCAGGTTCGCCGCTCAAAGCGAGGTGCGACAATCTTCGCGGTAACTTCGATTCGCCCGGTTCTCGTAACTGCTATGGGGTCTACATGCGTGAGGTCATGCGTCGGTCTGTGCGGGCGATCCTGTGGGACGACCGCGATCAGCTCGTGTTGATCAAGAGGACGAAGCCCGGCCAAGCCCCTTACTGGACTGCGCCCGGTGGCGGCCTTGAGCCGACGGACGCATCCCTCGATGCAGCCCTGCGACGTGAGCTGCGGGAGGAGTTAGGCGCGGAGGCAGAGCGGCTCAGCCAGGTGTTCTTGTTCAGCTCGCCGTCAGGGGATGGGGTGTCCGTACAGCACTTCGTCTCCTGCCGGCTCACCCAGGTAGACGAGAGTGCTCGCACGGGTCCTGAGTTCACTGATCCGGGCCGGGGTGGCTACGTTCTCGACCGAGTAGCTGTCGACCGCCTTCCTGAGGTGGATCTGAAGCCTGAGGCCCTGAAAGAGTTCATCCTCGCGAACACTGACGCGTTGCTATCGGAGTTGACCTGAATCGGGCCAGATCCCTGCCGGTGCGAGCGTGAACCGGCGCGCGGCTTGGAACACGTCCTGGGGGCAACTCGCGCCAGCGGCGATTGCCGCGACGGCACCGATGAGCACTCGATGCGAGACGATCAAGCTGGTGTTTTCTTCGACCGGAGGTCCGAGGACAGTCGCGGCTGCCATCGCCCGTTTGTAAAGCGCTGTAAGGCTCTCGCCCCCGGCCAGGGCCGAGTCCGGGTCGCGGAGTCGGTCCGAGCGCCAGGTCTGGTACTCAGCTGGGTACTCGTCAGGTCCTTTGCCGAGGACGCAGTCTGGAGCACGCCACTCGGCGTACAGCGGGTTGGGAGCGGCGAGCGGCACGCCGAGCAGAGCAGACAGGATCTCCGCGCTTGTGGCGGCGCGCGGATGCGGGCTGGTCAACACGATCGCAGGCCGAACACGGCGGTCACGAAGTGTGTGGGCGGTGGCGGCAATCTGTGCTGCCCCGCGCGCGGAGAGCGGCGTGTCGGGTCGGGCATGGGCGTGGGGTCGGGTGATTCCGTCGAGGCTGCTTCCGTGGCGGATCCAGAGGGTGGTCATGACAGGTGCCAGCCGCCGTCGACGTTGATCGCTTGGCCGGTGATGAACCCCGCTTCCGCGGTGGTCAGGAAGGCGATGGCGGCGGCGACGTCTGAGGGTTGGCCTCGTCGCCTGATGCACTGTCGGTCGAGCTGGCGTCGAACCATGGCGTCGTGGTCGGGTACGACGCTGTGCTCTGCGGGGACCTCGATCGAGCCGGGCCGCACGGTGTTGACGGTGATGTCGTGGGGTCCGAGTTCGCGGGCGAGCGCGCGGACGAGTCCCTCCAGGCCGCTTTTCGCGGCGATGTAGCCGGCGAGGTCGACGCGTCCGAGCTGGGTCATGACTGAGGAGACCGCGACGATACGCCCGTAGTTGTTATCGATGAATGCCGGCGTGACGGCGCGGATGACAGCGGCGTGCGTGACGAGGTTGAGTTCGAGCTGGTCGCGAAGGGCGTCGGGGTCCGTCTGGCTCCACGGGATGCGGGGGTACGCGCCGGCGTTGCTGATCAGGGCCGCGAGCCGGGTGGCGTGTTGCTCGATCGCAGCGCGGAGTGCGGTCTGGGTGTCAGCGGCGGTCAGATCACCGGTGACGGTGTGGGTCTGGGCGCCGTGGCGGCGGGCGGCCTCGACGACCGCAGCGAGGTCGGCGTCGTCTTGGAGGTGGGTGAGGACGAGGTCGAAGTCGGCGGACAGCCGGGTGGCGATGGCCGCTCCGATGCCGGTGCCTGCTCCGGTGATGACGGCGATGGAGCGGCTCATGAGGGCGGCTCCGTCGGTGCACGAGTGGTGAGTCCGAGGATCTGTTCCAGGTCGGCGTCGGGTGCGTAGAGGTCGGCGAGCAGGCCCAGCGACAGAGCGGCGTCGCGGGGTTCCAGGAGCTGTAGTGGGTAGACCGCGAGGATCCGCATGGCGATGTATGGGCGTATCCAGGTGAGTAGGTCGGTGGCGGCGGAGAGTGCGAGCGGCCGGGCGAGCGTCGTGAGGTATCGGGTGATGGCTTGCTGCCGGGCCGGCGATGGTTGGTGCTGGTAGTCGATGCCGACCGATCGGTGGGAGAGTCTCTTGAGCCGTACGGTGGGTTCGACAGCTTCGGCGAGCGCCATCGCGTGGTCGGCGTAGGCGGCGGTGTTGTAGTGCGGGACGAGCCAGGCGCCGTGAAGTCTCTGGTACCAGAGGAAGCAGGCGATCTCGCCGGGCAGGGCGTTGAGGCCTGCGGTGTCGTAGTCGAACCAGACGGGCCTGCTGTCGGCGTCGAGGCCGATGTTGAAGTCGGTGGGGTCGCCCTGGGTTATCGCGGACCAGACCTGCTCGTCGGGGTGGAAGGCGTCGCGTAGCTCGCTGACAAGGGCAGGAAAGTCGAGCCGTCGGGGCTGTCCGTTGACCATGAGGGTGGTCTCTCGCAGCTCGGTGGGTCGGAGACCGTCGGCGTCGGCCAGTTTGAGCACGATCGGGTCGTGGCCGTAGTAATGGTCCAGCCTGCCGCGGGGCTGGACCCGGTCGCGGTAGAGCTTGCCGTTGGTGCGCGAGGCGGGGACGCGGCAGATTGTCGCGTCGATGGTTCGGCGGTAGTGCTGGAAGATCGCGTCTAGCCCGCGACCGAGGTTGGCCGTGCTGTCTGCGTCGGTCGATGTGAGAGCGTCGAGGAGCAGGCCGGTGTCCGGAAGATCTGGTTGGTGGCGGTCGTAGAGGGTGAGGGTCCAGTGCCCGATGCGGTGTTGGGAATGCAGCCCTGGTACCCGGTAGTGGTGGCGGATTCGTTGGTATCCGGCGGCTTCGGCGGCGGCCTCCACCGGGTTCGGGTTCACCTTGGCGAAGAGGCGGTGTGAGCCGATGTCGAGGTGGAACGTGCGGTTCATGGTGAAGCGGCGGTAGCGGGCGACCCGGATCATCGTTGCCACCACCCGGCGCACTGCCCCGCGAAGTCGGCAATGTCCTTGGCGGGAATGGCCCGAAGGTCGCTCGCGGTGGACCAGACGGTGTCGTCGTAGCGGTCCCGCACGGGACACGCGTCGGCGAGCGACATCAGGTGCGAGAACGGGGTGGCCACCGCGTGGTGGTGTGGCGATCCGGTGATCCACTTGGCGTAGCCGTGTCGTCCGTAGAGGCCGACCACGTGCGGCTGGGTGCCGTTCGGTCGGATGGTGAGCGCGGCGAGATGGGTCAGGCCGGTGTCGTTGCCGATGACCAGCTCGGCGGTGGCGAAGAGGTCAATGCAGTCGACCGCCGTTGGTCCGTGAAGTACCTCAATCTGCCCTACGGGTGCCGGAGGTTGGTGGCCCGGTGGTGTCACCAGGCTGAAGCGCCAGGCGCCCGAGTGGCGGGTCGTCAGGTGTTCGGCGACGGCGCTGAAGTTATCGATGCCGTAGTCCTTGCGGTCGGGGCGACTTGTCGTGGCCACGAAGACCACGTGCAGTGGCTGTGGCGCTGTGACGGTCGACCGGAACCTGGGGCATGGGTCGTCGGATGCGGGGAGCCTGACGCCGAGGGCTTGCTCGATGTCGAGGTAGTAGCGCATCGGCAGCGCGGCATGGACCTCGACCATGTCGGCGTCGACGAGGTCGAGCAGTGTTGGAGGCGATTCCGGCACCGCGTCGAACTCCAAGGCGTTGTCGCTGCCGCGCGTACCCAACTTGTGCCCGTCGCGGTACGCGACCATGACAGGAAGGGTGCACCGGGCGATCAGATCCGCCCGGCTGCCCGCGTACTCCAGGGTTTCGAACTGATCGTGGGTGGCGTCGTGAAGCGCCTGTGCCATGGCGAGGCCGAGCAGCAGGTCGCCGAGTCCGCGAGAGCCGAAGTCGACGCGCCACCCGTTCTCACGAACCGCGTCGAGGAGTGCCCGCCGGGATGGGATCTCTCCGTTGGCCCGGCGATACGGCAGGAGCCGGCCGAGCGGTGCCTGTTCACGTCGGACGAGGTACCGCCCGCCGCGGTGGCGCACCGGTCCCTCGACGAGGGTCACAGCGTGGTCAGTACGCACAGCGGGACCCCGTTGCGCTCGAGTAGCTGTCGGCCCTCGCCAGCGGTGTCTTCGACGAGGCAGAGCGCGCCAGTGATGTCGGCGCCGGCCGCGCGAAGCGCCTCGACGAGGTTGGCCAGAGTGAGTCCGGTCGTGATCTCGTCGTCCACGATGAGGACGCGCAGTCCTTCGAAGTCGCCGTAGGCGAAGACCTCAAGACGCCGGGCATGGGGCTCGTGGAACACGAGCTTCCCGGGTAGGTCGAGGTTGACTTTCCAGGCGAGCCGATACTGGCTACCGCTGGCCCAGGCCACCGCGATCGTCGGCACGATGCCGCCGGCGTCGAGGCCCAGGAGAAGATCGTGCGGCCGGTACGCCGGGTGTTCGCACCATCGCCCCCACAGGCTTCGCCCCGTCGCCAGTACCTGTTCCGCGGCCACGTCGGTGCGGATGCCATCGAGACCGTGGACGACGCGGACCGGACGAGTGGTGTCTCCCACCCCGAGCCGGGTCACTCGCTCGGCGTGCAGAACCTTGTCGAAGGCGGTGGTCATTGAAGATCTGATCCTTCCGTCTGGGGCGTGTTGGGCGCGACCGAGCAGCCGAGCACGTCGTGGTAGGCGAGGATTTTGGCGGCGGCTCCACGGACCCGATAGGAGAGGGTTTCGTCCTGTCGCCACCGGTCGCCGCTGACCTCGGCCACTGCCGGGAGGTCGACATCGGCGTCCGGATGGCTGGTGGTGAAGGCGAGGCGGACCTCCTCGCTGCCGTCGAGGTCCAGCCCGTCGGCGCGCAGGATGATCTTCATGATCAGCACGATGTGCTTGTAGACAGCGCGGACATCGGGTTCGGGGTTCGCGGCGAGTCGCCGCAGTACCATCGCCACGAGCGGCAGTTCACCGCGTGAGGCGCGGTCGTCGGTTGGTGCGTCGAAGGCGTTGAGTACGAGGTCGCTTCGGCGGTAGAGCAGGCCGCGGCCGTCGTGGGCTATCTGTCGCAGCGCGTGTAGTACTCGGGGTGGGACCGACCCGGTGAGCATTTCCCGGGTGGTGAACGACGACAGCGCGATCTTCTCCCCCGCCGGTCCGCTCTGGGGTACACGCCTGGTCTGGAGCCAGTGCAATGGCAGCGTGTCGCGTACGACAAGGAGGTCGATGTCGCTCCATCCCGATTGCCAGCCCTGATGGGCGAGGCTCCCGGTGGCGGCGACGAGCGTGGTCTCAGAATCGGTCAGTCTGGCGACGCAGTCCGCGAGTACCGGTTGCAGAGCCTCAGGGATGGCCGTGTCGACGTGTGGTGGAACCCGGGCCCCGGACCTGCGGTGAACAACTTCCGTGACCGCCCTCTTCAGCGCGGCCAGGCTGCGGCCGTTATCGATGACCGTGTCGGCGATCGACGCGATGCGGTCTCCGCCCCGGCTTTGCTTGATCGCGTCGCGGGCGGAGAGCGACTCCATGGTCTCGGTGGCGCGCTGCGCGCGAAGCCCGTCCGGGAGGCGGAGGAACACAATCTCGCAGCGCTCGCCCCAGATTCTGCGGAGGTGTGCTGTGGCGTCGAAGCGGTGGGCGCTCTCCAGGCTGATCCGGTGCGAGCCTGGGTTCAGCGCGGCGAACCGCAGGATCTCTTCTGTGAGCATCTGCGCCTGGGTCAGCTCGTCCCATTCGCGATACGGATCGGCCACCCCGAGCCGATCGGCGGCGAGCTGCATGAGGTAGCCGATCTTCAGGCGGGTGGCCGTGTGCTCCGTGCGGAGCAACTCGCCGACCGTGCTCTTGCCGCTCTCGGACATGCCAGCGAGCACCCATAGGTGCTCGATCCGGTCCGGTGGGAGCGGGGCGACGGGCACGTCGAGTTGCGCTACGGCCTCGCGGACCTCACGCTGCACATCAAGGAGCGGGCGGTCCCCGCGCACCACGATGGCCTGGTACTCCCCGGCATAGACTTGAAGATCGATCGCCTCGGCCAGCCGCCGCTGATACTCGACGTAACGCTCGGTGGCCGGCACAGGCTCACGCGCCACGGCGTGGTGCGCCTCGGCTACCGCCTGGTCGCTGTGGCGCAGCAGCAGGTGCAGCTCGCGGCGGGGTGTAGGGGCGTAGCGACGCGCTTTGGTCTCGACTAGCGCGAGCGCCTCGGCGGTGGATATGCCGTCCTTGACGGCCGCTGTCGCCGCGCAGGTCGCCACAAGCATCGGCCAGCCGCGGTCCTCCAACGCCAAGGGACCACCACCGGCGCTCCGCGCGGCGTGGGAGCTGAACACGAGGTCGATGTGTTCGTCGGTGGTGCTGTCGACGAACCACCACTGACTGAAGTCTCGTCGGGACACCTCGGCCCATCGCCGGTCCCACCGATCGACTGTCCCGGTGAACTCGACGTCCGGCAGCGCCGAGGCCAACCAGCGAGCGTTCGTGGTTTTGCCGACGTTGTCGGCGCCGTTGAGGGTGACGGCGATCCTCATCGCGGCTCCCGATAGCTCTTCAGCGTGCGCCAGTGAGGAACTCGGCGGCGGCCTTCATGGATGTCGAGCACAAGGGTGTCGAAGGCCTCGGTGAGTTCGGTGAACTGATGGAGCGCCAGCGGAGGATCGACGTCGCGCAGGCCCAGGTGAGCGGTCTCCGAGAATCTCCTCCACCGAACCCAGGCGATGGCCAGGCGGTCGATCACGGAGCCGATCGTCTCGGTGTGCAACGGTGCCCCGCTTGGAGGCTGGATCACCTGCTCGACCCATGAGTCGATCTCACCAATGAGAGCGATGCGGGTGGCGTTGAGGCGGTCGATCGACCTTTTGGCGTCAGCCACTGCGTGATCGTCAGCGGATGGGTCGCGGGAGATCGTCTCCGCCGCCCATTGTTCGCGATGGTGCGAGGCGAGCCGGGATGCCACATGAAGGGGTACCGCCCAAACCTTTGGCGGAACCTCTGGGCGGCCGTCGAACGTACTGATGATCAGGTCTGAGCCGGGCAGCATTGGACAACACTGCTGGTCAGGGGCGCTTGGTAAGTCACCGACGGAATGGAGGGACATGGTTGAGCCTTTGTCCGTTGAGGGGTGGACGGGTTAGGCGTGCTGGTCTTGCCAGCGGTTGCCCACCGGTCGCGTGGGATTGATCGGCGTCGGGCTGCTGGCGTGGTGAAGGTTCCGGCGCATGGGGCGCAGGCTCGGCCCGTCCGGCACGGTGAGGGGCGGGCGGGGCGTGTACCCGTAGCGGGTGAGCAGGTGCTCCGCGTCTGCGGTGACGGCGGTCCAGGACGGCAGGCCGATGCGGTCGAGGCGGGCGCGGTGGTGAGCCAGCAGGGCACCGCCGCGACCGGTCTGCTGATGGGTTGGAGATGCGGCGAGGAACGCCAAGTGGTAGTGCGGCTCGGTGGGCTGCTGCTGCGCGAGTAGGCCCTCAAGGGCGATGAAGCGGTCAGCATGTGATCCGGCGGCCTTCACGAGGCGGGTCGTGTAGTTGGCCGGCGGCGGGATCGGCCGGTAGCGGTGAAAGCCGACGATGGCGGCGGTGAGGTCGTCGGCGAGGTGTACATCGCCGAAGAACATCGCGTGCTCCACCCATACCGCCAGGACGTCGGTCAGCACTTGGCGGCGCTGCGCCGGGTCCGGCACCAGCCAGGCGGCGAGCGGGCTGGGGTGTAGGGCGTCGGCGATCAGTGCGGCGACGGTCTGCCTGTCTGGCCAGCGGGCGGCACGGATACGAAGGCTGGGGTCCACGGTGGTGTTGTCTCCTCGGCGGTCATCGGTAGGTGGCGGTGGCGAGGTCACCGACTGCTGCGTCGACGGCGGCGGTGATTTCCCGGATGGGTCGGTGGTGTTGGGCGGCGATGGTCTTCAGGTGCGCGGTCACTGTGGTGGTGTCGTCGTCGAGGTAGAGGTGGTCGGCCAGGCCGAGGACGGCGACGAGTCCGGCGAGGGCGGCGGTGTGGTTGTCGGGAGGTTCGCGGCCGGCGGCGAGGTAGCGCAGCCGGGAGCGGGCGACGACGGCCCACTTGGTGTCGGTGGCGAGGTAGGCATCGGCGCGGACCAGGCCGCCGAGGCGGCGGCGGGCGGTGTGGCGCAGGATCCCGGCGGCGACGAGTCCGGCGCGGGTGCGCTCGTACAGGTCGTCGGCGAAGCTGCGCAGGAACGCCTGCATGGTCGGGGTGGCGCGCGAGTAGTGGATCGCGGCGAGGGCGGTGTCGGCGATCAGGTCGCCGACCGGCTGCTCGGAGTTGAGGCGTAGCCACCGGTCCGCAGCCGGGCGGTAGACGTAGGAATCGAGGGTGATACGCCCGGCGAGGAACAGGTCGATCAGGACGCCGCCGGCCATGCCCAGGGCCAGCGCTTGGCGGTGGAGGTGGGGTTGGCCGGTGTCGTCGTGGTGTCCGAGTAGGAACAGCTCATCCCGCAGCGGCAGTTGGGGTATCGAGGCGGTCATCAGATGTCCCTACTCCCGAGCGCCGGCAAGGTTCCGCAGCCGGGCGTGTGCGTCGCGGTAGGCGGGCAGCGATTGCGGAATCAGGGCCTTGTCGACGGCGGCGAGGACGGTGTAGTTGGGGTCGCAGACGTTGCCGATGGGTGCCCGCCCGGCTTGGGAGATGAGTTGGTAGGCGTCCAGGGTCTGTAGGCCGCACAGGTCGACGGTCCAGGCGGTGAGGTCCTGGTGGGCGATGCGGTAGGCGTCCTCCAGGGGCCTTGCGCAGCCGACCGACATGATCGCTGTGTCCGTTTCCAGGCGTGGCCAGGCGGTGTCGGCGCCTTTGATGACCTCGACCGCCAGGGTCGTCATGGTGGCGATCTCCACGCCGACGCCGCACGCCTCTCCCTGGCCCTGTCGGGCGTGTCCGTCGCCGAGGGCCAGCATCGCGCCGTGCACGTTGACCCCGAGGTACAGGGTGGTGCCGGCACGGAGTTCGGGGGTGTCGAGGTTCCCGCCGTAGTAGTCGGGGACGATCGTGGACCGGGACTCCATGCCACCTGGGGCGACGCCGATGGTGCCGATCATTGGATCCAGCGGCAGGTCGACAGTGTGCTCGCTCTCGGTGGCGTGATAGCGGACCACCCCCGCAGCACGGTCGATGTCGTACACCCACACCCGCTCATCCAGCGGCGGTTGCAGGGTGGCCGTGTGCGAAGTCGAGGTCAGCGCCCCGAAGTAGGGGAACGTCGCCGACACGCCCCAGTCCCTCGCGGGGACGATGGAGGCGATGTGCACGGCGAGGGTGTCGCCGGGTTCGGCATCCTCGACGAAGAACGGCCCCGACACCGGGTTCAGGTACGGCATGCGGCACACCTGCGATGGCAGGTCCGCAGGTCCCCGTACGAGGCCGCCGAAGCAGTCCTCGGTGTGCACCTGCAGGATGTCCCCGGAGTGGACGTGCGCGACCGGGAGACGCCCGCCGAAGGTGTAGGCCAGCTCGTCGCGGGCGGGCCGGTAGGTGAACTGGTCCATCGCGATCACACCCGCGCCATGTCGCGCCCGGCGGCCTCAGTGGCTGCCATGCCGGACAGCACGGGCCGCCGACCGGTCAGGTAGAGGCCGGCGAGGACCAGCACGCCGAGGGCGAGCCAGGCCAAGCCGAGACGCTGGGCGGCGATGTTGGCGTTCACCACCACGTACGCCAAGATGGCGAACCCGATACCGGGCATGACCAGGTGCGCCCACCAGTTGCCGCTGCGCTGGCGGATCAGATGGTGCACGACCACGGAGACGTGCAGGACGAGGAAGGCGACCATCGCCCCGAAGTTGATCAGCGACGACAGCAGCGTGATCCCGTCCGCCCGGGTCGCCAGGTACAGACCGAGGGCGAGGGAAACGGCGCCGGTCAGCAGAGTGGCGTTGATCGGCACGCTGCGGCGCACCGACACCCTCGCCAGAAAGGCCGGGAGTTGTCGGTCGCGGGCCATCGCGTACAACAGCCTGGACGTGGCGACCTGAGCGACCATCGAGTTTGGCAACCCCCACGCGACCGCCGTCGCAACAGCACACAAGGTGGCCAGCCACCCTCCACCGGCCACGGCCGCGGCGTCATAGAAGGCAGTGCCGTTCACATCGCCCTCAGCTAGCAGCGCGTCGGGGGCGGGGACGAGCATCGCCGCGAGCCAGGTCTGCGCGATGAACAGCACCCCGGCCAGGATCAGGACGCCGGCCATCGCACGACCCACCTGCCGGGACCCGCCCTTGGCCTCCTCGGCCAGCATGCTGATGCCGTCGAAGCCGAGGAACGACAGCACCGCGATCGACACCGCCCCCGCGACGAGAGACCAGGTAAAGGTGTCGGAGTTGTAGAAGGCGTCCCAGCTGAACCGGCCCTTGCCGGAGGCAAGAGCCCAGCCGGCGACAGCGAGGAAGACCGCCAGGACGATCAACTCGCCGACCAGCATCACCCGGGTCACCATCGCGGTCAGCCGGATCCCGACCGAGTTGATAATCGTGTTGACCGCGACGAACCCGAGCAGCCAGACCCACACCGGCACCGCCGGCACGGTGGCGTGCATCGCCACCGACGCCACGAGGTACAGCAGTCCCGGCACGAGCACGTAGTCGAGCAGGATCACCCAGCCGGCCAGGAAACCCAGCGGTGGGCTGATGCCCCGGCCGGCGTAGTTGTAGACGCTGCCCGACATCGGGAACGCCTTCACCATCTGTGCGTAGGAGAAGGCGGTGAACACCAACGCCACCACACCCACCGCGTACGCAAGAGCGACCATGCCCCCGGAGCCGGCGTACACGCTGCCGAAGATCGCCATCGGCGCGATCGGCACCATGTACACCAGTCCGTACGCCACCAGGTCCCGCGATCGGAGCTGGCGGCTGAGTTCCTGTCGATAGCCGTAGCGGGTCAGATCATTCGAAACTGTCATGAGGATCCTCACGAGGGTGAGAAGCACGAGCGGGGAGACGTCTGTCGGGTGGCCGAGAGAAACCTGACGGCAGCGGCGCTCCGATTGACGGTGCTTGGCAGCGACTTGATGTAGTCACCGGTGGTGGCTACGTCCGGACCGACGGTGATCCGGTGCGGCAAGCTTGCCAAGCGCATCCACGCAGATGGATCCCCACGAGTGGCGAGAATTTCCCCCACCCGGCCGCGCCTGTGAACTGCACGAATATTGATCAACTGAGGTGGATCTACCCAGCCGAGGGCCGTTGGCCTCGCCAGGACCCGTACCGGACCTGGCCAGAGCGGCGATACCGTGCGACGGGAGGCCACACGGAGGAGGTGTCCGACGATGGCGAGGACGACTGGCACCAAGGCACAGCGCGATCACGTCCGCCAGACACTGGCCGGATTCGGCGCGACGCCGACCGCCATCGCGGCCGAGCTGCAGCGACGCTTTGGACTGCGTCCTCGGGATGCCTTTCGACAGGCTCACGGTTGGACCCAGGACGCGGTGGCAGAGAAGCTGAACACCAATGGAACCGGTTCGGCGACGTTCACCGGGGCACGGATCAGCGATTACGAGCGGTGGCCCTTCGGCGGTCGTCGACCCACCTTGGCCGCCTTGAACGCCCTGGCCTATGTCTTCGGGACCGAACCGAGCTGTCTGGTCGACCTCGACGACTTGGCCGCTATGCCGGACGCGGACCGAGAGGTTCTGAGCGGCCGGAACGCCGCCCCGATGCCCAATCGATCCGTCGCAGCCTCAGCACCACGTGGCGCGATGACTGAGCCTCTGCGGTGGGACCTCGGCGCTCTGCAGGACGAGACGGAATTGGTGATAGCAGTGTCAGAACGTACGGCCAGCTTCGGAGAATGGGCGCAAGCCTCCAACGTCGGGCCCTTCACCCTTGACGATGTCGCCGCTTCCACCCGCAGAATCGCTGTCGACTATCTGAATGAGCCACCAGTCATCGTCTACGCCCGAGCGGGTCTCCTGGCGGATCGCGTGTTTCGCCTCTTGCAGACCGGGCGTCAGGATCCCGACCAGACTCGGGAGCTCTACACCTGGGCGGGTTACCTGTGCACATTGCTCGCCTGGATGGCCGGCGACCTCGGTCACCCAGCCGCTGCCGAGTCCCAGGCCCGCACCGCCTGGATGTGCGCTGAAACCGTCCGCGACAACACGCTCCGCGCCTGGGTCCTGTCGACGATCAGCAAGATTCACCTGTGGGAGCAGCGGTTCGAGGACGCGGCCAACGCCGCCGTACGCGGCTTAGGCCACGCCGCCGAGGGAAGCGCGGCGGTCATGCTGGCTTGCCAGGAAGCCGACGCGTGGGCGGAGATCGGCGCTGCCGAGCCGGCCCGAGCGGCACTGCAACGGGCTGAGGAGGCCCGCCAACATGCCAGCCGCGACCCGGTAGGTGGCCTCCTAGCTTGCGGCACGGTGCGCCAACACAACTACGCCGGTTCAGTGCTGCTTCGCATCGGCGATGCCGCCAACGCCATCGAGCACGCCCAGCACGCCCTCACGGAAGCCGCCGCCGATCCCTCGGTCGCGTACGGCACACTGGCGCAAATCCGCATCTGGGCCGCCGCAGCGCACCTCAAAGCCGGCAGCCTCGACGGCGCGGTGTCGGTCCTGTCTCCGGTGCTCGCTCTGCCACCCGAACAGCGACTCGACCCGCTGGTGCACCGCCTGCGCGGCGTCGGCCGAAGTCTCGCCGGCGACCCGTCGCTGCGCACGAGCATCGAGGCCCGCAGTGTCCAAGCAGCCATCACCGAGTTCTGCGCCACCGGCGCCGCCCGCCAACTTCCGTGATACCTGGAGAACCCATGGCAGTCCCGCACGCCACCGACGTCCGCAACCACTGGTACTGGCGACCCGGTTGGGGAATCGGCTCCCGCTTCTACACCTGGCACATCACCTTCGACGGGCAGCCCGAGGTCGAAGAACTCGCCGACCAGTACCGGTCCCTGCTGTCCTCGCAGCCCAGCCTTGATGTCATCCCGAACCAATGGCTGCACCTCACCATGCAGGGCATCGGCTTCGTTCAAGACGTCGCTATCGACGACGTCGACGCCATCGTGGCTGCCGCCAAGAACCGCTGCGCGCGTCTGGCACCCTTCAAGCTCACCATCGGCACCCCCCACATCGATCCCGAGTCCATCCAGATCGCCGTCGACCCGGTCGAGCCCGTGCGGCAGCTACGCGCCGCCATCCGCACCGCCATCGCGGACGTCTGGGGACAAGATCGAGTACCCGAGCCGGCCGAGCCTTACAACCCTCACCTCAGCCTGGCCTACACCAACACCGACGGCCCTGCGGCACCGCTCATCGAGGCTCTCTCCTCCGCTCCGAACCTCAGCGCGAACGCAATGATCAACTCCTGTCAGCTCATCGTCCTCAACCGCGACGAGGGGATGTACGTGTGGGAGCCGTACGCGACCATCGATCTTGGATCCTGAGGCCGATCTCCAGCGCCCCCTGCCGCGCTAGCTGGTCGCCGCTGGCAGTGTGGAGGTTGACGATGTTGCAGCCGGGGCGGGGCCGGCCGAAGACTTGCTTCGGCGCGGTCTTCTGGTCACGCAGCTTGGGCGACAGGTGGTAGGCGTTCCCGCGTCGGCGTGGGGCGTCCGGGACTCGCATAGTGGTGTGGCCGCGACGCGGGGGTCGCCCTCTGCCGCGCGATGTGGACGGGACCAGCGTTCGGGGTGAGGCGAGCTGCGCCCGCCCCCGTAGGGGCGGGCGCAGCTCACGCGGCGCGTGGCGGTGCGGGTTGGTGCAGGCGCAGCAGGCGGGCGAGAGTGGCGGCTTGGTCGACGGTGGGAAGGCCGGCTTCGGCGGCCAGTGCTTGAATCTCGGTTTCGGTGTCGGGATCGGTCAGGTAGCGGGCCATCGACAGCGTCCCCGGGAGAACGGCAGGTTCGGAGTCGGGGTTCGCGGTCGGGGCCTTGCCGTCGGCTGTCCGCGTGGGCGGGGTCGGCGGCGACGGGTGGCGTGTGTTCGCACGTGATCTCTGGTCACGGCGTGTGGCCATGTCCCTCCCAGGACGGCTCGTGGCGTGAGGTCAACGTGTGGGGCCATGGGCATCTCCTTCGTTTTGGCTGTAGGACTCGCTGGGAATCGATCGCGGGATTCCGTCGGCCGGAGTCGGCGGCGGCTCCGACGTGTGTGAAGGGCTGCGGACGGTACCTCTGGTGGCCACGGAAGTGAAGATGTTCGCCACTCACCGCGACTCATAGCGGCGGGCCGCTGGTGTGAGTGCGAGCGCGAACGCTGCGCCGCACGGCGCGGCAGACAGACTCTGACAGCTCCCGTCCGACGCGCGCAGTCCGCTCCGGTCGCCTCGGTGCATGCCCTCACGGTGGGCGACGGCACCGCCCGGCGGGGAGTTTGCGCGTGCGGGCGGGGTTCGGTGGCGTGTGCGGCCTTCAGGCCGCCGCACACGCCACGTGTCCCGCTTCCACTCATCAGGCGGACCGCTCATCCGGGGCGGGCTGGTCGTGGGTGGGGTATTCGTCGTCGTGGTCGGCGTCGCGCCCCGCCCAGCCGCTCCGCCGGACGGGCCCGCCGCCAGCGCCACCAACTGGCGGCCTGGGTGCAGAGCACCCGGCGCAGATAGGCGGGCGGATCCTCGATCCGCTCCCAGCGCACTGCGACGCGAGCCAGCGCCACCTGGACCAGGTCCTCCGCATGGTGCCGGTCACCGGTCAGCAGGTATGCGAACCGGGTCAGCCCGGCGGTCTCGGCCCGGACGAAGTCGGCGAAGCCGTCCCGGGCGCGGTCCTCAGTCGTCAACGGATCGCCCTCCTCACCCGGACAGACGCCGGGCGACCCCGCCGCGGAGGGAACCCGTGTCCATGTTCCTCACGTCGTCGCGGCACGGTGTCGGGGATCAGTCGGCCAGCGGTGTCGGGTCGGCCGGCAGCGCGGTGGGTTCGCTGCGCCGGCCGCCGAGCACCACCGCGACCCCGACCAGCAGCAGCGCCATCCCGAGCAGCGCGTACGGGCGGGGCAGTTGACCCAGCCAGGCCCATCCGAGCAGGGCCGCGCCGGGCGCCTCCAGCAGGATCAGCACGCTCACCGTGGTCGCCGGGATCTTCTGCAGGGCGTAGTTGAACATCGAGTGCCCGAGCAGTTGGGCGCCGGCCACCAGGGCCAGGATGGCCAACCACGTACGCCCGTCGAACCCGGTCAGCCGGACGCCGCCGACCAGGCAGATGGCCAGCAGGATCAGCGCGCAGATCCCGTAGCAGATGGTGGTGTAGGTGGTGGTGCTGATGCTGGTCCGCGCGCGCTCGCCGAAGGCGGTGTAGACAGCGGCGAACAGGGCGCCGACCAACGCCAACACGTCGCCGAGGACGGCCCGGCCGGAGACGCCCACGTCCACCCCGGTGGCGACCGCCGCGCCGCCGACCGCCACCGCGATGCCGATCCAGACCACCCGGGGCAGCGGACGCCCCTGGGCGCGGGCGATCAGCCCCTGCCAGACCGGCTGGGTGGCGACCAGGGCGGTGGACGTGGCGACCGAGGTGAGCTGGGCGCTCGGCACCCAGGTCGCGAAGTGCCCGGCCAACGCGACCCCGGACAGTACGCAGAACAGTCCCTCCCGCCGGCCCGCGCCCACGGTCAGCCTGCGGAACTCGGCGCGCCGCCGGGCCAGCGAGAAGGGGCTCAGCACGGCCACCGCGAGCAGGTTGCGCCAGAACGCGATGGCCAACGCGGGAGCGGCGGCGTACGCGATCAGTGGCGCGGACGACGACACGGCGACCACGGCCAGCCCGACCGCGCCGGTGGTCAGCGGATCCAGGGTCGGCCGATGTGAAGGTGGGGGCACGGGACGTAATCCTCACACGTATGACGGTCAGCACCGAGGGTCATCACTCCGTTACGATCACGCGGTTCCGCGCCGGCGAACCTCGACCGCCCGGAGGCGTTCCCCCATGTCCAGCTACCAGGCGGTGCTGTTCGACTTCTTCGGCACCCTGACCCGTTCGGTACAGCGCGGTGCCGCGCACCTCGGCACCGCGGAACTGCTCGGCTGCCCCACCGACACGTTGACCGAGGTGCTGGACCGCACCTACTACGAACGGGCCAGCGGCCGACTCGGCAACGCGGAGGCGACCCTGCGGTGGGTGTGCGCCCAGGCCGGCGTACACCCCAGTGACCGTGCGCTGCGGGCGGCGGTGGCGTCCCGGCACCGGGCGATCCGCGCGGACACCCGGCTGCGGGCCGACGCGGTGCCCGTCCTGGCGGCGCTGCGCCAGCGCGGCCTGCGCACCGGCGTGGTCAGCGACTGTACGCACGAACTGCCGGCCTTCCTGCCGCAGCTCGCGATCGCGCCCCTGCTCGACGTGCGGGTCTTCTCCGTGCAGGTCGGACGCTGCAAGCCGGACGCGGCGCTCTACCTGACCGCGTGCCGTCGGCTCGGGCTCGCGCCGGACGAGTGCCTGTACGTCGGCGACGGCGGCAGCCAGGAGCTGACCGGCGCCGAACGGGCCGGGATGACCGCCGTGCGGCTGGCCGCGCCCGACCTGGCCGAGCACATGGTGTTCAACGCGGACCGGGAATGGCGCGGCCGCACGCTCGGCACCCTGCGCGAGGTGCTCGACCTCGCGGGCACCGCCGTGGGGGTCGCTGCCGTCGGGGTGGGTGGTCCGACGGGCTGACCGGCCGGGCGGCGGTCAGCGGCGGCGGACCCGGTGCAGGCGGAACGGCTTGCGGGTGGCGCGGACCGCCGGAGTCTCCCGAGGCTGCTCGGCCTGCGCGTCGGACGGCAGGCCGGCGCCGGTCAGCGGCTCGCCGGCCTGGACGAGTCGGTTCACCGCGCAACCCTCGGCGGCCCAGCGGGCCACCAGATCGGCGGTCGGGCCGGGCGCGTTCAGGCGCTTGGCCGCCACCAGCGGCGCGGTGGTGTCCCACGCGTCGGTGCCCGGTGCCAGCCGGGTCACCCGGGCCGGCCAGGTGACGATCCGTCCTCCGTGGTCGCCGCGCAGGGTGACCTGCGCCTCGGTCGCGTCGGCCAGCCCCGGCGCGGCCTGCTCGCCCGGCCCGCTCACCACGAAGAGCGCGCCCTCCAGCGGCGCGCACCAGAGCGCGAGCGCCGGGCCACCGGACACGCTGACCCAGGCCACCGCGGCCTTCTTCATCGCCTCGTCGACCAGCGGCGTGCCACCGGAGGCATCCTCGTCCGTCACACCCGCATTCTCCCGCATCGGCACCGTCACTCAGCCCACGAACGGCGGCACGGCGATCTCGCCCCGGGCCACCGGCATCACCTGACCGGCGACTGTCGCGCCGACGGCCACACCGTTCGCCGCGGTCACCGTGCAGGCCAGCGCGGATGGGCGGTTCATCTCGATGCCCTGGCGCACCGCGTAGTGCGCCAGACCCTCGCCCGGCAGCAGGCCGGTCGCCACCAGCCAGACTCCGAGCCCGAGCGCCGCCGAGCCGGTCGCCGGGTCCTCCGGAACGCCGAGCCCCGGCACGAAGACCCGGGCGTGTGCGGTTTGCGTGCCGGCGTCCCAGGAGAAGACGCTGACGTGCGCCACCCCGTACCGTTCCGCTGCCGCCGGGTTCACCCGCGCCCTGGCCACCGCATCCGGACGGACCGGCAGGTAGGGAAACTCCAGCCCGCAACCGGCCACCCGAGGGGCGGGCCCGGCATGGTCATGGTCGTCCGCGACCAGCCCGGCGATCTCCAGCAACGGCTCCGGGTCCAGCTCGGGGCCGAGGGTGGGGCTGCCTCCGGTGAGCGTCGCCCCGGTCGCGGTCACCTCGACCGGCAGCACACCCGCGCCGCACTCCTGGGTGACCTGCCCCACACCGAACATTCCGCGCCGACTCGCGGTGACCGCCGCGCCGACACTCGGGTGCCCGGCGAACGGCAACTCTTCGGCCGGAGTGAAGATGCGGGCCCGGTAGGTGGCCCCCACCTGGGTCGGTGGCAGCACGAACACCGTCTCGGAGAGGTTGAACTCCAGCGCGAGCGCCTGCATCTGCTCGGTGGCCAATGCCTCCGCGCCGAACACCACGGCCAGCGGGTTGCCGGCGAACGGGCGGTCGGTGAAGACGTCCACGATCTCGTAGGCCAGGGTCGACATGTTGATAAACACTAGGCGCTTAGGCTGGTGCCCGTGAGCACGCCGACCCGGGTCTACATCGCCCGCCTCGCCGGAGTCGCCGTCTTCGATCCGAACGGCGACCAGGTGGGGCGGGTCCGTGACGCCGTGGCACGGCTGCGGGCGACCAAGCGGCCCCCCGAGGTGGTGGGTCTGGTCGCCGAGATGCCGATGCGCCGACGGATCTTCCTGTCCATCAACCGCATCACCTCGATCGACGCGGACGCGGTGGTCCTCGGCTCCGGCACTCTCAACCTGCGGCGCTTCGAGAAGCGCCCGAACGAGCTGCTGGTGCTCCAGGAGCTGCTGGACCGGCGCGTACAGCTCGAACCGGGCGGCCAGCCCGGCTCGGTGGTGGACGTCGCGATGGAGTGCACGCGCGGCGGCGAATGGTCGCTCAGCCGGGTCGCGGTCCGCGAGCAGACCGGCCGGCTCACCCGCCGCGGCCACCTGCACCAGGTCGAGTGGGACCGGGTGCGCGGGCTCAGCGGCATCGCCGACAACCGGGGTACGGCGAACCTGCTCGCCGTCCTGGAGGACATGCGCCCGGCCGACCTGGCCAACGCGCTACAGGACCTGCCCGACGCGCGGCGCAACGAGGTCGCGGCGGCGTTGAACGACGAGCGGCTGGCCGACGTGCTCAGCGAGCTGCCGGAGCACGACCAGGTCGAGATCCTCGCCGCGCTGGACCGGGAACGGGCCGCGGACGTGCTGGAGGAGATGGACCCGGACGACGCGGCGGACCTACTCAACGAGCTGCCCCCACCGGAGCAGGACGTGCTGCTGGACCTGATGGAGCCGGACGAGGCCGACCCGGTACGGCAGCTGCTCAAGTACACCCCGGGCACGGCGGGCAGCGTGATGACCTCGGAGCCGGTCATCCTGCCGCCGGACGCCACCGTCGCCGAGGCGCTGGCGCGGATCCGGGAACCGCAGCTCTCCCCCGCCGTCGCCGCCCAGGTCTTCGTGACCCGGGCCCCGCAGAACACCCCGACCGGCCGCTACCTGGGCATGGTGCACTTCCAGGCGTTGCTGCGTGAACCGCCGGCCGACCTGCTGGGCAAGGTGGTGGTCAACGACATCGACCCGCTGCGTCCCACCACCCCACTACCGGAGATCACCCGCCGGATGGCCACCTACGACCTGGTCGCCATGCCGGTGATCGACCGCAGCAACCGGCTGGTCGGCGCCGTGACGGTCGACGACGTACTGGACCACTCGCTGCCCCGGGACTGGCGCGACCGGGACGCCCTGGCCGCCCCGGGCACCTCCGACGCGGCGCTGGACGGCGACGGTGGCTGAGCAGCGGCGCACGGAGCGGCTCGACCAGCCCCGCGAGCCCCGGGGCATCAAACTCCCCCGGTTCGACGCGGAGGCGTTCGGTCGCTGGTCGGAGGGCATCGCCCGGGGCATGGGCACCGCGAACTTCATCGTCGTCATGACCGTGGTGATCGCGATCTGGTTCGGCTGGAACACCCTCGCCCCGGCCGAGCTGCGCTTCGACCCATACACCTTCACGTTTCTCACGCTTGTGTTGTCGTTGCAGGCCAGCTACGCCGCGCCGCTGATCCTGCTGGCCCAGAACCGGCAGGCCGACCGGGACCGGTTGGCGCTGGAGGAGGACCGGCGGCGGGCCACCGCCCAGAAGGCGGACACCGAGTACCTGGCACGGGAGATCGCCGCGCTGCGGATCGCCCTCGGCGAGGTGGCCACCCGCGACTTCCTCCGTTCCGAGCTGACCCGGCTGGCCGAGGAGCTGGACGAGGCGGGGCAGCGCCGGCAACGCCTGGAGCGCCGGCAGCAGGAGAAGGACAGCCAGCAGGAGCGGCGCGCGCAGCGGGCGACCGACGGCCTGGGTCTGGACGAGCCGCGCGACGACCTGGACGGGGACTTCGCCCGCGACGCCCGGCCCGACCGCTGATCAGCGGTTCGGGTTCGCTCATCGTTTGGCTCACACCACTGTCGGCCAGCGGTCGGATCGGATGCCCCGCGACGTAGCATTGCGGGCATGTCAGCACCCGTGAGCACGGTCGAGGACGCGATCCAGGCCGCCCTGGCCACCGTCAACGACCCGGAGATCCGCCGGCCCATCACCGAGCTGGGCATGGTCCGCTCCGCCACGGTCGGCGCCGACGGCGTCGTACGCGTCGAGCTGCTGCTCACCGTCGCCGGCTGCCCGCTCAAGGACAAGCTGCGCACGGACATCACCGCTGCCGTCGCGGCGGTGCCCAGCGTGACCGGCGTGGAGATCGACTTCGGTGTGATGAGCCCCGAGCAGCGGCAGTCGCTGCAGTCGCAGCTGCGCGGCGGTGGCGCCAGCGAGGAGCCGGTGATCCCGTTCGCCCAGCCCGGCTCGCGCACCCGGGTGTACGCGGTGGCCAGCGGCAAGGGTGGTGTCGGCAAGTCCAGCGTGACGGTCAACCTGGCGGCGGCGCTCGCCGCCCGTGGGCTCTCCGTGGGCGTGGTCGACGCGGACATCTACGGCCACTCGGTGCCCCGGATGCTCGGCGCGGACGGCCGACCGACCCGCGTCGAAGACATGATCATGCCGCCGCAGTCGCACGGCGTGAAGGTCATCTCGATCGGCATGTTCACCTCGGGCAACGCGGCCGTGGTGTGGCGCGGCCCGATGCTGCACCGGGCGTTGCAGCAGTTCCTGGCCGACGTCTACTGGGGCGACCTGGACGTGCTTTTGCTCGACCTGCCCCCGGGCACCGGCGACGTGGCCATCTCGCTGGCCCAGTTGCTGCCCAACTCGGAGATCCTGATCGTGACCACCCCGCAGACCGCCGCCGCCGAGGTGGCGGAGCGGGCGGGTGCGATCGCCCTGCAGACCCACCAGCGGGTGGTCGGTGTCATCGAGAACATGTCCTGGCTGGAGCTGCCGGACGGCTCCCGGATGGAGATCTTCGGCGCCGGCGGTGGCACGGCTGTCGCCGAGTCGCTGAGCCGGACCATCGGCGCCCAGGTGCCGCTGCTCGGTCAGATCCCGCTGGACACCCGGGTCCGCGAGGCCGGCGACGCCGGCACCCCGATCGTGCTGGCCGAGCCGGAGTCCCCGGCCGCGCAGGCGCTCGGCACGATCGCCGACCGGCTCGCGCTGCGCCGCGAGTCGCTGCTCGGCAAGCCGCTCGGCCTCAAGCCCGCCGGGCGCTGAGTCCCCCGGATCGACGACGCCCCGCCGGCCACTCGGGCCTGCGGGGCGCGCTCGTCTCCGTACCGGGTCGGTCAGGTGGCGTCGTCGTAGCTGACCCGGGGGGCCGGCGCCGGCGAGGCGCCGGTGGCCGTGCCGGACCGGGAACCGTTCGACCGCGGGTCCGCGGCGTTGGCCACGTCCTTCAGCTCGTCGTGCACGCCGCTGACGTCCGCGCGCAGGTTGTCGTAGACGCCCTGCATGGGCTTGCGGATCGCCGCCTCGTCCTCCTCGCTGAGGAGGTGCTTGCGGATGAAGGCCTTCGGGTGCAGATCCTCGAGCTGGATGTCGGTGCCCAGCTCGCGACTGAGGTCGCCGGTGGCGTTGCGGGCCATGTTGCGCAGATTGCGCACCATCCGCAGGCCGTCGTTGATCACGGCAGGCAGCCGGTCACCAAAGATCAACAGCGCCAGGAGCAGCAGCGCCCCGACTTCCCACATGTTCAGGTTCTCGAACATCCCGCGGGCCTCCTCTCGGCGTCAGCAGCAAGACTACGCACGTCGGACGGTTTTCCGGCAGGGGGTGACCCGCTGTTCACTTGGCATCCGCGGCGAGGGTCACCGACGTGTTCTGCCGAGCGGCCCCCCGCCGGAACTCGACGGTCACCACCGAACCCGGAGCGAACTTGCGGACCAGGGCGATCAGGTCGGTCGGCTCGGTCATCGGCCGGCCGTTGAGCTTCAGGATCACGTCGCCGACCTTCAGCCCCGCCCCGGCCGCCGGCCCGGAGGGCTCCACGGCGGCCAGCCGTACGCCGCCGTTGGCACCCGCGCCCGGGCCGCCGACCTGGGCGCCGATGACCGTACGCCGGGCCTTGCCGGTGCCGATGATGTCCTGGGTGACCCGCTTGGCCTGGTTGATCGGGATGGCGAAGGCGAGCCCGATGTTGCCGGCCTCCTGCCCCTCGGCCACCAGCGACTTGATGGTGGAGTTGACCCCGACCACCCGCCCGGCGCCGTCGACCAGCGGGCCGCCGGAGTTGCCGTGGTTGACCGCGGCGTCGGTCTGGATGGCCGCGTAGTAGCGCACCGGGCCACCCGGCTCGCCGGCCTGCATCGTCCGGTCCAGGGCGCTCACGATGCCGGCGGTGACCGTGTTGGCCAGCGACAGGGGTGAGCCGATGGCGAGCACCGGGTCGCCGACGGCAAGCGCGTCGGAGTCGCCGAACTCCACCGGTCGCAGCCCTGTCCGGTTCACCTTGATCACCGCGATGTCGGACTCCGGGTCCTGACCGACGACGGTCGCCGGAGCGGAGGTGCCGTCGTTGAAGATCACCGAAGCCTTGCCGTTGCTGCCGGCCACCACGTGGTCATTGGTGATCACGTGACCGTCGGCGCTGGCGATGAAGCCGGAGCCCTCGCTGGTCCCGCCCAGGCTGCTCACCCGGACGGTGACCACGCTGGGCAGGACACGTTCGGCGACTCCGGCCAGTGACTCCGGCTTGCGCTGGGCCAGCACCGGCGGCTCCGCGGCCTGCGCGCCGAGCACCGTGCCGGCGGCGCCACCACGCACCGCGAACGCGTAGCCCAGCGCGCCACCGAGGGTGCCCGCCAGCAGCGCGGTGATCACCGGGATGAGCAGCAGGTGACGCAGCGTCGGTCGGCCCGGCGCGTCCGGGTCGGTGACCGGCTCGGGCTCGGTGCCGGCCGCCACCACCCCGGGCACCACCACCGCGGCGGGCGCCGCCGGGTCACGCCACGGGTCGCCGAGCGCGTCGGACCACCAGGGCGACGCACCGGCCGCAGCCGCGGGCGCGGTGTCGCTCCCCGGCGTGGTCGGCGGCCCCGTCGGTGGGGCCCCTGCCCCGGGCGGGCTCGCCGGAGCCGGAGTCTCACCGCCCCGGCGCCAATCCCAGCCGTCGGTCACGTCGGTGCCTCCCAGTCCGTCCCCGGATCCCGCGCGGCGTCGCCCGGCCACGGTTCGGCGCGGTCGAGGCTGACGGAATACCGCTTCCAGGATTGCACGGATGCGCGCGGTGGAGTCAGCGGTTGCCTCCGGCGATCGCGAGGGGACGGAGGCGCGGCTGCGCCTCCCGCCGGTCGCCTCTACGCTCACAGTGCCAACCCGCCCCCGCACCACGCACCGCCCGGAGGTGCCCCATCGCCACGGTCGCCGGTTCCGGCAGTTCGACGACCCAGGCTCAGCAGTTCGCCGAGTCGTACGTGACCGAGGATCTCGTCCTACGGACCGCCCGCAGCCTGGCCCACGAGGTGGGCCTCGACGCGGTCACCCCCGGAGCGGGTGCGGCGCTGCGGCTGCTGGCCGCGGCCGGTAACGCCCGCGCGGTGGTGGAGATCGGCACCGGCACGGGCGTGAGCGGTGTCTGGCTGCTGCGTGGCATGCGCGCCGACGGCGTGCTCACCACCATCGACGTGGAGGTGGAGCACCAGCGGATCGCCCGGCGGATCTTCACCGAGGCGGGCTTCGCCGCCGGCCGTACCCGGATCATCACCGGTCGTGCCCTGGACGTGCTGCCGCGGCTCGCCGACGGGGCGTACGACCTGGTCTTCGTCGACGCCGAGGCGACCGGATTCCACGCCTGCGTGGAAGCGGCGCTGCGGTTGCTGCGCCCGGGCGGCGTGCTCGCGCTCAACGGCATGCTGGCGCACGGTCGGATCGCTGACCCATCCGCCCGGGACGCGGAGACGGTGACGGTCCGCGAAACGATCAAGGCGGTCCGGGAGTCGGAGCACTGGATTCCCGCGCTGCTCCCGGTCGGGCACGGGGTGCTCGCCGCCGTGAAGTGCTGATGGTCAGTCGACGCCGGCCAGCCAGCGCAGCAGGGAGCGGACACCCCAGCCGGTCGCACCGCGGGTGAGCTCGGCCTGGTCGCCATCCGCCCAGGACGGGGCGGACATGTCCAGGTGCAGCCAGCGATCCCGGAGGTCGCCGGTGAACTCGCGCAGGTAGAGCGCGGCCGTCACCGATCCGGCGCCCTGCGCGGGCGCGCTGTAGAGGTCGGCGATCTCGCTGCCCAGGTACTCGACGTAGTCGGTGTGCAGCGGCATCCGCCAGGCCGCCTCGCCGGCCGCCCCGATCGCGGCCAGCAGGTCGGCGGCGAGCTCGTCGTTCTCGCTGTAGAGGGCCGCGGTGCGCTTGCCCAGCGCCACGGCGTTGGCGCCGGTGAGGGTGGCCAGGTCGATCAGCAGATCGGGCTTGAGCTGCCGCACCGCGTACGCCAGGGCGTCGGCGAGGACCAGCCGGCCCTCGGCGTCGGAGTTGGTCGTCTCGCTGGTCGTCCCGCCGTAGTGCCGGATCACATCGCCGGGGCGGAACGCCGAGCCGCTGACCATGTTCTCGGCGAGCGGGGCCAGGGTGGTGACGCGGACCGGCAGGCGCAGCGCCGCCGCGCCGAGGGTGGCGGCGACGACCGCCGCCGCGCCGGCCATGTCCTTGCGCATCAGCTTCATCGCCGGCACCGGTTTGATCGAGATGCCGCCGGTGTCGAAGGTGATGCCCTTGCCGATCAGCACCACGTGGGTGCGCGCGTTCGCGGGATGCCAGTCCACCTCGACCAACCGGGGGCCACTGGCCGATCCGCCGCCCACGGCGAGGATCCCACCGAAGCCCTCCGCGGCCAGCTCGGCCGGGCCACGCACCGTCAGGCGCAGGTCCGGCAGGTCGGCGGCGGCGGAGGCCACCTGGTCGGCGAACCACTGCGGGGTCTTCACCGAGGAGGGGGTGTTGGTCAGATCGCGGGCGAGACGGGTCATCGCGGCGGTGGTCCGCGCCGTGGCCACGGTGCTCTCGTACGCCGTCGGGTCGGCGAGCAGCAGATCGACGCCGGCGAGCGCGGGCGGGTCGTCGGCGTCGGTCAGCCGGAACCGGTACGAGGCGAGCAGCAGCCCCTCGGTCAACCCACGGACCGCGTCGGGGGTCACCTCGGCCGGCAGCGCGATAGTGATCTGCGTCTCATCTGCCGCCGAGCGGGCCAGAGCAGCGCCGGCAGCCCGCCAAGACGACTCCCCGCCGTCGCCGATACCGAGCAGCACCAGCCGACCAGGGCTGCGCCCGGGACGCAGGTGGGTACGGATCTCGCCGGCCCGGCCGCTCAGTCGGGCGACCGGCACCAGCGCGGCAGCCTCCTCGGCGGTGCCGTCCGGCGGCGTCACGGCGGTGGGCGCCAGCTCCGCCGGGGGGTCACCTCCCGCCGCACCTCCCGCCGCCGGATCGGTGGGGCGGACGGGCAGGACGAGGACGTCGAGCCTGTCGGGCTCGGCGAGCGGACGGATGGCGAGCACGCGGAACCGTACCTCCAGGAAATGTCGCAGAGTGGGACCGAGCCATCGCCCGCCCACGCCGATGAAGACCCTGAGCCACCGGCGAATCCGGTGGCTCAGGGTCCAAGGAACGCTCCGAGCGGCGTACGCCGTCCGGGTCGCTCCTCACTCAGCCGGCGGCTGCCTTCAACGCGTCACCGAGCGCGTTGGCCTCGTCGGGAGTCATCTCGACGACGAGCCGGCCACCGCCCTCCAGCGGGACCCGCATGACGATGCCCCGACCCTCCTTGGTGACTTCCAGCGGACCGTCGCCCGTCCGCGGCTTCATCGCCGCCATGTTGTCTCCCCTCAGACCTACACCAGGGTCGGTGGGTTGCCCCACAGCCACTTCGTCACGACCTCCCGCAACTCTCGCGGGGGTGTCGACAGACGATTTTCCCTGATGAACACCGCCGGACCCAAACCGGAGCAGCATTGATGTAACAGCATCTAGCTTATCTTGAGAAGGCCTGTCACAATGTGCGGTCATGCAGGCACGGTCGGCTCTCTTCGACCTGTACGGCGACCACCTCCGACCGAGGGGTGGCCGGGCACCGGTCGCCGCCCTGGTCAAGCTACTGGCGCCGTTGGGAATCGCGCCGCCCGCCGTTCGCACCGCCGTGTCCCGGATGGTGCGTCAAGGCTGGCTCGACCCGCTCCGGCTGGCCTCCGGACCGGGATATTCGATCACACCAAAAGCCGCCCGACGACTCGACGAGGCGGCGGCCCGGATCTACCGAACCGGTCGGGTCACCTGGGACGGCCGGTTCGATCTGCTCGTGCTCGACGCCCCGGGTTCCAGGCGGGACCGGCAGCGACTCGCCGCCACCCTCAGCTTCCTCGGCTACGGCACGCTCGACGAGCAGACCTGGGTGGCGACCCGGCCCGCCGAGGACGTCGACCTGTTGCTGGCCGAGGCCGGCATCCGGTTCGAGCGGTTCACGGCCTCGCACTTCTCCGGCACCCCCGGCGCGATGGGCGTCGTCCGCCGCGCCTGGGACCTGGCCGAGATCGGCCGCGCGTACGAGCGGTTCGTCGCCGACCAGCGCCCCCTCCTCGGCGCGGTCACCGTGCGCAGCAGCGACGAGGAGGCGTACGCGGCCCGCTTCCGGCTGGTGCACGCGTGGCGTACCTTCCTGTTCCGGGACCCGCAGCTGCCCCCGGCGCTGCTGCCCGAGCGCTGGCCCGGCACCGCCGCCGCCAGCTTCTTCGACCGGCACGCGGCCCGCCTGCGTCCGGCCGCCGACCGGTACGTCGAGCAGTGCCTCGACGCCGGCAACCGCATCGTTCGACAGAAGGGTCGTTAGACACGTGACCGAGCCGTTGCTCGTCGACCGGACCGACGCCGTCGTCACCCTCACCCTGAACCGGCCGCAGGCGATGAACGCGCTCGACCTGGCGCTGAAGGAGGCGCTGCGGGACACGCTGGCCGAGCTGGAGACCGACCGGTCCTGCCGGGCGGTCGTGCTGGCCGGGGCCGGTGGAGCGTTCAGCGCCGGGCAGGACCTGCGCGAGCACGTGGCCACCCTGGGCAACTCCTCCGCGCCGCCGCTGGACACCGTGCGGGCGCACTACAACCCGATCGCCGCCCGGCTGGCCAACCTGCCCAAGCCGGTGGTGGCCGCGGTTCGCGGGATGGCCGCCGGCGCCGGCGCGTCGCTGTCCTTCCTCGCCGACATCCGGATCGGCGGCCCGAGCACCAGCTTCCTGATGGCCTTCGCCAAGGTCGGCCTCGCCGCCGACACCGGCGCCTCCTGGACGCTGCCCCGACTGGTCGGCCACGCCAAGGCCGTGGAGCTGCTGATGCTGGCCGAGCCGGTCCGCGCCGAGGAGGCCTGCCGGCTGGGGCTGATCACCCGCCTGACGGACGACGACGAGCAGGTGCTGCCTGTCGCGCAGGACCTGGCGGCCCGGCTCGCCGCCGGCCCCACCGTCGCGTACGGGGCCATCAAGCGGCAGCTCTCGATCGCCGACGCCGGCACGCTCGCCGACGCTCTCTCGGCCGAGGCGCAGGCTCAGGCGATCTGCGGTGCCACCGCCGACCACCGGGCGGCCACCCTCGCGTTCGTCGCCAAGCAGAAACCGGTCTTCGAGGGACACTGAACGCGATTCGCACCCCGCCCTTACCGTCCTCGTACGCGGGCCGCCTAGCGTCGGACCGCATGAGCGATCGTGAAGCGGTGGCGCACCTGCTGCGTCGGGCCACCTTCGGGCCGACCGCCGACGAGGTGGACGCGGCCGAGCGGGCCGGGCCGGCGGCGACCCTGGACAACCTGCTCGCCCCCGGGCGAGCCGACCGGGGCGCCGCGGCCACCCCGCCGCCGACGCTGCCGGCGGACCCGTACGCCGCGCTGACCAAGGAATCCACTCGCGAGCAGCGGCAGAAGGCCAACGCCCAGCGCCGAAAGCAACTCCAGCAGGTGACCCTCTGGTGGCTGGACCGGATGGTCGCCGCCGAGGACGGGCTGACCGAGAAGCTGCTCTTCTTCTGGCACGGGCACTGGGCGACCAGCGCGCAGAAGGTCAAGTCGGCGCGGGTGATGCTGGGCCAGTTGGAGACACTGCGCCGCCACGGGCGCGGGCCGCTGGCCCCGCTGGTCGCCGCGATGGTGCGCGACCCGGCCCTGATCATCTGGCTGGACGGGCAGAAGAACACCCGCAAGGCGCCGAACGAGAACCTGGCGCGCGAGCTGATGGAGCTGTTCACCCTCGGCATCGGCGCCTACACCGAGGCCGACGTGAAGGCCGGCGCGCGGGCGTTGACCGGCTGGGTGGTGGACCGGCGCACCGGCGTCGCCCGTCTCGAGGCCAAACGGCACGACCCCGGGGAGAAGACGATCCTGGGACAGACCGGCCGCTTCGACGCCGAGGCGTACGCCGGGCTGCTGGCCGCCCAGCCGGCGGCGGCGACGTTCGTGGCCGGGCGGCTCTGGTTCCGCTACGCCGGCACCGACGTCCCGGCCCCGGACGGCCTGGCCGGCGCGGACACCGTCGCCACCCTGCGCACGCTGTTCTCGTCGCCGGCCTTCGCCCAGACCCGGGGCACCCTCGTGAAGCAGCCGGTGGAGTGGATGGTCGGCGCGCTGCGACAGCTCGGCGTCCGGCCCTCCGCCCTGCCGGAGCAGCAGCGCAAACAACTGCTCTCCGGCCTGAACGCGCTGGACCAGGTGCCGCTGCGGCCGCCCAGCGTGGGCGGCTGGCCGGCCGGCGCCGCGTGGCTGACCACCTCGTCGTTGCAGGCCCGGCTCCGGATGGCCGGGATGCTGGCCACCGCGGCCACCCCGGCGGTGCTGGCCCGGCTGACCGCCGCGCCCGTCGCCGGCCGCCCGGACGCTCTGGCCCGGCTGCTGGTCGTCGACGGCTGGGGCGCCCGGACCCGGGCCGCCCTCACACCGTTGGCCGGCGAGCCGCGCAAGCTGCTGGCCGCCGGCCTGGTCAGCCCCGAATACACCGTCAGCTGAGCGGAGGAGTCGAGAAGTGGACACCCTGACCCGACGCAAGTTCCTGCTCACCAGCGGGGTGGTCGGCGCGGGCGCGCTGGCCGCCGGCGCCGGCGCGTACGGCCTGCGGGACCTGCTGGACACCGCCGGAGACCGTGATCCGCAGTCGCGCACGCTGGTGCTGGTCACCCTCTACGGCGGCAACGACGGCCTGAACACCGTCATCCCGTACGGCGACCCGGCCTACCGGGCGGCCCGCCCGGAGCTGGCGTACCCCGACGGCGAGCTGCGGCGCCTCGACGACGATTTCGCCCTCAACCCGGCGCTGGCCGGGCTGCACCAGCGCTGGTCGGGCGGCGGGCTCGCGATCGTGCGCGGGGTCGGCTACCCGAAGCCGGACCGCAGCCACTTCCGGTCGATGGACATCTGGCACACGGCGCAGCCGGACCGGCCGGGCAACACCGGTTGGCTCGGCCGCTGGCTGGACGGGGCGGGCGGCGACCCCCGGCTGGCCGTCTCGTTCGAGCCGGCGCTGCCGCCGCTGCTGGCCGGGGCGCACAGCGCGGGCGCCGCCGTGCCGGTGACCGACCGCAAGGCCGCCAAGGGGCTGTCGGCGGAGACGCTGAAGGCGTTCTCCGCCGCCGAGGCGGGCGAGTCGGCGGCCCGGGGCCGTGCCGCCGCCTGCTTCGCCGACCTGCGGTCGGTGGACGAGATGATCCGCCAGGTACGCGACTCCGCCGCCGCGGAGGCGGACGACCCGGACGGCGAGCAGGCGCCCGCCACGGCCACCGGCGGGGCACGAACCCCGCTGGACGCGCAACTGGACCTGGTCGCGCAGTGTGTGGAGGCGAACGTGTCCACCCGGGTCTTCTCGGTGTCGCTGGGCGGCTTCGACACGCACGCCGACGAGAAGCAGTTGCAGGCCGTCCTGCTGGGGCAGCTGGACCGGGCGTTGACCGCGTTCGCCGACCGGATGAGTCGCAGCGAGGCGGGCCGGAAGGTGGTGGTGGCGGTCTACTCCGAGTTCGGCCGTCGGGTCCGGGCCAACGCCTCGGACGGCACCGACCACGGCACCGCCTCCGACATGCTGCTGCTCGGCGCGGGGGTGCGCGGCGGCTGGCACGGGGACGCGCCCAGCCTCACCGACCTCGACGACGGCGACCTGAAATACACCACCGACTTCCGGGACGTCTACGCCACGCTGCTGGAGCGGGTGCTGGACACCGACCCGGGCCCGGTGCTGGCCGACTGGCGGGGGCGACTCGACAAGCTGGTCTAATCGTCCTCTTCCGGGTCCTGGTTGGCCTCCGCGCCCAGCACGAACGCCTGCATGGCCAGTTCGTCGCCGGCCGGTGACACGAAGGCCGGCAACTCGCGCGGCCCCAACTCCTGCACGTACGACCAGAACAGGCGCACCGCCTCGGCCGGCGTGCCGGCCTCGATCGGCAGGTCGAGGCTGACCAGCCAGGTGCGCCGCGCCGGGGGCGGGCCGAGCTGGTCGGCCAACGCCCGGAAGGCGGCCGGCTCCAGTGCGGTGACCGGCCCGTCGAGGGTGAGCAGGTCGGTCGGCACCGGCTCGTCGAAGGCCCGCCGGGTGTACGTCACGACGAGCGTCCCCGGCTCGACGTCGGACTGCGGATCGTCCGGATCCTCGGAGTGCCGCTGCGTCGGCGCCGTGACCCGGCCGAGGGCCACCAGTCGCGGCGGCGCGTCGGCCAGCACCGCCACCCGGTCACCGGGGCCGGGACGCCCGACGTCGGTCAACCCGGTCAGCTCCAGCGAGTCGTGGTGCACGAGCCGCTCGGCCTCGTAACGCTCCGGGGGCAGCAGCACGGCCCAGGTGCCCGGCCCGTCGGCGTTGCCGGCCGCACCGGCCCGGTACGCGGTCTCGGTCGTCATGCCTGCCATCCCATCACGCCGCCGTTCAGCGGGTGACGTGACAGCCGACGATGTGATCGTCGACCATCCCGGTGGCCTGCATGAGGGCGTACGCGGTGGTCGGGCCGACGAACCGGAAGCCGCGCTTCTTGAGTGCCTTGGCCATCGCCGTCGACTCCCCGGTGATCGGCGCCAGCTCGGCGAACGAGGCGGGGCGGGCCGGCCGGCGCTCCGGCGCGAATGACCAGAGCAGCGTGGAGAGCCCCTCGGGCAGCTCCAGCGCGGCGCGGGCGTTGGCAATCGCGGCCTCGATCTTGGCCCGGTTGCGGACGATGCCGGCGTCGGCGAGCAGCCGGGTCACGTCGGCCTCGCCGTAGTCGGCCACGGTCGCGATGTGGAACTCGTCGAAGGCCAACCGGAACGCCGGGCGTTTGCGCAGGATGGTCAGCCAGGACAGGCCTGACTGGAACGCCTCCAGGGTCATCCGCTCGTAGAGCGCGTCGTCGCCGCGCAGCGGCCGCCCCCACTCGGTGTCGTGGTAGACGACGTAGTCCGGGGTGCTCGCCCCCCAGGCGCAGCGGGCCAGCCCGTCGGCGCCGATCACCAGGTCACTCACGTCGCCCACGCTAGGCCATCGCACCGACAGCCCATTGCCACCGGCCACTTCGCTGCCTATCGTGCTTGTTACCGACCGGTAGGTCAGGGTCACCCAGCGGGGCGTCCCCGGCCGACGACGGCGAGTGGAGGCGGCGCGATGAAGGAATTTCCGGACGTCATCGCCTGGTCGATCCCGGCCTTCCTGCTGCTCATCGTGTTGGAACGGGTCTCCTACCTGCTGCACCGCGACGACGACGAGGTCGGCTACGGCGGCGCGGACACCGCGACGAGCCTGGCGATGGGGCTCGGCAGCGTCTTCACGGACCTGCTCTGGAAGGTGCCGATCGCCGCCGCGTACGCGCTGCTCTACGCGCTCACCCCGCTGCGGATCGCCGCCCTCTGGTGGAGTTGGCCGCTGATCCTGCTGGCGCAGGACTTCTGCTACTACTGGTCACACCGGGGCCACCACGTCATCCGGATCCTCTGGGCCTCGCACGTGGTGCACCACTCGTCGCAGCGGTTCAACCTCTCCACCGCGCTCCGGCAGCCGTGGACCGGGCTGACCAGCTGGGTTTTCTACATCCCGCTGATCCTGGCCGGCGTACACCCGGCGGTCGTCGCGTTCTGCGGCTCGGTCAACCTGCTCTACCAGTTCTGGATCCACACCGAGCGCATCGAGAAGATGCCGCGCTGGTACGAGTTCGTCTTCAACACCCCGTCGCACCATCGGGTCCACCACGCTTCCCAGGGCGGCTACCTGGACCGCAACTTCGGGGGCATCCTGATCGTCTGGGACCGGCTGTTCGGCTCGTTCGCGGCCGAACGGGAGCGCTGCGTCTACGGTCTGACCAAGAACGTGGGCAGCTACAACCCGGTGCGGGTGGCCTTCCACGAGTACCTCTCGATCGCCCGGGACCTGCGCGCCGCCGTGACGTGGCGGCACCGCGTGGGGCATCTCCTCCGAGCGCCGGGCTGGCAGCCGGCACCGGGCGTGGTCAGGGCAGTCGGCCCTGCTCGACCAGACGGCCGAACCTCTTCAGCGCCTGGGTGAGGCCCAGCTTGGAGCCGGGCCAGAGCACCGGCCACGCCAGCCGGCCGGCCCGGCCGCCCGGCAGATGGAACCACTCGTGCCAGACGACCTGGGTGCGGGCCTGGCCGAGTGCGGTGCAGCGCAGGACACCCGGGCCGCGCAGCACCTGGCCGTGGTGCACCACGCCGATCTCGTACGGCTCGTCGACCCGGACCACCCGCATCTCGTCGCGCAGCGTCGCCCGGCCGAGCGCGGTCACCGCCTCGATCCGGCTGCCCTCGCGCCCGTCGCCCTCGACGACCCGCACCTGGGTGAACGGGATCCAGTCCGACTGCCGTTCCCAGGCGAGCAACGCGGCGAAGACCCGGGCCGCCGGGGCGTTGACGATGACCGTGGCGGTCACCTCACCGGCACCGGGTTGCGCCGCCTCCTGAAGATCGTCGGCGCCCTCCGGACCGGTCACGCCGACTCCGACCGAACCACCGCGCCGTGCTGCCCGACCCCACCGGCCAGCTCGTCCTCGGCCGGCTCGTCAGCCGTCCGATCGCCGTCGGTCGGCGTGCGGTCGCTCGAATCGCCGTCTACCGGCTTGTGCACGGTCGGCTCGCTGTCGGCGGGTCCGTGGGCCGGCTCGCCGTCGGCCGGCTTGTGCGCGGTCGGCGCGCCGTCGGCCGGTGCCACGCCGTCGGAGTCGGCCGCCGAGGAGGTGGGAGCGGGCAGGGCGTCGGCCGGCGACACCTCCGCATCCGACTCCGCCGTGGTCGCGCCCGGCACCGCCCCGGCGGCTTGCTCGCGGGCCTGGCGCAGCACGTCCGCGTCGTCGGTGCGGCCCTCGCGCAACGCAATGACCTCCGCCTCCAGGACGCCGATCAGCTCGGACTTGTAGCCGATGTCGTAGGCCGCACGGCGCATCGCCTGGTCGACCTGGGCCATCCGGTACCCGCGCAACCCGGTGTCGAAACGGACCGCGCCCACATCGGATTCCCGCAGTGGCCGGGTGCCCGGCAGCGGGATGGCCTGCGAATCCGGTTCGGTCGGCGCGAGGCCGGGATCCCGGCCACTGACCAACACCGTCACGCCGAAAACCACCGCCGCGACGGTCAACGCCACGACCAGGAGGAGCAGAAGCTGACCCATGCACTGATCGTGGCACGACAGCCGGCTGGGAGCGACCCCACCACCCCGATCGCGATCCACGCCCACGCCCGCCCCGCGCGTCGGCCGACCGACCGGCTAGCGTCGGTAGCGGCCGGAGCGGCGGCGACGGTGCGGACAGTCGGGAGGCGTCATGGCCGGGGCACTTCGGCTTGGTGGGCGGACGTTCGCCCCGGGTGAGCTGGTGGTGATGGCCATCGTCAACCGCACACCGGACTCGTTCTTCGACCGGGGCGCCACCTTTGCCGCCGACAGCGCGCTGCGCGCCGTCGAGCGGGCGGTCGACGAGGGCGCGGCGATCGTCGACATCGGCGGGGTCAAGGCGGGGCCGGGCACCGAGGTGGACGTGGCCGAGGAGATCCGGCGCACGGTGGACACCATCGCCGCCGTACGGGCCGCGTTCCCGGAGGTGGTGATCTCCATCGACACCTGGCGTGCCGAGGTGGCGACGGAGGCCGTGGCGGCGGGTGCGGACCTGCTCAACGACACCTGGTCGGGCGCCGACCCGGCGCTCGCCCGGGTCGCGGCGAGCACCGGCGCCGGCCTGGTCTGCTCGCACGCCGGCGGGCTGGCCCCCCGGACCCGGCCGCACCGGGCAGCCTTCGACGACGTGGTCGCCGACGTGGTCGAGACGGTGACCGGGCTCGCCGAGCGCGCGGTGGCGGCCGGGGTACGCCCCGACGGCATCCTCATCGACCCGGCGCACGACTTCGGCAAGAACACCCGGCACTCCCTGGAGATCACCCGCCGGCTGGACGAGCTGACCGCGACCGGCTGGCCGGTGCTGGTGGCGCTCTCCAACAAGGACTTCGTCGGCGAGACGCTGGACCTGCCGGTGGCCGAGCGGCTGGAGGGCACGCTCGCCGCGACGGCGGTCTCCGCCTGGTTGGGCGCTCGGGTGTTCCGGGCCCACCAGGTCGGGCCCACGCGTCGGGTGCTGGACATGGTCGCCTCGATCCGCGGCGACCGTCCGCCCGCGGCGACCCGGCGGGGTCTGGCCTGAGTCGCCCGGTCGGTGCGGCAACCGACGTGAACGGTCGGCGGAGCGGCACGATCGCCGGAGGTCGGGGCGCTCAGGTCCAGCGCAGGATGTTCCTACGCCAGGCGTAGAGGATGCCGAGGGCGAGCACCGCCACGAACACCGCCATCTCCACCACCGTGACCAGGCCGAAGCCCGGTCGGTCGAAGACCACCGCCCACGGGAAGAGGAACACCGCCTCGACCGCGAACAGTACGTACAGATAGGCGTACACGTAGTAGCGGATCTGCATCTGCGCCCAGTCGGCGCCGACCGGGTCGAGCCCGCACTCGTAGCTGGTCCGCTTGCCGAACGGCTCAGCCGGACGGGCGGGACGTAACACCCGGTTGGCCGAGAACGCCGTCACAAAGAACAGGACACTGGCGAGCAGCAGGAGCCCGAGCGTCGCGTACGAGCCCAGGTAACCGGTCACACCGGGAGCCTACCGCCCACCCGGACAGGCCGTCCCAAACACGTTACGGATTTGTTTCCAGGTGGGACTAGTGCACTGTGGCAACTGTTACCAACATTGGACTTCCACCCATGGCACCGGAGGACAGATGGCCCGCGTGAAGGTATCGCCCGAACGCCGGGCTGTGGGGCGGCCTCCCACGCCCCTGCTGGCGGCCTCGCTCGCGCTCGGGCTGCTCGCGGCGCTCGCGGCCGCTCCGGCCCTCGCCAGCGCGGCGGTGCCGCGCATCCACCCGATCGCCGCCGTGACGGAGTCGGCGCCCGAACCCGATCCGGACCCGGAGACCACTCCGGCCCAGGAGCCCACCCCGACCCAGGATCCGGGCGGCGATCCCGTGCCGACCAACCCGGCCCCGGAGACCACCGCGCCACCGCCGGCGACGACGCCGCCGGCGCCTCCGCAGACCACCGCGCCGAACGTGCCGCCGCCGCCGACCACCACCGCTCCCGCGCCGGGGGGCAGCACCCGGCCGCCGACGCCCGGGCCGCCGGCTCCCCCGGTGCCCCCGGTTCGCCCGCCCGCGCCGGGTGGCACCCCGCCGGCGGCGCCGAGCCCGCTCGGCGTGCAGGTGACCACCGAGGACGTCACCCTGCCCGAGGCGTACTGGAACGCCGCCAGCACCACCACCACGCTGCGGGTCACCGTGGCGAACACCGGCACCGCCGCGCAGCGGGTCCGGCTCTCGTACACCCTGCCGGCCGGGCTGACCGACGCCGGGACGAAGGGGTGCGTCGCCGCGGGCGGTGGCGCGTACCACTGCGGGGCCTGGACGGCCGAGGCGGGCGTCCGGTTCAGCAGCCTGATCCGGCTGCGGGTCGCCGGCAACGCCTGGGAGCGGATGCCGCTCAGCGGCTCCGTGCAGGTCGTCGCGGACGCGCCGGGGGTGTCCGGCGAGGTGGCCGACGACCAGGGCTTCGCGGTGCTGTTCCCGCCCGGCCCGCCGGTGCCCGGGATCTCGCTGGCCGCCGACGAGGTCGCGTTCGACATCAGCGGCGCGGCGAGCACCCTCGCGGTGCGGCTGGTCAACACCGGCACGGTGGACGCCGCCGGCCTGGTGGAGGTGATCCTGCCGGCCGGGGTGAGCGTGCCGACCGCACCGGCGGGTTGCCTGCCGGTCGAGGCGTCCCGCACCCGGTGCGACGGGGGTCTGCTGTCGGCCGGCGAGACCCGCGAGCTGCGGCTGCCGGTGGAGGCGACCCCGCAGGCCCAGCGGGAGGCGCCGCTGTCCGGAGCGGTGATCGGTCAACTCGACCCGCGCAACGGCGCGACCCGGCGGGTGCAGATGAGCTTCCGCATCACCGCTGCGGCCGCGCTGGCCACGCCGGTCGTCTCGCCGCCCGCGCCGACCGGCTCCCAGGGCGTACTCCCGGCGGGCGCCACCACCGACGACGACGGCGGCATGACCTCGGTGCAGCGCACCGCGGTCATCCTGATCGCGGTCTCCGCGCTGCTGGTGGTGCTGGCCCTCACGCTGGCGACCACCTCGCTGCGCCGCCGCCTCGGCGAGCCGACGGCCGAGCCCACGGCTCCGCCCACCGACTGACCGATCGACGACCCTGGCCGTCCCCGACCGGGGTCGCGGCCGGCCGGGGACGGTGATCTGAATTACGGCGGGCGGGGCGAAACCCCGCAATCACGGGCGAATATCACGTTGATCGGGTCTCAGTCGGCGGACCTCCGGGGAGGGTCGGGGGTCCGTTCGACGTAGGCTCTCGGTGAGGAACGACAGCGGACCGGACCAGCCTGGGGCGGTGCGGTGCAGCGTTGCGTCAAGGAGGTCCCGTGGCCGGGCAAGGCGAGGTCACCATGATGTTCAGCCGGCCGCGCGACCGCGCGCAGCGAACGAAGGTGGCACAGTGACCAAGCAGATCCGTCAACTCGACCGGGTGGTCATCCGGTTCGCCGGTGACTCCGGCGACGGCATGCAGTTGACCGGCGACCGGTTCACCTCGGAGACGGCGCAGCTCGGCAACGACATCTCCACGCTGCCGAACTTCCCCGCCGAGATCCGGGCTCCCGCCGGCACCCTGCCCGGTGTGTCGAGCTTCCAGGTGCACTTCGCCGACTACGACATCCTCACGCCGGGCGACGCGCCCAACGTGCTGGTGGCGATGAACCCGGCCGCGCTCAAGGCCAACCTGGCCGACCTGCCGCGCGGCGCGGACATCATCGTCAACACCGACGAGTTCACCCGGCGCAACCTGGCCAAGGTCGGCTACCAGACCAGCCCGTTGGACGACGACTCGTTGGCCGGCTACGTGGTGCACCCGGTGGCGCTGACGTCGATGACGGTCGGGGCGCTCGCCGCGCACGAGGTGTCCAAGAAGGACGCCGAGCGTTCGAAGAACATGTTCGCCCTCGGTCTGCTCTCCTGGATGTACTCCCGGCCGTACGAGTCGACACTGCGCTTCCTGGAGCGCAAGTTCGCGGCCCGCCCCGAGCTGGTGGCCGCGAACGTGGCCGCCTTCAAGGCCGGCTGGAACTTCGGCGAGACCACCGAGGATTTCGCGGTCCGCTACGAGGTCAAGCCGGCGAAGATGCAGCCGGGCACGTACCGCAACATCACCGGCAACGCCGCGCTCTCGCTGGGCCTGGTCGCCGCCGGGGTCCGCTCCGGGCTGCCGGTCTTCCTCGGGGCGTACCCGATCACTCCGGCGTCGGACATCCTGCACGAGCTGAGCAAGCACAAGCGCTTCGGCGTGCTGACCATGCAGGCGGAGGACGAGATCGCGGCGGTCGGCGCGGCGCTGGGCGCGTCGTACGGTGGGTCGCTGGGCGTGACCACCACCAGCGGTCCGGGTGTGGCGCTCAAGAGCGAGACGATCTCCCTGGCGGTGGCGCTGGAGCTGCCGTTGGTGATCGTGGACGTGCAGCGGGCCGGGCCGTCGACGGGCATGCCGACCAAGACCGAACAGGCCGACCTCAACATGGCGTTGTTCGGTCGGCACGGCGAGGCGCCGGTCGCGGTGATCGCGCCGAAGTCGCCGTCGGACTGTTTCTTCGCGGCGTTGGAGGCGGCGCGGATCGCGTTGACCTACCGCACGCCGGTGATCCTGTTGTCGGACAACTACGTGGCCAACGGCTCCGAGCCGTGGCTGCTGCCCGACGTCGAGTCGCTGCCCGACCTGCGGGTCGAGTTCGCCACCAAGCCCAACGGCGAGGACGGCATCACCTTCCTGCCGTACCTGCGCGATCCGGAGACCCTGGCCCGGCCGTGGGCGATTCCCGGCACTGCGGGGCTGGAGCACCGCATCGGTGGGCTGGAGAAGGCCGACAAGACCGGTGACATCTCGTACGACCCGGCGAACCACGACTTCATGGTGCGCACCCGGGCGGCCCGCATCGAGACGATCCCGGTGCCGGACATCGAGGTGGAGGACCCGGACGGCGACGCCCGGGTGCTGGTGCTGGGCTGGGGCTCGACGTACGGGCCGATCGGCGCCGCCTGCCGCGGGGTGCGCCAGCGCGGGCTGTCCATCGCCCAGGCGCACCTGCGGCACCTCGCCCCGATGCCGGCCAACCTCGGCGAGGTGCTGCGCTCCTACGACAAGGTCGTCATCCCGGAGATGAACCTGGGTCAGCTGGCCCACGTCATCCGGGCCCGCTACCTGGTCGACGCGATCAGCTACAACCAGGTCCGCGGTCTGCCGTTCACGGCCGCCGAGCTGGAGACGACGCTGGAAGAGGTCCTGAAGAATGTCTGAGCCTGTCGCCCTGAAGCTCACCGCGAAGGACTTCAAGTCCGACCAGGAGGTGCGCTGGTGCCCCGGGTGTGGTGACTACGCGATCCTGGCGGCCATCCAGCAGTTCATGCCGGAGTTGAACATCCCTCGCGAGCGGACCGTGTTCGTCTCGGGGATCGGCTGCTCGTCGCGTTTCCCGTACTACATGAACACCTACGGGATGCACTCGATCCATGGTCGGGCCCCGGCGATCGCGACCGGCCTGTCGGTGTCGCGGCCGGACCTGTCGGTGTGGGTGGTCACCGGTGACGGTGACGCGCTGTCCATCGGCGGCAACCACCTGATCCACGCGCTGCGACGCAACGTCAACCTCAAGATCCTGCTGTTCAACAACCGGATCTACGGCCTGACCAAGGGCCAGTACTCGCCCACCTCCGAGGTCGGCAAGGTCACCAAGTCGACGCCGGCCGGCTCGGCCGACGCGCCGTTCAACCCGCTCTCGCTCGCCCTCGGCGCGGAGGCCAGCTTCGTCGGTCGCACCATCGACTCCGACCGCAAGCACCTGCAGTCGGTGCTGCGCGCCGCCGCCGAGCACGAGGGTTCGGCGTTCGTGGAGATCTACCAGAACTGCAACATCTTCAACGACGGGGCGTTCGACCAGCTCAAGGACCCATCCACCCGCGACGACTACCTGATCCGCCTGGAGCACGGGCAGCCGATCACCTTCGGCGCGGACGGGCAGTTCTGCGTGGTGCATCCGCCGGGCGCGTTCGGCCTGGAGGTCCGGGAGACCGGCTCGGTCCGCCCGGAGGAGATCGTCGTGCACGACGCGACGGTGACCGACCCGGCGTACGCCTTCGCGCTGTCCCGGCTGCCCGGCCTGGACCTGCGCAACACCCCGATCGGGGTGTTCCGGTCCGTGGACCGGCCGTCCTACGACAGCGTGGTCCAGGGCCAGCTCGCGGCAGCCAAGGCGACGGTCACCGAGACCCCCGAGAAGCAGCTCGCCGGCCTGTTGGGCAGCGGCGACACCTGGACGATCCTCTGACCCGTCCTAGCTGAACGAGAGCGGCCGTCCCCGATACGGGGACGGCCGCTCTCGTTCTTACCGGTGCCAGCTCAGCGCTGGGCGGAGGCCGGCAGCCAGAGGTTGTCGATCTCCTTCTCAGTCGCCGCGAGGCTCGCCTCGTGCAGCGGGATCAGCTCGGCCATCGCCGGCACCGACGGTGCCAGGGTCAGCTCGGTGCTGATGAAACGCGGCTCCAGACCGGTCATCGACAGACCGTGCGGGAGCCACTGCTCCGCGTGGTCCCAGCCGTGCCGCGGGGTGCCCTCGCCGTAGCCGCCACCCCGGGTGGCCAGCACCACGAACTCGCGGCCGCTGAGCAGGCCCTCCTGCGTGGTCGGGTCGTAGGTGAGGCCGGCAACGATCAGGTGGTCGACCCAGGACTTCACGCTGCTGGGCGCGCCGTAGTTGTAGAGCGGCAGCCCGAGCAGCACCACGTCGGCCTGCTTCACCTCGTCGATCAGCCGCTCGCTGAGCTCCCAGGACTCGCGCTGGGCCGGAGTGTGCTGGTCCGGCGGCGTCATCCGCGCCAGCCCGCCTGCCGAGTCCAGGTGCGGCAGCGGCTCGGCACCCAGGTCACGGTAGGTCACCGTGCCGTCGGGGTGTGCCGCGCGCCAGGCCGCGGCGGCACGGGCGGTGAGCCGCCGACTGACCGACCAGTCACCCCGGATACTCGAATCGATATGCAGCAGGTTCATGATTCATCCTCCAAGGATCGTCTGTGAGACACCAACTATTTATAGCAGGCAGATATTGCGGCGCGTCGGTAGACTGGGTCACATGTCCGCCCTGCCGCTGGATCCGACGGAGCACCGCTCGGGCCCCCTGCTGGACCACCTGGCGCGGCGGATGCGACTGCGGGCGGAGTCGGTGCTCGCTCCCCTGGGCCTGCGGCCCCGACACCTGGTCGCGCTCACGGTGTTGCGCGCGGGCGGCGGCACCAGTCAGCAGGCGCTCGCCACCACCCTCGAGATGGACAGCACCAACATCGTCGGGCTGCTCAACGACCTCGAAGCGAGAGACCTGGTCGAGCGCCGACGGTCACCGCAGGACCGCCGACGACATGTCGTCGAGCTCACCGAAGATGGTGCGAAACGCCTCAACGAGGCGGAGTGCGCTCTCGCGGGCGCCGAAGACGAGGTGCTGGGGGCGCTGGAGCCAGCCGAGCGGGAGACGCTCTACGAGCTGCTCAGGCGGGCCGCCACCACGACACCGGTCAGCTGCGGCGCAGCGCTCATCGACGAGCCCGACGCCTGCTGACGCAGCAGCGTCAGACCGTCGCCGTGGACTGCGGGCGGTCGTCGCGGACGTGCACCAGCATGTCGCCGGTCTCGATCACCGCACCGGCCCGGTCGGCCAGGGTGACCACCTTGCCCCGCCGGACCAGGGCGATCACCAGTGAGTCCAGCTCACGCGGTGAGCGACCGACCTCGTCCCGCTCCGCCGAGCGCATCGCCAGCGCCATGCCCTGCCCCGGCGTGAGCAGGTCCTCCACCACGTCGATCAGCGGCGGCGCCGAGGTGGACAGGCCGAGCAGGCGGCCAGCGGTCGCCGAGGAGACGATCACATGGTGCGCGCCGCTCTGCTTGAGCAGCGGGGCGTTCTCCGCCTCCCGCGCCGCCGCGATGATCCGGACCTGCCCGGCGGTGAGCTGCCGTACGGTCAGCGCCACAAGCACCGAGGCATCGTCACTGTCGGTCGCGATGATCACTGCCTTCGCATTGCGCACGTGCGCCTCGTTCAGCACGGACGACCGGGTCGCCGACCCCTCGATCGCCACCAGCCCGGCCGACGTGGCCTGCCGCAGGGCGGCGCTGCTGCGCTCCACCACCACGATCCTCGACCGGTCCAGGCCGTTCTCCATCAGGGCGTTGACCGCACTGCGGCCCTTGGTGCCGTAGCCGCAGATGATGACGTGGTCCTTCACGGTTCTCCTCCACCGCGACAGGCGACGGCCGGTCCGGTACTGCTCGGTCAGAACTTCCAGGGTGGTGCCGACCAGGATGATCAGGAAGACAATCCGGGCTGGGGTGACGAACAGGACGTTGACCAGCCGGGCCGACGGCGCGGCCGGGGTGATGTCCCCGTAGCCGGTCGTGGAGAGCGAGACGACCGCGTAGTAGAAGCAGTCGAGCAGGGTGAGGCCGTCCTCGTTGACGTCGCGATAGCCGTCCCGGTCCAGGTAGACCGCCGCCACCACGGCGAAGACCAGGCCCAGGGCGGCCGCGAGCCGGAGGCTCAGCGCGCTCAGCGGGCCCCGGCGCTGCGCGGGAAAATGGATCACCGTCGAACCTGCTCCGCCGCCGTCGCCTGCACGACCACAACATAGCGGGTACGCCGCACGTCGCACGCCCGGGTCGCGCAGCGGACAACCGCACCGGCCCCCGCACCCGACTATCGGACGACAACGAGCCGCAGACGGCGGCGGCGCAGACCTCCTCGGGACCGCCGACGGGTCCGACAACCGGCATGATGGGGGGTGTTCCTCCGACGACGACCGCGAGAGTGAGGTCCGCATGTCGTTGCTGCGACGAGTGATCGGCGGGGTGCTGCGCCGGCTGCGCCAGAGCCAGGGCCGCACGCTGCGCGAGGTGGCCGCGTCCGCCGGGGTCTCCGTGCCCTACCTGTCCGAGGTCGAGCGGGGCCGCAAGGAAGCCTCGTCGGAGGTGCTCGCGGCGATCTGCCGGGCACTCGGCATCCGCCTTTCCGACCTGCTCGAACAGGCCCGCGACGACCTGCGCCGGGTCGAGCGTCGCATTCCCGCCGCGCCCCGGGCCGCCCTGGCCCGGCTGGAGCAGGCGCCCTCGGCACGCAACGAGACCGGCCCCGCGTTGCGGATCGGCTTCCAGCCGGGTGGGGCGACGCCACCCGTGGCCGCCGCCCCGGCCCCCGTAGGGCAGCCGGCCGGGCCGGTGCTGCGGCTGGGCGGGCCGATCCTGCACGTCGGCGGTCCAGCCTCGCCCGTCGGGTCGACCGTCCAAGGAGCGGGGCTGCGGGTTCGGCTGATCGCCTCCACGTCGGCCGGGCGCCCCGGTCCGCGTACCTCCAAGATGCTGGCCTGCCGCCGGGCCCGGGCGGGCCGGCGGCGACTGACCCTGGTTTAGGCCGGCCGGGGTTCTGCCCTGGGCGGATCTGCCGCCGGCAGAATCCCTGGGCCGCGACCGCCGCCGCGTGCACGCTGGAGGGGCCGGTCCCCCGGGCGGTTCCCCCGCCCGCCGGCACGGTGGAGGGCGGCGACGGATGATCGGGTACGGCGTGCAGATGCGGGACAGCGGGCAACCGACCTTCGGTGACCAGGTGTTCGAGCGGCTGCTGCGGGAGCGGATCGTCTTCCTCGGCACCGAGGTGACCGAGGAGTCGGCCAACCAGATCTGCGGGCAGATCCTGCTGCTCGCCGCTGAGGACGCCGACCGGGACATCTACCTCTACATCAACTCGCCGGGCGGCTCGGTGAGCGCCGGAATGGCGGTCTACGACACGATGCGCTACGTCCGCAACGACGTGGCCACGCTGGCGCTCGGGTTCGCCGGCTCGATGGGGCAGTTCCTGCTCTGCGCCGGCGCGGCCGGCAAGCGGTACGCGCTGCCGCACTCGCGGGTCATGATGCACCAGCCCTCCGGCGGGATGGGCGGCACCGCCTCGGACATCACCATCCAGGCGGAGAACATGCTGCACGTGAAACGGACCATGCAGGAGCTGATCGCCCAGCACAGTGGACGGACACTCGACGAGATCCAGCGGGACTGGGACCGCGACCGCTGGTTCACCGCCGAGCAGGCCCGGGAGTACGGCCTCGTCGACCGGGTGCTCACCCGGGCCGATCAACTGCCGGCGGACTGACCTGCGGGTGGCCGTCGTACACCGGGGGTGGTGCCCATTGGTTAGGGTCGCGTCTATGCGTCGACTGATCCCTACCCTTTCGATTGCCCTCGCCGCCGCCCTCGTGGCCGGCTGCGGCACCACCTCCGGCGACAACACCGGAGGGGCCGGCCCCTCCGCCGCCCCCGCCACGACCAAGGTCGAACCGGTCGCCGCCGTCCGGCAGGCCATGGACCGCAGCCTCGCCGGCACGGTCACCATGGACGCCTCGGTCAAGGCCGGCAACCAGTCGATCACCCTCAGCGGCAAGATGGACCCCGCCGCCAAGGCGATCCACGTCACCGGGAACGCCCCGGAGCCGATCGAGGCCCGGCTGATCGGCGATGCCGCCTACATCAAGTCCGACTCGCTCGAGGGCGAGAAGCCCTGGATGAAGATCGACCTCAACAAGCTCCGGCCGACCAGCTCGTTGCGCCAGTCGTTCGACCTCAAGGCGCAGACCGGCATCATCGGCGGCATCGTGACCGCCCAGGAGGTGAGCCCCGGCCGCTACAGCGGCACCGCCGACCTGAACAAGGCCGCGGAGGCCGCCGGCGCCGACGGTGGAATGCGCGACGGCCTCAAGTCCACCGCCAAGCTGGCGAAGGACCCCACGGCGGTCCCCTTCGAGGCGACCGTCGACGCCGACGGCCGGCTCACCGCGCTGTCCTACACGATCGCCACGAAGAGCGTCGGTGATCTCGTCACCGACATGAAGATGAGCGGCTTCGGCGAGCAGGTCTCGGTGACCGCGCCGCCCGCCGGCGACACCGAGCCGGCCTCCGCCGAGATGTACAAATTCCTCTGACCCTGCGACGACGCGGTGCCCTCCGCGGTGCCCTCCGGGATGCCCCGGAGGGCACCGGGTTCTGCTGAGCGCGCCACGCCCGTAACGTTTCGCGGAGCTGCCCCGTCCCTGAGGTGACAAAACCACAGGGAGGGTCCATGTTCGCCGCTTACGTGACAGTCACCATCCTCGCCTCGGTGTTCACCGGCATCGCCGCGGTCACCTACCTCATCGGCCACGACTATCCCAAGGCCCAGGCGGACATGAAGCGGGTGCCACGGTCCTGGCTACCGGTGCTGGGCCTGCTGTTGGCGGCCGGCTCCGTGGGACTGCTGGCCGGTTTCGCCGTACCGCTGCTGGGGACCCTCGCCGCGGCGGGGCTGGTGCTGTACTTCGTCGGCGCGCTCATCGCGCACCTGCGGGTAGGGTCACGTCATCTCGTGGGATGGGCCGTCTTCTTCGTCACCGTGCTGGCCGCACTCGCCGTGAACCTGGCCTACCGCTGGTGACTGCCGTTCGGTCGGTGCTGGACCAGAATCGCGCCTCCGGAGCCCCCTCAGGGGAGTGCGTCGAATCGGGCTCGGGCTTCGAACACACGGTCCATGTGTGACTCCGCCCAGTCCTTGATGGAGATCATGACTGGGAACAGTTCATGGCCCAGTGGGGTGAGCTCGTAGTCGACGCGGACCGGCACCGACGCGGTGACCGTACGGGTGACCAGGCCGTCGCGCTCCAGCGTCCGCAGGGTTTGCGTGAGCATCTTCTGACTGATGCCGGCGATGCGGCGGGCGAGTTCGCCGTGCCGCTGCGGACCGTCCGCCAGCGCCGGGATCACCAGCGCCACCCACTTGTCGGTGAGCCTGCTCAGCAGCTCCCGGGTCGGGCAGCGCTCCAGGAACGCGTCGTAATCACGTTTTGCCTGCTCGCGGCGTTGCGCTGCGGTTGTCGTCGTCATCTTGCCCTCCTGCGGCGCCCTACGCACTTCGAGGTACCTACTTTCTCACGGTGCCCGTCGCTTCGTACGGTCGTGGTGATCACGACGGCTACGAGGGAGACGACGATGCGCGGAGTTCGTTACGAAGAGTTCGGAGGGCCGGAGGTCCTGCACGTGGCGGATGTACCGACGCCCGAAGCCGGACCGGGACAGGTGCGGGTACGGGTCGCCGCGTCCGTCGTCCACCCGGTCGACCTCATGGTCCGCTCCGGCCGGTTCCCGGCACCGCTGCCGACCGGTCTGCCGTACACGCCCGGCTGGGACGTGGTCGGCACCGTCGACGCCGTCGGGCCATCGGTCGGTGAGTACGCGATCGGCGATGAGGTCATCGGCTTTTCGCCATGGCTGCAAACCACCGCCGGGGCCCACGCGGAGTACGTGGTGCTCGACGCCACCTCGCTGACCACCGCACCCACCGGCGTCCCCGCCACCGAGGCGGCGACCCTGCCGACCAACGGACTCGCCGCCGCCCAGGCCCTCGACCTGCTCGCGCTCCCGGCCGGCTCGACCGTGCTCGTCACCGGCGCCGCCGGGCAGGTCGGAGGGTTCGTCCTGGCCCTGGCGCGGGCAGCCGGCCTGCACGCCACCGGACTCGCCGGAGCCGACGACCGCCAGTTCGTCGAGTCGCTGGGCGCGGCGTTCCTGTCGCGCTCCGACGAACCGACGGGGACGTACGACGCGGTCATCGACCTGGCGGTGATCGGTTCCTCGCTGCTGGACCACGTCCGGGACGGCGGCGGCTACGTGGCCGCGTCACCTCCGCTGCGCCCGGAGCCGGTGCGGGGAATCCGGACCTTCGCGCTGGAGGTGGAGTCGGACGGATCCCGCCTGGCAGAACTGGTCAAACTCGTCACCAGCGGCGACATCCCGCTGCGGGTCGCCGGCGTGTACCCCTTCGCCGACGCGGCCGCCGCCCACGAACGGCTTGCCCAGGGCGGCGTACGCGGCGGCGTGGTCATCGTCCCCTGACCGGCGCGGTGGGACAGAATCACCGAACGAGGTTGATCCAGTAGCGCCTCACCGGGCCATGCTCGGTGTCGCGAATGCCCTCAAGAACACCGCCATTGCGTTCGACGGTTCGTGCCGAGGCAAGGTTGTCCGCGAGGCAGGTAACAAGGAGACGGTCCAGGCCCAGGTCAGCCCGGGCCTCCTTGAGCATCTCGCCCAGCGCCCAACTCACCACGCCGCGTCCACGCGCGGAGGGACGTACGCCGTAGCCGATCTGCCCGAGGGCGTCGTCGAATGTGTGCCGCAGGGCCACCCCGCCGAGAACCTGGCCGTTTTCGACGATCCACCGAGGCGAGCTGTGCTCCTCGTCCGGGCACGGCGTTCCCCTCGGATGGGCCAGCCGGACCTGCCGATGCACCCAATGAGCGAAGCCATCCGGCGAATCCACGTCGTCGTCAGCGCCCAGGCCGAAGCCGTCCTCGTGCACGCCGGGGCCCCAGTCGTCGCGGCACTGCAGAAATGCAGCGTGCAGGCCGATGGTCGGCAGTATCAATTCGGGCATGCGGCCGACGGTAATGCCGGCCCGGCGGCTGGACCAGCGTGCCTACACCCAACGACAACAGCACTCAGAGGTCCGTCCAGCCACGACGATGGCCATCCCTAGGCAGGGTAGGGGTGGCCGCCCTCTCACAGTCCAGAGCCGCACGGGAGTACGCAACGGGATTTCAGTACTGGGAACAGGTCAGTCAGACGCGGCTTGAAATCTTACGGCTCGTGACGTGCGCCACACGTATCTGCTGACTCCGCCTACAGGTGGCAAATCCCTTGCTGGACGGACTGCGAGCTGCAACGCTCCGTCGATGTTCGACAAGCCTGACGTTGACGAACGGTTGCTCGCGGCCGAGGTGGCCGCCGCTTGGGCCGTGGACGTGGCCGATCTCGTGTTCATGCCGGTCGGGCTCGACGGGCAGGCATGGGCGTACCGGGTAGACGCGTCTGACGGCGAGCGCTACTTCCTGAAGATGCGCCGCGGTGAGTTCACTCAGGCGGCCGTCCTGCTGCCTCGCTTCCTTCGAGCGCAGGGCGTCAGGCAGGTCGTAGCGCCGATCGACCTTCCAGGGGGCGGAGCCTGTCGCGGGTTCGGGGACTACCAGCTGCTGCTCTATCCGTTCCACGACGGCGGCAGTCTGTGGGGCCGCGGCCTCACCGACGGTCAATGGGTCGAGTACGGGGAGTTCCTGGGTCGGCTGCACGCGGTCAGGCCGAGCGCCGATCTCGCCGCGGTCTTGCCGGTCGAGACCTACCGATCGAGCGCGGGCGAGCGGCTGCGAATCCTCGGGGAGCAGGCTGCGGCGAGCGAGACCCTCGGCGCTTTCTGGGACCGGTACGGTGCAGCGCTACATCGGTTGTCCGCAACGGTCGATGGCCTCGCCTCCCGAGTGACGCAAGCTCAACACGTGCTCTGCCACGCCGACATCCACCCCGGCAACCTGCTCGCTGACGACGACGGTCCACTGCACGTCGTGGACTGGGATGCGCCGATCCTGGCGCCGCGCGAGCGGGACCTGATGTTCGTCTACAGCCAAGACTTCGGCGAGCACCCGGTCAACGCGCACCGCGCCGAACTCTTCCGTCGAGGCTATGGGCCGCTGGAACCGGACCAGACCATGCTGAGCTACTACCGCGCCGAGCGGCAGCTCGACGACGTCGCCGTATTTCTCGGCAGCATCCTCAACCCCGAGTCCAGTCCAGAATCGCAAGCCAACGACCTGCACTGGCTGACCCTCATCGCCAAGACCGTCGCCGACCCCACCTACGCGCCCTGATCTCCTCCCGATTGGCCAGCGCACCGGCACAAGCGGCCGTGCCGGCGTCTCGGTCTGCTGGTGTCTTGTGCCCCATCTATGCCCCGCCCCCACCGATGAACTTCCTGCGCGACTCGTCGTAGGGAAGTGCCAGGGTAGCGGCGAGGTAAGCGTTGCGGCGTGCGATGAGTCGTTGCAGGTGACGTACTTGGTGGCCGTGCTCCTGAGCTGCCTTCAATGCGGATGTGAATGATTCACGGATCTGCGCCTGGTGTGACTCGGTGACGAGGGGCATAAAATACTTGGCCTGCCAGATGACGACCGCGCCAGCCAGGTCACCAACGAGAACGTCGATGGCCCAGTCGCCGGGATTCGCGGCGATCAGGCGCGCGCCTGGATGCGTGGCGCGGACCAGCATGGCGAGCATCTGCTCGAAGTCATCGCGGGCGCCGGCTGAGTTGCCTGTTCGTACCTCATGTGCACGGAAGTTGATCGGGGGCTCACCCGTAGCCAGAATCGGCCCAGCAGTCAGCATCCCGCCCCCTCCGCGCACCCTGGCGCAAGCATTCCAAACAGCGTCACGGAAGGCAATGCAGGGGTTACTCGAACGGTGGATGCAGCGGGTGCGTCCTCGCCCTTGTCGGGCTGACTGGCTGCAGCGATGGAGTGTGCGCGAGAGCCAGCCTTGACACCCACAGGTGGCCTGCCCGCCGGCCGGACCACCGCCCAGGAGGCAGGAAGCGGTTAGGCAGCGGATCGAAGACGCGCGGGACAACTGCGGTGGCTAGGCGCGGCGACAGCCCCCACCAACCGGATCTTGCCCGGCACAGGTAGCGCGACCTGGCAAAGCTCCGCCAAAATCAGTCCGTGAATAGTCCGTGGACAGCGACAAGTAGCGGCATCAGGCGACACACCACTGCATAGAGCAACGCATCGACGGAGGTGCAAACTCCCTGGCCAGAAGGTCTTTCTGCTGATCTTCGAGGTGCCCCCGGCAGGATTCGAACCTGCGACACACGGTTTAGGAAACCGATGCTCTATCCCCTGAGCTACGGGGGCGCGAGGGCCCAGTCTAGCGACCTGGGGGTTCACCTGGGGTGGCAGGGAGTGGCCCACGTTCACCCGCGTTCCCCGGACCGCCGTTTTCCCAGCCCAGGACCACACGCCGAGCACACGATCCCCGGTTTGCGACCGGCGGTCGGCCGCGGTGACCCGCGTTGGCACCGGTTCGCCCCGGTTGGCATCCGCTGGAGAGCACACAACGCGCACATCATCGATGATCAAAGGCGTTCCGTCCATACACGCCTTCAGCGTCGCTGCGTCCCCGTCTGGCACGCCCAGCAGCTCCAGCACGACATCAGCCAGAGGGCCACGGGGCGCTAACCCCAGGGCGCTCGGACTCCGCCGTGATACCGACTACGACGTTCCCCACCGAGCGTCCGCTCATGGCTCCCCTCTGTGTCAAGACGCCGCCGGGAGGAGAGTTCTATCCTGGGTCTCGGCGGGTCCGGGAAGTGACTTCTCCGAAGAGCCGGCTGGGGGATGCGAGCCGGTCACGCTGGAGCCAGTTGTCGTTCCCTGTTGTCCTCCCGGACCCGCTGCTACGGCGTTTGTGGCGTCGTTGGTCATGGTCCGGTAGACGATGTCGGACAGGCGTCGTTTCAGTGCCCGCATTGCTTCCATCGAAGTCTTGCCGGCGGCTTTCTTCCGGTCGAAGTAGGCGCGGCCTTCGGTGGGGTTGCGTAGCTGGACGGTGGCCATGATGTGCAGCACCCGGTTGATCTGCCGGTTCCCGGCGCGGGAAAGCCGGTGTCGGACCTGGTCGCCGGAGGACGCGTCGATGGGGGCGGTGCCGTTCCAGGAGGCGAAGTGAGCCCGGCTCGGGAACCGGCTGATCTCACCGACCTCGACCAGCAACCGGGCGGCGCCGGACGGTCCGATGCCGTGCAGGTCCATCAACGTGGTGCCGGTGGAGGCGACCAACTCCTTGAGTTCCTTGTCTGCCTCCTTCGAGCGCCGGTAGACCCGCTCGAGGTCACCGATCAGCTCCGCCGCGACCCGCCGCCGGGCCTTACCGACCGCGTCACGAGGCCGGACCGTGGCCAGCAACACCTTGGCCTGAGCCGCGGACAGACTCTTCTTCGCCCCACCGGGGATGAGCTCCAGCAGGAGTTGGTGCAGCTGGGACACCATCCGGGTGTGGTCCTCACCGAGGGATCGGCGCCGGTCGACCAGAATCCGCAGCAGAGCGAGCTGCTCATCGTTGACCACAGGGCGCAGACCGGCCATGCGGGTGCCGACCAGCGCGATGGAGTGCGCGTCGGTGGCGTCGGTCTTGCGGCCCTGCCCGGTGGCGAACACCCGCGCCCTGGCGGACAACTTCGGCGGGACGTCGACGACCTGCTCACCGTCGGCCAGTAGCCGGGTGGCGATGTGCCGGCCGATGCCCTGGCAGCCCTCGATCGCCCAGACCCGGTGCGGCCACCGGCTGGCGTACTTCCTCATCGCCGTGTAGCCGTCGCGGTCGGTGTCGAACCGGCCGCCGCCGACGATGGTCTCGTCGCCGACCATGACTTCGATTGTTGCTGAGCGCTTGTGCGGGTCCATCCCGATGACCACGCGATCCGGTGTGACGTTCAACGGGTCCTCCGATGCTCGATCCACCTGGGTTGTCGAGCCGGGAGGGCAACGCTACTTCGAGCTACGCAAACCCCTCTTGAGCCTCTCCCTGCCCTGGGGCGACGCCCGGGCTGCGCAGGCCAAATGAGAGCCACACGACTAGCGTGGGCAGCCGAAATGAGATCGACAGCCCGGGCGCCTCGACCGAAGCCTGGCCGGGCCACGGTCGCAGGTCAATGAAACAAGTAGCCGAGATGAGGGCAATGGCGCGCTCGCTTCGCTCGCAGCCTTCTGTTCGTCGCATGTTTCTTGATCCGCTTAGCGGAGACCCAGATCAGCTAAGGCCCTGACGTAGCTGTCGTGCATGCGATACGAGGCGACCGCGCAGTACGGACAGGCTTCCGTGGCCGACGTCGGCCTCACCAGAGGCCGAACACTCGTCAACGTATGCCTCACCGCATCATTCACCGCATATGAACTGCAGGATCATTGGCCGCATGGCTGATTCGCGAACGCATTTCGCGTTTAATCACCGGGCAGTCGAGATTAGGAATGGCCCGAGAGGCGGCAGTGATCATGTACACTGACCGGCTAGCGTTCGAGATCACCACCACCCAGCCGAGCATTCCTAGAACGTTCAGCCGCACCATTCGGTGCGTGTTTTTCCTTAAGCTAGAAGGAGGTCCATGCAATAATGGCCACAAGCACGATTAAACGCATCGTTATCGATGGGTACCGCAAGTTTGACCACCTGGACATCGAGCCGACCGCCAGAATGAACATCCTCGTGGGCGACAACGAGTCCGGCAAGTCGACCCTCACCGAAGCGATCTACCTTGCGCTCAGTGGCAAGATCAACGGACGATCAGCGTCGGAGGAACTGAACCCGTTCTGGTTTCACCGTCCGCGGGTCCTCGAGTACTTCGAGAAGCACGGCTCGCAGCAGGCGATCGCGGCACCCCAGATCTTTATCGAGCTTCACCTGAGCGACGGCGACGACAACGTCCATCAACTCCGCGGCGTACACAACTCGCTGAAACTCGACTGCCCTGGCGTCCGCCTCCTCATCGAACCGAACGAGGACTTCGAGCAGGAGTTCGCTGCGTACATGATGGACCGCCCTCCTCGGGTGTTGCCGGTAGAGTTCTACCGTGTCGAGTGGCGTGACTTCTCCGACCGGGTACTGACTGCGCGCCCGAAGGAGCTGGCGGTGTCGTTCATCGACTCCCGCACCATCCGCAGCACGTCAGGCGTCGACTACCACACCCGCGAGATGCTCAGCGGCCACCTCGACCCCAAGGAACGCGCCGTGATCTCGCTCGCACACCGGCGAGCCAAACAGGACATCACCGACAACCATCTTGCCGGGATCAACGATCGGATTGCCCAGGGCAGCCGGTCGCTCCATGATCGGCCGCTAGGTCTGCAGATGGACCAGTCGGCCCGAACCTCATGGGAGGTCGGCATTGTGCCCCAGGTCGACGACATCCCCTTCGGGATGGCCGGCCAGGGCCAGCAGGCCGCGGTCAAAGTGTCGCTCGCGATGAGCCGGACCTCTGGTCGGTCTCGGTACGTCCTGATCGAGGAGCCGGAGAATCACCTGTCTCATACCAGCCTCACCAAGCTGGTCGATCGGATCGAGCAGTTCACCTCCGACGGCGATCAGCAGACCTTCATCACAACGCACAGCTCCTTCGTCCTGAACCGCCTCGGCCTGGACAAGCTCCTGCTCATCCACGACGGCCAGACCGCCAAGCTGACCGCGTTGGACCCGAGAACGGTGGCCTACTTCCGCAAGCTGTCCGGATACGACACGCTCCGGCTTGTGCTGGCCCAGAAGGTCGCGCTCGTCGAGGGGCCCTCGGACGACATCGTCCTGCAGCGTGCCGTCCGTGACGCGACCGGCAAAGACCCCATCGACTTGGGCATCGACATCATCTCCATGCAGGGCCTCGCGTTCCGCCGGGCGTTGGAGGTCTGCGCCGCACTTGACCGATCGGCCATCGCCATCCGTGACAACGACGGCAAGGACCGGGCGAACCTTCGGGCCAAACTCCAAAACCTCCTCGCGGACGGGAGGCGCGAGCTGTTGATGGGCGATCCTGCATGTGGCAAGACCCTCGAACCACAGCTCATTGCGGTCAACGACGAGGCAACCCTGCGACGCGTGCTTGGGCTACCGGACGATACCGAACTCAACGAATGGATGACCAACGGCAAGACCGAGGCCGCCCTCCGGATTCTCGACTCTGACGAATCAATCGTCATGCCGGACTACATCAACCAGGCAGTCAAGCTGTTGGTGTCATGAACGCCCTCACCCTCGCTGTAGCCGGTGGCCGCAAGACCCAGTCGATCGTCGACGCGTGCGCCGAGGCGCCGGCGGGCCGGCGCATCCTCGTGCTGACATACACGCAGCAGAACCAGGCCGAGTTGACGAGCCGCCTGGCGGCACGGCGGCCCTTGGCTGCCACAGTCCACGTCCAGGGATGGTTTAGTTTCCTCCTGGGCCACTGCGTCCGGCCGTATGTACCACTTGCCCATCCCGGGCACCGGCTTCGGGGTCTGAACTTCGACGGCGATCCCGGGCGGTTTGCCACCGGAGCCCGGCGGTTTCTCGACGGCGACGGGCGAGCCTACAAGCGCTGCCTCGCCAACCTGGCTCACAAGACGAACGATGCGAGCCAGGGAGCTGCGCTCGATCGCATTAGCCGCATCTACGACGAGGCATGGATCGACGAGGTCCAGGATCTGAATGGGTGGGACCTGGAAATCCTCGCCCTCCTGATGAGATCGCCACTCGATCTATACATGGTGGGCGACATCAGGCAGGCGATCCTCAACACAAACGATCGGGACCTCAAGCACCGGCAGTACAAGGGCGTGAAGATCAAGGTTTGGTTCGATCTGCAGGCCGATAAGGAGCGACTGAAGATCTTGCACGCAGCCGAAACCTGGCGCTGCAACCAAACCATTGCGACCTTCGCCGACTCGATCTTCGGACCCGAGTGGGGCTTCGAGACTACGGTCTCCAGAAACCAGCATACCGTCCCGCACAGCGGCATCTTCGTCGTCAGTGTCGACGACGCCGAAGCGTACTTCCAGGCGTTCGCGCCGCTTTGCCTGCGCTACAACGCAGGCAGCTGGAAGGAAGTCGATCTACCGTTCCGGAACATCGGCCTCGCCAAGGGCAGGGGCGCTGACCACGTCCTGGTGGCTCCGACCACCAAAATGGAGGACTTCGTGCGGTCCAACAAGCCGCTCGAACCAGCCACTGCCTGTTCGCTCTACGTCGCCGTCACCCGGGCTCACCACAGTGTGGCCTTCCTGTCGAAGACGCCTGACAGGCTCGGCCTGCCCATCTGGCGTCCCGTCGCCTGACAGTCCGAGTGGCCACAGAATACTCATCTGCCGCGATGATGCTGCCATGCGAGCCGCAGGTCCCCTCGAGCAGAAGGAATCGGCGTAGGTAGTCCTGCTCGATGAGTGTCGGGGCTGCCGGTAATGCACATCGTTCCTGGCAGAGGTCTCCCGGGCGATGGGTCGTTATGGCTGCGGCATCGGTGCCGCGTTGGTCGGCGGTTTTATGGCCGGGAGTCTCATCCGGGATCCTGGGCGGCGAACCGCCGCTGGCGGTAGAGGCGTCGCGGCCCGGTAGCTACCAAGACGCCGTGGCGTAGGGCAACGATTCGGTCGGGGCAGCGGGCGTGGATTGCCACTGGCCTGTCGGATGTCGCCAATCCGCAGCAGCGGTGAGAAACTTTCGGTCGGGTATCAGTAGTGGGCGAGTGGCTGTGGTGGGTCCAGCCGAGGACGCACGCCCGTCAGGGGTGCAGAATCCTGTCGTAGTCTTCGTCGTACCACCCGTCGGTGTTGTGCTTCTGCAAGGTGCCCACGACGCGTGTCAGCATGAGCACGTCGCCGTTGAGGGTCAGGGCGGAGTCCTCCGTCGTGCCGGCGAGGATCCTGGCCACGGTCGCCAGCATGTGGGGTTTGCCCTTGTCGACCAGGGTGTCCTTGCGCATGTAGAAGCTGACGTCGACGTAGACCTCCGGCTCCCACTGCCACAGAGCGCCACCGTCGTCCTCGGCACTGTAGTAGCCGTGCTGGCCACCGGTGATGTCCACGACGTACCCGTGCTCGTCGTTCAGGTCGGCGCTGAGCATCCTGCCGCCGGACGCCGTGGACGTCTCGACCGCTCCGGGAGCAGCCAACTCCGCCACCTGCTCCAGTGGAATGTCGCCCGCCAGCGTCAACCGGTACTCGACAGCCATTTGCACCCCTTCATCAGTCTCGCCGGATGATCTGAATGATCGCACCGTCGCGCGTTACCGCCGCCAGTTCCTTCAGCCCCGCTACGGGCCAGTCCTGGAACTGCTTGTGCAGGGCGGCGAGGTCTCCTTGCCAGTCGTGGAGGTTCAACATCACGCGTTGGGTCTGCTCCGCGTCGACCTTCCTGGACACTGCGCTCCAGACGGCGCGGGGCGGCACAGGAGCAGTGGGCGCGTAGCAGTCGAAGACATGCCCCTCGATGAGGAAGTCGGGTGCCTTCTCCGGCCTCCCAGAATCCCCAGTCTCGCGTCGCGCGTCCGCGACCTCCTGCCTCGTGGGGTTCTGGTGAACCCGGTACCCCTTGCCGGCGACCCTGTCGGCACACTCGTTCTCCAACTCCAGGGCACGCCGCTCCCGTGGCTTCTCGTTCGCGGAGATCCGGGTTCGACGTCCGGCAGGTGACCTGCCGAGCAAGCCGGTGGGACGCCTGGTCCACGGGGTTCCTGCGTCAGTGTCCGTGGAGACGGTGCCGCCCGGGGTGGGGGTCGTCGGGGATGGGCTGCCGGTGGTAGCAGGGGCAGGGCTGGCCGGTGGATGACCGCCAGCCCTTGTCAGTTTCCCGACGAGCCCAGCTGGCGGGCCTGCGCGATCGCCGCTTCGACGGCCTGCCGGGCCCCGCCCGTTCGCTGAACCATCAGCACCAGGACCTGCTTGATGGCCTCCAACGCCTGCAACAGCGGCCCAGGTTGCCCACCCTGCAGGACCACGGCGACGAGCTGCTGTGCCTCACCGACTCCAGTGATGGCCCCAGCCGCTGCGTCACGGGCGGCGTCCATGGCGCTCTGCACGGGCGCCAGGCCGGCGATCGTCTGCTGCGGGGTGGCCTCGTTCGGCACCGCCGCGGTTGCCTTCGCCGCCTCACCGATCGAACCGGCGAGACTTCCCAGGCCGCCCTGGATGCCGGTGACCGCGTTGCGCACCCGCGCCACACCCGCCGCCACGGCGACGAAGCCCGCGCCCGCGGCCCGCAACGCCACCTCCTGCGCCTGGCTGTCGGCGGCGGCTGCCAACCCCTGCGCGCGTTCGACCCCGGTCTTCAACGCGCGGAGTTCACCGGTGATCTTCTCGATCTGCGACACGTGGGCGGCACCTCCAATCGTTGAAAGCGAAAATGGTCGACAGCTGAAACTACCGGGCTCCTTGCGAGGCCACTAGACACCGACGAGGTCGTCGACACCACAGACAGATTCCCTAACTTTCGGTCATCTCTGCATCTGCGAACAGATGCAGGGTGTCGTTGTGGCTGGTCAGAGTTGGATCATGCTGACCTCGCTGCGATGAGCCGTTGTACGCGGGTGCCGGCCGAGGTCCAGGCAGCCTCAATGATCGGCAGACAGCGCGTCCGGGCCGGGTCGTCCTCGGGCAGTTCGTGGTGCAGGCGCAGCTCGCGGGTCAAGACCATAGCGAGGTTGAGCGCGAATGCGGCCTCGATGCCCGTCTCACTCACGATCGCCTCGATACGCTCGCGGATCAATGGCGTACTCGCGCCGACCTGGGTGTGGAGCATCGCAAGGTCGAAGCCAGGAAGGAACAGCCCAGTGAACTCCCAGTCGACTAGCACCGCCGTGGTCTCGGCCTCGTCATCGCTGTCGAAACGGCCGGCATTGAGGATGTTGCTGGCCAGCGGGTCGCCGTGATTGAGCTGTGCCGGCGCGTCGCAGCGGGCCAGCAGACTGTCCAGAGCCTCTCGCTGGCCCTCAGTGAGGTACCCCTTGGCCTGGTACCGAGCCACGCGGTCGGAGTAGTCGAAGGCGGGTGAGAACCGGACGGCGGGGTAGGTCCACTCATTCAACGCGGTGATGCAGTCCAGGACGGCATCGACCTCCCGGGTATCGAACTCACGCTGGGGGTAGCGTTCAACCGCGAGGGGCGATGCGTCGACCCATTCCAGGACCAGCAGCCGGTCACGGTCGGTATGGAGCAGCCGAGGAACCCGGACAGGCGGGGTGGTGTCACCGAAGACCTCGTACACGTCCAGCTCGTGCCGCCACTTGGCCGCCCAGAACGGGTCCGGGTCGATCAGACATTTCACCGCTGCCGGTTCGCCGCGGAACGAGCCTCGCGCCAGCAGGGTCTTGTCCGTGCGCCGTAGCACCGTGTCGATGGTCAGCCCGATCGTGGCTGCTGAGCCAGGCAGATCAGGCGGCGTGTGCGACATCGGCGGTCTCCTTGATCGAGTCGATGATCCGTTGGCGAAGGCCGATCTCGAAGCGCTCCCCGTGCTCGACCACGGCGGTCTGCCGACCCGTCGCCCATTTTGGGCTTCTCTACGTTCGTCTGATTAGTGGAATGTTGATCGTCGAAGATGGTCGAGTTCCTGGGAGTACGAATGCTCAAGTGGAGCCCGAGCCGAGATACAGCCTCGACGTAGTAATCAAGAAGCTTGATAAAAGCGGGGTAGCTCACATCAAGCCCGGCTGACAACGGCCGGCCAGGGGGCCCCGTGTCGGATCGGGAGGCTTGAGAACCACCGACGTTGTAATGGTGGCAGTCGGTCAATCGGGCCGTCGTCGATAGTGCAGCCCTGGTGCGCGATCGAGATCAAGAACAAAGCCATTGGGCACTGGCAGATCCTCATCCGCCGACGAGGTATCGAGTGTCAGCGTGTGGCCGTCCGCGGCGTACGTGGACCCGGTGCAGGTGAGACGGTCGAGTGTTCCCCGACGCCACAGGTACAGCGAGCCCGCACTGCGGGTCAGGCGTACGGCGCCAGGAACCTCGTCGCAGACAAAGGTTCCGAGCGACGTGTGAGCCGTTTTGGTGTCGGCGCTGCCCGTGGAGGTGGTGGTCTTGGGCGCAGGAAGGCTTGCCAACGCGCGAGACAGCAGTTCGCCCGGATCAGCGCCGGATTCATGGGTGGGGTCGGCGAGGGCCGCGGCGAGCACCTGGTCGGCGGCGATTCCGGCGTGGTTTGACAGGCAGGTAACGCGGAGCCCTGAGTTGGTGAGGTGGGCGGCGGCGGAGAACCCCTGTTCGTGGCCGTAGTGGAAGACGGCGGTGCGGCCGGGGCGCGGATCGGCGTACAGCCCAGCGCCGTATGTGAACGGCGCATGGTCGCTGGACTGATAGCCGAGGTGCTGGTCGAACGGAAGCGCGTCGGCGGCCCGGCAGAGCCATTCGTGCCAGAGGTGAGCGAGCCATCGATCCAGGTCAGCGGCGGTGCACCACAGGGAGCCGGGGCCGGGCAGGGTGACCGGGCGCTGCTGGTGCTGCCATCCGCTAACGACGGCCCGGTAGCTGGCGGCGGCACCGGGGATCACCTCGCGTGGATCGGTCTTGAAGCGGGCCGAGGTCATGCCGAGCGGGGTGAAGACCTGCTCGCTGGCGATCTCGTGGAGTCCGGCGCCGTATGCGTGCGTGAGCGCTTCAGCGAGGAGAAGGTAACCGGTGTTGCTGTAGAGGAAGCGGTTCGCCTTGACGGCGCGGTGCTGCTGACGGTAGGCGAGTTGCAGCAGGTCGTCGGCGGTGTAGTGGTCGAGTTCGCGGAAGCCGGCCAGGGACAGCAGGGACTCGGCGTCCCGGATGCCGCCGCGGTGCTGCATGAGGTCGCCGACGGTGACGTCGGGGATGTGGAAGCGGGGCAGGATGTCGCCGACGGGCCGGTCCAGGGTGAGAAGGCCGTCGCGGGCGGCGCGGATGCACAGGTACGCGGTGATCTGTTTGGCGACGGAGCCGATGTTGAAGGCGGTGTTCTCCCCGATGGGCGCGGCGAGTTCGAGACTGGCCAATCCAGTGTGCGCCTGCGCCGTCGGATGGCCGGCCTGGCCGACGCGCAGGATGACGCCGGGCTCGCCCAGCCGGACCGCGAGGGCGGTCTCGGTAGCGGGGACCGAGGTGTCGGTGGAGTTCACAGGCTGAGGGCTTCGCGGTGGACAGAGCGCAGGCGTTCCCGCAAGGCGGGGTCGTTGATCAGGGCGAGCGCGCGGTCGTGGTCGGCGGCGGTGGTGGCAAGCAGTCCACGCTGCTGGTCCAAGTAGGCGGTCAGGAATCGGTACAGGTCGCCGCTTGTTTCGGGCAGGACAAAAGCGGCGTAGATCATGGTGAGGGGGAAGGCGAAGCAGGCGTGCAGGAAGCCGAAGGCGGGCCTGCTCGTCTCCTTCCAGGGGGAGTAGAACCTGACTTCGTCGCTGATCTCGCAGGCGGTGGCGCCAAGGGCGTCGTTGAGCCAGTTGTGGCCCGCCTCGTGAATCAGGTCGCGAGCCAGGACGACGGGCTCGTTGATGTGGTCGCAGAAGATGGTGCCGGGCAGCCGGCTGAGGGTCCAGCTGTCGAGGGTGTCGCCGAGCTTCTTGTGGCGCAGCAGGCAGACGACGACTGCGTGGCCGGCGAGAAGGTCGGCGAAACCGGTCTTCGCGCCGTTGGCGTATGCGGCGGCGGCCAGTTCCCGTAGGTCCGGCGGGGCGGCGGTGGTGTCCGAGTTCAGTACGTAGTAGGGGGTATCGGAGATCGTCGAGCGGGGCAGGCGGTCCAGTTCGGGGGCGAGGACGATGCGCGGACCGACGGCGGTGGGGGTCGATAGCGCTGAGGCGTTCGCGTCCGGGTGGGCGCCGTACCAGTTGAAGGTGGCGGTCTCGCGGGAGCGGGCGGCGGCCTCGGCACCTTCGAGGACGTGGTGGGCCAAGCAGTAGTCGGCGGCGTCCGACCCCGAAGAGTCGGGGATGTTGGCGGTCGGCCGGGCGGCGGGCTTGAGGGCGGCGCGTATCCGGCGAGTGCGGTCGCGGTGGTGGGCCTGGATGGGGGCGAACGAGAAGGAAATGGCGGGCGCGTCCACGGGGTGGGTCCTTCCGACGGGCTGGGCCTGGGGCCGGCCCCGTGAGGGTCCGGCCCCAGGAGGTACTCAACGACGGCGCGCCGTCGGTGTGATGCGGGGCGTTCAGACGTCGGTGCCCTCGGGTGCCGCGGTGCTCGCCGAGGCCTCAGCGGTCGGCCAGCCCTCGGCGGAGACGCTGGAGGTGTGACGGGTGCTGCGGACGGTCTCGTCGTCGCCGCGAAGGTCGTCCACGGCGGCGAGGAAGTCGCTGATCTGGTCGTTGTCCATGAGTGCGCTCGTCCTTTCCGAAAAAGGGGTTTAGGTCGTGCACCTTCTGGAGCCGATTCCTGTGGCGGCGAGCGGGCGGTGGGCACCGCGTCTCCTTCCGATCGGGTGGTGGGTCAACTGCTGCGCTGGGCCGGCGTGGCGGCGGGAGTGGCCGCCTGGCGCAGGGCGTCGCGCAGCTCTCTCATGGAGGGCCGGTCCTCGGGTGCTTGGGCGAGCGCCGCGGTGATGATCGGGCGGAGTCCGGCGGGCGCGGTGTGCAGCAGGGAGGGGCCGTAGCGGGGGATGTCGGCGCACAGGTAGCGGTAGGTCAGGACTCCGAGGCTGAAGGTGTCCGCCGCTGGGGTGGCACGGTCATAGGAGGTGGCGTACTCCGGGGGCCAGTGCACCTCCGGGCCCCGCGTGGCGGGGCCGCGCGAGGTTTCTGTGCGGCGCGCGGCGCCAAGGTCGGTGATCAGCCCGTGGCCGTCGTGGATGAGGATGTTCTCCTGGTAGACGTCGCGGTGCACGATCCCGCGTTCGTGCAGGGTGCGCAGACCCTCGGCGACGTCGGCCAAGATACTGAGCCCAGCCGTCACCTGGTCTCGGTTGAGGGCGGTGGTGAGGTACCGCCCAAAGTTGCCGCCGACGCAGTGGGGCATGGTGTACCAGTCGAACCGGTCGGTGCTGCCCTGCTCGAGCAGGGGCACGACGTGCTCGGCGCCTTGGGCGGCGTGGGTTACGGCGATCTCGTGGCGGAAATCCTCACGGGTCAAGGCCCTTTCGGCCTCGGTCATCTCCCCGTACCAGTAGAAGCCGTAGGCGGCCTTGCGGGTGGCTTCGTCGAGCTCGGCCAGGACGTGGTTGCTGCCAAAGCCGGCCTTGAGAACCACCGGAGGCGTCCCGTTGCGGCTGGCGAGCACCAGGGTGCTGGCGCGAGTGAAGCAGAGGAGGTCGTGGACGTGCCAGCCGGCGTCACGAAGCTGGTCAAGGACCCAGGCGGCGGGGTGCATCGGGTGCAGGCGCATGGGCTGCCTCCTCATGATCGCGCCGCAGACGGTGTGGTGTGGCGTAGCCGGTCCAGGCAGGTGGCGGCCAGCCGGTCGAGGTCGGCTTTGGTGGCGCACGGGTGGCGCAGCACGGGAAGGCCGGTTGCCTCGGTCCATGCGTTGACCGCCTGCTCGTATAGGTCGGTATAGCGAGCGGCGGTCGGGCGGTCCTCCCCGAAGCGACGCGTTGTGGGCCGCTCGGACAGCCGGGCATGGCACAGCTCGGGCTCGGTGGTGAGCAGGACGATCAGGTCCGCCCGCGCGGTCGTGACCTCGGCGAACTGCTGGACGTAGTGGGCGACAGGACGGTCGTGCAGCAGGGCGATCAGGCAGGCGGTCGACAAGGTGAGCCGGTCGGCGATGACCGGGCCGAGGGACAGGGCGGGGGCGAGGTTATGGCGGGCATGGAGTTCCAGGTCGCGGCGGACCGCGGCCACCGCCCGCACGCCGTCTGCTGCTGGACGGCCCGCCCGCAGGCTGACGATGGAGCGGGTCGCTTCCAGCGACAGCCAGGAGAATTGGCCGATGTGCCCGAGGCGGATGTTCTCGCAGGCGGCGTTGGCCAGGATCCGGTCGCGCAGCGTGCTCTTCCCGGCTCCAGCGATTCCCTCCAAGGCCAGCAGCATGCCTCGCTCCTAGTTCTTCTCGGCGATCAGCCAGCTGATGAACTTCGCGACGCGGCCGACAGAGACCGGTTTGGTGCCGTGGGTGAGCTGGGAGCCGTAGAGCAGGGCAGTGCCCGGGGCGGGGCTCACGCTCCATCGGGTTCGGGGCATGGCCGCATACCAGTCAGCGGAGTGGTCGGCGCCGTCGTGGGCCAGCCACATACCGCCCGCGTATCCCTGTTCCCGGGCGTCGTGCTCCAGCCGGGTGTTCCACAGGCGGTCGCTGGACGTGCTTTCGACGTAGAACGCGCCGCCGGCCTCGGCCTCACGGATCACGACGCTGATGCCGGCGATCTGTCGCGGCCAAGCGAGCGGGTCGGGGGCGATGCCGTCGAGGTGGCCGGTGATGTGCTGGCCGGGGCCGTACTCGACGTAGGTCCACGGCCGGCAAGCGGTAATCGACGGCATGACGCGGGACAGAGCGGGGCGGGCGCGGTCGAAGGCCTGCTGAAGCAGGGCCTCAGCTCTGTCCGGGATCCTTGGGACCTCGATCCGTCCGGCCGGCTCGTAGACGGCCATGGCCTGCTCCTTGGAGCGACCGGGGATCTCATGGATGGTGGTGGCCCGCCTCGCGCCGAAGCGTAGCCGGGCCTCATCGCTGAGGAAGTCGTTCATCATGGCGGCGAGCTGGTCTCGCTCCTCGGTGTCGACGAATCCCTCGATGCTGCCGACCGCGACGGTCTCGGCGATGTGAATCACGGGTCGGTCCTCCTCGTCTCGAGCATTCGGCGGACGTCGTCCAGGCCGGTGCAGTGATTGAGCCAACTGGCCACAGGGTGGTGAGGGTTGGCGGTCGGATTGGCCCACAGGGCCAGCAACTCGTCGGTCAACGGCAGCTCCTTCGCGCCGGGCAGCGGCTCCCACACCGTCAACTGGTCCAACGCCGAGCACCAAGCGAGGTGCTGTGTGGCGAAGGCCCGCCCCAGCCGTGCCGCCGCGACGAGCCGGCAGGAGCGCAGGAGCGTTTCGGCAGGCTCAGCCCGCTGGTAGCTGCGGTGCTCGGTCTGCGCCCATCCAGCCCCGACCGCCGCAGCGGCGACCACAACGCGGCAGGTGGCACAGCACGCGCCGTTGGCCATCGGGCATGGATGATCATGGGCGGGGAGGGTGGCGGCGACCTCAACGAGAGCCGCCCAGGCTGAGTCCGTCAAAAACTCACTGACGGTGCTGCGGCCTGAGTCCGGGCCATGGTTGCAGCACACCGGACCGGGCCGGCGCGCGGCGCTGGGAAGGAGTGCGGGCTCGATGAACAGGGCATGGAAGTACACGATCCGCCCCAGCAGCTGATGGATCGTCAGCGAGGCCGTGACGCTACCCACGCCGCCTCCTCGCTGGTTGAAGCAGTGCTCTGAGGCGCTGGGCAATAGCAGCCGTCCTCGGTGGGCCGCTCGCCGCGTAGCGCGTCGCTGACGGCGCGGGTGGCCGCGTCAACGGCGTCGAAGTACGCCGGCCAGCCGTGCCTGGTGTCCGGGCGCAGCACCAGGTCGAGTACGGGGCTCGTGCGTCCGGTGGTCTCGCACGTCAGCTCCGCCCGACCGACGGCCACCTGCACCGCGTCGGGTAGGTCGGTGGTCACTGCGGTGATCGCGCGGCACAGGGCGGCAGCAGCTCGCGCGTACTCGGTGCGGTCACGCGGAAGGATGCCGACCCGGCGCTCGGCAGGCGGCAGATCAAGGCCTGGATAGAGATGTCCCTGACAGCTGTCGTACGTGATCAGACGCCAGTCATGGGTGACGGCGTCGACCAGGGGGCGGACGCCGGGCTCGATGGCCTCTCGCCACTGGGGGTGGGCCGGGTCGAGGTCATCGGCCTCGTGCACGCCGGGCAGGCCAACGGTGTTGATGTTGCCGTGCGAGCTGGTGCGCAGCCGTACAGGTGGGCGGTTCGCCTCGGGGTGGTCCCAGTGGGCAAGGAAGGAGGCGACGTCACGCATGCTGTTCGGCATACGCGGGTGCGAGCGCACCTTGCGGCACCAGGCCCCTGCCGGGTGGGCGGGCTGGGCGAGGAGTGCGGCGATGCCGTCGATCATCCGCATCCGGTAGTCGCAGTAGGCGTCCTGGTCGCCAGCCTGGTCCTGACGCCAGCGGGTGGCCACGCAGCCGCCGCCGCACGTTGACTGGTACGCGCAGGTGGTGCACCGCTCCATGAGTGCCTTGCCCTGGTTCAGCAGCGGCAGCCGCCGCTGAGCCGCGACGACCGCTTTCTGTCCGGAGGGCTGGTTCAAGAGGGTGAGCTGGGCCTGTGGCCAGGGCAGTTCGTCACAACTGCCGAGCCTTCCGTCCGGATAGAGCGTGAAGACATGGTCGCACTTCAGGTTGGAGAAGTGGCAGAAGCCGGTGTCCAGCCCGCGCAGCCGTCGGATGGTGGATACGGACGGTTCTAGCTTCAGCCGGGCGAAGTGGCCAGCGCCGATCCAGCGAACGGTGGCGGCGAGTACGAACTCGGCGTACTGATCTGGGGTGGTCGCCCACCCGGGCCCTTGCGGGCCGCGCAGAGCCGCGCGTTGAAGGAGCCGGCTCGCGGTAAGGCGCTGCCCTTGGGCAGCGGTAGGGCCTTGAACGGAGGCATCAAAGCAGGGCACGAAGCTGACGGCGTTGACCGCCTCGAAGCCGGCGAGGTGGTCCAGGACGGCCTCGGCGCGGCCGAGCACGGTCGGTGTGACCGCGGCGATCACGCCCACCTTCCCGGCCGCGCTCGGCCAGTAGCCGCAGGGCGTTGGCCACGCGGGGGTAGACCGGCTGGCCGTCGTAACCAACCCGCCAGGCGTTGCCCGCTGCGTCCCCGTCGAGGGAGATGCCGATCTGAAGGCGCGGGTACAGGGCGTCAAACAGATCCAGCCACTGCTCATCGAGCAACACGCCGTTGGTTTGCATCGATACCCGCACGACGCTGGGCTGGGACGCCAGTTCGCGCAGGACTTCGGCGACATGGTCGCGTCCGGCCGTCAGCGGCTCGCCGCCATGCAGTTCCACGGCGAGCGGACGCCCCGAGAAGAGCTCGGTGAGTCGACGCACTTGGCTCGCGTCGATCCGGGCTCCCCCCGGGACCTCCTTGCGTTTCTCGTAGCAATACAGGCAGTCGATGTCGCAGGTCTCACCCCGTAGCTTGAGGATCACCGACACGGCACTGTCGGCGTCTTCGACGTCGAGGCCGCGGTACAGATGGGCCATCGGGTCGTGCTGATCGGTGGTGCCGTACATCGGCTGCCTCCCAGGGGTGGCCGTGACCGGACGGGGATCAGTCGTACAGGCGTCCCAGCAGGGCGCCCTGGCCGGACTGGAGGATGTGGGCGGCCTCCAGCGGAATCCAGAAGCATTCGAAGTGCGTCGGCTCCTGCTCCCCGTCGTGGTCCTCCTGGCTCTTCCACCGCTCCGGCGTCGGCTCGGTCAGTTCTAGGTGGAAGACGTGGCGGCGCTGGAGCTCGAACCGGTACGGGCTGATGTCGTACTCGGTCTCGCCGAGCTTCCGCACGATTTTGAAGTGCTTCAGGCCGGTCTCCTCGCGGGCCTCGCGCAGCGCCGCCGCCTCCGGCGTCTCGCCGGCGCGGACGCTGCCCGCCGGAACCTGGATGCCGACTTCCTCGTAGCTGTAATCGGTGTGCCGGAAGACCAGCAGTTGACCGTCACGTACGACGTAGCAGAGAACCTTTTCCTTGGTGACCCGCTCCGGCATGAGAAAACCCCTCTTCATTCGTTGACTTCAGAAGCTCGTAGGCCCACAGGTATCAATGGGAACTGCATGCGGTAATAAGCAGCGCCCGCCGACCGCTGGACAAACAACCTTGAGTCTAGGTCCGGTATCCGAACGTCACGAAGAGCCAAGTGATCCATCAGCAGGGACGTTGTATTGGGCTCATCGCCTGATGCCCGAGCTGCGGGCTCTGTCTCAATCCCAGTACCCGTCACGGCCACGGAGGATGGCCTCGTCTCGTGCTTCATTACCACCTCCGAGGGTTCCTTGAGATCTGAAGCGGATTGACGGGTGGTCGGAACCCCGTCCTCCACACCCTCGCCCTCCGAGCCGCAGTCGTGAACACCGAGCATGCGGACGGAGTGGTTGTCCGCATGGCGCTCGCCCCGTGAGCGGTTCGGATCGACCACCCTTTCGTCGTTCCTGCTTGCGCCGCGCTGAACGCTGAGTGACCCTATAAGCGCGATGTCCACGCTGCTCAATGCCATCCGCAAGTAGGCAGCCTGAAAGGCGGTGTCATGGGCCAGACCCCGCGGGCGCTTGAGCCGTCCATCTCGGAGCGACACTTCTTCGGCGCTGAGTTGCGTCGACTGCGGGAGCACGCCGGCTTTTCGCAGGCGCGGCTGGGTGCCATGATCCGATTCAGTGCCGACCTGGTGCGTCGAGTCGAGACGGCAGACCGGTTCCCCTCGCGGGACTTCGTCGAGGCATGTGACAAGGCGTTGGCGACCGGCGGTGCCTTGATGCGCCTGCTACCGCTACTCGAGAAGAATCGGGTCAACGCGGGCAAGCTAGCGACGGCGCCGACGGGCGTCATCACCCTGCTCTCCACTCAGCCGGCGGAGACCTCGGGGTTGGCCGACATGGTCGTTCGGGTTCCGTTCCAGCCAGGTGTCCTAGATCGCGCCGCTCTGGACTGGCTGAACGCTGCTGCGGGACCCCGACTGTCTGCGGCCGGCCGGCCCGGCTCACCTGATCAGGTTCGCGAGGAGGACCTCAGCTCCGCTGAGACCGCTCTGGCGATGTTCCGGCAGCTGGACCACACCCACGGTGCCGGACGAGTCCATGCCCAGGTGCAGCGGTACGTCGAAGGCGAGCTAAACCGATTGCTGGCAAACACCCCCGCCTCGGAAACGATCGGTCGGCGCCTGTACAGGCTGGCGGCGGGCTTCTTCGAACTGTGCGGGTATCAGGCAGTCGACACCGGAGCCCACGGTCTCGCGCAGCGCCGCTACTTGCGCGCTCTGCGGCTGACGCAAGCCGCCGACGACCGCCTCTACGGCAGCTACCTGCTCGCTGCGAACATCGGCCACCTGGCGCTGCACTGCGGCCATCCCGAGCCGGCGCTGCGGATGGCGCTCACGGCGGTGAGGGGTAGTGAGACCCAGGCGACGCCCGCCGTGGAGGCCGCGCTACACGCCGTGGTGGCGCGGACGTACGCCCGACTCGGGCGAGAAAGCGACTGCATGGTCCACCTCGACATCGCAGAGAGGCAACTGAATCGCGGCAGGCCCGGGGACGAGCCGCTGTGGATCCAGTACTTCGATCCGGCCTACCTCGCCGATGAGCTTGCCCACTGCTTCCATGATCTGGGCCGGCCGCAGCAGACCCAACGGCACCTGGGTGATGCCCTTGGCGCGCTGAGCCCCACACACGTCCGCCGACTGGCCATTGACACCGCGCTCCTGGCCTCATCGTTGGCTGCCGCTGGCCGCATCGACGAAGCCTGTGCAGCTGGCCGAGTGGCGGTGGATCACGCCGCGCGGACCACCTCGCACCGCTGCTTGGAGCGCATCGTTGAGGTGCAAGCCGATCTTGAGCCCTACCGGTGTGAGCCGGAGGTCCGTGAGTTCGGCGAGTACGTGCGGTCTCAGCTACCGCTGGCCGCCGTGTAGTCCCTTAATCAGTAGCCGCAGCCGCCATCACGAAACGGTAGTGCGCCAATTCCGCTTCCAGCGCCGTGCCCGCCTGGGCGGAGGTCGCCACGTAGTGGCCGACGTCGGGGAGAAGCAGCATGTCGTGGGGCACGCCGTGAGCTGTCAGTTGTTCGGCGAGCTCTCGCACATCCTCGACTACCGCCACGTCATCAGCGGTGCCATGAAGGAGCAGCACCGGCCGCTGAACGTTTGCGGCATCGACCCGCCCGGCACCGCCTCGCAGCCGTCTGGCGTGCGCGCGCTGGAAGCGGGGCACGGTTTCCGCCCAACGGTCGGGATCCACGATCGCTGACACGGCCGTGGCGGCAGCGAACGGACCGCTCTGCGCCACGGCGTGCAGGGCTGTGTATCCGCCGGCGCTGGCTCCGCGAATGAAGACTTGACCCGGTACGGCTCGTCCTGTTGCGAGCAGATGGTCCGCCACCGCCGCGCAGTCATCAACATCGTCGAGGCCCCACCGGCCGTACAGCGCTTCCCGGAAGACCCGGCCGTACCCGGTGCTGCCGAGATAGTCGACGTCCACGACGGCGAACCCTCGACTGGTGAAGAACTGCGCCTGCCAGTCCAAGCGCAGGAGGCACGAGGCGGTAGGCCCAGGATGTGCCCTCACGATCACCGGTGCCCGCCAGTCCGCCGCCGAGGCCGTTGGCGGATACACCAGGGCAATTACCTCTCGATCACCCGCGACATGAACCCGCAGTTCCGTCGGCGTCGACACTTGCGCCCCGTCGAGTTTGGCGTGCTCCGACCGGGCAAGCACCTCCACCTGAGGATTGGCGGCCGTTAGGTGCACGAGCGCGACCTGCGGGGCCGCGGTCGGCGACGCCCCGATCAACGCCACCGTCGTTCCTTGAACGGCCAGATAGGGCTTGATGGACGTATATGGAAGGTCGACCGGGCGAACAGTGCCGTCAGGGTCGATGACGACGAGGCGGTGCCGCGGCCCGTCCTGCACCGCCACGACGATCCGGCCGTCGTCAAGGAAGTCGTACGACGCGTAGCCCAGCTCCCACGGCTCCGCGGCGCACTCACCCGCGATCGATGCCACCCGCTTCACCTGGTGGCCGTCCCACCGGTAAAGGTTCCACCAGCCGCTGCGGTCTGACACGAAGTACAACGCCCCGTCGGGACCCCACCTCGGCTCCACCGCCGACTCTTCCGAACCGCCGGCGAGCTTTACCGGGTTCCCGACCTGGCCACGCGGCGAGTAGGAGGCGACCCATATCTCACACCCATCCCAGGGCATGTCGCGCTCGCTCCAAGTGGTCCAGGCCAACATGCCTGGACCCGGCCGAGGTGCGCCGAGGAATCCCCGGCATGCTGCGAGAGCCCATATGTCCGGGACGCTTGTAAGCGACACCGCGATGAGGTCGTCACCATGCTCTGACTCCCGCACGGCCAGTAACTCGCCGTCGCCGATCGTCAGGTCGCCGAAGGATCCCAGACTGACCAACTCGATTTCATCGTCGTGAAGACGCTTCCGGTAAAGGCCGTCTCCGCCGACGCACCACAACGTCCCGTCAGTGACAGCGAACGCCCCGCCTCCGTACGCGTGAACGCCGCTGGTGACGTCGAAGCCCTCCGGACTGACGTCTCGCGCACCCTCGCCGGGCCGCCAACATGTCACCGTCGCGACCCCGGCTTCGGGGCGGGTCTCCAACCAGTACAGCGCGCCATCCCCGGCACGCAGCTGGTCATAGCTGACAGAGGCGCGAACCGCGTCCTCCGTCGAGACCACAGCGATCCTGTCCGCCAGCCTCACGGGTCCTCCTCGAACAACTTCCGTACGCGACCGTAAGACAGCGCCCTCGTCGACCGGCCTCGGGTGCACCGGCGACGGCGTAGAAGAAGTTGTCGTGCCGCCAAGCCGGCGCGAGTGCTCCCAGGCACGGTCGACTCTACGCGCAAGCACTTCGTCCCTGCGGCTGGACGGTACGGCTCGAACTGCCGCTGGGCAGCTCAAGTTCGGAGCGACAAATTTGATGCGGACAAAATCCTTTGTCCGCATTTCCGGTATCGACCGCGCCATTCGAATCGAGCGACCATTCGGAGCGTGAAGCAATTCACACGCGGCCCAACATTGGACGTTGCGCCGCCGCCGACACGAGCCTTTCGGAAGGGTGCAATGCAGCTACAGGATGAATTGACGCGCTACGGCTACCGCCAGGAGTTGGCTCGGAGGCTTCGGTTCCGGGATCTCGTCGCGTACGGGTTGGTGTACATGGTGCCGATCGCGCCGATGGCGATCTTCGGCAGCGTCTATGCCGGCTCCGGTGGGATGGTGGCCCTGGCGTACTCGATCGGCGTGGTGGCGCTGGTGTTCACCGCGTTCTCCTACGCGCAGATGGTCAAGGCGTTCCCCATGAGCGGCAGCGTCTACAACTACGCCGGTCGGGGCATCAGCCCGCCGGTGGGTTTCCTGGCCGGCTGGGTGATCCTCCTCGATTACGTGCTCGTGCCTGGCCTGCTGTACCTGGTGGCGTCGATGGCGATGCACGCCACGGTCCCGTCGGTGCCGGTGTGGCTGTGGCTGCTCGGTTTCGTGGCGGTCAACACGGTCGTCAACTCGGTCGGGATCCGGATGACCGCGGTGGTCACTCGGGTCATGCTCGTCGGCGAGTTGATCGTCCTGGCGATCTTCTTGGCCATTGCCGGCTGGGCCCTCGCCTCGGGCAGGGGCCGGTTCAGCTGGGAGGCGTTCTACAACGCCGATACCTTCACCTGGTCGCTCGTCGCGGGCGCGGTGTCGATCGCGGTGCTGTCGTTCCTCGGCTTCGATGGCATCAGCATGCTGGCGGAGGAGACCAAGGGCGGTTCCCGGCAGATCGGCCGCGCCATGGCCGCCGTCCTGATCCTGGCCGGGGTGCTGTTCATCGTCCAGACGTGGCTGGCCGCGATGCTCGTCCCCGACCCGGCCGGTCTCCTGGCGAATGGTGACCCGAACGGGACCGCGTTCTACGACGCCGCCGCCGTGGCCGGCGGGAGTTGGCTGGCGACCCTATGCGCGGTGGCGACGGCCATCGCCTGGGGGCTGCCGAACTCGATGGTCGCGCAGGTCGCTACCTCGCGGCTGCTGTACGCGATGGCCCGCGACCGGCAGTTGCCCGCGTTCCTGGCGAAGGTGTCGATCCGCCGCAACGTGCCGATCAACGCCACCCTGCTCACCGGCGCCGTGTCCCTCGCCCTCGGCCTGTACATGGCCAACCGCGCCGACGGGATCACCCTTCTGTCGTCGCTGATCAACTTCGGAGCGATGGTGGCCTTCCTGGTCCTGCACGTCTCCGTGGTCGTGCACCATCTCATCCGCCGGCGCAGCGGCAACTGGTGGGCGCACCTGGTCATGCCTGGGATCGGGTTCGCGATCCTCGCCTTCGTCGTGGTCAACGCGAACATCGCCGCGCAGCGCCTCGGCCTGGCCTGGCTCGCCCTCGGCATGGTCGTTCTCGCCGGCCTGTACCTGGCCGGCCGCCGGCCCGCGCTGTCGGGTTTGGCGCCCGCGCAGCCGCAGGCCCGTCACGTGGAACGGGTGTGACCGGCATGGACACGATCACTTACCGTCCGGCTCGCGATGAGTTGGCCTACACCTTCGGTGGCCGGATGCCGGTGGCCCACGTCCGCTCCGGCGACGTGCTGCGGGTGTTCACGGAGGACTGCTTCGGCGGTCTCGTGCGCGGGCCGGCGGATCTGCCGTCGCGGGTGTGCCGGATGCCGTACCTGAACCCGGTGTCGGGGCCGTTCTTCGTCGAGGACGCTGAGCCCGGCGACACCCTCGCGATCCACCTCGCCGCCATCGAACCCGCCCGGGACTGGGGAGTCTCCTCGACGTTCCCGCACTTCGGCGCACTCACCTCGACCTCGCACACCGCCACCCTGCAGCCGCCACTCGAAGAGCGCGTGTGGATGTACGACATCGACCGGCAGGCCGGAACGGTCCGCTTCCATGCCACGGGCAGCGACCACAGCGTCGACCTGCCCCTGGACCCGATGATCGGCACGATCGGCGTCGCGCCCGGCGGGTTCGAGGCCCGCTCCACGATCGTCCCCGACTCCCATGGCGGGAACCTGGACAGCCCGGAGCTGCGCGCCGGGGCCACCCTGTACCTGGGGGTGAACGTGCACGGGGCGATGCTCGCCCTCGGCGACGGCCACGCCCGCCAGGGCGAGGGTGAGGCCTGCGGCGTCGGGGTGGAGATCGCCACGACCGCCACCCTGATCATCGAAGTCATCAAGGGCGTCCCGACGGTGTGGCCCCGCCTCGAGACCGACACGTCGATCATGTCAGTTGGCTGCGCCCGTCCCCTGGAGGACGCGTACCGGATCGCGCACCGCGACATGGTCGGCTGGGTGAGTGACGTCACCGGCCTGGAGCAGCTCGACGCCTACCAGCTGGTGTCGCAGGCGGGGAGGGCGCCGATTGGCAACGTCTGCGACCCGAACTACACGGTCCTCGCCGCCGTCGACAAGCTGCTGCTTCCGCAGCCGCAGGCCGCCTACGGCGGGATGCACGCACGCCTCCGACAGCACGCCGGCGGGCCACGGTAGAGGGCGGGATCCACATGACCTCCTCCATCCCCCAGTTGCCGTTGCGCGACGAGTTGTTCCTGCTCGGTCACGACGACGACACCGGCCAGCCGCACATCCACCGCCAGGCCCTCGCCCTCGGCCTGGCTGGTGCGGTTCTCATCGACCTGTTCCTCGCCGGGCGGATCGCTCTCGACACCAACGACGACACCGGGCCGGGCGAGGAACAGAGTCTCTGGCTGCACCTGGACCGCCCGGTCGGGGACCTGATCGCCGACACGGCCCTGGCCTCCATCCGCTACGCCCATCCGACCCCACCCCTGCGGAGGTGGCTGCGCGGGTTCACCGACGATCTGTACGACCGCACCCGCGCCGGCCTGCACGCCGGCGGGATCCTGCGCCACGACGTGCGCCGCCGTCTCGGCGGGCTGGCCCGCACCGACCGCTACCTGCCCGCCGACCTCAAGTGGCCGGTCGTCGCCCGCGCCCGGCTGCACTACATCGCCGCAGGCCGTGACCAGCCCGACAACCACACCGCCGCCCTCGGCGGCCTCGTCGCGACCCTCGGCCTGACCAACCACCTGTACCTCGCCGACGACATCGCCGCCCTCACCGTGCAGCTACGCACCATCGCCGCGCAGCACTACCGGCAGGTACGCGACATTACCGCCGCGGTTGACGCCGCCGTCGGTGACCTCGCCACCGCCGCCTACCGGTGAGCCCCGCGCCATCCCACACGATCCGCTGCCCTTGGAGGCATCTTATGGACGTCATTCCGCGTATCCGTGCCGCCCGGTGGGCGGACAAAGAACCGGTCGCCGCGATCGTCGCCGACGCCCTACATTCCGGTCCGCTCGCCCAGTGGCTGGTGCCCGACCCGACCTGCCGGCGGCGGATCCTCACCGACGTAGCGGTCATCTGGGTGGAACACGCCATGTTCTTCGGTGACATCCAGATCACCGACGACCTGAGCGCCGCCGCGATGGGTTTTCACCGCTACCGCAGCATCCCGCCACCGTCGAACTACCGCACTCGACTGGCCGACGCCGCCGGCCCGCACGCGCGGCAGTTCGAACTCCTCGATCAACTACTCACCCAGGCCCGACCACCTACCGAACCTCACTACCACCTGGCAGTTCTCGCCGTCCTTCCCGTCGCCCGGCGGCGCGGTATCGGCGCGGCGATGCTCACCCACCACGAGAGCCGCCTCGACCGCATCGACATGCCCTCCTGGACCGAAACCATTCATGGCAGCCAGGACGTGTACCGGCGGCACGGCTACCTTCCGAGACCCGCGCTCACACTGCCCGACGGGCCGGTCATCGCACCGATGCGCCGCAACCCTCGCCCAGCTCGCGGATCCTGGCCCGACAACACCGCCAGGCCGGCGACCGTCACCGCGCCGGCGCGCCCCCAGTCCGACGCGCAGCGCTAGGCAGGGTGCGGACGCCCAGGTCACAGCTCCCACCGACCGTCCCGCCTCGCCGCCCCGGGCCCACTTCGGGACGGACAAGCCGTTCGCCCGCCCGTGCGGGGACGGCAGCGGCGACCGACGTGGCCGGCGACGACATTCCCCCGCTGTCGTCGCCGGCCACACCCTCCGCCCGAACGCGCAGCCCTCGGCCGCAACCGCCCGGCGGTGCTACCCGCACCCACCACCCGATCATCAACAGCAGGAAGGAACGCCGATGCCGACGCGGACGCCCGTCCTCGCCGCGTGGACACCCGCCTTCGTCGCCGAGGCCGTCGCCGCGACCCTCGAGCACGCCGCCGTCCACGGCCTGCACCACGCGGCCCGGGGCGTCGCCCGCCGCCACGGCCTGTCACCGGCGACGGTCGAGGAATGGGTTGCGCGCGCCCGCGCCGTGCAGGCCGCGCCCGTGCCACCCGACCTCCTGGCCTGCCACACCTGCGCACGAGCCATGATCCTCATCCAACTGCCCAGCTGCGGCAAGACCTACCTGTGCGCGCCGTCCTGCGGGCGCACACCCGTGCCGGCCGACGAGATCCGCGACGCCGTCGCCGCCGTGGTCCTGCACCGCACTCCACACCTCGTCCCACCGGGCAAGACGACCCAGGCCGCCTCCTACGCGCTCGGCCCGATCCACCGCGTCACCGTCGGCGCGACCGGCACAGACCTGCACATCACCTGGAGGGCCGTCTCCCGGCAGATCACCAATCCGATGATGGCCATGGCCCAGCGTCTGCACCTGGCCCGACGCCACGCCGCCGACAACACGCCCGAGCGTGCCATCGACGTCCTGCACAGCGGGCTCCTGCACATCGACCCCACCAGCGGCAGACTCGCTCTGGACACCGCGACCGCCCGCGCCGCCATGCTCCTGGCCGCCCTCAACCTCACCAGCGGCGACCCAGCCGCCGCGCTGCCCTGGGCCCAGTGGGGACACCGCAGCCTGCGCCACCTCCTGCGCGACCCCACCAACCCGGACGTCCGGGCCGCCCTGCGCGTCCTGGCCGCCACCCACCGCGCCGCCGGGAACCTCACCGCCGCCGCCGACTGCTACAGCGACCTCATCCGCCACCACACCCAAGCCGACGGACCCTACGCACTACCCACCCTCGCCGCCCAAGCCAGCCTCGCCGTCGTCCTGCATGAACACGGCCGCCAGGAACCGGCGCGGCAGCTCCTCGCCAGGACCATCGCCTATCACCGCCGTGTCCATCCTCACCACCCCGTCGTCGCGCGCATGGCAGCCGCCCTGTACCGCATGCACACCACAGCTACCGGCCCGCCGGGTCATCCCACGCACTTTGCGATGACCGCCATGCCCGGCACCGACCGAACCTGAACGCCCACCACCGGGACAGATTGCCTGGGCGCACCCGCACCAGACTCGCATCGGAAGGACACGAAACACCTTGCTCCACACCACCCTCAGCGCGCGCCGATGGTCGGCGGGGCTGATCGCCGGCCTCCTCCTCACTGGCTGCCAACCCGGACCCTCCGGCTCGACATCGGCCACACCAGCTCCCGCGACGCCCTCGGCGTCCCCATCCCCGGCACTCGCGGCGACCGCGCCCGGCCTCACCCCACAGCAGCGCCTGCGCCTGCTCGCCGACACCATCACGGCCGCCCCCGCCGATCGCACCATCGACCTGCCCTACACCTACCTGCACACCCAATCCTGGACCCGTGCCACCAATGTCATCAGCCGCTCAGACCTACAGCGCTGGCGCCGCGACGCCGATGATTCCGGGCGCGAGGTGACGCGCCGGCTCCCCGACGTGCGTGGCCTCGCCCACCGCCCGAGATCCGACGAGCGCCGCCAGTTCGCCGCTGCCAGGACGAAGACGACGCGATACTTCAGCGGCGATCTCGAGCCCTACCTTCCCGAACCGCTGACCACTGACATCGCCGAGCTCGCTGGTGCGCTGGCCCCACGCGAACTGGCCGGCGAGCCCGCCTACCCGCGCATGCTCGTCCACGGCGTCATCGGCGTCGCCATCGGCCAATACCTCGACCGAGCACAGCGCGCAGCCACGCTGCGTGTCCTAGCCGACGTGCCGACCATTGGCTACCAGGGCGAGCGGACTGACCTCGCCGGACGAACCGGCCTCGGCTTCACCGTGAGGGCCGACAACTCCCAGACGCAGCTCATCATCCAGCCCAGCACTGGCGAAGTACTCTCCGCCCACGAACAGGTGCACGGTGCGAAGCCGGGCCTGTTCTCCTACGTGCTGATCCTCGAACGCGGCCACACCGCCACCGACACCCGAACACTTGCCGGGCGGCCCTGAGCTGCCCCGTCCACTCGGAGGGGCGCACCGGCGCGTCAGCTCGCCGGTGATGTCCGGCGCATGGAGTCCCGGCTGGCCCAGTCCCTATCGACGGCGTGGATCGCTGGCACCCTTCAGCCGTCCGCTGCTCGATATCAAGAACCGGCCGGAGAGGCCGAGTTGTTTCGCCGCTGCGCCGTGTACAGCGCGGTGACGTAGTGGTCGGTCGCCGTCGCGCCGGGTTGGCGGGCGATCACCTCGGCGACGCTGTCGAGGACCGCCTCGCGCTGGTCGGTGCTCAACTCACGGACGTTCGGGAAGGTCCCCCACAGCCCGCGCGCGCCGTGCGGGGTCAGCTGGTGCTCCCAGCGGATCATCTCGACCTGGACGGGGCCGAACCAGTCACCTGCCCGCAGTTCCGCCGTGCGCTCGACGACCCGCAGCGGCGCTGGCCTTCCGGCGGGGCCGCGCCCCTGCCCCGGTAGCCATCGTCGGTACACCGCGTCCAGCTCCGTGCGCCAGGGCGGGCTGCGGTCGGGGTCACCGAAGACCGTCCACCACACCGCCAGCACTCCGCCCGGCCGAACGAGGCGGGCCAGCCGTCGCACCGCCGCGCCCGCGTTCAGCCAGTGGAAGGCGGTGGCGCAGACCGCAAGGTCGAAGGTGTCGTCGGGCAGCGCCACGGTGGTGAAGTCGCCCTCGATCACGGTCACGTCGTGGCCGGTCAGGTTCGTTCGCAACCGGGCCGCCAGCCGGCCACCGAGTTCCACCGCCAGCACCGACGCGCCGGCGTCCACGAGGGAACGGGTCACCTGCCCGGTGCCAGGTCCGACCTCCAGGACGCGGGCGCCCGGTCGCAGCCCGCACTCGGCAAGCACCTCGTACACCCGCCGCGGGTATCCCGGCCGGGCCGCGTGGTAGTTGTCCGGGTCCTCGTCGAAGCTGCCGCGCCGGCTCAGCCGCTGGTCGTCACCGCCCACGTCGCGAGCGTATTCGCTCGGGCGACCGGGACCCGGCCCGACCGCACGCGTTGTGCGCCGCCGCTTGCGTCAGGGTGGGCTTCACCCCGCCTTGCGGCGTTTCTGGTCGATCTTCTTCGCGACGGCGTCGGCGGCGTCCTGGTGCAGCTGTTTGGTGACGCTCTGGTAGGTGTCGCGGGTCAGGGTGGTGGTGGAGTGGCCGAGTTGGTCGGAGAGGACCTTGATGTCGACGCCGGCATCGAGGGCGATGGTGGCGGCGCTGTGGCGCAGGTCGTGCAGCCGGATCGGTGGTAGGCCGGCCTTGCGGACGAGCCGGCGGAAGCGTTGGGTGACGGCGTTGGGGTGCCAGGGCTGCCCGTCGGGGCGGACGAAGAACAGTCCGGTGTCGGGCCACGCCGGGCCGGCGGCGAGTTGCCATTGGGCGCGGCGGGCCTTGTAGGCGGTGAGGACCTTGACGGTGTCGGCGTCGAGGGCGACGTCGCGGTTGCCGGCTCTGCTCTTCGGGAGTTTCTGCACGGGGGTGTAGCCGTGGGTGGCGATCTGGTTGTTGATGGTGGTCTCCCGTCGGTGCAGGCGGACCTCGCTGTCGCGCAGTCCGCAGGCCTCGCCGCGCCGAGGCCCCCGGTAGGCCATGTAGTGCCACATCGGGTGCAGGTCGGGAGCGTGCTGGGCGGCGTGGTCGAGGAAGTCGACGAGCTGGGTGTCGGTCCACACCATCACCGGTCCGGGCACCGTGCCGAAGTCCTTCCAGCGCTGCACGCGTTCGTCCTCCCACACGATCGGCAACGGTCGGTCACCCGGGGTTTTGACCAGCGCGGCCGGGTTGGAGCCGACGATGAGTTCGTCGGCGAGGGCATCGTTGATGGCCTTACGCAGGCAGGCGCGGATGCGCTGACGCCGGGCGGGGCCGGTGGGGCGCACCCCCGCGACCGACTGGCGCACCGCCGGGTCGGGGCTGGTTCTGGCCGCGAGGATCTCCCCGTTGCGGCGTCCTATCGCGGCGAACAAGTCACGGATGTGGCTGGTGCGCAGCTTGTCCAGCGGAACCTCCCCGAGGTGCGGGACGAGGTGCACACGCACGATCGACTCGTAGCCGCCGACGGTGTTCGCGTCGATAGTGAGGTGGCCCAGCCAGCCGGTCAGGTACTCGGCGACGGTCGGCATGTCCGCCAGAGGGCCATCGCCGCGCAGCCGCTGCCGGAGGCGGTCGACCTCGGGCAGCGGCCGCTTGGCCCGCACCGCGGCCTGGAGCACGTCGGCGATGTCGCTCCGCCGCCGCCGGTCTTTGCCGGCGAGGGCGAGTAGTTCCCGGGCCTGGTCGAGTTCGTCGGAGGCCGCGCGGCGGTTGGGTAGGCCGGCGCGGCGTAGTTGGCGGCGTCGGCCATCGGCGGTAGGTGGGAGTTCAAGTTGGTAGGCCCAGTGGCCGTGCTCGGAACTCCAGGCACGGTTGGGGCGGCGCAGCTTGGGACAGTCGTTTCCAAAGGGTTTGCCGGTGTCGGGGTGGCGGCAGCCGCAGCGTTTGAAAATGCTTCCGTCAGGCATGACAGGTGGTGCTCCTCGATCAGGTAGGGGTGCATCGGTTTCGTCGATCGACATCCACGCGTGATCCGCGAGCACGATCAAGTCGCCGGGACCGTCGTACGACGGTCCCGGCGCAAGGTCGGGGCGGGTACAAAGCCGCGCGCGTTGGCGCGGCGTGAGAGTTGGACGGGATGGGTCCCCGCCGGCGCGGAAGGCACCTACGGTGGAACGCTTGCGGCACCAGCGGCTTGCTCCGGAGTGGTCCCCGGGTCGTGCAGGTGCAGGACGGCGAGTAGCGGCGCCGTCGGTATCCGGTAGTGGGCGCCGACGCGGAAGTGCGGCACGGGGAACGCGTCGCGACGGATCAGCTTGTAGGCGGCAGAGCGGGACATGCCGAGCACCGCCGCGGCGGTTGCCAGGTCGGTGCTGGCACCCAGGGCGCGGACCCGCGCGGCCGTCCACGTCGGCTCCCGCTCACCCGCGGCCGCCTCTTCCCCAGACTGCAGTGGCACGGTTCGAGTGCGTCTGGACGATCTCATGGTCATCTCCTCAACGGTGGGTACGGGCGTACGGCATCAGGCAGAGGGCACGGCGGTAAGGCCAAGTGCTCGGAGATGGACTCGGCCCTCACCGCCGGAAGGCAGGAGCAGATCCGATAGGTCGTCGATCTGGCCCGGCGACATGCGGCACGGCCGTCCGGGACGACTCAAGCGGTGCTTACATCGGTGCTCGCTCATCTCCATAGCGGCTCCGCGCCGCGCCGGTCAGGGCGCTGACATCTGTAAAACCGCGCCTGTGTGCTCTGGCGAACGCCTGCCTGACTCACCGCCAACTCACAGGGACTCACAGGACCGCCCGTCCGGCCGCTCGCCCGGACCCCGCGGATGCGCCTCCGCCTTGTCGCCGACCCCACGGACAGTGGCAGAAGTCGATGAAACGGTGGATGGCGTGGCGGTTCACGGGTGCTCCGACAGCGTGTCCGCCGACGACTCGGCTGCGATGCCAACGCGTCACGGGGCTCAGCGGCGACAACCGGTCGGGAAATCAGGCGCGTCGATGACATATTGCCCGGGGGCATGTCCGTGGCCGACGGGCGCGGACACGGCTGGGGGGTGATTGACACACTCGGCCATGCGGCGCGGTGATGTCACGCCGGCCTGGCCATCGCCGACATGGGTCGGACTTCTGCCAACCTGCGCCGGTGTCACTCAAGGTCAATGGCACGCGCGTGACCGAGATGTCCCGGCCCTGCTCAGCGACCCCGCCGGACGTTTTGTCAACGACGGGCATCGATGACATGCGCGGCGTCGCGGACACTGGGCCGGACACGGATGACACGCTGCGCCGAACTTGAGTCCATGGCCGCCGCGCACGCTATCGAGCGAGATACCTCGACGTCACGTGACCGTCGGCGAACGCGTGTCCGGACAAAGTGACACAGCGTCTCCGCCGACGTTCCTGCCCTCAGGGAGGCAGTCGCCGCCGCCTGCGTGGACAGGATGTCCATCGACGGACCTCGTTGACACTGGTTCACGCGCCTCCCGGCGAGGCAGCCGGGACGGCGGGTTGCCTACCACTGCTGCACCCGCCGACGACTGACACGGTGCGGTGCCAGGCATGTTCCCCCGGGCGGGGGGATGCGGCAGGTGGTCGGGTTTCGCGCCACTGCCGGCGTCGTCGCTGGCGTTGGCTCGTGCGGGCAGAGGATGCCACGCCGCTGTGAGTCGCTGTGAGTCTTTGTTGTGAGCGGCTGTGAGTCGCTGTGAGTGCGAGGGTGTATAGGGGCCCTCCGGAGACTCTCTTGTCGGACACTTCTCGCACCCGCCCCTACGCTCACAGCCCTGCTCAGCACCCCTCGCGCGACGTGACCAGCGGCGGTGCGACCTCGGTGGCGAGAACGGCAGCGGCGCACCTTCGGTGGCGCGAAGATCAACGGAGATGTCAGTCCGATGGCAACCGAGATGGTTCCTGGCCAACAGCAGTGACCCGATCGCGTATGACGGACGCGATTCGCTGACCAGACGGGCGGGGCCAGCGGCTGTGAGCCGCTGTGAGTGGCTGTGAGTGGCTGTGAGCCGCTGTGAGTGGTGGGCGCGGCCCGACGATCGTGACCCTTTCGCTCAGCCGTCCGGGTGCCACCCACGGTGCGCCTCGGTGACCCACAGCCCTGTTCAGCCGTACTGCGGCCCGTCCGCGTCGCCCGCCAGGTGCCGGACTGACGCCCGGAGTTCGAGTGGGGCGCTACTGCGGCCCGCTGGGGGCGAAAGGCGGGCTTGACCTGCGCTGTGAGCGGTTGTGAGTGGGCCGTGGCGTAATCGGCATCCCAGCGTCGCCGAAAAGACGGCGGCGACCCTCGATGGTCTCTGACCGAGGAGTACTGATCATGAGTGTGTCCGACACGATCTTCCCTGCCGCGCCCCTGGACGCCGTCGACGTGGCGTTCGCGGCGCTGACCAGCGACCCGGTGCCCCTGTCCCTCGACCTCGACGAGATCGGTCCGAATGTAGGCCTACCGACGGGTGTCCTGGCGCTGCCGGCGCTGCGGGACTGGCTGCTGACGAACCCGCGCGCTTACACGGCCCGCGACACGGTGTGGCGGGAGCTGATCCGTCGCGCCCGCCTGGACGGACCGCAGTGGGTCATCGCCGCGGTCGGCATGGCGATGCCGGCGCTGCGCCGCTACGCGAGGCGGTTGTCCGACGGTTACCGCGGTGACCCCGACGACATCGGCGCGGAGGTCCTCGCCGGATTCCTGGCGGCGCTGCATGACCACGTGGACGTGGCCCGCCGGGCGCCGTACGCGTCGTTGTGCCGGGCCGGGTGGCGCGCCGGGCACGCGCTGCGCCAGCAGGCCAGCGAGTTCATCCCGGTCGAGGACGTGGAGCGCGTCACGGGACCACGGACCCCGCAGGTGCCCTACGGGCATCCCGACGTGCTGGTACGCCGCGCGGTGCGCCTGGGCATCCTCGACGCCGACGACGAGCAGCCCTACATCGACGTGCGGCTGGGACGGCGGGCCATGGACCCGATCGCGGCCCAGATGGGCATCAGCACCGACGCCCTGCGCATGCGGTTGGGTCGCATCGACACTCGCCTCGCCGAGGCCCTCGCCAGCGGCATGCTGACCGGCGCGGCGTCCCCGCAGGCCACCGAAGCGTTGGCGGCGCGAGCCCAACGCCGCGCCAGTCTGCGCGCCGCCAGCCGCAATCGCATCCCCACCACCACCGCCACATCGACGGCAGTCGCGTAGGTCCGCTCCCGGAGACCCCCTCGTGACGACGTCATTTCCTTGCCGGGTTCACCTGAGCCTGGGCTGGATCTGTCCGTTGACAGCGAGGTCGAACCGCGTCCGCCCCGTGAACAGGGGGTGGGTCATCTTCGATGGCAGAAACTCGATCCGAACCAGATTCGATGGCAAGAAGCTCAACGTCGGCGGCAACGGACAAGATCACCTCGGCTGGGAAAACCGCCCGCTGTGAGCGGCTGTGAGCGGCTGTGAGCGGGGCAGGCGTTCGCCAGAGCACACAAACGGCGGTTTCTTAATGACGGCGCCAGAAGCCGCGCTCGGATTCTCGCCGCACCGCATGACCGGCCGGTGATCCGGCCGCGCGGACCAGTCGGTTCCGTGCCAGGGCGGCCGTCCGGGCACGGAACCGGCGATCTGGCACCGCACTGTCACCCACTGCGACGCACGACCGCGGTGGCGTGATCCGCCCGAGGTGTGCCGCATCGACGCGGTCACACGGGCATTCATCCACCCCTGCCACCCCCTATCCGGGGATGGCGCCATGTTGGAGGTACCGGTCATGTTGACCACCTACCATCCTCAGTTCACTGTCCCGTCCACCCGACCGATCCCGGCGGAGCTGCTCCTGGCCGAGTGCGGCCGCATGCGCCTGCCCGACTGGTGGGCCGTCGAGATGCTCGCCGAGCACCGGGTCCTGACCACCGCGCAGCTCACCGCACTCGGCTTCGCCACCACCACGGCGTCGGCCACCCGACGTCTGGCGATCCTCGCCCGCCGCGGCTGGATCGACCGCCTCTGGAACACCGGCACCGCGGTCACCGCCGATACCTGGTGGTGCCTGGGCCCGATCGGCGCCCAACTCACCCCACTCGGCGAAGACCACGACGTCCCACCGGCGCAGGTGTACCGGGCCCGCGACCGGCTCCGCCAGCATGCGGGGCTGCCCGGCCTGCTGCAGGCTAACGACTTCTTCGTCGACCTGGCCACCCACGCGCTCACCGAACCGGGGAGCGACCTACGCACCTGGTGGTCACCGCGCACCTGCCGATACGTCACCGGAGCGCGGCATGCCGCCTGGCACGGCGAGTACATCCACGACCGCGACCGCCACGCGTTCTGGTACCAGCCCGACCCCGGCGAGATCCGTCCCGCCGACCTTGCCGACCGCGTCCACGCCTACCGGCGGCTGGCCGAACAGACCGGCCTGGCGACCCTGCTGTTCCACGCCGCCGACCCGCAGCGCGAGCAGGACCTGCGCCGCTACCTCGAGCGCCGCAACACGCGGCACCTCACCGTCGTCACCAGCAACCCCGAGCACGGCCACCCGGCCGACCCGGTCTGGCAGCCGATCGGCGAGACACACCGCCTCGCCCTGACCGACCTTCCCCACACCCCCGAGCAGTGGCCGCCCGACACCGTGACCTTCAAGCAGGTACGGCCCCAAGCCCCACACCCCATCTACGACCCCGAGCGCCCCTACGAAGAATCCGTCGCCGACTGCGAGTACCACTACCCGCCGCGACCCTGACCAACCGACCGCTGCTCCTCGACCGGCCCACCCGGGCCGGTCGAGGAGCAGACCGGGGCGACCCAACGAAGCGCCCACCCGGTCACTGTCAGAGGACTACCGGAGGTTGCCGTTCGCTTCGAACCCGAACGGCAACGCCGGCAGCTCTCACACCGCAGGCCGCAGCCGCTGTGACTAACTTCGATCGACAGCTGGCTGACTGCCCGTATCACCGGAAGTTCGTCACACGCGTGAGACCAGGCAGGTTGGCATGTCCGACCAGGCTTTCGGACAGCGACCGCGGACCTCCGCCGGCTCCCGCCCGCTGCGGCCGCTGGGCGCACCAACCTCACACCCGCTCGCACCTCTGACCTTGGAGCAACAATGATGATCACCCCGCACCGCGAACCTCACCAGCCTCACCGGCCCGACTCACACCCACCCTCTCCGCACCGTCACGCCGAACCCGTTGTGCCCGGCGCTTCAGCGGTCAGTGCCGATCTCCGTTCTACCGTCCGTCTTGATCCTGACCCCCAACCTGACCCCCCGCTGCCGCTCACAGCCCAGGTCAGCCCCGCTGTCAGGAGTCTGGGACCGCTCCAGACAGACCCTCCAGTCTGGGGTCTCTCCCCCAGGGCTGGTGCTCATGGGTAAACACCTACCGGCCGCGGATCCGCTGCTGCGTCTGCAGGCCAGCATCACCGCCCGCGACGACCGGCTCCTCGGTTGGCTCTACGACCACGGCGTGCTCACCACCGACCAGATCGCCGCCGCCCTGTTCCCATCCCTGGACTTCACCCAACGCCGGCTACGCCGCCTCACCGCCCTGCGGGCGGTCGACCGGTTCCGGCCCAACAAAGCAGACGGAGGCTCGCACCCATACCACTACGTCCTGGATCAACTCGGCTACGACCACGTCCACGCCCAACGCGGACTCCCACGAGGCCGCCGGGACCAGGCCCGCCGCCGCAAACACTCCCTGACCAACCGACCGGACCTGCCGCACCTGCTCGGCGGCAACCAGGTCTTCATCGACCTCGCCGCCCACGCCCGCACCCACCCCGACAGCGACCTCGTCCGCTGGCAGCCCGCGTCGGCCTACCACGAACCCGGCACCCTCTACCGCAAAGGCGCCAACCCGCACCTCATCCTTGCCGGAGCGACGGGCCTCCCCCGCCCGGACGGCGCCGGGATATGGACAGAGCACGAACGGTCCGTGCCGTTCTTCCTCGAGTACGACACCAGCGGTGAGAACCTGCAGGTCCTCATCGACAAAGTCATCAAATACGAGCGGCTGTACATGCTGAGCACCTGGGCATGGCCGGTGCTGTTGCACCTACCCTCCGCACGACGCGAGGCGAACCTGCACCACCGGATCGCCGGCACCGGCCTGAAGACGGTCATCGCCACCACCACCGCCGAACTACGCACCGCCCTCGCCGCCAACCCCGCCCACCAGATCTGGCAACTACCCGGCCGTCCCGGCCGTCACCGCCTCATCGACCTGCCCTACACCGACACCCACCACGACGACCACTACCCCACCGACCAGCCCACCCCCGACGATCGGGCCGCCTAATGGGGCAGCGCGATACATTGCGCGTGCGGCGGCCTGCAGGCCGCACACGCCGCCGAACCCACCCCACCGCCAGCTCGCCCAGCCGGTAACCGTCACCCGCCGAACGGGCGCGCACCGGGGCGACCGGAATCGGCCTGCGCGTCGATCGGGAAGCTGTCAGAGTCTGACAACCACGCTGTCCGGCGACAGCGCCCGCACTCACACCGGCGGCACGCCGCTGTGAGTTGCTGTGAGCGGCGAACCACTTCACTTGCGTAGCCACCAGAGGTATCGTCTGCGGTTCTTCACCGCACGCCGACCCGCCGCCGACCCCGGCCGGCGAAACGCAAGCAACTCGCCGCCGCCTACCGCGCCCACCAGATCGGCGGCGGGCAGGCCTGGCGGGACATCGCCGACGGCAACAGCGTCGTCATCGCCACGAGCGTGCTCGTACGCGACCCGACCGCCGCCATCGCCGCTCGGGTATGGCTGCCTCCCGAGGAGCCCAGCTTCCGCGCGACGCTGCCGCAGCACCCTCCGGCCGCGTCACCGCTCAGGACCGCGCCTAACGTCACTACGACGAGGCAGCCGCAGCCTCCGGCCGGCGCGAGCGCATCGACCTCGTCGGCGACATCCTCGACGCCGCCGACGAGGTCGCTTAGCTCCTCGACGCTTTCGCCATCGCGCAGCTGCGCACCTCCCGGTACCCCGCCACCCTCCCCGACCTGAACGACCAAGACCCCGAACTCGTCGACATGGTCCTGGCCTGATGGGCCAACCGCGACGACCCGGACCTAACCCACCAAGCCCGCATCGCGCTGCTCAACCGGCACCTGAATGCCTGGACACTCAGGCCGAACAACTCCTTACTGCCGCCGACCGCCACGGCGACCACCCCCGGCTACGCGCCGCCGCCACCACACTCGTCAACCGTTACCAGTTCCTGCCCACACGGGAGTTCAGCCTCCCACCCCACCCGCCGCGCAACGGCTGGGAGCGAGTACGGGCGGCAGCCGCCCGCGAGAAAAAGGTCGCCGCCGTCAGAGCACACCTCCCGCGGCGCATCCGCCGCCGAACCACCCTCGAGCAGCTCCGCGCTGATCACGACCGCGAGCACCTGCTCGTCTGCGACACCTGCGCGATCGCCTATCCCGCCCCGACCCCGAGGGCGAGCACTGTCGTGACGGCGAGGTGCCCGTACTGCGCCACCGGAACGCCGCTGCCCTACGAGCGGCACGGGCAGCGAGGTGCCACCTGCCGCTTTCGACGGCGAGCCTGTACCCTTCTCCAGCCCACACCGCCTCGCAGAGAAAACCGCCCGAAAGGTGCTGACCCAGGACCTAAACAAGCTTGGTTCTCATCATGGAACGCGGCGCTGCCGGCGGGTATGGTGCGCCCGGTCGACGCCGCCACACGGCGACGGAAAGACGCTCGCCGGTGGCTCGCCACGCGGCGACCAGAGCCTCAGTCCACACCAGGGCTCCGGGCCGATGCCGTGCGGGGCGTCCCACTCACCGTGCCGTTGTCGTTGGGCAGTCCGTCCGGATCGCGTCGGTGAGGGCCGCGCGCCGGGTGGTGTGGATGTGCTGCGACGTACAGGCCGCCTGCGGCCGGCCGGAGCGGTTACGGATGACGGCGATTTGCACGTACGCGGCATTGAGCCGCCGCGAGTTCAGGCCCCGGGGATCAGCTGTAGATATGAGGAATCATTCCTCGATCTCAAGGCTGCAGCCCGAAGCGCTTGGCCTTCGCGGAGAGTCACCCGACGGTGTCGTGTACCCGACCGGGTTCGAGGCGGCTCTGTCGGCGCTGCGAAACATCGTGGAGCCCAAATTTGCTCGAAGTGATGTTGACGCTTGACACGGTCGGGCAGATGGGCTGAGCTCATACCGGCACGAAGCTCGACTGGAGGGTGGCGTAACGGTGCAGGGCGACCAAGGCTCGGTTCTTTCGCTATTTACGGGGGCAGGCGGTCTGGATCTGGGCTTGGAGTATGCCGGCTTCGAGACAAAAGCCTGTATCGAGATCGACCCCTTCTGTGCTGACACGCTGCGGGAAAATCGGCCTTCCTGGAAGCAGTTGGACAGCGGCGACGTGACCGTCGCCGCCCGCACCGTCACGCCGAAGCATCTTGGCATGAAAGTCGGGGAACTAGATCTAGTTGCCGGCGGGCCGCCGTGTCAGCCGTTCTCGATGGCTGCTCAGTGGGCGAGCAGCGGGCGCAGGGGCATGGACGACGACCGGGCGCAGACCGTGGTTGCGATGCTGGACCTGGTGGAGGCCTTTCTTCCCAAGGCATTGTTCATCGAGAACGTTGCCGGCTTCCTGCGCGGGAAGATCTCGGCTTCGCCGTTCATCAGCGATCGCCTTGCTGCGATCAATGACAAGCACGGCACCGCATACGACCTACATGCGCGAATCGTCGACGCGGCCGATTACGGCGTGCCACAACGACGCAATCGAGTTATCGGCATCGCAACCCGGGACGGGCGGGCGATGGAGATGCCATCCCCGACCCACGCCGACGCGCCGGTACGAGCCTGGGATGCGATCGGCGACCTGGCCGAGACGGACATTCCGCCTGTCCAGGGCACCTGGGCCGAGCTGCTGGCCTCAATTCCGGAGGGGGGGAACTACCAGTACCTGACGTCTCGCGGTGGCGGTGAGGAGTTGTTCGGATACCGCACACGATACTGGTCATTCCTACTGAAGCTGGCGAAGGACCAGCCCGCATGGACTTTGCCAGCCAGCCCTGGGCCGTCAACCGGACCTTTCCACTGGGATAACCGGCCGCTGACTGTCCGCGAGTGCCTCCGGCTGCAGACCTTCCCCGACGAGTGGCATCTGGTTGGCCCTCACCGGCAGCGCATCAAGCAGGCCGGGAACGCCACGCCCCCGTTGCTTGCCGAGGTGGTCGGCCGGGCATTACTGGCACATCTACGTGGTGCGTCGGCGCAGGGGCAGGAACAGGGAAAACCTCAGCTGTTGAAGGAGCGGCAAGAGGGGCAAGTGCCGGCAGCTGTTCCGCCGGCGCCGGTACCCGAGCGCTTTCGGCCGTTGGTAGGCAGCAAAAAGGCTCACCCCGGCGCCGGGAAGGGCCCATCACCACGGGAGGCGGCATCCAGCTTGTCGCGAGGAGGTTCCACCAGAGAGTGATCCGCTTTCTGGCCTTCACCGTTGCCGGATACGCATCAGCGAGACTCGTTAGTGAAGCGCACTTTGAAACGGTAGGGCGAGCGGAAGCGCAAGGGTGAGGGCCACCATGACGGAGCAACGCATTGGGACGTCGGGAGCACGGCGGTCGGTAGGCGCGCAGGAGGCGGAACCATGGCCAGCATTCCTATCCTAGTCGAGCAGCCAGCTCATCGGCGGTCCAGTCGGTAGCCGGGCGGGCATCCCAGCGGGCCGACCGAAACGCACAGTCCCGCTCTTCGTTCTCCGGATTGCCACTCAGGACGGCGATCTTCTGGGCCGGCCAGGCCAGCTCGGCGCGCTGGCCCTCGTCGCCCAACTCGAAACCGGTTACTGGGGCTGGCAGCCCGCGACCGACCAAATCCTGCAGCAGGTACTCCATCGCGGGCTTGCTTCGGTCGGCCTGGCGCATCACCTCGCGCCAGGCATCCTCGTCAGCCGCGACGGCATCGACTTTCACCGAGCCGAGCAGGCCCGCGATCTCGTCGGGTTCGACCTGGCCCCGGCCCTGCCCCGGCCGGCGAAGGTCGTCGAGGAGAGCGCCGAAGCTCTCCTGTGCTGCCGCGTGCTGCCCCGCACACAGCTGTAGGAGCCCAATTTGCCGGCGCAGCAGCAGCGATCGAGGGCTCCGCGGTTCCTCACCGGCTACGAGGTCGGTCAGTTGAAGGAGCGCCCGCGTGGTGTGTCCGGTTGAGGCGTCGCACAGCGCCGACTTAAGCCGACAGTCGAATACCCGCACATCGTCGGTCAGGTCAGCGGCCAGCGCGTGATAGACCGGGCCGGCCTCCTGGTAGGCGCCGCCACCGTACAGCGCTTCGGCTAGGCGACGGCGTATGCCCAGCACCTCAGGTTTGGTGCTGCCAAACGTCCCAGCCGCTCGAGAGACCATGCCGCGCAGGAGGTGGGCCGCCTGGCCGTAACTGCCGTTGCCGACGAGGCGGTCGGCGCGTTCGCGTGTGGCAGCGACGTCGGCGAGAGTCACGTGAGTGTTTGCGGGCCGTGCCGGCGCGAAAGAAGGCGCCCGTTCGGAATGGACAGCGACCATCGCTGCGGCGTACCTCTCCACCGGGCTCGGCCCCGGGGCGGGTGCGAGCACGCTGGTGAGTCCGGCGGCGTCCGCGTACGGCAACAGCCGCGAGTAGACCTCCTCGGCGCCGCCCGGCCGGTCACCGGGCTTCTTCGCCAGCAGTTGCAGGACGAGCTGTTCCAGCTCAGCTGGGATTTCCGGGCGCATCTCGCGAACCGCCGGCGGTGCGGTGGTGACCTGCCGGGTTAGCACGGTGAAGAGGCTGCCCTCGAACACGTGGCGGCCGGTGAGCATCTCGTGCAGTGTGCAGCCGAGCGCGTACAGGTCGGTTGCCGGCTCGCTCAAGTTCGCCTCGACCTGCTCGGGTGCCATGTACGCCGGAGTGCCGAGCTGATCGGTGGTGACGGTGATCCGAGAGTAGTCGGCCAGCGTCGGCGCCGTGGCGAGGCCAAAGTCGAGGACCTTTACGCACCCGTCCTTGGTCAGCATGAGGTTGCTGGGCTTGAGGTCGCGGTGGATGAGCGACGCTGCGTGTGCGGCAGCGAGTACAGCGCACACCTGCGCGGCGATCGCTGCGGCCCAGCCGACCGGCAGCGGTCCCTGTTCGGCGACCAGATCGGCGATCGTGATGCCGTGCAGGCGCTGCATGACCAGGAACGGCTGGTCCTCGTCGCCGGTGCCGAAGTCGTAGACCGTTGCAATTCCGGGGTGCTCGAGGCGGGCGGTGATCCGGGCCTCGCGCCGGAACCGACGGATATGCTCGGGTTTCGGCGTGCCGCTGGGAGTCCGGATGAACTTGACCGCGATCTCCCGGTCGAGTTTCCTGTCCCAACCTACCCAGATTTCACCCATTCCGCCGTGGGCCAACGGGCTGTCCAGCCGATATCGTCCGCCACTGAGCGTGCGCTCGGGCAAATCTCCTCCTCGTTGCCGTGCTGACACTCTACGGCGACCCTGCATGGCTGTGTCCATTCTCGGTATACACGCCACCGCGAGGCAGAAGCTGTTGACACAGCTTTCAAAGGCTGGTTCCCTGGTGTTCTTGGAGGTTGCCACGAACTCTCCGAGCGGACGCTGTGACCGAGGGGTGAGCGTGGACCTGCCAGCCTGGAACGCCAAGCTTTTCGCCGACATCCGTGACCGCGGACGCGCGGGCGAACGGCTCTACCTGTACGTCGACCGCAACCTGCTGGCGAAGCTTTCCGACCGGCCCGCCCAGGACGCCCTCGACGACTTCTGCCATGCGTTCCGCGCCACGATGGGAACCGACCCGTTCCGCCGCGGGGCAGCGGCGGCGCGGCACTGGCGGCGCGCCGGTTTCCCCGGCGAGCCTCCAATCGTGGCTCACCTGGCGATGGCCGTTCTCGCGGTGACCGAGGAGCCGCTCGTCGGCACCCACAGCATCTACGCCCGGCAGAACCGTCTGCTCGGCTTCGAGGCGACACCGACCGAGCCCTCGGGCTACGGCGACGACATGATCAGTCTCTGGACCGTTTGGAACGCCTGGCTGGACGGTCCGGGCAGCGCCTACGGCGTACGGACGGCGGTGACCCACGACCATTGGTCCCGCCAGGGCTGGGCACGGAGCCAGGCGCTGGTGCGCTTCGCCGACCGGCTGCAGATCGAGCAGTACATTGCCGCCCACGGCGGCGTGGTCTCGTTCCCGGACCTCCTGGCCTGGCTCCGGCTGCGCCGCCCTGACATGGAGCGTCGCTTCCGGGAGGAGCCGGCCCTGGTCATCCTCGGCGACGTTCTCGATGAGGAGACCGCGCGCTGGCGCCAGGAGGGACCGCGGGTGCCGAACCGCTCCGGCGGTCGCGGCCTGCTGCTGTACGACGACTGGATGGGCTCGTTTCACGGCGCGCTCCGGGTGGACGACGCCCTCGCGGGTCGGGTCGTGGACCTGGGTTCCGGCGAGTTCCGGACGGCCGATGAGTCCGACGGCGTACTCACAGTGGCCACCGACGTGACCACCGAGGTGCTGCTGCGCGAGGGCTTCGAGCACCGGCTCACCGATGGCGTGGTGCAGCGGTTCGGCGGCGAGTCGGTCTATGTCCTGCGCGGGGACCCGCTGGTCACCGGCCTGCTCCAGGTCCGCTCCTGGGATCGCCGGGGCACGGCGGACGTCCTGGTACGTCAGGACCGACTGCCGACCGTACGGGCTGCGCTGAGTGAGCATGGTGTGGCGGCCAAGGAGAGCCCCGCGGCCAAGCCGGGCTGGAGCTGGTTCCGGCATCTGACCGTGAGCCCCACCGACACCGCGGTCCTCGCCTGCCTGGGCCTCGCTCGGGTGGCCGCCGCCACGCAGTCCCAGCCGGTGCTCCTGCAGGGCGGTCTTCGCCTGCGCAACACGACCTACCTGGTCGGCGGTGAGCCTGATCTCGTCGTCGAAGGCGACGAGCTGTCGAAAGTAGAAATAGACGGCTCACCTCAGCCGCTCGCCGCGGAGCCGCCGCGGCTGCGCCTGGCCGACCTCTACCTGGACCCTGCCAAGCACACGATCGGCACCCCGCTCGGCGACCTCACGTTCACCACGGTTAACTTCTGCCGGGAGCAAGCGGCGGCGAGCGACATCGGCATACCGGTCAAGCGACAGCCGGGCGGCGAACCGGTTTTCGGTTCCGCGGTACGCGACCGCACACCGGAAATGATCGCCGGCGGTCTGCTGACCGGCGTCGAAGTCGCCGAGCCGATGGTGGTCCGGCGTTCAGCGTCGGCCGAAATGCTTTTGATCACCGAGCACGGCGAGATCAGCGAGGTACGCCCCGGCACCGCACACTGGCTGCGTGCGCTCGACCTGGAGCCCACCACGATCGACGTGCTGGCCGCGATCCGCACCTCGACGGACGCCCCAGTGGCCTGCGTCGTGCTCTGCAACAAGCACCGCGTCCAGGCGATCGCCGTCCCGCCCGGCACGCCCCGCATGGACGGCCGGGTCGAGCTGCGGCCGCGGCCGGACGTGCTGGGCCAGCTTGCCACCACCGTCGGCACCTGGTCGTGGATCAGCACGCCGCATCCGCGGATTCGGCAGATCCTGAGCATGGCGATCCGCCGTACGCCGTCGTCGCCACCCGTGACGGTCTGGCGCCGGCCCGCCGAGGTCGCCGTACGCACCGACGTGGACGACGGTCCGCTCCCCGACAATCCGTACGACGATGTGCTGACCTGGCTCTCCGAGCGCGAGTATGGGCGGGCGTCGATCCGCGACTTCGGCGAGGCCTGGGAGTGGGCCTGCGACCGGAACGGCTACCCGGAAATGGCGCTCTGGTGGCGCCGGGCGCTGCGAACGCTCGAAGAACTCGGCCACATCGAGCGGGACTACGGGACCCGGCAGGTCGGTGTCGCCCCGGCCGTACTGGTGGCCCTGCCCGCCTCCTCGGGCCTGTACGTGCTGACCGGCGCCCGGCCGGTTCGGCTGGTCGAGCGGCTGGCCACTCCGGACGACCCGGACCCGCTCGTGGCGGACGCCGCCGAGGCTTGGGCCGTGCACGTTCGTAGCCCGTTGGACGGCGAAGGCCGACCTGCCGGTCCTCAGGTGATCTATCTAGAGTGCGACCCGGCGCAGCGAGTGACCATCCGAGCCGGCCTCCTGCGTCTGGGCGTCAAGCTGACCGGCGTGACGGCCGACGCGCTGCTGGAACTGCTGCCCGAAATCCGACGGTTAGACCTGGTCGGTGAGCCGCTGACGATGTCGCCGAGCCGGCAGATGTGGACGCGACGGCGCACGCCGCAGAACGTATTCGATTGGGTCGAGGTCTCCGTCGATGCCGCCCCTGGCTTCTACTGCTACCAGCTCAGCTACCGGAAGATGTACGCCTGGCGGCCGACAGTCGGCGCCGAGTTGGTCCGGGTCGCGTACGAAGTCGGCGAATGGCTTGCTCGGGCGGAGGTAGGCAAGACCCGGCTGTTGCTGGCCGAGGAGGGTGCCCGCCGGCTGCTGGCCGCTCCGGCGGACCTGCCGCTGCCCCGAATGCTGTCCCGGGCGCTCGTGCTGCGCACCGGCCTGCCGCCGCGCATCGCCCAGCCTCGTATCGGCGACAAGCCCTATCGGATTTACGGGAACGTTGACGCGCGGACCGCAGAGCGAGTCGCCCACCTGCTCGCGCAGACCCCTGATCACACTGGCATCACGACGCGCCTCGCTGCATAAGGAGCTTGCATCGATGACTTCTTTCCCTCTCACCCTGGACGGGCTGCAGGGCTACCTCGAGGACGCGTTCCTGCGCTACTACGAGACCGCCTACGAGCTGCGCGACGCCAAGCTGGCGGCCGAGCGGCGGCAGCTGCTCAGCGCCCGGGGCACGGCGTTCATCGACCCGTACGTCGAGCTGATGCCGTCGTACCCGTCATCGTCCGCGACTCGGGAACAGATCTTCGACAGCCTCGGCCTGCCAGAGGCTGCCGAACTCGTCGGCGCCGGCCTGCTGCCGCACCCCTCGCCGTGGGCGCACCAGGAGAAGGCGCTCCGCGAGTCGCTGGCCGGCCGAGACGTGATCGTCGGCACCGGCACCGGCTCGGGTAAGACCGAGTCCTTCCTGCTGCCGGTCGTGACCGGCCTGGTGCAGGAGTCGCGGGACTGGAAGACCCAGGCATCGACGCCCAGCGCCCCGCGCTGGTGGGCCGGCAAGGGCGGCGCCTTCCAGCCGCAGCGCAGCGGCGAAATGGGCCGGCTCGCAGGAATCCGGGCCCTGCTGCTCTACCCGATGAACGCGCTCGTCGAGGACCAGCTGGTGCGACTACGGACCGCGCTGGACTCACCCGCCGCCCGTGAGTGGCTGGGCCGACACCGTAGCGGACACCGCTTCTACTTCGGCCGGTACACCGGCCGGACCCCGCTGCCGGGCACTCGGGAGACCGCGAGCGCCGAGAAAGTGCGGCACCTCGCCCGGCTGATGCGCTCGGCGGAGGCCCGGCACCGGCGCCTGCAAGAGGGCATCGACGCGGGCAAAATCGCCGGGACCGCGCGCTACTTCCTGCCCGCGCTGGACGGTGCGGAGATGCGCTCGCGGTGGGACATGCAGCACGCTGCGCCGGACATTTTGATCACCAACTACAGCATGCTGTCTATCGCGCTGTCCCGCTCGGACGAGGCACCGATGATCGAGGCGACCCGTCGCTGGTTGGAGGCGTCGCCGGCGCACCAGTTCAATCTGGTCGTCGACGAGTTGCACATGTACCGGGGAACCGCCGGCACCGAAGTGGCCTACCTGTTGCGCCGCCTAATGAGCGCGCTCGGCCTGAACCGGCGCCCCGATCAGCTCCGGGTGATCGGCACGTCGGCCAGCATTCAGGACGATGAGGAGGGCCGTGCCTTCCTCGGGGAGTTCTTCGCGCGCAACGGCAGCAGGGACTTCACCTTCATCAAGGCCAATCCCAGCAAACCGGCCGGCTCGGATGACCTCAGCCGTCTACTCGAGCCGCTGCTGGCGAGGACGGCTACCGTCGATGACCTGCCGGCCGACGAATCGGTCAAGCGGGCGTTCACGCTGGCCATGTCGGGCGACGACGGCTTCCGACCGCGCTCGGTGACCACCGTCGCCGAGCGGCTGTTCCCCGGCGCTGACCCGGATCAGGCACGCAAAGCGCTCGACCATCTGGTCCGCCTGCTGGGCCAGCAGTCGTCGCCGGCCGCCCGGCTGCGCGGGCACCTCTTCGTGCGTACGCTGCAGGGCCTCTGGGCGTGCACCGACCCAGAGTGTTCGGAGGTGCCCGCCGGGCTGCGCGACGACGAGCGGCGGATGGGTGCGCTGTACGCGTCGCAGCGGTTCACCTGTGAGTGCGGCGCCCGCGTCCTGGAGCTGCTGTACTGCCAGTCGTGCGGTGAGAGCATGCTCGGCGGGTACGTGGCGCGCGCTGGGAACCGCGATTTCCTGGTCTCTTCGATCGCCTCACTAGACGAGCTTCCGGACCGTGCCCCGGCCGGTCGAAACGCGCAGAACTACCGGGTCTACTGGCCGACCGACCGCAAGCCGGTGGTCACCAAGTCCTGGCAGCGCACCGGCACCCGGATTGGCAACGACGCCAAGGCTCCGGTCTACAAGATGCGGTTCGTCGGCGTCAGCTATTCGCCGGGTACCGGGCTGCTGGACCTAAACAACAAGCGAAGGCCCACCGGATACGTGTTCGTGCTGGCGGCCGACGGCGCGGAGGACCGGATGCCCGCGTTCCCCACGCGGTGCCCGTCCTGCGGCGACGACAAGGAATGGGTGCAGAAGAGCAAGCGGGTGGAGGACCGGCAGCGGTCGCGGTCGTCGATCCGTACGCAGGGTGTCGGTTTCGACCGCGCCAACCAGGTCCTCACCGGTGCCCTCAAGCGGCGGCTGAATTCCCGGCTGGTGGCCTTCTCGGACAGCCGGCAGGGCGCCGCCCGGGTGTCCGCGAACCTCGAGCTTGCCCACTACCTCGACCTGATCCGGGCCCTGCTCCTCACGTTATTGCGCGCCCAGTCGGGGGACGGGACGCTGCTGCAGCGGCTGCTCGACGGCGACAAGGCACCGGAGGTCAGTGAGTTCTTCAACCGCCTGCAGGCCGCCGACCGGGACGGCGCCGCTGCCGTGCTCAAGAAGATGAGCGGGTTCCCGCCCCTGGACGCAGGCGACGAACGCGCGCTCGCCGCGGTCACCGAGCGGTTAGGCGGCCGGCCCAGCCTCATCGACCTCGTCCGGGACCTCCAGCCGATGCTATTGGCGCTCGGAGTGAATCCTGGCGGACCGGCACCTAGCCGCAGCAAGGTGGGCGACGCTTCGTGGACCACGCTCTACGACTGGGATACCAATCCGGTCCGCGACCGGGGCAGCGTGCTCGACAGCGACGCCAGGAACCTGCTCGGCCGGATCGAGAAGGCCCTCGCCGAGCAGGTGGTCGCGACGGTGTTCGCGGGTGGCGACCGGGATGTCGAGTCGCTCGGGGTGGCGCACGTAGTGCCTGCGGCGCCGGTCTCACTCGGCGCCCTCGATGCCCGGGTCGCCCACGAGTTCGCCTGCTCGACACTGCGGATCCTGGGGCGGCGCCGCCGGCTGCCGTGGACCCAGGACGCGGTGTTCGACTGGCCGACGGAACTCAAAGAGTACGCCGACAAGGTGGCGGCGGCGCACGGGAGTGGTCTTGACGGCGAAGGACTACTCGAGGCCCTCGGCGCCCGGCTTAAGGTCGGCGAGTCCTCCGGGTACCGCGTCGATCCGGGGCAGATGCGCATCGCACTGGCCGATCAGCCGAAGGTGTGGCGGTGCCTGACCTGCCGCACCAAGCACCTGCACGCCAGCGCGGGCATTTGCGTCACCTGTAAGCGGCCGCTGCCGGCCGATCCGGAGCCGTTCGACCCGCACAAGGACGACTACTACGCGTGGCTCGCCGACCAGGACGGCGGGGCCTTCCGGCTGCACTGCGAGGAACTCACCGGACAGACCGACCCGCTCGACGCACAGGCCCGGCAGGCGCGCTTCCAGGGAGTCTTCCTGGACGGGACCGAAGTGCCGGCGGTCGACGAGATCGACGTACTCTCGGTGACGACCACGATGGAGGCGGGCGTGGACATCGGCGCCCTCAGTGGCGTGGTTATGGCCAACATGCCCCCGCAACGGTTCAACTACCAGCAGCGGGTCGGTCGCGCCGGGCGGCGCAGCGAGCACCTCGCGGTCGCGCTCACCGTCTGCCGCGGTGCCCGCAGCCACGACGAGCACTACTTCGCGAACCCGGCCTCGATCACCGGCGACGAGCCGCCGCAGCCGTTCCTCGACATGCGGTCCGAGCCGATCTTCCGGCGGGCGTTCACCGCCGAGGTGCTCACCCAGGTCTTCCGGGCCGCGGCGTTGCGGGTCCGGTTCGACGGCGGCCGCAGCGTGCACGGCGAGTTCGGCTCGACCCGGACCTGGGCGGAACATCCCGATCTTGCGGACGTGGTCGGGGAAACGCTTGCCACCGGGCACGACCAGTGGGCGAACGTCGCCCGTGGCCTGCTCGCCGGCACCCTGCTGGCCGACACGTACGCCGATGACCTGGCCACCTGGGCGGCAACGCTGCTGGCCGACGAGATCGCGGCGGTGGCAAAAGCGGCGCGGGTGCCGGAGCTGTCGGAGGCGCTGGCCCAGGCCGGTCTGCTGCCGATGTTCGGGTTCCCAACCCAGGTGCGCGTGCTCTACACCGGCCGGCCGCGAGGCTGGGAGGAGCCGAGCACGCTGGACCGCGACGCCGGGATCGCGATCTCCGAGTTCGCGCCGGGCTCGGAGATCGTCAAGGACAAGTCCGTGCACACCGCGGTCGGCGTGGTGGACTATCTGCGCCGTCCCGACGGAAGCTGGCAGGAGAGCGCCGAGGATCCGCTGGGCGAACCCCGCCTCGCCGGCATCTGCCGGTCCTGCCTCGGCGTCACGAACGACCCGGTCGAGAAGTGCCCGCACTGCGGTGCCGGCGAGCCCGAATTCGCCCAGTTGAGCCTGGCTGAGCCTTTGGGCTACCGGGCGTCATACTGGCCCCGAGACTACGAGCAGCTTGGCGAGCCGACCGCGCGTGCCTCCCAGCCCCGGCTGGCTCTGGACGAGACGGCGGACCGGACTTACGAGAACGCGGTGGTCCGGTCGACGAACAGCGAGATCCTCGCGGTCAACGACAACAATGGCGAACTGTTTCAGTTCACCCCGGCCAACCGCGTCGTCCAGAAGAACACGTACCCGGCTCCCGGGCTGATCGAGATCACGCTGGTCGCCGACAAGGAGCGCCAGGATCGGGCAAGGCTCTGGGGGCATACCCAGGAGGGCACGCCACGTCCGCCGGTCGCCCTCGCCGCCCGGCGGCGGACCGACGTGCTCGTCGTCGGCCTGGACCAGCTCGAGCCCGGGCTGGTGGTCAACCCGCAGATTGCGGCGGGACGCGGCGGTTGGGCCTCACTCGGCTACCTGCTGCGCGACGCCGCGGTCAAGTGGCTGGACATCGGCCCGGATGAAATCCAGGTCGGCGTACACCCGCGCAGGCGGGACGAGCACCTGCTCGGCGAGCTGTTCATCGCCGATACCCTGGAGAACGGCGCCGGATATGCGTCCCGACTGGCCGACAAGATCGACGTCCTCTTCGACGAGGCCGACCGGCACGCCAAGGCACTCTGGGTGCACGGGGGTGGCCGGCCTTGCGACTCCAGCTGCCACAGTTGCCTGCGCGACTACAACAACCGTGCCTGGCACCCGCTGCTGGACTGGCGGCTGGCGGTGGATCTCCTGGACCTCCTGCGCGGACGACCGCTAGCGGTCGACCGTCAGCTTGATCGCGATCTCAACGCGGCGAAGAAGTTCGCCCGCGACTTCTCCTATACGGTCGAAGTCGACGGCAACGTGCCGATCATCCAGGCGCGCGGGCGGCGGCCACTGGCAATCATGCACCCGTTCGAGGACCAGTCCCCGACGTCCGCCAACCTGCGCGTGGACCGCATCCGTCGGCAGCACAGCGGCGTCCTGCTCGAGACGTCCTTCGATCTCCTCCGCCGGCCAGGCGCTTTGATGGCCAAGCTGATGTCCGCCTAATTGACGGGAAGATCTGACATCACTGTTCACGTATGACGTCTTCATCGAGACTGTACATTCCCCGTGTGCAGCACAGACCAACAGTCACCGCCGCCGACATCGCCCGCCTGACCGGTGTTGGTCGGGCAGCGGTGAGCAACTGGCGCAAGCGGTACGACTCTTTCCCGGTGCCGGTCGGCGGTACCGCCGCAAGTCCTCAGTTCGACCTCGAGGAGATCGAGCGATGGCTGGCCGAGCACGGCAAGCTGCCCGCGGTCGCGGACGAGGACCGGCTCTGGCGCAACCTGCTGGCCGCCGCCGGTGACCCGGCTGCGGCTCTGGCCGCGGCCGGCGAGCACCTGTGCGGCGACCGCCCCCTCCCGTTCGAGGCGCTGCGCGAGGAGCTGACCGGCCTCAGCGCGAAGCACGGGGTCCGGAACGCGTTCGAGGCGTTGTGGCGACGCTTTGCCGACCTGCCGGGGAAGCGCACGGTCACCACGCCAGAGGCGCTCAGTGAGCTGATAACCCGGCTGGCGCGGGTGCGAGGCGGCACGGTCCTCGACCCAGCCTGCGGCACCGGTCGACTGCTGCGCGCAGCGGCCGCAGCCGGGGCCACCACGGTGTACGGGCAGGACAACGACCCCGCCGCTACCCGGCTGGCGCAGCTGTGGGTGGAGATTAACGAACTTCCCGGCGAGGTCCGCCTCGGCGACTCGCTGCGCCAGGACGCCTTCGGAGGACTCGAGGCCGACGCGGTCGTGGTCAACCCGCCATTCGGGCTGACCAACTGGGGCCACGGGGAACTCGGCTACGACCGTCGCTGGGAATTCGGCGTCCCACCTCGTACCGAACCCGAGCTGGCCTGGGTGCAGCACGCGCTCGCTCATCTCAAGCCGGGCGGCCGCGCCGTTGTGCTGATGCCGCCCGCGGCAGCGAGCCGGCGTGCCGGCCGACGCATCCGCGCTGAGCTGCTGCGTCGAGGCACTATGGTAGCGATTATCGCGCTACCACCGGGAGCGGCTGCCCCGCACGCCATCGGACTGCATCTGTGGGTGCTGCAGCGCACCACGCAACCTACGGCGACGGTCCGCCTGGTAGACGCCTCGACCGAGCCGCTGGACCAGGCGTACCAGCGAATTGTGGCGGCAGTGGACGGCGACGGCGGCTTGGGCTCGACGACTTCGGTCATCGACCTGCTCGACGAGGAGGTGGACCTTACGCCTAGCCGACACGTAGCGGCGGCCGAATCCAGCCTCGACACGGTCGCAGCGCTGCGGCAGAGCCGCGATCGGCTGGAGGGCCTCCTGGCCAGCCTTCCGCCGTTGCTGCCAGCGGTCGACGCCACCGCAGCTCCCCAGTCGCCGCTCGCGGTGGCGGTCAGCGATCTCGTGCGCTCAGGGCAGCTGGAGCTACTTGGGCCGGTACGGGCCGGTGGGCTGCCAGAGCCTGACCAAGCGGTGCTGACCAGCGACGACGTCATTGCCGGGCGGCCCGGCACCGGTCGGGCCGGCGAGATGTTCACCCCGCGCATTGTCGTGCGTGCTGGTGACGTCGTCGTGCCGACGACCGCGCCCGCACTGTCCGCCCGGGTCATCGTTGACGGTGGTGAGTTGCTCGGGCGAAGCTTGATCTTGTTGCGGGGTCACCCGGAGGCACTCGACCCCTGGTTCCTCGCCGGCCACCTGCGGACTGCTTCTAACGAGCGGCAGGCGTTGAGTCTCTCTGGCGTGCAACGGTTCGATGTGCGCCGGGCGCAGGTGCCCCGGATCCCGCTCGACGAACAGCAGCGGCAGGGCACGGCCTTCCGGCAGGTGCAGCTGCTCGAGGACGCGATTCGTTCCGCCACCCGGCAAAGCGAAGAATTCGCACGGCAGCTCGCCGTAGGACTAATAGCGGGATTGGTGACGGTTCGGAACGGGCACGCACAGCGGGATACGAGCGGCTAGCTAGTCGCCAGGATTCGCCTCGCCACCGTCGGCTCAGACCAACACACCAACGAGCCACCCAACCCGACCCCGATCGCCGCATAACATCAAACCGGATCCAGCGGTGGCCGTCTCTTACACCACCTGCACGGACGCGACCCACGTTGGTGCGCTCCCTACGCCACGTATGCAATGCTGCTGACAGCAGATCAATGACGCACCGAAAGGGGGCAGGAATGAGCGACGTCCGCTTTACGGAAGGAATTCTCAATCTGGCCCAAGCCGGGCGTCATCTCCGGGTCCCGCAACAGACTTTCCACCGGTGGGCGCGCGGCTACCAACGCGGCGGTCCGCTGCTGCACGTCGCCGATGGTCATCCGGACGTCCTGCCGGTCACGTTCATCGCCCTAGCCGAGGCACACGTGCTGGAGGCGCTGCGGAGCGCAGGCGTGCGTCCGCAGAAGATCCGCCCAGCCCTGACGGAACTCCAGCGGCAGTTCGGCCGCGAGTACGTCCTTATCGCACCCGAGCTGGCCACTGACGGCATCGACGTGCTGTGGGACTTCAACAAAACCCGCCCCGGGGAGGGCCTGATCGTCGGTGGCACCAACCAACATGTGATCAAGGAAATCGTGGCCGATCACATGGAGTACATCGCTTTCGACAGCGAAGGGATCCCCGAGCAGCTGACGCTGTCCAACTGGCAGCCAGCCAAGGTGATCGTCAACATGCGGCGCTCGTTCGGGCAGCCGATCTTCGCAGCCACGGGAACCCGGGTGGTGGACGTCGCCGGCATGATGAAGGCGGGTGAGAGCGCTGAAACAGTCGCGGACGAGTTCGGAATCGGCATCCACGACGCCCGAGCCGCCGCACGCGTCCTCCTGGGCCGCGCCGCCTGAGTTTTACATCGACGAGAACATGCACGGCCGGTCACTGCGCCGGTGCATCACCGACCTCGGCTACCAGGTGCACAGCCCCGCGTCTGTGTTCACCCGGGATCGGCTGGAGCAGGGTGTCAGGGACGAGGACTGGCTGCCGGTGATCGGCGAAAAGGGCTGGGTCGTGTTCGGCCGCGACCAGTACATCCTCAAGCGGGAGCTGGAGCTGCAAGCCTTCGTCAAGGCCAAAGTGCACATGTTCCTCTTCCCCGGCGATGCGGCCCGCGACCACATCATCGAGTTGGTGCGGCTGAACCTGGCCCGGATCTGCGCACTGGCGTCGGCCCGCCAACCGAACGTCTACTGGCTCAGGCGAGACAGCGTGACGAGCTACGAAGAGCGCCTCGCCGAGATTCGCCGCCGCCGCTCATAGAGGGCCCGCGCGACCTGGCGTGACGACGACGCGCGCCGCGTTGCTGTCAGCCTGACCGTAGCCGTGCTGCAACCTGCGGGGTGCTTGTCAACGCCGGCTGAAATGTGACCCCGCTGGTCCGGGTGGGTTCCAGGAACCACGGGGTCAGTTTCACGCGGCGTCGACAGTGCTGACTTCATGAGTTGTTCGGCCGACGCCGAGGCCCGGGTTTCAGGTGGTCGTGGGCGTCTGACAAGAACTCTCCGTCGAAGGCTCGACAGACCCCCTCTGCTGTCAAGTACGAGACAGAGAACGGGTTAGCACTCAAGCAGTCGGGCAGACTCCGGAACGATCACAGAACGCTGAGTGGTCGAGCGGCCACGGATGACCGGGCGGGTGGCGTTTGCAGGTTGCAGAGAGTGTGGCTACGGCTGCCGAGCTGGTCGTGACAGAGGTGCCGCCGGATGATGCCGGTGCGCGGACTGCAGATCAGTACGAGTGGCAGGCGGTCATGGCGGCGGCCGACGGCCTACGGCTGTACCTCGACTCATTGGACGTGAGCGGGCGCCTGGTGTCAGCCGATGGTTGTCGGGTGCTGTGTGAGCGGCATGAGGACTGGGTGACGCTCCGCGGCGAGGACGCCGAACTAGTGTCAGCCAAGCACTGGGGGCTGTCGTTCGGCGCTTACACCACGTTGAATTCTCTGGCGGACGACGGCGGTGTGGGACACCTCTTCGGTCGTTGGCTGGTCATGCAGGAGAAGGCGATCTGCCGGCTTGTTACCACCGCAGGACTGGGTGATGGACAACCGAAGCATCTGGGCATTCTGGCAGAAACGCTGCGTGACCGCCGTTTGGCCGGGCGAGAGCTAATCGCACCGGGCGAGTTCGACGAGCTGCTGACCGCCTTCGGCAAGGCTCTGCTCAAGCATTGCGACGGGCTTACAGATCGGTGGGAAGCCGACGCCAGTGGCCTGGGCGAGACGGTCCCGACCGCCGAGCACCGGCAGCAGATGGCTCGTTTCCTCTCCATGTTCAGGTATCAAGCAAGTCCGACCAAGGAGGTTGTCACCTTCGCGGCCCCCAACATGTACGCCCAACCAGTACTCAACCGCCTTGGCAGCACTGTAGCGGCGGAGTCGGTGTGGCAGGCCGTGGTTTCCTTGTTCCGGGCCCGCATGCGAGCTGGTGGACCAACGGAGGCAGGCGGCCTACCAGCAGTTCTGGTCGCTCCCGTGGGTGCCGCTGCGCCGAGCGTCGTCGAGCGTGAGAAGGAACTTACGAGCCGGATCGTGACACTCGGAGATATCGATATGGCCATCCGCACCGCGATCGCCCACCCAGCAGGTTTCGCCAGGCTGCCACGGATGGTTCGCACCAGCCGGCTCGCCATCAAGATGCAGGTCGGCGGATGTTCTGACAACGCCGTCGAGCGAGCCGAGCAGCTTCGCCTGGACTACCAAGATCTCTGGCGTGACCGTACAGCGTCCGATCCCCAGGCACGCGTAGACCAGATGCGGCTACGGCGTGCACTGCTTCGCATCAGCGACGTCGCAACATCAAAGGTAAAGGCACCTACCACCAGCTGGGGTGCCGAGCTGTGGCGCGAACTCGAAGCTCAACTGGAGCAGCAGGCCGCGACGCTGCCGCACGAGGTCGATGTAGACCTAGCTCTCGGCGGTCTGTGTGACCTGTCGAATGAGTGCAAAGTGTGGTTCAGCGAGAGCTTCGACATCGATGCCGAAGTGGCTCACCGTCGAGGCGAACGAGGTGCCGGCCTGTGACGACGACTTTCCAGGCCGCCGAGCTGGCCCTGCTGCGAGAGGATCTGGCCTACCACCAGGCACGCGTCCTGCTGCTGGTAGCCGCCACCGCAGCCGAGCCAGGACACAATCGCAAGCTCGACGGTCTGACGAAGCTTGCGAAGTTGGACTTCCTACTGCGATACCCAGCGTTGGCAACTCAGGTTCTGGACGCATTAGGCAGCGACGACCCTCGCCTGCATCTTAACGACGAGGAGCGCCGGGAGCCGACTGCGGTAGAGGCGCCGATGACTCGCTACAAGTACGGGCCTTGGGACGACCGCTACTACGCCATCATCGGCGCGTTGGTGGGCCGCGGGTTACTGCGCTACACCAGAGGCCGCAAAGGCAGCGTAGCCCTCGTAGCCACAGCCGCCGGTCGGGAAATGGCCGATGAGATGGCCCGCTCGTCCGCTTGGTCGGAGATCGCGGACCGTAGCCAGGCCATCGCGCAAGCGTCTATCGGCCTAACTGGTAACGCTCTGAAGGAACTCATCTACCAGAGGTTGGCTGACCTCATGGACCGACCCCACCGGCAGGTAATCCGTTGACCACGAACTTCCGCCTCAACAGGGTTCTTCTCGACACCATCGAAGGACCGGTGCGGTATGCGTTCCCTACGGATCTGACGATTCTCTCCGGGCCAACCGGTGTCGGGAAGACCACGTTGTTAGAAGCGATCAAATTCGGCTTTGGCAGCGACGGCATGCTCGCTCCCGTCATTACCGAAAGCGTCACCGACGTCAGCGTCGATGTGACCATCGGAAGAGCCCGCTACCTCCTTGTGCGTAGCACCGACGCCAACAAGCGTGGCAGTGTGCGAGTGACCGACCTGCGTATACAGGAGCGGCTGCCGGACCACAGCGTCAACCTGGATCACGTGCCCAGCCTGAACTCGCTGCTCATGAACGCACTGGGCTTTCCCGACAACATGCGTGCTGCCGCTCGGACCGGGGGCAGCACAAACGCTGGTACGCGAATATCCTTCGCAGACATCCTTTCGTTTATGTACATAGCTCAATCTGAGATGAACCGTGACATCGCCCGCAGCCAGGACACGTACCTGGAGTCCAAGCGCAAGGCTGTGTTTGAGCTGCTATTCAGACTCACTGATGCGGATATTCTGTCGCTGCGCTCAGAGGCAAATCGGCTTCACGGTCAGGTAGCCGCAGCGCAGAAAGAGACCGAGACCGTTCGCAGCTTCCTCCACACCACCAACACCACGGGCAAGGAGGAGGCGCTCGACGCCTACGGGGATGCCACCAACGATCAGATCGCCGCTGAGGCACAACTACGTGTGCTGCGAGCAGCGATCAATCCGGTCACCGACCGGGAGACCCAAGTAATGCGGGACCTCCTCACCGACACCGAGCGACGACTAGCCGACGCTCGTGCTGCGGTAACGACACTAACCCGCCAACGCCGGGACTTGACCAGCGAGCGGCGCCGCGTCGAGGCAGATCTCGCGCGCCTGCAGCGCATGCGCGACGCCGGCGCCAGGATCGCGAATATCGAATTCATTACATGCCCACGATGCGTACAGTCGCTGGCAAGCCGCCCGGTCCCTGAGGGTTCATGCCGTGTTTGCCTACAGAACGATCCCGTCACCACCGGGCCTGACGACGACCAGTACGAACAACACCAGCTAACCGGCCAGCTACGGGAGATGGATGAGCAACTCGACGCTCTAGACAGTCAACTCGACGCCGTCAACGAGGCGGTCGACGAACGTGAAACGCTGATCAAACACCTGACCCTCGAGATTGAAACGCGTACCTCCGAGCGGGTCACGCCCCGCCTGCAGGCATACACCGACGCATCCAACAAATTAGCCGAGGCTCGGTCCCGCCAACGGGAACTCGAGACTGTCTTAAGGCAGTGGGATCGTGTGGACGACCTCGCCGCCTCCGAGAAGCGCCTCAGCGCTGAACGCGATCGCGTCCGGGCAAACCTTGCCCAGCGCGAGACGAACCTCAACAAGCGGCGGCAGTCCATCCTCGATGACCTGAACACCGAGTTCGCCCGAGCAATGCGCAGCATCGGGGTCCCGAGCATCGAAACCGCTACCATCCACCCCACGAACTACCTCCCGCTGCTGAACGGGCGGCTCTTCTCGAAAGCAAGCAAAGGCGGCGGCATCATCACCGCCACGCAGATAGCCTATTGGACATCGATTCTCTACGTGGTGGTCTCCCGCGGCGACACCAGCTTCCCGTCATTTCTTCTTATTGACAGCCCTCGCATGGCGTTGAACGCGGCAACCGACATCTCGACAGCCCTCTACCAGCGACTCGCGAACACTGCGGCCGCCCTCCCGGGAAAGCTGCAGTTTATCGTCGCCGACAACCAACTGCCTAGCACGGTGCGACGCGAGTTCTCAGAGATTGACTTCGACTACGACCACCCCACTGTGTCGACCATCCATCATCCCGGTCCGTCCGCTGTCCGGACGATGCACGACAACGAGGCCATGTAAGGCTATTACACGAAGAACCGCAATCTATCCGAGCCAACTACACGACCCAGCACGCGTCAGTCAGGCTACTTTGAGTAATCAAGCTAGCGCCCGGCTAGGGCCACGAGCAGAGTGAAACGACAGGGTCAGCCCGTGTCAATTCGCGAGATCGGTCCACTACGGATGCCGGTGCTGGGTGGCGATCTCCTTGAAGCGTGCTGTCGAGGAGATCTGCATGAACTTTCACCCCCTCAACCTTCCGGTCAACTCCCCATCGCGAATGCTTGAGTTGATCACTGACAACAGTCCCGGCATGGCCGCATCGGTGAACGATTACAACGACCGCCTCGCGGCGGTCTATCAAGAACTCATTCTGTCGATGGAGCACCCAGCGGTAAAGTTGGTAGCGAGCCAGACTTTCAACGACTTCAACGATGTGTTGTTCGACGGGATGGCCGGCCGGGGCACCTCCGCTCTCAGAGGCACGCGAACGCTGATCGAGGATGTCCTCAGTTTCCACGCTGTGTCAACCGACGAGGATCTGGCTGAGCGTTGCATCGAGCATTGGCCAATTGGCGTGCGCCATGCAATGGCCTGGGCCCCTTTCACGCTACCTGACGGGAAAGGCAGCCAAGGCAGCAGCTCATCACCGGCGGACACTGCTCCACGACACTGAGCGCGAAGTCACCTCGCTACTTAATCGCTACGGCCGCGAATACCTCAGATCTTGGCATGCAGGATCGGTCGCCGTACGAGCGGAACAGGCTGGCATGGCGGACATCTATCCATTTTACCGATACCTCTCTGCCTCAATCCATGGCGCTGCCATCAGTGGCGCAGGCACGTTCTGGGCACACGAGGGTGCACTGGTCACTCGATTGGGGCCTGCGCTTGAAACCTGCCCGCCGGCTATAGCTACCTCCCTGACACTCATGCGCAGGTTTCTCGACCGAGCCGGCGTATACCAGCCGGGGACATGCAGTTCCCTTTCAGCCGCCGTCAGCGGTATAGATGCACAAATGGCGGAGTACCTCAACACCATCGGTGGCCTTGAGCGCATGTTTCTAAACGAGGAGGACCCAGCGATCGCAGCGACAGCCAAGAAGTCGATGAAATGGCGTACCACACAATAACGGCCATGCCCGAGGTTGCGCCACGCGCATCCGTCGCATGGCTTTGGGGAGCCGCGCTGAGCCGGCTGCTTCCGGATTAGGCACTGGATGTTCATCGCACCATCGGAACTCTGAGCAGGCTAAACGCCGCACCGCAAATCTTCGGCAAGCGATCACAGCAGTGCCGCCCTGCGACCAATTACTGACCTTAAGAAACGGGAAACCGCAGGTCATCGGCTTGCGGGTTATAGAAGCACACGGTTTAGGAAACCGATGCTCTATCCCCTGAGCTACGAGGGCGCGAGCGCATAGTCTAGCGACCTGGGGGTTCACCTGGGGTGGCAGGGAGTGGCCCACGTTCACCCACGTTCCCCGGACCGCCGTTCGCCCAGCCCAGGGAGTCTCTATGCGAGTTCGCACAGCGCCACCTCTGCCGATCTTGGCTGTTTGGGCTGGTAGAGGGTCTTGTCGCGGATGCAGGCCCAGAGGACGTTGAGGCGTTGTCTGGAAAGGGCGGCGGTGGCTTGGCGGTGAGTCTTTCCTTCGGCTCTTTTCTTGTCGTAGTAGGCGCGTGATCGTGGGCAGTGGGTCAGGGCGGTGAAGCTGGACATGCTGAACACCCGGCGCAGGCCGCGGTGGTAGCGGTGGGGCCGAACCTGATGACCCTGCCTGCGGCCGGAGTCTCGGGAGATCGGCGCGAGCCCGGCGTGGGCGGCGAGTGCAGCGGGGCTGGAGTAGGTGGTGAGGGTGCCGGCGTGGGCGAGGAACTCGGCGGCGAGGGTGGTGGCGATGCCGGGCAGGCTGGTGAGGATCTCCCCCAGCTCGTGCTCGGCGACCACCGCGGCGATAGTTTCCTCGATGGCGGTGATGCGGTCGTTGACCGCTTCGAGGTCGGTGGCCATCTGACCCACGATCAGGGCCGCGGTGGCCTCTCCCGCGACGGAGACGGTTTGTGTCCGCGCGGCGGCGTGAACTTTGGCGGTGAGTGTCTTGGCGGCCCACACGCCGTGCTGGCGTAGGTAGGCCAGGATGCGGGCTTCGCCGGCGCGGCGCAGCCCGGCGGGGGTCTGCCACTGCGCGAGGAGCCGGAGCGCACCTCTGCTGCGCAGATTCAGCGCCTTCTCCAAGGCGGGGCTGATCATGGTCAGGAGGTCCTGGATGCGGGCGGTCCTTCTCGCTCGTGCTGGTCAAGGGGCATGGACCCGCCGCGGTTCAGTAGCCACAACTTCGGAAAGGGCGATCGGTCGCAAGTCTCCATCCAGTGCTGATACAGCGGTCGTCAGCGAGGGCCGGGGCGTCCTACTCCTAGCTGGCCATGACATCGGCAGCACACACCCAGACAGTCACCCGACCCTCCGGGTCCAATCGGCAAACGACATCATTCGATGTCTGGTTGCGGGTTCGGACGAACTCCTGGAGCCTGCTGCCGTTGGCATCGGCTGTTCGGGACGTCACGCCGGCACGCCGCGGCGGCCTCACGGCCTTCCCGTCTCCGGCGACGGTCACTCGGCGGCGATCCGTACGTCGTCCGACGAGTCCGCACAGGGAGGAGAACGACGGCATGACGGTGGTATCGGGGCAGCGGCCGACAGCGGCGAGGCCATCGGTCGCCGGGCAGGCTGTTTAGGTGTCGAGGCCTGCGAGGTTGAGGCGTTCGAGCAGGCTGGGCTTGCGGGCGTGCACCGCCCGTAGCTCGGCCAGCCGGTTTCGGAACGATGCGCTGGCTCCGTCGCGGTCGCCGAGATCGCGCAGGTCAACGAGGAGTTGAACTGCGGTGTCGTACTCGCGGGGCTTCTTCGTGGCGATGAGTTCGTCGACCCGCTGCCAGGCGGCGGGTTGGTCGACCGCGAGGGCGTCGAGGTGCCGTTGCCGGGCGGCCGCTGCGGACCGTTCCCTGCGAGCCCAGTCGCGTTCGCGCTGCTCGGCGTCCCGTCGTTCCCGTTCGGCGCGCAGGTCCGCGGCGATGGCGAGTAGCTCCCCGGCGGTGCGGGCGACTGCCGGGGTGGGCGTATCGGTGCGGTGTGCGTCGCGGTAGCGGCGCAGCAGTTGGCTGCGTAGGTGGCTGTCGCCGCCGGTGATCAGGTCGGTCAGGATGGCGTCCTTGTCCCGGGCGGGAAGCCCGACGACCCAGGTGCGGAGTTGCGCCGCGGTCGGTTCACCGGAGGCGACCGGCACCGACCCTGCCGCCGCGGCCGCGATCAGGTCGGGGTCGATGCGCAGAAACTCGGCGACGGCGGTGAGGGGCGCGTCGAGGGTGCCCATGCCGGCGGGGACGGGCGGTTCGGGCTCGTCGTCGGCGATCTCCTCGGACTGTACGCAGCGCAGCCAGGCCAGGTATAGCAGGCGCAGGTCGCCGGCGGCGAGGCCGGCCCGGACCGGGATGATGGAGGTGAGCAGACCGTGGCCGTCGAGGTCCCACTCGTCGGTGCCGTCCTCGTCCTCGTCATGGAGGTCGACGATGACGTGCTTGCCGGCGGCCCACACGGACGCGCTGTCACCCTGGCAATAATGGGCGACGGTTGCGGGGTCGAGCACGTGTTTCGGTAGCCGCAGCATGAGCTGGCGGGTGCCCCAATTGGCCAGGTACAGGTGCGCGTCGAAATACCGTTCCATCAGCCTGCGCGGGTCGCCCTTGAAGTTGCCCCACTCGTAGGTGTTCACGAAGCTGGTGGCGGTGATGTCGGCCCGGGTCGACATCGACCGCAGGTCGGCCCGCTCCCGGCCGGTGAGAGGCCGGTCGACGGCGGTAAATTCGTAGTACTGGTACTCGCTCATCGTGGCCTACCTTCCGGCCCATTGCCGGTAGGCGTCGATCCACGCTCTGCCGTCCGGCGCGGGGGTGGGTAGCGGCAGGTCGAGTAGGCCGATCCTCTGCCGGTGGCGACCTCGGGTGCAGACCGCGACGATGCTGTCCGCGATCAGGTCGACCTTTAGCACCGTGACCTCGACGCCGAGGACGGTGGTCGTGAACGGCACCACCAGGTGCTCCTCGATCATGGTGAACAGGCCGGTGAGCTGCTCGTCGTCGCCGTACGCGTCGACCGTGGCTTCCTCGATCATCGCCTCCAGTGCGGCGTGTCCCTTCGATGCCATCGGCGGAGGATATCGGACCGGTGTCGGGGTGTTCGGAGCCAGATACGCGAGGATGGTCGGCATGAGTTCGGTGGCCGAGTTCGTCGATCTTCGCCGGGAGGTCGAGCGGTTACGGGCGGAGAACACTCGACTGGCGCGTCTGCTGGAACTGCGCGGCCAGGACACGACCGCGGCACCGGAGCAGTTGTCCGCGCCGGTTGAGCCGCCAGGGCTGGTCACCATGGCTTCGCCGACTCGGGACAAGCTGGCGTTGTTCGCCGACCGGTTCCGGGCCCGGTCCGACGTGTACGCCGTGCGGTGGGAGAACGCCCGTACCGGCGCTGTCGGGTGGATGCCCGCGGTCGCTGGCGGTTGGCGTAAGGGTATGGACCGGCGCGGTGCCACCTACCTGCCACGGACGACGGAGGTCGTTGCGGCGCATCTGGTCGGCGACGTGTTCGTGGGCCTGTACCCGCTGATGCCCGGCAACACCTGCCACTTCGTCGTGGCCGACTTCGACGGGCCGACGGCGATGCTCGACGCCCTCGCGTACGTGAAGGCGGCACGGGCCAGCGCGGTGCCCGCCGCGTTGGAGATCTCCCAGTCGGGCCGCGGCGCCCACGTGTGGGTCTTCTTCACCGGCGCGGTTCCCGCGGCCACCGGGCGGGCCGTCGGCACCGTCCTGCTGCGTGAGGCGATGGTGCTGCGCGGGTCGATGGATCTGCGCTCGTACGACCGACTGTTCCCCAACCAGGACGTCCTGCCCGAGGGTGGCTTCGGCAACCTCATCGCCGCACCGCTGCAGGGGCGGCGCCGCAAGGACGGGCTGACCACGTTTCTCGACCTCGGCACGCTCGAGCCGTACGCGGACCAGTGGGCGTTCTTGTCGACGCTGGACCGGCTCAGCCCCGGCGACGCCGAACACGTCGCCCGGCAGGCCAAGCAAGCCGTCACCGGTGCCGACGTCGCCACGATGAGCCGGTCCGCCGCGACGCAGGTCCATCCTCCGCTGCCTCCGGTGGTCCACGCGGAGGCCGGTCCCGGGCTGAGCATCGACGCCGCACAGCTCACCCCCGCCGCTCTGGCGACGTTCAAGCACGCCGCCGCCATAGCCAACCCGAAGTTCTACGAGCTGCAGCGACTCCGCAAATCCACCTGGGACACCCCTCGCTTCATCCAGGGCTACGACCTCACCCTCGATGACCGCCTGGTTCTCCCGCGGGGCCTGCGGCACACCATCGCCACGATCGTCGAACGCGCCGAGTCGCGGCTGGCTGTCACGGACGTACGAAACTCCGGGGCCGAGATCGAAACCGCGTTCGCCGCCGAACTCACCGGCAAGCAGGCCGACGCGGTCGGCGCGCTTCTCGCCCACGACAACGGAATTCTGGTCGCCCCACCGGGCTCCGGCAAGACCGTCATGGCCTGCGCCGTGATCGCCGAACGCACCACGTCCGCCCTGGTCCTCGTCGACCGCAAAGCCCTCGCCGACCAGTGGCGCGTCCGCATTGAGCAGTTCCTCGGAATCAAGCCCGGTCAACTCGGTGGCGGCCGACGCAAACTCACCGGCACGGTGGACATCGCACTGCTGCCGTCTCTCGCGCGACGCGACGACGTCGCCTCCCTGACCCAGGGGTACGGGCACGTCATCGTCGACGAATGCCACCACCTCGGCGCGGCCGCGTACGAGCACTCGGTCAAACGGATCGCCGCGCAGTTCTGGCTCGGCCTCACCGCCACCCCCACTCGACGCGACGGCCTCGGCCAACTCGTCACCTGGCAACTCGGACCCGTCCGCCACACCCTGACCGACGAGGAACCGGGCACCCTCGCGGCAGCGATGCACGCCGACGCCGGACCCCGTCGAACGCTGTTCATTCACGAGACAACATTCCAGCCCGGCTACATCGACCTTGACGCGCCCGGCGCGCTCGCCGAGGTGCACCGAAGACTCGCCGTCGACGAGTCACGCAACGCTCGGATCGCCGACGACGTCGTCGCGGCCCTGACCCGTGGACGCAACTGTCTCGTCCTTACCCGGCGGGTCGCTCACGTCGAGGCACTCAGCGCCCTGCTCTCGACGCTCGGACACCAGGCGCTCGTGCTGCAAGGAACGATGAGCACCACCAACCGACGGACCATCGTCGAACGACTCGACCAGGCCAAGACCGGCGAAGGCCTCCTCGTCATCGGCACCACACCGTTCATCGGTGAAGGCTTCGACGCCCCCGCCCTCGACACCCTCTTCCTCGCCGGCCCGATCTCCTACGACGGGCTACTCGTCCAATGCGCCGGCCGCGTCATCCGCGCCGCACCCGGCAAGGACCTCGCCGAGGTCCACGACTACCACGACCCGGCCACCCCTATCCTCGCCGCCTCACTCCAACGCCGCATGCCCGGATACCGGGCCCTCGGCTTCACCAAAACATGAATGCCTCCGATCGCGGTCATCACTGCCTGGCGGAACGAGGAACAGGGAGCGGTAAGCGGCCGGCTGATCCACTTCGCTCGGTGCCAATGCGGCGGCTGATCCCAACCATGCCCACGAGGAGCAACGTCTTCGCCAGCACGATGGGAAACAAGCCAAGCGTGCTGGGCCTAGCGTAGTAGGCTGACGGGCATGGGTCGGTTCTCCGAGGATGAGCTGCACGCGGTTGTCTCCAGGTATGAGGCGACGCGGGCACAGGCGTTGACCGAGCGGGACGAGCAGTTGCGGGCGTTTCATGCGGCCGGCTGGCGGCCGGTGGACCTGCAGCGGGTCACCGGATACAGCCGGGAGACGATCCGTCAGGTGCTACGACCGGAGGTCCGGCGGGCGACCAACATCAACCGACGCAGGACATCACCCCAACCGCCGGCGGACTACCAGCCCTACGGCGACCGGAGGCCCTACGTCGTGGCCCAAACCCTTGCCGAACTGCACGGCCCCACCGAAGGCGCGGTGACGCTTCCGCGTCATCTCGACTGGTCCGGGCACCCCGAGTACGACCTGAACCGGACCACACGCCTGGCCAGCATGTACAAGGTGGTACTCACCGAGGCGAGCACGGTCGAGGACCTGAACACCTGGCTCGACGCCGACCTCCTCCGAAGGCTCTGGCCCACCCTCTGGCTGCCACCCCAGCTCCGCCAGCGCTGGGAAGATGCCTTTCCCGAACTCGCCGCAAACCGCAGCAACGCGGCATAGCGGTGGACCCCTTCCACGAACGCCTCGCCCGTACCGGGCTCGGGGCAGCCGATCGATACGGCTTCGCTCTGGCGGGCGGCTACGCGGTGCAGGCCGCCGGGCTCCTGGAGCGACCCAGCGAGGACGTCGACCTGTTCACCGCCTGGGACCGCCGCGAGGAGTTCACCACCGCGGTCACCGCCGTCGTGCACGCCTACCGAGACGACGGCCTGACCGTCGAGACCGAGCGGCAGTACGACACGTTCGCCCGGCTGGCCGTCACCGACGGCATGCGGATCTCCAAGGTCGAACTCGGCGTGGACTGGCGTGCCAACGAACCGATCCTCATGGCGATCGGACCGGTACTGCACCCTGACGACGCGGTCGCGAACAAGATGAGCGCACTCTACGGGCGAGCGTTCGCTCGTGACTTCATCGACATCGACGCCACGCTCCGATCCGGCCGCTACACGCGCCAGGCCCTTCTCACCCTCGCGCAGCGCGCCGACCGTGGTTTCGACCGCCGCGTCTTCGCCGACGCTCTCGGACAAGCCACCCTGCTCGATCCTGACGACTTCGCCCAGTACGGCGTCGCCGACCGAGCGCTGGACGATCTTCGTAGCCGATTCGCCGAATGGCGCCGGGAGCTGCTCGGCGAGAACGAACCCGCCGAGGATGCCTCGGCTTCCGGCTCGCGGCAGCATTAAGCCTGCACTCAGGACCCACAGCGTTCCAGCTGATCTTCGGCAAGCGATCGCAGCAAGGCCGCGAAGCGACCGGCACATACAGGTAGAAAACAAGAACCCGCAGGTCATCGGCCTGTGGGCATCGGCGGAGCGTCGGGTTAGGAAACCGATGCTCTATCCCCTGAGCTACGAGGGCGCGAGTGGTCAGTGTAACGACCTGCGCGTTGACCCGCGTTGGCAGGGACTGACCACGTTGCGGTGCTTGTAGAGCTGCTTGTCGGAGACTGGCGGCCGGCCGCCGCAGCTGCCGAGTCGACGGCTGCCCTGCTGGTCAGCGCGTTCGGGGATGGTGTGCCCGATACCGCGCTGGCGTAGGTCGGTCCGGATGGCCTTGGAGCTGTAGCCCTTGTCGGCGATGACGTGATCCGGGCGAACCCGAGGTCGAACGGGCCCGGACCGCTCGACCCGGATCGCGGCCATGACCTCGGTGAAGCGGCTGCAGTCGTTGACGTTGCCGCCGGAGAGCACGAACGCCAAGGTCCGCCCGTCGCGGGTCGGAGCGCGCAACGCGGCGAGTGCCGGGTCGTCGTACCGGGCGTTCGCGACCACGAGCGCCCGCCGCAGCCCGGTCACGGGCCGGCTGGGTTGAGCCAGGAGCGCTGCCACGATCGGCGCGACATCGACGTCGGCGGCGACCTCCACGTCGACCCCGGCTACGGTCAGCCGCACCCGGCGGCGGCCGGCGACGCGGGCGAGGCAGCCGCGGATCGCCTCCACTACCTTCGTGAGGCCCCTGCGGTCCGCAGGGCGGTGACGATGAACGCGATCACGCCGAGCGCTCGATCCCGGGCGCCGTCGGGCGCGGTGCCGGTCGCCGCCGCGTCGATCCGAGTCGCGCCCGCGTCGGCCAGCGCGAGCCGCAGCATCCCGGCCAGCTCATCGACGCCGTCTGGCCCGCACCGTCCTAGCGGAACTAGCGCTCGTCTCGCCGGCCGCTTGGCCACCGACGTTTGACGCACTGACTGTCACGGCGATACCCCGACCGTCCTGCAGCGTCGTAGCGCTGGATACCAACGCCTTGTCAGAACAGGTCGGCGGGTAGCTGGAAGGTCAGCCATCCGGCGACCGCACCGTGCGCCTCCAGTCGCACGGGCGGGTGCCAGCGCGGTCACAAGGGATCACAGCAGTACGTCCCTGCGACCCGCGCCCGCGCCCGCGCCCGCGCTGCAGGAGCAGGAAACCCTAAGGTCACCTGCGTTGGCCGCTGCGGGTCAGCCCCGCACCGCAGCCAGGCACTCGTCGTACAGGTCCATGATGTCGCCCTTGCCGTCGTTGGCGACCCACGTCATCGATGCGGCATCCAGGCACGCGAACGCCGTCGCGATCACCGCGCGCGCCTTCGCGCCCTCCTTGTCGGTAGCTGCGTCCATACGGGTCTCGATGAGCGGCAGCAGGTTCTCCTGGAATCGCAGTCGCTTTTCAAGCCAACCGGCACGCAACGAGGCGGTGTTGTGGAGGAGGCGGAACCGCTCCAGGGCCTGTTCTCGGCTGTCGTGCAAGGCCAGTACGGCAGCAACCCCTGCGCGCAGGGCCTCCCAGACACCGGAATCGGCAGGCTGTTCGCCGATCGTGTCCATCAGGACCTGCCCGAACCGGTCCTGACCTCCGCCGAGAAGGTCCTCCTTGGTGCCGAAGTAGCGGAAGAGGGTGCGCTGGGAGACGCCGGCCTCCCGGGCGATCTGGGCGATGGTCGTCTCGTCGTAGCCCTGCTCGGTGAACAGGCGCAGCGCCGTCTTGAGGATCTCCTGGGAAGCCAGCTGCCGTGTCCGGTCCCACAGCGTGGTCGGTGCGCCCGTCGCTGACTTGGCCTCCTGCTTCATGCCACCCAGACTAGCCCGGCACTGCCATCCTGACAGTGACATCACGTTTGGCAGTCACTGCCAGGATGTCGTACGCTGCCAGAGGCAGTGACGCAGCATGCCCACGGCCCCACGGACAGGGCCGCCCCCGGCCCAGAAGTACGCAAAGGAGCGCATCATGCCTGCACCCACAGCTTTGATCACCGGTGGAACCAGCGGCATCGGCAAGGCGACCGCCGAACTACTCCACTCCCGCGGCTACCGCGTCATGGTCACCGGCCTCGGCAATGTCGCCGACGCCGGGCTTCCCGAAGACGTCACGGCCGTCCGGGCCGACGCACGGTCCCTGCCAGACATCGACCAGGCGATGGACCAGGCGCGCCAGCAACTCGGCTCCCTCGACCTGCTCTTCCTCAACGCGGGCATCTCCCGCCCCGGCCCGATCGAATCAACCGACGAAGACGCCTTCGACGTGCTGTTCGACATCAACGTCAAGGGAAACTTCTTCACCCTGCAAAAGGCGCTGCCGCTCCTCAACGAGGGCGCCTCGGTCGTGTTCACCGTGGGCGCCGCCGAAGGGCTCGGGGCCGCGATGACAGCAGCCAAGGGCGCTCTGCTACCCCTCATGCGGTCCCTCGCGCTCGAACTCGCCCCCCGCCGCATTCGCGTCAACGCGGTCAGCCCGGGAATGATCAACACCCCTGTCTACAGCAGGATGGGTATCTCCCAGGAAGTGATCGACTCCTGGGCCCGGGACGTCCCGCTCGGCCGCGTCGGCGCTCCCGCCGACATCGCCGAAGCCGTGGCCTTCCTCGCCTCGGACGCCGCCGGCTACATCACCGGCGACAACCTCACCGTCTCCGGCGGCATCGGTGTTCACTCCAACGCCTGACGAGCAATTTGGCTCTGATCTGGAAGGTTCACCAGGTCCGATGCTCAGGCTGTAGCCCTGGCGAGCCGACGGCCCGAGCGGGAAGCCGGCCGACCGCCAGGCACCGGACTGCGACACGGATGCAGCCTGTCGTGATCCACTTCTCGTGATCGGCCTGCCTGCCTTGCCCATTACCCCTGCCTGCCCGATTGCCCTGACCGCCTCTCCCAGCCGAGGACCACCCCGAGCACACGAACGCCGGTTTGCGACCGGCGGTCGGCCGCAGTGACCCGTGTTGGCACCGGTTGGCACCGGTTGGCATCCGCTGGAGAGCACACACCGCACACATCGTCGAGGATCAATGGCCTTCGTCCCCATACCCCGTCGCCGGCGTTGCCACCGAAGAACCTGGGAGCGCGGGTCTGTCCCCGGTTCGCTTGGACCCGCCGCGATCCTGGCCACGACGGTCCCCACGTGTCCGCACATGCCAGATTCAGGTGTCCGGGAACGAGGGGAAGCTCACTCCAGGCCCCTGAATGTGAAACCTGGTTTGGGCTGTCGACGCTGTGGTGAGGATCCTCGTGCTCGGCGATGACCAGCCGGGTCTCGTAGGCTCAGGCCGTGGAAAGCAGCCGAGGGTGGATCATGGCGCAGCTGTTGGATGCGGCGGAGAACGCCTCCCCCGTCGACGCGGTCGACGCGGTCACCCGGGAACTCGGTGTGGCGCTGGGGGCGCGGAGCGTCGCGTTCTTGATCGCGGACCTCAGCGGCCGGGCGCTGGTCCGGCTGACCCGCGTGCCGCTCGGCGGAACCGGTGCGGGACGCCGGGGCGGTGACGAGGTCGCCACGGTGATGCCGTTCGATGGCGGCCCCGCCGAGCAGGCGCTACGCACCCAGACGGTGCATGTTGTCCCGCAGCCTGACACGTGGACGGTGCTGGCGCCGGTGACCGACCGCGGTGAGGCCATCGGCCTGCTCGAAATGAGCCTGCCGGACGAGCCGGACCCGCGGGCGCTGGAGGAGATCACCCGTACGGCACACGTGTTGGCATTCGTGGTGATCGCCAACCGGCGGCACACCGATCTGTTCGAGTGGGGGCAACGGACGACCCCGTTCACCCTGTCCGGGGAGATCCAGCGGCGCCTGCTGCCCGCCTCGTTCACCTGTGAGGCCAGCGCGTTCACCCTGTCCGGCTGGCTGGAACCCGCCGCCAGCATCGGCGGGGACACCTTCGACTACAGCCTCGCCCGCGACGTGCTGCACTTCAGCGTCACCGATGCGATGGGCCACGGCGTGGCCAGCGCGCTCACGGCCACCCTGGGCGTGGGCAGCCTGCGCAACAGCCGCCGCCGCGGGGTCGGTCTGGTGGAACAGGCCGACGCCGCGAATGCCGACGTGGCCGGCCATGCCACCGTGCCCGGCGGTTACATCACCGCGGTCCTCGGCCGTCTCGACCTGCGCACCGGCGTGTGCGCGCTGCTCAACGCCGGGCACGTCCCGCCGATGCTGGTACGCGACGGGAACACTCGGGTGCTGCCACTACCGCCCAACTTCCCGCTGGGAATGTTCGCCGACGCCGGACACCGCGCTGGCGAGGTCGAGCTGCGGCCGGGCGACCGTCTGGTGGTGATCACCGATGGCATGCGGGAGCGCAACGCCGCCAACCTGGATTTACCGACCATGTTGCGGTCGATCACCGGTCTGCATCCACGAGAGGCCGCCCGGGCGTTGGCCGACGCCGTCCTGGAGGTCAGCGGACCAAAGCTGGCCGATGACGCCACCCTGTTCATCCTCGACTGGCACGGCGGGCACCGCGAGGACCGGCGTACCAGCGCCGGCGCCGACCAGGAGCGTGCCAGCGCCGCTCTGCCCGACTGACTACCGGCCTGGCGCGTGGTCGGTGGACGGCACATCGGCTTCGGCCGCCTGCACGCTGTCATAAACCTGGATCACTCGATCCACCGACGTGACCGTCAGGACGCTGTGCACGGCGGGCTGCGGTGCCGCGAGGCTCATCCGACCGCCCACGTCGCGCAGCGCCTTGAACATCACGACCAGCGCGCCCAGTCCGCTGGAGTCCATGAATCCCACCCCGGCCAGGTCCACCACCACGTGGTGGTCACCGGCGTCGACCAACCGTTGCAGACGCTCGCGCAGCTGCGGGGATGTCGCCATGTCCAGCTCGCCGCGCGCCTCCAGCACGGTGCAACCCCGGCCCGGCCGGACCGACAGCAGCAGTTCCACAGCAACCTCCCCCACGCCCCGATGATCCCCGCCTACCCTATTCTGCCGACGGGTGAACCGCCGTCGGCCCGGGCACGTCGAGCCGGCACCTCTGACTGTTTCGCCTCAGCAGAACCGGGGTAGGGCTGATCACCACTGGAGCATCGCGCCTCAGGGTGACGCGGTAGGCCGACGGTTCAGGCACGGGCCGGGGAGGAGCTGTGCAGTGCGGGTGAGCATGAACCTGTCACTTCCACGGCAACCGTCGTCGGTGACCCGCGCCCGCCACGTCCTCACCACCCTGCTGAGCCTCACCGATGTCGCCGAGGACTCCCGTGACCACCTCGCCGTACTGATCAGCGAGGCGTGCGCCAACGCGGTGCTGCACGCCGATCCCGACAGCGTCGTCGACATCACCATCGTCATCGACGACGACGTCTGCCTCCTCGAGGTCGGCAACCGCGGCAGCATCCCCGACGGCGGTGGCCTCGACGCCGAACTCCCCGCCCCGCTCACCGTCGGCGGTCGTGGACTGCCCCTGATCGCCGCGCTCGCCGACACGGCAGCCTTCGTCGACGGGCCACCGGGCCATGTGCTGCTCCGCATCACCAAACATCTCACCGACGCACGAACGGCACCGATCCGATAACCGGACGCCCGCGCCATCCGCCGAGTCCGAGCCGATGTCCGGTCTTCGGTGGGGGCGTCTGGCGGCTGGCGGCCGACATGGAAAGAGGTGCGACGAGCAGGAGTACGCCGGCAGAGCCGAGGTGGTTCGCGCTGGCGAGCCAGTCAGCTCACCGCCCGCCGATGACCTCAGGCGTCAGTGTGCCGCGTCCCATGCTGCTGGTTCTGGTTTTGCCGGAGGGCTTCCTCCAGCTGGTCTTCGAGGATGATGATCCGGCAGGCAGCCTCCAGGGCGGTACCCTGGTCGACCATCTCCCGGGCCCGAGCGGCCAGGCGAAGCTGGTAGCG